>JAZJZW010000006.1:0-121342 GCA_040389425.1 Bacteroidota bacterium | reverse complement strand
AAAAAACCGTAATGCGTTATACCGATGTGTGGAATGATTTGACCGAAAAAATGGGGTATTGGGTAGATATGGAAGATCCGTATGTTACTTATAAACCAAAATATATGGAGAGCGTTTGGTGGCTTTTGAAACAAATCTATAACAAAGATTTGATGTACAAAGGCTATACAATTCAGCCGTATTCTCCAAAAGCAGGAACAGGATTGTCTTCGCATGAAGTAAATCAACCAGGTTCTTACCGTGATGTAACTGATACTACAATTGTAGCTCAGTTTAAAGTCCTATCCCCAGCCCTTTCCAAAGGAAAGGGAGGCGCTGTGGAAAATACTATTGAAAAAGCTTTCGGCCTTGTCTCCCCTCCTTCGGAGGGGACGGGGGAGGATTTTCATATCCTTGCTTGGACGACAACTCCTTGGACGTTGCCATCCAATACAGCATTGACTGTTGGTCCAAAAATTGATTATGTTTTAGTAAAGACTTATAATCAATATACTTTTGAGCCAATTAATGTTGTTTTAGCTAAAAACTTAGTTGGAAAACAATTCAGTAAAGGCTTTTTTGCAACTGAAGAAGTTGCTGATTTTGAAAACTACAAAGCAGGAGATAAAAAAATACCATACCAAATTATAGCCGAAGCCAAAGGAGCTGATTTAGTAGGTATTCGCTACGAACAATTATTGCCTTGGGCTTTACCGTATCAAAATCCAGAAAATGCTTTTAGAGTAATTTCAGGAGATTTCGTTACAACTGAGGACGGAACAGGAATTGTGCATACGGCTCCAACTTTTGGTGCTGATGATGCTAAAGTAGCTAAAGAAGCTACTCCAGAAGTTCCGCCATTGTTGGTTTTGGACGAAAATGGTACAGCAGTTCCATTGGTAGATTTACAAGGAAGATTCACTTCTAATGTTGGTGGTGAGTTTGCTGGTAAATATGTTAAAAACGAATATTATGATGCGGATCAAGCACCAGAACGTTCGGTAGATGTAGAGATTGCTATTCGATTAAAAGAAGAAAATAAAGCGTTTAAAGTAGAAAAATACGTGCACAGTTACCCACATTGCTGGAGAACCGATAAGCCTATTTTATATTATCCATTAGATTCCTGGTTTATTAAAATCACGGAAGTAAGAGATAGAATGTTTGATTTGAATGAAACGATCAACTGGAAGCCAAAATCAACTGGAGAAGGGCGTTTTGGGAACTGGTTGAAAAATGCTAACGATTGGAACTTATCTCGTTCTAGATATTGGGGGATTCCATTGCCTATCTGGAGAACCGAAGACAAACAAGAAGAAGTTTTAATTGGTTCGGTTGAAGAATTATACAACGAAATCGAAAAGTCAATCGCAGCAGGTTTCCAAAAAGAAAATCCTTTTAAAGGTTTCGAAATTGGAAATATGGACGAAACAAATTATGATTTAATCGACCTGCATAAAAATGTGGTGGATGGAATTACATTAGTTTCGGCTTCTGGAAAACCAATGAAGCGTGAGGCTGATTTGATTGACGTTTGGTTCGACTCAGGTTCAATGCCTTATGCACAATGGCATTATCCATTTGAAAACAAAGATAAAATTGACGGAAACAAAGATTTTCCAGCTGATTTTATTGCCGAAGGTGTAGATCAAACCCGTGGATGGTTTTACACACTTCACGCTATTGGAACTTTGGTTTTTGATAAAGTAGCTTATAAAAATGTAGTTTCAAACGGATTGGTATTAGACAAAAATGGACAAAAAATGTCTAAACGTCTAGGAAATGCAGCAGATCCTTTTGAAACATTAGCTGAATATGGTCCAGATGCAACACGCTGGTACATGATTTCGAATGCAAATCCTTGGGATAATTTAAAATTTGACTTAGAAGGAATTGCTGAGGTAAGACGTAAATTTTTTGGAACACTTTATAATACTTATTCTTTCTTTAGTTTATATGCTAATATAGATGGTTTCAAATTTGAAGAAGCTGAGATTCCTTTGAACGAAAGACCTGAAATTGACCGTTGGATTTTATCGGAACTACATAGTTTAATTAAATTGGTAGATGAATCTTATGCAGATTATGAGCCAACAAGAGCTGCTCGTGCTATTTCTGATTTCGTACAGGAGAATTTAAGTAACTGGTACGTTCGTTTGTGTCGTCGTCGTTTTTGGAAAGGCGAATATGCTCAGGATAAAATTGCGGCTTATCAAACGCTATATACTTGTCTGTTAACGGTTAGTAAATTGAGTGCTCCAATAGCTCCTTTCTTTATGGATAAGCTTTACAGAGACTTAACATTGGCAACATCTACGGAACAATTTGACAGTGTACATTTGGCGGAATTTCCAAAATACGTTGAAAACTTTGTTGATAAATCGTTAGAGAGCAAAATGCAGAAAGCACAGACCATTTCATCACTAGTTTTATCACTGCGTAAGAAGGAGATGATTAAGGTGCGTCAACCATTGCAAAAGGTAATGATACCAGTACTTGACAAGCGTCAGAGGGCTGAAATCGAGGCGGTTTCTGACCTGATAAAAGCAGAGGTAAACGTGAAAGAAATAGAGCTTTTAGACGATGCTTCGGGAGTGTTAGTAAAACAGATTAAGCCTAATTTTAAAGCACTTGGACCCCGTTTTGGAAAAGATATGGGGTTGATATCCAAAGAGATACAAAATTTCTCTGCAGAACAAATCAGTCAATTGGACAAAGAAGGAAGCTTAAGTATTGTTATTGCAGGAAAAGACGTAACTTTATCATTAGATGATGTCGAAATTACATCTCAGGATATCGAGGGTTGGCTGGTTGCTAATTCAAACGGAATTACCGTTGCACTTGACATCACAATTTCAGAAGAATTAAAAAAAGAAGGAATAGCAAGAGAGTTAGTTAACAGAATCCAGAATATCCGTAAAGATTCAGGATTTGAAGTAACTGATAAAATTAAAGTTTCTTTGCAAAACAACGCTGTTTTAGAAGCAGCAGTAAATGAAAATGATGGATACATCAAATCAGAAACATTAACCGAAGAATTGGTTTTTGCGGCTCAAATTGAGAATGGCACAGAAATTGAATTTGATGACATTAAAACTAAAATAACGATTACTAAATAACATTGATTATGGTAGATGAAGCAACACGATACTCAGACGCCGACTTGGCAGAGTTCAGAGAGATAATCCAAAAGAAAATTGAAAAAGCACAAGCCGATTTAGATTTGATAAAAAGCGCTTACATGAATGATTTGAATAACGGTACTGATGATACATCGCCTACATTCAAAGCTTTCGAAGAAGGTAGTGAAACTATGTCTAAAGAAGCAAACTCTCAATTAGCTATTCGTCAGGAGAAATTCATACGCGATTTAAAGAACGCTTTATTCCGTGTAGAGAACAAAACTTACGGGATTTGTAAAGTAACAGGTAAATTAATTGGTAAAGAAAGATTGAAAATTGTTCCTCATGCTACTATGAGTATTGAGGCAAAAAATCTACAAAGATAATCACCCTTTACTATAAAATATTTAACGCTCCATAAGGAGCGTTTTTTTTGATAAAATTATTACTTTTACGCACTTAAATTTTTTAAAATGTCATTACGAAAAGCCTATCTGCTTATTTTCATTGTATTAATAGTTGATCAGATTTCTAAAATATATGTAAAAACTAATTTTATATTAGGAGATGAAGTTGAGGTTTTCAATTGGTTTAAAATTCATTTTATAGAAAATGAAGGAATGGCTTGGGGAACCCAAATTCCTGGAGCTTACGGAAAATTGTTTCTTACGTTGTTTCGCTTAGTTGCCGTTGGTGGAATTGGATATTGGTTGTGGGATTCTATTGAAAGAAAACACAGTACAAATTATTTAGTAGTAGCCATTGCTTTAATTCTGGCTGGAGCTTTTGGAAATATTATTGACTCTGTTTTTTATGGAGTAATTTTTGACGATAGCAGTTCGCAATTAGCTACCTTGTTTTCTAATCAGCCTTACGGCAAATACTTTCATGGAAAAGTAGTCGATATGTTTTATTTCCCGTTTTGGCAAGGTAGTCTTCCAGCTTGGTTACCCGTTTGGGGCGGAAGGGATTTTACCTTTTTTAATGCCATTTTCAACGTAGCCGATATGGCAATTTCTACTGGAGTAGGGATTTTAATTGTGTTTAATAAGAAGGCATTTCATAAGCATTAATAATTTTGCTATAAAAAATACAAACCTGTCTCGTTACAACAAGACAGGTTTTTTGTTTTTTAGTTGAATATGTAAATCCTTTCAGGTGTCACACAATAATTCAATTGCATATCGCCTTCGTGAACATCATCAATTGTTTCTTCGGCTTCAAAGAAAGAAAGACCAATCTTAATAGTTTCGGCTTGGCATTCGCCCAAGAATTTATCGTAAAAACCTTTGCCGTAACCCACGCGATGTCCTTTTTTATCAAAGGCTAAAAGTGGCACAAAAACGACTTCTATTTTTTTAGATGGAACTTCAATACCGTCAACGGGTTCGGGAATATTGTATTCGTTTTTCTTTATTTTGGTATTATCGGTTAAAAGGAAATGTGTCATTTCTCTGGTTTCAAAATCAGATTTCGAAATCAAAATCTCTTTGTCTTTCCCTGAGAGTAAATGTAAAATCAATTCCGTATCTATTTCTTTGTGTTCTTGAATGGGTAAAAAAACATGGAAATAAGTTTTCTCCCAAATAGGAAGTTTTAGTAATTGATTGGCAATGGCTAAACTCATTTCTTCGGTGTCGTTTTCAGAAAGTTGTTTTCGCAGGTTTTTGTATTTTGAGCGTAATTCTTTTTTGGTGTTATTCATTAACGATTGTTTTTGAAATATGATAAATGGAATCTCCTTGGTAAACAATAGGACAATGATTGGCGTTAATAATATAACCATCATTTAGCGCTTTTACTTTTCGTTCAAATTTACCAAAAGGATCAGTGATGGTTGCTAATGTTGCTCCTTTTTTAACAAAAGTATTAATTTCAACAGCATTGTGTAATAAACCAGAAGAATTGGCTCTAATCCAAGTCGATTTTTCAATGTAAATACTGTCTTCTTTACTTTTAATGAAACGATGCTTTGGGTTGAGCATATCAAGATGTTCTAAAAAGCGTTTTACGCCTTCCAATCCTTCATTTGCAATAGCATTATTAATATCTAATGATTTTCCGCCTTCAAACAACAGCATTTTTACATTGGATTTTTGACTTGCATTTCTAAACGAACCTGTAATGTTTTTTGAGTATAAAGTAAAAGAAGCGTTGAACACATCGGCTAAAATTTTTAGTTCAGCATTATTAGGCTCGATGCGTATTTGCGGAGCATTAAATCTGCCAGCCCCTCCAGCATGAAAATCGATAGCATAATTTACTAGAGGCATTATTTCTGTTAACATGTGATAAGCAAATTGGCTAGCCAAAGAACCTTTTTTACTTCCAGGAAAAACACGGTTTAAATCTCTTCCGTCAGGAAATTGTCTGGATTGATTGATAAAACCAAACATATTGACAATAGGAATACAAATGATTGTTCCTCTTTTAGGTTTGTTGATTTTTTTGGTAATGATTTGGCGTACAATTTCAATTCCGTTAATTTCATCGCCATGAATTCCAGCCGAAAAAAGAACCACTGGGCCATCTATTTTAGAACGCTGGACAATTATAGGAATTTTTAATTTGGCTGAGTTGTGCAACTTTGCAATTTCCATATCGATGGTTTTGCTTTGACCGGGTAAAATAGTCTCTCCTAGTATTATCATGGAATTTGTATTTCTTGTACAGAATTAAAAAAGCTAAAAGTAGAAATAATTATTTGTAATTTGTAAATTTGATTAGAATTCGAAGATAAGTCCCAAATCAATGGTGTTTCGGGCTTTTTTGATGTTTTCTATCTTTTTCTTGAAACAAATTCTAATGCAAAAAACAGCTCTCGAACTTCAAATTCAAACTTTACCTGACAGTCCCGGTGTTTATCAATATTATGATAAGGAAGGCAAGATTTTATATGTGGGTAAAGCGAAGAATTTAAAAAAACGAGTTTCTTCTTATTTTAATAAAATTCATGATACGGCTAAAACCAATGTTTTGGTCAAAAAAATTGTGACTATCAAACATATTGTGGTTCCTACGGAGACGGATGCGCTTTTGTTAGAGAACAATTTGATAAAAACGCTGCAACCGCGATACAATATTAACCTAAAAGACGATAAAAGTTATCCTTGGATTTGTATTAAGAAAGAACCTTTTTCGAGAATATTTTCAACGAGAAGAATGGTCAAAGACGGTTCGGAATATTTTGGACCTTACACCAGTTTTAAAACGGTGCATACCATTTTAGATTTAATTAAGGAATTGTATCCACTGCGAACTTGTAATTTTGACTTGAGTGATTCGAATATTGAAAGCGGCAAATTTAAGGTTTGTCTCGAATACCATATTGGCAATTGCAAAGGACCTTGCGAAGGTTATGAATCATTAGAAGAATATCAAAAAGAAGTCAATGCTATTCGTGAAATTCTAAAAGGTAATTTCAAGGAGAGTTTAAAAGATTTCAAAAAGTTGATGATGGATTTGGCGCAGCAAATGCATTTTGAGGAAGCGCAAAAAATAAAAGAAAAAATAGAAGTTTTAGAGAATTACCAATCTCGTTCAACGATAGTGAATCCTAAGATTACCAATATTGATGTGTTTTCGATTGTTTCGGACGAAAGTGCCGCTTATGTCAATTTTTTACAAATTTCCCACGGCTCTATTATTCGTTCGCATACCTTGGAAATCAAGAAAAAATTAGCAGAAACCGATGAAGAATTATTGGAATTAGCCATCGTAGAATTAAGAGAGCGTTTCCAATTATTATCAAAGGAAGTCATTGTCCCTTTTGCAGTAGATTTAGGCGAAAATATAAAAGTAACGGTTCCGCAATTAGGAGATAAAAAGCAAATTTTAGATTTATCGATTCGAAATGCTAAATTTTACAGAATCGAACAATTGAAACAATTACAAATTGTAGATCCAGATAGACATACCAATAGAATTATGGCGCAGATGCAAAAAGATTTGCGTTTGCCTGTAGAACCGAGACATATAGAATGTTTTGATAATTCGAACATTCAAGGCACTAATCCAGTGTCAGCTTGCGTTGTTTTTAAAGATGGTAAGCCGAGTAAGAAAGATTATCGTCATTTTAATATCAAAACAGTTGAAGGTCCTGACGATTTTGCTTCGATGGAAGAAGTGGTTTATCGTCGTTACAAACGCTTGCTAGACGAAGAACAATCTTTGCCACAATTAATTATTATTGATGGAGGGAAAGGGCAATTATCATCGGCGTTGAAGAGTTTGGAAGATTTAGGTTTGCGTGGAAAAATCAGCATCATTGGTATTGCAAAACGATTAGAAGAATTGTTTTATCCAGGAGATTCTGTTCCGTTGTATTTGGATAAAAAGTCCGAAACTTTAAAAGTGATTCAGCAATTGCGTAATGAGGCGCACCGTTTTGGAATTACACATCATCGAGACAAAAGAAGCAAAGCAGCTTTGAATTCTTCGGTTGAATCCATTCCGGGGATAGGCGAGAAAACGATGTTAGCATTAATTCAGCACTTCAAAAGTGTTAAAAGATTGAAATTGGCTACAGAGAAAGAAATTTCGGAGGTCGTTGGAGTGTCAAAAGCCAAAAAAATTACCGATTTTTACAAAACCACAATGTCTTAATTTAAAGCGGGCATTTAATCTCTAAAAAGAAGATTGTTTTATGAAGAAATACATCCTTTTATTGCTTGTTTTTTTTAGTGGTCTGACTCTGTTTTCACAAAAAAAAGATAGACCAAAGATAGGATTGGTGCTAAGTGGTGGTGGCGCAAAAGGATTTGCTCATATTGGTGTTCTTAAAGTTATAGAAGAAGCTGGTGTTAAGATTGATTATATAGGAGGAACCAGTATGGGGGCGGTTGTAGGTGGTTTGTATGCTGCGGGTTATAGTGCGACACAACTCGATTCGATTTTTAAAACAACAAATTTTGACGAACTACTAAGCGATTATATTCCCAGAAAAACAAAAAACTTTTACGAGAAAAGAAACGATGAGGTTTATTCGGTGGTTTTGCCATTTAATAAATATAAAATAGGGATTCCTGATGCCCTTTCAAAAGGCTTGTATAATTTTAATTTACTAAGCCGCATTACAAGAGATGTTAGGCATGTAAGAGATTTTAATAAGTTACCAATTCCATTTTTGTGTATTGGTTCGGATATTGAAACGGGAGAGCAGGTAGTATTAGACAAAGGAAATTTGGCAAGAGCCATGATCGCTAGTTCGGCATTTCCCTCTTTATTTTCTCCAGTAGAATACCAAGACCATTTTTTGGTTGATGGTGGTGTTGTTAATAATTATCCCATAGATGAAATCAGGAAATTAGGCGCCGATATTATTATTGGGGTAGATGTACAAAACGATTTGTTGGACCGAAAAGCGCTTAATGACGCTACCAAAATTCTGGTTCAAATTACCAATCTTCATTCTATTGATAAGATGAAGGAGAATATTTTAAAAACCGATATTTATATCAGGCCTGATGTTAAAGATTATGGTGTAATTTCTTTTGATAGTGGTCAGGAAATTTTAGGAAGAGGTGAAGAAGCTGCTTTTTCAGTTTTTGAACGTTTGAAACAATTAGGTTTGAAGTCTAAAAATTATAAAAAACCAAAATTGAAAGCGACGGTTGATAGTTTGCAAATTGAGAATATCAATTGCAATACATTAAAAAATTATACTAAAGAATATATTCTAGGAAAATTAAGATTCAAACCAGGTTCTAAAATTAGTTATAGACAATTGCAAGCGGGAATTAATAACCTTAATGCAACGGAAAATTTTAGCGCTATCGATTATTCGTTTGAAGATAATAATGGGAAAGACGATTTGAATTTGATTTTAAAAGAAAATCCAACTCATACTTTTTTGAAATTTGGGTTGCATTATGATGGACTTTATAAAAGTGCTGTCTTAGTTAATTTAACTCATAAGAAAACTTTTTTTAAGAATGATGTTGCTTCTTTTGACGCTATTTTAGGGGATAATTTCAGGTATAATTTTGATTATTATATTGAGAACGGTTACAATATTAGTCTAGGATTTAAATCTTATCTGAATCAGTTTAATAGAAATATTCAAGGACAGATAAGTAATTTAGATTTTGAAGATTTGGGTATTAAAACCCTAAATATTGACTTGTTTGATTTGACTAATCAAATGTATTTTCAAACCTTATTTGCACAACGATTTCTAATTGGGGGAGGTGTAGAGTACAAATATTTAGATATTAATTCGGGAACCTTGGCTAATATAGATCCTAAAATTGATAAGAGCGATTATGTGAGTGTATTTGCGCGATTGAATTTGGATTCTATGGATGATAAATTTTTCCCTAGAAAGGGCTGGTATTTTTCTGGAGACATACATTCTTATTTGTATTCTTCTAATTATACCAAGGAGTTTATGCCGTTTTCTATCGCTAAGGCCGATTTTGCTGTGGCTTTTCCATTGTTTAAATCGGCATCAGTAAAAATTCAAACCGAAGCTGGTTTTGCAATGGGAAATAAAAGTGTTCCTTTTTTTAATTTTATACTGGGAGGATTTGGTTATAATGTGTCAAATAATTTCAGCCATTTTTATGGCTATGATTTTCTGAGTCTAGGAGGTAATAGCTATATTAAATCTACGCTGACTTTAGACTATGAAATCTTTAAAAACAATCACCTCAATTTTACGGCTAATTATGCTAATATAGGTGAAGATATTTTTGCCACAGTCGACTGGGTTTCTATACCTAAAATTTCGGGTTATGCTTTAGGTTATGGCTTAGAAACAGTCATAGGCCCAATAGAAATTAAACGCAGTTGGTCACCAGACACTAAAAGTAGTTATACTTGGTTTAGTGTTGGATTTCCTTTTTAAATTCCAAAAATCAAAAATAGCTGAAGATAGAAAATGCCGTTTTTGGTAAAATTCAAGACTTTTTCATCGTTAAAATAGACGCTTAAGTGTGGAATCAACGGTTTTTTAATTTCGGTTATAAAATTAAAATTATCAGTTTTATTTTTTATCCCTACTTTTTTTGTGATAAGTAAAAAAAAAAGCCGTTGGTTGCGAATCTTGTTTTAAAATTTTGTTAAACTGCATTTTTACGATAGAAATCGCATTTTCTTGCCGTATCTTTGCTAAACAAAACAAAAGGGGTGGTTTCCTTTTGGTTTATATAAATTTAATAATTTATAATTTTTTGGTTGGTTAATAGCATAAAAACTCAGTCATTATTTGACTGAGTTTTTTTGTTTTAATATATTTGGAACAGAATTTGCAAATTGAATCAATAAAACAATTATAGTAAATTATGAAAAAAATAATCCTACTCTTATTATTGATTTTAACCACAGCTTTCGACTCTCATACGGATGATGCTTATGACGTAGGAGAATGGTTTAAATTTCGAATTCACTACGGATTTGTAAATGCAGGATATGCTACGCTTGAAGTTAAAGATGCTACTGTAAACAATAAAAAAGTCTTTCACGTTGTAGGAAAAGGGTTTACAACAGGTGTGTCGCGTTTTTTCTTTAAAGTTGCCGATGTTTATGAAAGCTATATTGATAAAGATTCTGGAAACCCCTATCAGTTTGTGAGAAACATTAATGAAGGTGGTTATACTAAAAATCAAGAAGGTTTCTTCAACCAAGATTCTAATAAAATTGTGGTCAAGGATTATAAAAGAAAAACTGAAAAAACTTTTGTAATCCCAAAAAACACCCAAGACATATTGTCTACCTTTTATTACCTGAGAAATTATCCTACAATTGATAAAATTAAGCCTGGAGAATTTATTGCAATAGACATGTTTTTTGACGAAGAAACCACAAAATTTAAGTTAAAATTCATGGGGCGTGAGGATATTACAACTAAATTTGGGGTCGTGTCCTCAATGGTTTTTAGGCCTTTAGTGCAATCAGGACGTGTTTTTAAAGAACAAGAGAGTTTAACGGTTTGGGTTTCAGATGATGAGAATAGACTGCCGATACGCATCAAGGCAGATTTAGCAGTAGGGTCGCTCAAGGCCGATTTAGATGCTTTCAAAGGATTGAAAGCTCCGTTTAAAATAAAGAGATAATGAATATTAATGAGAATACAGCAGGTATTTTAAAAGAAATAGAACAAAAATACGAATCCATCAATCAAAAAACGGATACGCAACTTGAAGGCTTGCTTTGGTCAAAACCCACTACTTATTGGGATTATATGCAAACCGATGTTTTGTTGAATTTGCAAATTCAAAGAACGGTGCTTCCTGATGAAATGGTTTTTATTCTCTACCATCAAGTAAATGAATTAATATTTAAGATGATTCTTTGGGAGATGAATCAAATCTCTTACACTCAAGATATTCAAGCCGATTTCTTTGCTGATAGACTAACACGTGTTAGTCGTTATTTTGATATGCTTACTACTTCATTTGCCATTATGGAAAATGGGATGGATGTAGATCAATATATGAAATTTAGAAATACACTTACTCCAGCTTCTGGTTTTCAAAGTGCCCAATACCGTTTAATTGAATTTTGTACAACTGATTTAGTTAATCTAATCGATAGTCGTTTTAGAGCAAAATTTAATCATACTATTTCGAATGAAAATGCGTTTGAAATTCTGTATTGGCAAGCAGCAGGAAAAGATTACCATACTGGAAAAAAATCATATACCTTAGAGGAATTCGAAAAAAAATACAAAGCTACTTTCTTGAATTATATGGAAGAGTATAAGCCAATAAATATTTGGAAAAAATACAAGCAACTTCCTGTTCAGGATCAAGAATCGCCTGCTTTGAAAGAAGCTATGCGTCATTTTGATTACACGGTAAATATTACTTGGGTAATGCAGCATTTAAATGTAGCAATTAAGTATATTGACCAAAGTGGAATGGGTGATGGTGAAGCAACAGGAGGAAGTGACTGGCGAAAATATATGCATCCAAAGTATCAAAAAAGAATATTTTTTCCAGAGTTGTGGAGTGAGAATGAATTAGCTAATTGGGGTCAAGAATAATATGTAGAATACAATAAATAGATAAAGTTTGAAATACGTTTTAACACTTATAATTGCACTAACTTTAGTGGTATCCTGTAAAAAATCGGATAGTGAAACTGAAAAAAAACCGTTAGCTAAGAAAGTAAATCTTAAGAAAGATAATTCTGATTTTGGATTTAATTTTGCTGACTATAATGTAGTTCAGGACACTGTTAGAAAAGGAGATGCTTTTGGTACAATTATAAATAAACAAAATATTGGCGACCGAAAAATCTATGAAATTGTAAATAGTGTAAAAGACACTTTTGATGTTCATACCATTAGACCTGATAAGGCGTATACCTTGTTGCGATCTAAGGATAAAACCAATAAACTTCAAGTTTTTATCTATGAACCGAATGACTTGACGTATTATATTTTTGATTTGCGCGATTCAGTGGTGGTTGCGCATAAAAAAGTAAGACCTGTAACTTATAAGCGTAGAGTGATTACAGGAGTTTTAAAAGGTTCTTTGTCTGAAACCTTGTCTAATTCAGGAGTAGAACCGAATTTAGCCAGTCAAATCACAAAAATTTATTCTTGGTCTATTGACTTTTTTAAATTAAAAAAAGGAGACCGATTTGGAATTGCTTTTAATGAACGTTATGTAAACGATTCTATTTATAACGGAGTGAGTAATATAGAAGGAGCTTTTTTTGAGTACAAAGGCAAAATCATGTATGCCTTTCCATTTGTTCAAAATCAATCTTCGGGTAAGGTAGATTATTATGACGAAGATGGAAAAACCATGAAAAACTTTTTCTTGAAATCGCCGATTAAGTTCAGCCGAATTACCTCTCGTTTTACAATGAACAGATTTCATCCAGTCCAACACCGATGGAAAGCTCATAAAGGAACTGATTATGCTGCGCCTACAGGAACTCCTATTATGACTACGGCAACTGGAGTGGTCGAAAAAACAGGTTATACTGCTGGAAATGGAAATTTTGTAAAAGTAAAACACAACGGAACTTATGCTACTCAGTATCTACATATGTCAAAAATTTTAGTAAGACAAGGTCAGCATGTCAATCAAGGTGATATTATTGGTCGAGTAGGAAGTACTGGTTTAGCTACTGGACCACATGTATGTTACCGTTTTTGGAAAAATGGAGTACAGGTAGATGCCTTAGGATTAAAATTGCCTACAGGAACAACGATGGAGAGTGGAAATAAAGCAAGATTTATGAAAACCATCGAGCCGTTGAAACGAGAATTAGATAGTATTGGAAATTTATAATTTCGAAAAATAAATGATATTACAGGAGAAACAATAATTATTGAATTGTTTCTCCTTTTTTTATGCAAAAACTGGTTGGGTTTTATTGTTATATAGTTGGAATCCTTTCTGCTATTACAACTAATTTCAGTATTTTTACGACCAAATCTAAACACTAAAAACTAAAATACAAATGGCTTTAAGTACTCTAAATCCAACAAAAACAGCTTCGTGGAAGAAGTTAGAAAAACACTTTGAAGAATTACAGAACGTTTCTATGCAAGAAATGTTTAAGAAAGACACTTCGAGAGCAGAGAAATTCAGTATTCTTTGGAATGATTTTTTAATTGATTTTTCTAAGAATATAGTGAATCAAGAAACGATGACTTTGTTGCTTGGGTTAGCTAATGAAATGGGATTGAAAGACGGAATTCAGGATTATTTTGGAGGAGGAATAATCAATCAAACTGAAAATAGAGCCGTACTTCATACCGCATTAAGAGCTAAAGAATCGGAAGTTATTAATGTAAATGGAGTAAATGTAATTCCTGAAGTTTATGAGGTAAAAAATAAAATCAAGAATTTTACTAACGAAGTTACTTCTGGGAAAAGAACAGGTTATACTGGAAAAGGATTTACTGATGTTGTGAATATTGGTATTGGAGGTTCGGATTTAGGACCTGCTATGGTTGTGGAAGCTTTGCAATATTATAAAAATGATTTGAATGTACATTTTGTTTCTAATGTAGATGGAGATCATGTTAACGAAATCATTAAAAAGTTAAATCCTGAAACTACTCTTTTTGTAATTGTTTCTAAAACCTTTACGACTCAAGAAACTTTGACAAATTCTGAAACTATCAGAAAATGGTTTTTACAATCGGCTTCTCAGGAAGATGTTGCTAAACATTTTGTGGCAGTTTCTACTAATTTGCAAAAAGTAACTGAATTCGGAATCAATCCTGATAATGTGTTCCCAATGTGGGACTGGGTTGGTGGACGTTTTTCACTTTGGAGTGCCGTAGGTTTGTCTATCAGTTTAGCGGTTGGTTTTGATAATTTCGAAGGATTATTAAACGGAGCTAACGAAATGGACGAGCATTTTAAAACTGCTGATTTTGATAAAAATATTCCAGTTGTTTTGGCATTGTTAAGCGTTTGGTACAATAATTTCTTCGGAGCTGAAAGCGAAGCTTTAATTCCATACACTCAATATTTACAAAAATTAGCGCCTTATTTACAACAAGGAACTATGGAAAGTAACGGTAAAAGCGTTGGCCGTGATGGGAAAGCTATAGATTACCAAACTGGAACCATTATTTGGGGAGAACCAGGAACGAATGCTCAACACGCATTTTTTCAATTAATTCACCAGGGAACTAAAGTAATTCCAACGGATTTTATCGGATATGTTCAGCCTTTATATGGCGATAACAATCACCATGATAAATTGATGTCTAACTTTTTTGCGCAAACAGAAGCTTTGTTAAACGGTAAAGAAGAAGCGAAAGTTCAGGCTGAATTTGACAAACAAGGACTTTCGGCAGAAGCAGCTGAGTTTCTTTTGCCATTTAAAGTATTCGCTGGAAACAAGCCTACAAATACCTTCTTAATTCAAAAATTAACGCCTAAATCTTTAGGTTCGTTGATTTCTCTATACGAACATAAAATCTTTGTTCAGGGATTCATTTGGAATATATTTAGTTATGACCAATGGGGAGTAGAACTTGGAAAACAACTTGCTAATTCTATCTTGGATGAAATTAACGCTAATGAAGTTAAAAATCATGATAGTTCAACTGCTTCGTTATTAGGGCATTTTTTAAGAAATAAATAACATTTAGTCTATTTTGTGTAAGCTTTTGATTTTCAATACTTATTGCTGAAATAGCTGATTTTAAGCACAAAAAACCTCATTTGCTTTTAGCGATATGAGGTTTTTTTTATACCTTTTTTGCTTATATTTGTTAAAAAAAACATCAAAAACATGTACATATTTATTCAAAAGTTTCATTCTGGTTGGGCTTATTTAGCACTTTTATTATTAGTGATTGCAGTAATTAACGCTTTTATAGGTTTAGCTTCTAAAAAAGAGTTTACGGCTAAAGATAGAAAGATTGCAATTTTTGGATTAATAGGAACACATACTCAATTATTAATTGGTTTAATCTTGTATTTTGTTTCACCACTTGGATTTAATTCTTTGGGACAAATGTCAGACAAAATGTTGCGACTAACTTCTCTAGAGCACCCATTAATTAATATTATTGCGATTACTTTAATTACCATCGGTTGGTCTAAACATAAAAAGTTAAGCACAAGCGAATCAAAATTTAAAACTTTTTCTATTTTCTACGGATTAGGGTTATTGCTTATACTAAGTAGAATACCTTGGTCGTTATGGTTTCAATAAAAACTTAAAAAGTCCTTTTTAGGACTTTTTTTATCTAGGTATAGTTTTTGTTTTCAATAGAATTGAACTAAAAAGTTAATATGAAAAAATCAATAACACTACTTTTTTTATTTGTTGCTGTTGTTTTTGCCAATGCCCAAAGTAAGGCTAGGCACAAGACTGCTGCTTCAAAGACTGTTTTGTCAAAATCTTCTAGCTCAAAAGGAAATTCATCTAAGGATACACTAGCTAAAAGTTTTGCATTCGTTACTAAAAATGATATAGTAAAAGATACAATTCATGATGAAGTAGTAGGTAAATTAAAAGTCTATAAAAAAAGTGTCCATGCTTCTTATTATGCCGATAAGTTTAATGGACAAAGAACTACCAGCGGAGTTAGATTCAGTAACAACGATTATACTGCAGCACACAAGAAATTTCCTTTCGGAACCAAATTAAAAATAACTAACGAGGCCAATGGAAAATCGGTTATTGTTGAGGTAATCGATAGAGGGCCATTTGTGAGATCAAGAGAAATTGATTTGACTAAAAGAGCCTTCATGGAAATTGCCAAAAATAAAGGAGCAGGATCCATGATTGTAACCATTGAAGAGATTGTGAAATAAACTACCAGCTTTTATAAGGGTTTTTACTTAAATACGAATTGTAATACCGGTTGTCATTCGTTACTTCTTCACCCAACCAATTCGGTTTTTCAAAGCTTTCTGTTTCTGATTGTAATTCTATTTCGGCCATTTCTAAGCCTTCGTTTTCTCCGTAAAATTCATCGACTTCATAGATGTGATTGCCAATTTTTACCTCAAATCGCGTTTTGTCGATTACTCCTTTTTCGCAAAGCAGCAATAAGCTTTTAGCTTCATCAAGTGCAATTTCTTTTTCCCATTCAAAACGAGACATGCCTGTGGCGTTTGAACTGCCTTTTATGGTCAAATAAGCTTTGTTTTCTTTTATTCGAACTCTAACAGTGCGTTCAGGATTGGAGCTTAAATAGCCCTGAATAATTCGTTTTTTAGAAAAAGCTTCATTCTTGTATGAATCTGAAGTGACTAAAAATTTTCTTTCTATTTCTAACATTTTAGAGTAAAATTATGGGCTAAAGGTATATTATTCTTTTATAATTTTAAATGTTTGGGGCGAATCAGTATTGGAAATTTTCAGGATATAAAAACCAGGATTTAGTTTCGAAAGATCAATATTGCCATCGGTGCTGTTTCCGTGTAAAACGGCATTGGATTCAAAATCAAAAAAGTCATAACTAAAACTTTTATAATCATAGTTTTTAATTGTAATTGTTGTTTTCGCTGGATTTGGATATACAAATGGTTTGTTAATTATTACTACTTCAGCTTGAGGGATATTATTACAGGCACTTTCTATTAAAGCATTTAAATCGTTTTCATCAAAAATTAAAGTATAATCGAGGGTTTTAGCTTTTTCGAATAATTCGCAGGCTTCATTGTATTTTTTTTGATCGAGATATATGATACCTAAATTTTTTAAAGCATACGAATTGTTTTTATCCATTTTTAAGGCTTCTTTTAAATCTTGAATCCCTTTTTCTGATTCGCCTAATTTATGATATAATAAGCCTCTGGTTGTTCTTAAATCTCTACCTCCATAATTAGATGAGTGTGAGATGATTGTTTGCTCTTTAAGGAAAGCCGCATTAATATTTTCCATGCCTTTTTCATATTCGCCAATATCACTGTATAATTTAGCCAGTCCCCATCTTGCATGACCGTGTTGTGGTTGTTCGGCAACAATCTTTTCTAAATAATAGCGAGCTAAATCAGTAGATTTTTTCTGTTGCAAATAATTCGCAAAATTATATAGAATTCGATAGTCTTTAGGCGCTGCGGCCATCGCTTTGAGGTAGTATTGATAGGCGGAATTTTCCATTTCAAGTGCTCCAAATTGGTTTGCGAACAAATCAAAGAGAACGCTTTTGAATTTTTCTCTGCTTGCCTTTACAGTCTCGGAAATCACTTTGGTAGTGTCTTTTTCGTTTTTCTTTATGATCAATTCTACTCTTTTTAAATCATCAAGAGCCAAGGTTCTATTTCCAAGACGAGCTCTTAAATTTCCTCTTTTATATAAGTCGTTTATGTTCGTTGGATTGTAATTGGTTCTTGTGTTTAATTCAGTAAGTAATTGAAGATGTTTTTTTGCATTTTCTTCATTTTCCTTGTTGTTAAAAGGTAATTTATGATCTGTTCTACTTAACAATTTTCCATGTGAAAAATTCCAGGTAACTAATTTTTCACCTTGGTCGTTGTATTGAAAAGCATAGGAGTTTCTAAGCCCTTTATCATCAAAATAAAAAACCTCGTTTATCTTTCCGTTGTTGTGATAGGTTTTCAGGCTATCTATTATTTTGTCAGTTCCCTTCCAGATTTCAACGGATACTACTTTGTCTTTATAGTAATGTCTATGGACTTTATTAGTGTTGTTGTTAATATTGGTATTAGTCTGACTCCATAAAAAAACAGGAAATAGAAATAGGAAGAAAAGTAGTTTTGTATTCATAGGTTTATAGAATTTTAAAAATGCACTATTATTCAACTTTAAGAAAAATTAAATGTAAGGTATTTATGTAGAATACGATGCGATAATTTGTATAATTTTGTTTCATGTCCGAAATGAATCCAAATAGAAAAATCATACACGTTGACATGGATGCTTTTTATGCTTCCGTGGAGCAAATGGACAATCCCGAACTTCGCGGAAAACCCATTGCTGTTGGTGGATCGGAAAGTCGAGGTGTGGTGGCCGCAGCCAGTTATGAGGCTCGGAAATTTGGTGTTCGCTCGGCTATTAGCGGAGTTTTGGCTAAGCGAAATTGTCCCGAACTTATTTTTGTTCGACCTCGTTTTGAGCGTTACAAAGAAATTTCTAATCAGATTCATAAAATCTTCCGTGATTATACTGATTTGGTTGAGCCACTTTCGCTTGACGAAGCTTATTTGGACGTTACTCAAAATAAAAAAGGAAATCCAAGCGCGAGTTTATTGGCACAGGAAATTAGAAATCGTATTTTTAATGAAGTAGGATTAACGGCTTCGGCGGGAATTTCGATAAATAAATTTGTTGCCAAAATTGCCAGCGATTACAACAAACCTAACGGGCAAAAAACAGTAACTCCTGATGAAGTGATTCCGTTTCTGGAAGTTTTGCCTATTCGAAAGTTTTATGGAGTAGGAAAGGTAACGACCGAGAAAATGTACCAATTGGGAATCTTTACAGGATTAGAACTAAAGAGCAAATCCTTGGAATTTTTAGAAAAACATTTCGGAAAATCAGGAAGCTATTATTATCATGTGGTGCGTGGAATTCATAATAGTGAAGTTAAATCAAGTCGCATTGCTAAATCGGTCGCTGCCGAACATACTTTTGAAGTTAATCTATCTTCTGAGATTTTCATGCTGGAACAATTGGATAAAATTGCAAATAGTTTAGAAAGAAGACTTAAAAAACATAATGTTTCTGGTAAAACCGTAACGCTAAAAATAAAATACAGCGATTTTACACAACAAACCAGAAGCAAAACTTTGCCTTATTTTATTGCTGATAAAGGATTGATTCTTGAAACCGTAAAGGAATTATTGTATCAGGAACGGATGAAAGATTCCGTTCGTTTACTTGGGATTTCGATGAGTAATCTAAATACTGAAGTGAAGAAAGCGGTGGTGGTTCAATTGAAATTTGCTTTTTAAAAAAAGAAACCCTTCTTTTTAGGAAGGGTTTGAGATTGTTATTTTGATTTAGAACTAGTCTTTACTTGAAAGTTTAGAAAGTAATCTTAGAAATTCAACGTACAGCCAAACTAGGGTAATCATCAATCCCATAGCGCCAAACCATTCCATGTATTTTGGCATTCTTTGTTGTACTCCTTGTTCGATGCGGTCAAAATCTAAGAATAGATTTAAAGCAGCAATTACAATTACAAAAATACTGATACCAATACTCATCATAGAATTTCCGTAATGAACCGGCACAAAGCTGGTAAACATAGAAAATAACCAAGAGATTAGATAATAGGTTGCGATAGCCAATGTTGCCGCAAGTACAACCGATTTGAATTGTTCGGTTACTTTTACGATTTTGAATTTATAAAGTCCCAAACAAACAGCAAAAGTTACAAAAGTTGCCCCTACCGCCTGAATGACAATTCCAGGATAACGTGCTTCAAAAATAGCTGAAATCCCTCCAATGAATAAACCCTCAAACAAGGCGTAACCAGGAGCTAGGTAGCCCGAATATTGTGGTTTGAAAGCCGAAGTGATTACTAAAACCAATCCTACGATTGCACCGCCAATAGCTGGTACAATAGGATTCATGCCATTGAAAGCCATCCACCAAGTAACCATTGAGGTTGCTGTAAGTAATAAGAATAGTAAAATGGTTTTGTTGATTGTGCCCGAAATTGTCATTTCTTGGTCGTAACCAATAATGGCGGCTTCGTGAACTTCTTCTGCTCTTGAAGTAGCCGAGAAGCTTTTATTGTTTAAAAACGGGTTTTTAGATTTGAATTCCATGCTAAATACATTTTATGTTAGCCAAATATAATTGATATTTTTTAACAGAGCTGTTTATTTCTTCTTAATTTTTTTGAAGCAGATTAGAGTCAAAAATTAATTTGTGAAAATAGGATAATTTGAGTTTTTAATTAACAACGAAACATTCGAAAACAAAAAAATCCGTCTTGTTCAAAATGAACGAGACGGATTTTGTATTTCAGTAAAAAGTATATTAGCTAATTTCAGAAACTCTCATGGTGTTCACCATTCCTTTTTCAGTAATAGGCATAGAAGCTAAGTTGATGATATAATCACCTGTTACAACATGTCCTTTTTCTTTAGCAATTCTGTTGATGTCAGTAACAGTAGTATCGGTACTTTCTTCTTTATCGTAGAAAAAAGTTCTAACTCCCCAAAGCAAACTCAATTGAGTAAGGATTCTTTTGTTTGAAGTAAAAACTAAGATTTCAGCTGTGCTTGGTCTCCAAGCAGATAATTGGAAAGCCGTATAACCACTGTTTGTCATTGTAGAAATAGCTTTTGCTTCGATAGCATTAGCCATAGTTGCTGCATGACGACAAATAGTTTTAGTGATAAAACGGTTTGTTTTGATTTGTGGTGTGTTTTGTGGTACTTGAATAAGTGGAGAATTTTCTACCGCTTCCAAGATTTGAGTCATTTTTTGAATTACTTGTACTGGGTAATTTCCAGCAGCAGTTTCTCCAGAAAGCATTACCGCATCAGCACCATCCATTACAGAGTTAGCTACGTCATTCACCTCTGCTCTTGTAGGAGTTAAGCTAGTGATCATAGTTTCCATCATTTGTGTAGCCACAATTACAGGAATACGAGCTGTTTTAGCTCTACGAATCAAGTCTTTTTGTACCAATGGTACTTCGTGAGCAGGAAGTTCAACTCCTAAGTCTCCACGAGCAACCATCAAAGCATCGCAAAAAGCCACAATTTTATCCATGTTTTCTAATGCTTCTGGCATTTCGATTTTAGCGATAATTGGAATTTTATTTTCAGCGTGCTCAGCAATTAAGTCTTGAAGATCTTTTAAATCTTGAGGTGTTTTAACAAAAGAAAGAGCAATCCAGTCTACTTTTTGCCCAATAGCAAAAATAGCGTCAGCAATATCTTTTTCAGTTAAAGCTGGAAGTGAAATTTTAGTATTAGGAAGGTTAACTCCTTTTTTAGATTTCAATTCACCACCTTGAATTACTTTAGCAACAACTTCAGTTTTCTTGTCAGTAGAAACGATTTCGAAAATTAATTTTCCGTCATCTAATAAGATTCTTTCTCCTGGATTTACATCATTAGGAAAGTTTTGGTATTTCATGAAAACTCTTTCGGCAGTACCTACAATGTCTTCGGCTGTAGTGAAAGTAATGATGTCTCCGTCATTAACGACAACACCGTCGTTCATCATTCCAACACGAAGTTTTGGACCTTGTAAGTCGGCAAGTATAGCAGTAGTATAACCGAACTCTTCATTAAGACCTCTAATGATTTTTATTCTGCTTTCTACGTCAGCATAATCAGCATGTGAGAAGTTAATTCTAAATACGTTTACACCAGCTTCAATCATGTCCTTTATGATTTCTCTTGTGCTGCAAGCAGGCCCAAGGGTAGCCACAATTTTAGTTTTCTTGTTTGTAGTAATCATTTGCATTAAAAAATTAGATTGTTTTTAGATTTTATTTGTTTTGTTTCAACAGTGTAAGCTGTTGTGATATTGTCTATAGTGTTTAATATTGTTTTTATTTGATCGACATCTATGCTGTCATCGGTATTGTCTATTTTTAAAAAATAATCGGCTTTTTTAAATTCAGGCAATAGATACACTTTTGTCGAAATATCTTCGCTCGTATTCGAAAATAAGTCTTGTGCTTGCTCGTTTTTTTCTGAAACTACTTCGTTGATGTTTTGAACTAGGTTCCAAGCAACGGTATTTTCTTCGTCATAATAATAAAATCTTGAGAATTTTGTTTCCCCTTCTTTGATATTTATCTGAACTTCATCAGCACTTTTGGCTAGATTTATAGGAAGTTTTTGATTGATAAAATATGCCAATCGGTAATCTTCTAAAGAAGTATGAATTGCGATAAGATTGTAATCAATCTCATCAAATTCGTCAAGACTTAATTTATGAACAGCCATCTTCATGAAAAATAAAGCTGTAAATATACTATTTCTGTCGAAGTATAAGTGTCGAAAATATAATGATTTCGTTAAATTTAAAACGAAAACGTTGTAGTTTTGAGGAATTTACTGTTATTTTTTGTCCATTTTCTCCTGAAATGCAAAATAGGCACGTTGAGAAGCTTTTTCTTCGGCTTTCTTTTTAGAAGTTGCTCTTGCTTTTGCAATCACTTTTTCGTCAATGCTCAATTTAACTCCAAATAAGCGTTGCCCATCGATGGCGTTGTCTTCAAAAATATCGTAATGAAATTGTTTTTTTTCTTTTTGACACCATTCAATAATTAAACTTTTGTAGCTTATTACTTTTCCTTCGAGTCTGGAAATGTCAACATAAGGAACGATTACTTTTTGCTGAATGAATTTTTCGCAAAAAGGATAGCCTTTATCTAGGTAGATTGCTCCGATAAGTGATTCGAAAATATTTCCGTGGATGTTTTCTCCAAAATGCTGAACAGGAACTTTGCTTTCTACAAAACGAATTAAGTCTAGATCTTTTCCTAGTTCGTTTAAATGTTCTCTACTCACAATTTTAGAACGCATTTTAGTCAGATAGCCTTCGTCTCCAAAAGGGGCTTCGTTAAATAAATGTGCTGCAATAACCGAACTTAACATCGCATCGCCTAAAAATTCCAAACGTTCGTAACTAATAGGATTGCCTGTAGAATCAAGTTTTCCAGAAGACCGATGTGTAAAGGCTTTTTGGTAATGTGCTAATGTGCCCGGAGGGAAACCAAGGATTTTTTGGATAGCATCAAAAAAAATCCCGTCTTCTTGAGAACGGGATTTTGTAAATATTTTTTTGAATATACTCATAGTATAAAATTAGAATCCTAATCTTTTTACTAATACACAAGCATTATGACCTCCAAAACCAAAAGTGTTACTCATAACAACGTTCATTTCTCTTTTTTGAGCTACGTTGAAAGTAAAGTTTAACTTAGAGTCAATTTTTTCATCATCAGTAAAATGATTAATTGTAGGAGGAACTATTCCGTGTTTAATAGAAAGAATTGCAGAGATTGTTTCTATTGCTCCAGCAGCTCCTAATAAGTGACCCGTCATTGATTTTGTTGAATTCAAATTCATGCTATAAGCATGATCTCCAAAAACTTGTTCGATAGCTTTACTTTCAGCCATGTCTCCAAGTGGAGTTGAAGTTCCGTGCATGTTTACTCCGTCAACGTCAGTTGGTTTTAAACCAGCATCTCTCAAACAGTTTAACATTACATTTCTAGCACCTAATCCTTCTGGATGTGGAGCTGTAATATGGTGTGCATCTGCTGACATACCACCACCACCTAGTTCGCAATAGATTTTAGCGCCACGAGCAATTGCATGTTCGTATTCTTCAAGAATTAATGCACCTGCACCTTCGCCTAGTACAAAACCGTCACGGTCTTTGTCCATTGGTCTAGAAGCTGTTTTAGGATCATCGTTTCTTGTAGATAAAGCGTGCATAGCATTGAAACCTCCCATGCCTGCAATAGTTACAGCAGCTTCTGAACCTCCAGTTACCATTATATCAGCATGACCTAATCTAATGTAGTTGAATGCATCAATAATAGCATTTGTTGAAGAAGCACAAGCAGAAACAGTTCCGAAGTTAGGTCCTCTAAAGCCATATTTAATTGAAATATGACCACAAGCGATATCGCCAATCATTTTTGGGATAAAAAATGGATTGAATCGAGGTGTTCCGTCACCAGCTGCATAATTAAGAACTTCTATTTGGAAAGTCTCTAGACCTCCAATACCTGAACCCCAAATTACTCCAGCGCGATCTTTGTCTACTTTTTCTAAATCAAAATTAGCATCTTTCATTGCTTCTTCAGAAGAAACCATAGCGTATTGCGCATAACGGTCCATCTTTCTAGCTTCTTTACGGTCTATAAATTCTTCAACATTGAAGTTTTTAAGTTCGCAAGCAAATTGAGTTCTAAATTTTGAAGCATCAAAATAAGTTATTGGTGCAGCCCCACTAACTCCGTTAATTAGATTATTCCAATACTCTTCAATATTGTTTCCAATAGGAGTAAGAGCACCTAAACCTGTTACAACAACTCGTCTTAATACCATATATTCTGTATTTTTATCTTTAAACAAACAAAACCCACGCTTTCTTTTGTGTTTTAGTACCTAAGAGCCATGGGTGTTGTATTATGTGTAATTGATTGAAATTCAATCGGACTTTTTTAATTGAAAAAAATAATAACACCCGATTGCTAAAAATAGTAATCGGGTGTAAATTTATTATTTTTTAGCTTCTTCGATGTAAGAAATAGCTTGACCAACAGTAGCAATGTTTTCTGCTTGATCGTCTGGAATTTGAATATCAAATTCTTTTTCGAACTCCATAATAAGCTCAACAGTGTCTAATGAGTCAGCTCCTAAATCATTAGTGAAGCTTGCTTCTGTTACAACTTCGTTTTCGTCAACGCCTAATTTGTCTACGATAATCGCTTTTACTCTTGATGCAATGTCTGACATAATCTTTAATTTTAGAATTTAATTGGTGGCAAAAATAAAAAACTTTCTTTTAAAATAACCATTAAGTTGATAAATGTGACATCTAAAATATAAAATAATTTTAAACAAAGACTTCCTAATGCTATTTAATTTCGTTTTTTATTCTTTTTTTTGTGTGACTTAAATGAGTTGAATTATGAAAAAAATAGTTGTTTTTGCTTCTGGATCGGGGACTAATGCTGAGAATATTATAAAACATTTTAAAGGAGGTGCTGTTGGAGAAGTTGTAGGTGTTTTTACCAATAATGCAAATGCAAAGGTGATTGATAGAGCTAAAAATAATGGGGTTCCTGTTGCGATTTTTACAAAATCGGAGCTAAATGAAAGCGATTTAGTACAAAAAGTTCATGCTTTTCAACCTGATTTAATAGTGTTAGCGGGATTTTTGTTGAAATTTCCTGATGCTTTAATTGAATCTTATACAGATAAGATAGTAAATATTCATCCTGCTTTATTGCCAAAATATGGAGGAAAAGGAATGTATGGTATGCATGTACATAGAGCTGTTGTGGAGAATAAAGAAAAAGAAACAGGTATTACTATTCATTATGTGAATGAAAATTATGATGAGGGAGCTATCATTTTTCAAAAAACTGTTGTGGTATTGTCTACTGATACGCCTGAGGTAGTTGCTGAAAAAATACATGAATTAGAGCAGAAATACTTTCCGGGAGTTGTAGAAGATTTATTAAAAACGAAATCATAAGTTTGGATTATCAAGTACACATATATACTGATGGAGCTGCAAAGGGAAATCCTGGTCCTGGAGGTTATGGAGTAGTTATGGAGCTAGTAGGAACTGCTCATAAAAAAGAATTTTACGAGGGTTTTCGTCATACAACTAATAATAGAATGGAGTTGTTGGCGGTTATTGTAGGGCTGGAGAAACTAAAAAATCCCAACATGAAGGTCTTGGTGGTTTCAGATTCTAAATATGTAGTAGACTCAGTTGTTAAGAAATGGGTTTTAGGATGGGAGAAAAAAGGATTTGCTGCTAGGAAGAATGCTGATTTGTGGAAACGCTTTTTAGTGATTTATCGCAAACATCAAGTCGATTTTAAGTGGATAAAAGGGCATAATAATCATCCTCAAAACGAACGTTGCGATGCTTTGGCAGTGTTTGCTTCTAGCCAAAAGTCCTTGTCAATAGACAGTTTTTATGAGAAAGAAGAGGGTAGAATTTTGTGATAATTTTGCCGCTTTTAACTTTTGCAACTATGAAACTTATGAACTATCTTTGCATCTTTAATTTGAAATTCAGAAAATGAATAAATTATTGATTGTTGGAACAGTCGCTTTCGATGCAATTGAAACTCCTTTCGGGAAAACCGATAAAATTTTAGGCGGGGCTGGAACTTATATTGGGCTTTCAGCTGCTTTTTTTAACTTGCAATCAGCTATTGTATCTGTTGTAGGTGATGATTTTCCTCAAGAATATTTAGATTTATTGACAGAGAGAAATATTGATATTTCTGGACTTGAAGTTGTAAAAGGAGGTAAAACTTTCTTTTGGAGTGGTCGTTACCATAACGATTTGAATTCAAGAGATACTTTGGATACACAATTAAATGTTTTGGCCGATTTTCAGCCAAAAGTTCCTGAAAATTATAAAAATGCCGATGTAGTGATGTTAGGAAACTTGCATCCATTAGTACAAAGTGGTGTTTTAGACCAATTGGAAAGCAAACCAAAATTAGTAGTTTTAGATACTATGAACTTTTGGATGGACTGTGCATTGCCTGAGTTGTTAGATGTAATTAAACGCGTAGATGTAATTACAATCAATGATGAAGAAGCAAGACAACTTTCTGGAGAATATTCTTTAGTAAAAGCTGCAGCAAAAATTCAAGCCATGGGGCCTGAATTTGTAGTTATTAAAAAAGGAGAGCACGGTGCGCTTTTATTTCATGACAAAGAAGTGTTTTTTGCACCAGCATTACCTTTAGAAGATGTCTTTGATCCTACTGGAGCGGGAGATACCTTTGCGGGAGGTTTCACAGGGTTTATTGCTCAAAGTGAAAATATCTCTTTCGAGAATATGAAAAATGCGATTATTTACGGTTCTAATTTAGCTTCCTTTTGTGTAGAGAAATTTGGAACAGAGCGAATGGTCAGTTTAGATAAACAAGAGGTTGTGTCTCGATTAAAACAATTTAAGTCATTGACACAATTTGACATAGCATTATAATGTCTTAAAGCCTCGGAAACGAGGCTTTTTTAATTAGTATAAATACTTAATTAGAACTTCTTAATCTAGGTTAATAGTTACAAAATAAAAAAAGTTGAACTTTGTAACTTCAAAACCATAAATAGTAAAAGCTATATAATTAGGGTTTGATAGTATAGAATAACACACAACAATAATAAATTATAACTACAATGAGCGACGCTTTAAAACACGAATGTGGAATAGCTTTAGTTAGACTGCTTAAACCGCTTGAATTTTACAAAGAGAAGTACGGTTCTGCTTTTTACGGGATACAAAAAATGTATCTAATGATGGAGAAACAGCATAATCGTGGGCAGGATGGTGCTGGTTTTGCTAGTATAAAAATGGATGTAGAACCAGGAGAAAGATATATTAGTAGAGTTCGCTCTAATCAGTCTCAACCTATTCAGGATGTTTTCGCTCAGATTAATGAAAGAATTAATGAGGAGATGGAAAATCATCCAGAATATGCTGATGATGTGGCGGCACAAAAAGCGAATATTCCTTATTTAGGAGAGTTGTTTTTAGGGCATGTGCGTTATGGAACTTTTGGAAAAAATAGTATCGAAAGTGTACATCCTTTCTTAAGACAAAGTAACTGGATGCATCGTAATCTTATTTTGGCAGGAAACTTTAATATGACTAATGTTAAAGAGTTGTTTCAAAATTTGGTTGAGTTAGGGCAACATCCAAAAGAAATGGCGGATACTGTTACTGTAATGGAAAAAATAGGTCACTTTTTGGATAAAGAAGTGATGCAGTTGTATCAGGATTGTAAAGCAGAAGGCTATTCTAAGCAAGAAGCTTCGCCTGTAATTGCCGAAAGATTAGATGTTGCTAAAATTTTAGCTCGTTCGGCAAAAAATCTGGATGGAGGTTATGCAATGGCTGGGCTTTTAGGTCATGGAGATGCTTTTGTATTTAGAGATCCAGCTGGAATTCGTCCCGCTTATTTTTATCAAGATGACGAAATTGTAGTTGTAGCTTCAGAAAGACCAGTAATTCAAACTGTATTTAATGTTCCGTTTGAAAAAGTGCAAGAAATTGATCCAGGAAGTGCTTTAATTATTAAGAAGAATGGTACTGTTTCTATGAAGGAAATTTTGACGCCAACAGTTAAAAAAGCCTGTTCATTTGAACGTATTTATTTCTCAAGAGGTAGTGATGCTGAAATCTATCAGGAAAGAAAAACGTTAGGTAAATTGATATTGCCAGCTGTTTTGGATTCTATTGATCAGGATACTGATAATACGGTTTTCTCTTATATTCCAAATACGGCTGAAACTTCTTTTTACGGATTAGTTGAGGCTGCTCAGGATTTCTTAAATCAAAGAAAGAACAATTATATTTTAGCTAATAGAAATACTTTAACTGCTGAAACTTTACAAGAATTGTTAGCAGTTAAAATTAGAACTGAAAAGGTTGCTATTAAGGATGCTAAGCTTAGAACATTTATCACTGCCGATGATAGCCGTGATGATTTAGTAGCTCACGTTTATGATGTGACTTATGGAGTAATTAAGCCAACAGATAATTTGGTTATTATTGATGATAGTATTGTAAGAGGAACAACTCTTAAAAAGAGTATCATTAAAATGATGGATCGTTTGAATCCTAAACGTATTGTTATTGTTTCTTCGGCGCCACAAATTCGTTTCCCTGATTGTTACGGAATTGATATGGCAAAATTAGAAGGTTTGGTAGCTTTTAGAGCTGCATTAGAACTTTTAAAAGAAAGAAACTTATATCATATTGTTGACGAAGTATATGCGAAATGTAAAGCGCAAGAAGATTTCAAGGATGCTGATGTGGTGAATTATGTAACGGCAATTTATGAGCCATTCGAACCTCAGGAAGTTTCAGATAAAATTGCTGAGATGTTGAGTTCGTCAGAAATCAAAGCTGAAGTGAAAATTATTTTCCAAACAGTAGAAGATTTACACGTTGCTTGTCCTAAGAATTTAGGAGATTGGTACTTTACAGGAGATTATCCTACAGCAGGTGGAAACAGAGTTGTAAATCGTGCGTTTATGAATTTCTACGAAGGTAAAGATGCTAGAGCTTATTAATCGATGAATTGCGTAATTTATCGGTTTTTTAGGTTGTTTGTCTTAAATATTTGTAGATAAAAGATATCTGGAGTAGTTTTGATATACCATAATATTAGTAGGTTAAGTTTATGGTAGATTTGGGGCAAAAAAGGTGGAAGCGATTCCACCTTTTTTATTGGCTTAAAATGAGCAAAAAAAAGAGGCAAGAAGAAAGATATTATCTTTCTTCTTGCCTCTTTTTGGCTTTGTTTAGAAAAAATTATTTCTCTAAAGCATATCTTCTAGCTACTTCAGTCCAGTTAATTACACTGAAAAAAGCTTCAATATAATCAGGTCTTCTGTTTTGGTAGTTTAAGTAGTAAGCATGTTCCCAAACGTCCATTCCTAAGATTGGAGTTCCGCCACATCCAACACCTGGCATTAATGGATTATCTTGGTTTGGAGTTCCACAAACGTCTAATTTTCCACCTTTTTGAACACATAACCAAGCCCATCCTGAACCAAATTGTGTTGCTCCAGCTTTACTGAATTTAGCTTTGAATTCTTCAAATGATCCAAAAGCAGCTTCGATAGCAGCTAATAAATCACCTGTTGGTTGTCCACCACCGTTTGGAGCCATAACAGTCCAGAAAAGATTGTGGTTGTAGAAACCTCCACCGTTGTTACGTACGGCTCCATTTGATAAATCAAGATTAATCAAGATGTTTTCAATAGTTTTACCTTCCATATCAGTACCAGCAATGGCAGCGTTAAGGTTAGTAGTGTAAGCATTATGATGTTTTGAATGGTGAATTTCCATTGTACGTGCATCAATATGTGGTTCTAGCGCGTCATACGCATAAGGTAATTGAGGTAATTCAAAAGCCATGATATTTTTGTTTAAGATTTATAAAAAATTTATCCCAAAATTAAACATTTATGTTTGTAATTGGAAATTCTTATTCGTTAAATAAGTTAAATAATGCAGTTTTTTGTTATTTATAAGTTGTTTGAGATTGCTTAGGATTGTGCCATTGCCATGCAGATAATACTGATTTTAGCTCCTGGGATTTTTAATAAGGCTCGTGCACAGGCTTCAAGGGTAGCTCCAGTTGTAATGACATCGTCAACTAAAACAAAATGTTTGTTGTGATGGTTTTCGTTGAAATGAACATCAAAAATAGATTCGATATTTTCAGATCTCCCCAAAAGATTTTTTTTAGACTGTGTTTTCGAATATACTTTTCGAAATAGAATATTGTCATTATAATTTAAATTCAGATTTTCAGAAAGGCTTCTGCCAAAAGTTGTTACCTGATTATAACCTCTTTCTCTGTATTTTTTAGGATGAAGAGGGACGGGAATAATATCATCAGCTTTTAAGTTGAATATTATTTCTTGTAAATCATCGGAATACCAATAGCCTAAAACAGTTCCAATTTCTTCGTGTCCTCTGTATTTTAAATTATGAATCAGTTGTTGAACAATACCTTTTTTATGAAAATACAGAAAGGCTGAGGCATATTCGACAGAAACTCGTCCATAAAACTTTTTAAAAGCTTCGTTTTCTGCTAATAAATGATGATTGGTCAGCGGAATATTATGTCGGCAGATGGTGCAAATTACTTTTTCGTTTGCCAATAAAATAGCATCGCAACCAGAGCAGCTTTTTGGAAAAAACAGATTGATGATGCTTTTAAACATGAGTTGTTGTTTATTTATTCTAAAAATATAAAAATCAAGGCTTCAAACTTTGATTTTTTTCTTTTTTTTAAATTCACTTTTTATATTTTTGCACCACTATGGCAAAACAAGAAGATTTATTTAAGAATGTGGTTTCGCACGCAAAAGAGTACGGATTTATTTTTCCGTCAAGCGAAGTATACGACGGATTAAGTGCGGTCTATGATTATGCACAAAACGGAGTAGAATTAAAAAAGAACATCCGCGAATATTGGTGGAAATCGATGGTTCAAATGAACGATAACATCGTAGGACTAGACGCTGCAATATTGATGCACCCAACAACCTGGAAAGCATCAGGTCACGTAGATGCCTTCAATGATCCATTGATAGACAACAAAGATTCGAAAAAAAGATATAGAGCTGATGTTTTGGTTGAAGATTATGCTGAAAAGCTTAATGTGAAAGCCAAAAAAGAAATCGAAAAAGCAAAAGCTCGTTTTGGTGATGCTTTCAATGAAGAAGAGTTTGTTACAACAAATCCACGTGTAGTTGAATATTTAGCTAAAGAAAGAGAAATTCTTGAAAGACTTGCAAAAGGTATGAGCGAAGATCTTCAAGATGTAAAAGCATTAATTGAAGAACTTGAAATTGCTGATCCTGAAACGGGTTCTAGAAACTGGACAGATGTAAAGCAATTTAACTTAATGTTCGGTACTAAACTTGGCGCTTCTGCTGATTCTGCAATGGATTTGTATTTACGTCCAGAAACCGCTCAAGGTATTTTTGTGAACTTTTTGAACGTTCAAAAATCAGGAAGAATGAAAGTTCCTTTTGGTATTGCGCAAACAGGTAAAGCGTTTAGGAATGAGATTGTTGCAAGACAATTTATTTTCCGTATGCGTGAGTTTGAACAAATGGAAATGCAATTTTTTGTACGTCCAGGAGAAGAAATGAAACATTATGAGTTTTGGAAAGAAGCACGTTTAAAATGGCATTTATCTCTTGGTTTAGGAAGAGAAAATTACCGTTTTCACGACCATGAAAAATTAGCGCATTATGCTAATGCTGCTGCCGATATCGAATTTAATTTTCCTTTCGGATTCAAAGAATTAGAAGGGATTCACTCTCGTACTGATTTCGATTTAAAAGCACATGAGCAATTTTCAGGTAGAAAATTACAATATTTTGATGCCGAATTGAATCAAAACTACGTTCCTTATGTTGTTGAAACATCTGTAGGTTTAGACAGAATGTTCTTGGCTGTTTTCGCTACTTCTTTAAAAGAAGAGACTTTAGAAGATGGTTCTACAAGAACAGTTTTGAAATTGCCTTCGGTTTTAGCTCCAACAAAAGCAGCTGTTCTACCATTAGTTAAAAAAGATGGATTGCCAGAGATAGCACACCAAATTATAGCTGATTTAAAATGGGATTTTAATGTTTCTTATGATGAGAAAGATGCTGTAGGTCGTCGTTATAGAAGACAAGATGCATTGGGAACACCATTTTGTATTACAGTGGATCATCAAACTATAGAAGATCAAACAGTGACTATTCGTCATAGAGATACAATGAAACAAGATCGAGTTAAAATTTCCGATTTAAAATCAATTATTGATAATGAAGTTTCAATGAAAAATTGGTTGATGAAAATGTAATTATTTTCCAAATAGAAGACAAAAGGCTCTCCAAAACGGAGAGCCTTTTTTGTTTTTTATAGTGTTGTGTAAGAAATAGTTGTAAGATTTTTGCAAAGAAAAACAGTGTTTTTTGTCCTTGGTCGGATTTATTTACTCTTTATCAATAGTATTGGTACTTCATCGATTTCTCTTGTCAACTAATCAAAAAAATAAGTTAAATGTTTATTTTTAGCTAGTTAAAATCTTGCTTTTTTTGGCAGAAAAGTAAGGTTTTATGTAGTTCCCCAAACTGCTATTTTTACTTATTTATAGTTGGAATTTTTCAACTGGTACTAATGTTGTGCTATCTAATTTAATTAGAAAGTGCCGCAAATGAACTATTCGTATATTATTATTGACGATAACCAAGAAAGTGTCTTGAAAACCAAAGCAATGGCTGATGGTTTTTCTGAGCTGCATTTTTTGGCTTCAGCCAATAATTATCAGGATGGTTTAGATTTAATCCTAGAGCACAATCCGCAGTTAGTTTTTCTTGAAATTGATCCTGCAAACAAGAAAAGTAATTTGTCTTTAGCTTTGATTAACGAGTTGTATCGTTATTTAAATGTTATTCCTAAAATTGTCATTACTACTTCTAAAAAGGATTTAGCTTTTGAAGCGATTCAGTATCAGGTTACTGATTATTTGTTGAAACCTTTAGCTCGTATTGATTTTATAAAGTTGGTTTTGAAATTAAAGAAAACAACTTCATCACAAGAACTGTCTTTAGGCGATGCTCCTAAAGCTGAAGTAGACGAAAATCCAACTTATGTGGTGCAACATGAAGCTCCTAGTGTAACAGAACCGCTCATATTGTGTATTAAGTCTTATGGTGATTATAGATATATTGATACGAGAGATATTTGTTATCTACAAGCCGATAATAATTCTACTGACATCTATCTGAATACTGGTGAAACAGTGACTGCTTTTAAAACCTTAAAGCATTTTGAAAATGTTTTATCCTTTCCTTTTGTTCGAATTCATAATAGTTATATAGTAAACAGTCAGTTTATCTCTAGAATCCATACAGGAAACGCTGTTTGCTATATTAAGAATTCTGCAACAAAAGTACCTTTCTCTAAGTCTTATAAGACAAATATTGATCTTATAATTTCTGAAATTTCTAATGGAAATTATTTAGAAATCTAAAAAACACCCATCTACCATAATTTGGGGCTCATCCACTCACAAACGGGCGCATTCTACCATAAATGCCTAAAAACATGATTTAAACAAAGGTAAGCTATGTAATTTTACTACAAGAAAAAGCAACAAAGCGATTTCATCAAACAAGTAAAAAAGTATTAAAAAACATAAAAAACCCCAAATCATGAAAAAATCTATCGTAACAATCGGACTATTCTCTTTAATGATGATCTTAACATCTTTCACATCTTCGACTTCAAATATAGATGGAGGAAGTAGAACAATTAAAACTGATAACATTTCAAATATTGATGGAGGAAGTAGAACAATTAAAACTGATAATATTGCAAATATTGATGGAGGAAGTAGAACAATTAAAACTGATAATATTGCAAATATAGACGGAGGAAGCAGAACAATTAAGACTGATAATTAAAATAGCATTTACAAAAATATTAGAGGCTGTCAAATTTGACAGCCTTTTTTTATGCTGTTAATTTAAAATTAGTATTTTTGAAAAAATGTGAACAGCTATTGAAAACTATTGGTTTAAAAGAGATTTTATGGATTTTATTGATTGCGTTTTTTGGATGCAACCAGAAACAATCAATTAATGAAGAAACTTTTGTTAGGTCTAACGATAGTCTCCCCTTTTATTTTTCTTTAGCAAATGATTTTGATCTTCCGAAACAAAAAAGACTCGATTATGTTAATAAAGCTAATGAAATTGTTATTCATCAGGAAAATGATTCTTTGAATCGAGTAAATCTTTTTAAAATAGCTAATAGGTATTATAACCTTAATTATTGGAAAGAATACAGTAAAACTGTAAATTTTGTTTTAGAAAATTCTCAACAAGCAGGAGATACCTTGAGTTTAGCAAAAGCCTATGGTTATCTTGGAGATTATTTCCTTCAAAAGTCTGTAACGGACTCGGCCTTTTTAAGCTATTATAAGGCTGAAAAGATGTATGATAAGATTAATAATAAATTTGAGTTGGCTAGAACTCTTATCAATAAAGCAGATTTATTATTTAAGGTAGGAGATTTTATTAGTAGTGAAAAAGAAGTTTTTAAGGTTTTACGAATAATTAAGGATAATAATAAAAATCAAGAAGTAGTCAATGAGATAAACTATGATGCCTATAATATATTAGGGAAGGTATATAATGGTATGGGGGAATATGAAAATTCAATCTTATATCATAATAAGGCATTGAAAACTCTAGATAAGATGCAAATAATAGGGAAAAGTCAAACTATGGCTATTTCATATTTGAATCTTGGATTGGTTTATGCAAATTTAAAAAATTATAAAGTAGCTAAAGATTATTTTGAAAAAGGAATCGAACAACAAAAAATAGATAATCAAGACTTAAATATTGAAGCTTTCTTATTGGATAATTTGGGGTATGCTAAGTTTAAATTAAAAGAAAACAAAGAGCTTCCAAGTTTGTTTTATGAGTCATTAAAGATATGGGATAGTTTAAAATTAGCTTCAGGTGTTTTTGTTAGTAAAATACATTTATCGGAATATTATAGTACAAATTATGATACCATAAAAGCATTAAGATTTTCTAAAGAAGCACTTTCTTTAGCCCGAAGTACTAATGTTGCTCGTGATGTAATGAGAGCTTTAAATCAAATTTCGGTCTTAGATCCTAAAAAATCATCTGTTTATACTAAAGAATATATTCGTATTAATGAAGAGTTACAAAAAGAGGAACGTAAGATGGGAGAGAAATTCTCTCGTATTGAATATGAAACCGATCAGATAAAAGGAGAAAATAGTAGTTTAGAAACGAAGAATCGAAATCTGGTTTATTTTTTCAGTGGATTGACCATTTTAGGACTTTTCTTTTATATCATCAAATCACAAAAAGCTAAGAATAGAGAGTTGTTATATAAGCAGCAACAACAAAAAGCGAATGAGGATATTTATAACTTGATGATTTCTCAGCAAAATACCATTGAGGCCAATAGAGTGCAGGAGAAAAAACGTGTGGCCCAAGAATTACATGATGGTGTCTTGGGTAGAATGTTTGGTGTACGAATGAATTTAGAAGGCTTGAATCGATTTAATGATGATTTAGCGGTTGGACAACGGAATGATTATTTATCGGAATTAAAAAATATAGAACAGGATATTCGTGAAATTTCGCATGACTTGAATAGAGAGAAATCAGAATTAATTAATAACTTCGTTGCAATTGTCGATAATCTTTTTGAAGAACAAAGAAAAACGTTTTCAGTTAAATTGTTTTCTAATATAGATTCTAATATTAAATGGGATTTGGCAGTCAATTCAGTGAAGATTAATTTGTATCGAATAATGCAAGAATCTTTGCAAAACATTAATAAGTATGCTTCTGCAACTACTATTAAAGTTGAGTTGAAGAAACAAGAGAATAACATTGTTTTAATGATAGTGGATGATGGCGTTGGGTTTAATGTTAATTTAAAAAAGAAAGGAATTGGTTTGCAAAATATGATTTCACGTGCTAAAGAGTGCAATGGAGAATTTTCTGTAAAATCAAAAAATGGTGAAGGGACAACAATTACGGTTAGTATCCCGTTGGGATAAATAGAAATTAATACCAAATAGCAAATGACAATTGAAACAGCGTCAACTAGGCTCAAAAAGAACATCTTAATTGTTGATGATCACCCTTTTATTATTCAAGGTTATAAAAATGCTATTACTAGGTATAATCCCGTTGATTATGAGTTTGTAATTTCGGAAGGAAAAGATTGTGAATCAGCTTACCATTTAATTACTAATACTGATTCTCTGGTTTTTGACATTGCCTTTTTGGATATAAGTATGCCTTCTTATGAGGAAAAAGGACTTTATTCAGGAGAAGATTTGGCTAAATTAATCTTGGAAAAAATGCCTAATTGTCGCATTATTTTGCTAACGATGTTTACTGAGTTTTTAAAAATAAAAACAATTATAAGTAAGATTAATCCAAATGGATTGGTAATTAAAAATGACTTGACCTTTGACGAATTGTTATCGGCTTTTGATACTGTTATAAAAAACGAAATATATTACAGTAAATCGGTAAAGGAAATGCTAGAGTCGCATGAAAACGATATTGAGATAGACTTATTTGATAAACAAATTCTATTTCATCTTTCAAAGGGAACAGCTTTGCATGATATGCCACAATATATTCCTATATCCTTAAATGCTATCGAAGTTAGGAAAACTAATTTGAAAGAATTGTTAAAGGTAACCAGTGGCGATGATTCCGATTTGGTTATTGGAGCTAAGAAAATGGGATTAATATTTTAGCCATAAAAAAACGACACTTGTTAAGGTGTCGTTTTTATGAGTTAATTTTTATTCTTCACTTAGAGCATTCCAGCCACGAGCTTTTAAAGCAATTTTAGTATTAGCACGAGTGACTAAATGTATTCCTTCACTTTCTTGAGTCATATGACCAATAATAGTAAAATTTGGATTTCCTTTTATTTTGTCGAAATCTTCAATAGGAATGGTGAAAAGTAATTCGTAATCTTCACCGCCATTGATAGCAACTGTAGTTGCGTCGATATCAAATTCTTCGCAAACATTCATGAATTGTGGGTCAAGAGGCAATTTGTCTTCGTATAAATTACAGCCTACATTAGATTGTTTACACAAATGAATAATCTCTGAAGATAATCCATCTGAAATATCAATCATCGATGTTGGTTTTATTTCTAAGGCGTGTAATAAGGTGCGAACGTCTTTACGAGCTTCTGGTTTCAGTTGGCGTTCGATCAAATAGGTATAAGTATCTAAATCAGGTTGTGAATTTGGGTTCACTTGAAAAACTTGCTTCTCTCTTTCTAGAACTTGCAATCCCATATAAGCTGCGCCAATATCACCAGTTACAACCAATAAATCAGTTGATTTAGCACCATTTCTATATACAATTTCATCTTCGTCGGCTTCTCCAATAACGGTAATGCTGATGATTAATCCTTTTTGTGAAGAGGTTGTGTCTCCACCAATAACGTCTACTTTGTATTCATTGGCAGCCAATGTAATTCCCTCGAATAATTCCTCTAAAGCTTCTAGCGGAAAGCGATTTGAAACCGCAATCGAAACCAGAATTTGAGTTGCTTTGGCATTCATCGCACAAATATCCGAAACATTGACTACGACAGCTTTGTAGCCCAAATGCTTCAATGGCATATAAGCCAAATCAAAATGAACGCCTTCAATCAACAAATCAGTAGAAATTACTGTTTTCTTATCTTTGAAATCCAAAATAGCGGCATCATCACCAATTCCTTTTAAGGTAGAAGCTTGATTGATTTCGAAATTTTTTGTCAAATGGTCAATCAATCCAAATTCGCCCAATTGAGCAATACTTGTACGTTGTGGGTTTTTATCTTCTATCATGTTTATTGCGAGGAACGAAGCAATTGCCTCATTCTTTATTTAAATTAGTTTTAAGTTGCAAAGGTACAAAGTTGTAAAGGTTTTGTCTAATTAAAAAAGGCTGATTTATGCAGTCTTTATTTTGGGCTAAATCAGTTAGATTCTATTTTAAAAAATAAATAAATTACTACTGACAAACTGTTGTCACCAGCCCTATCTAATTTTGAAGAAGTAAAAAAATTAAAACTTTAAAATTATGAAAACATTAGCAGCACAAGTTATTACTTCTGAAGATTTATTGAAACACTGGCAAGGACATCGTGCTTTAACACGTCGTGTAATAGAATTGTTTCCTGAAAAAGATTTTTTTGAATTTTCAATTGGTGGCATGCGACCTTTTTCGAAATTAGCCGATGAACTTTTAGCTATTGCTGCTCCAGCCTTAAAAGGAATTGTAAATCGTGATATTCAACCGTATGCTGAAGGAACAGAAAAGTTGATTTTTAAAGCTCAATATCTTGAAAAATGGGATGAAGCAACTTTAGAAATTAATAAATATTGGGAGCAATTATCGATTGAAGATTTTAATGAGACTTTTAAATTATTTGGACAATATGAATTTCCAATCATTCATAATATTTTATACTTTATTGATAACGAAGTACATCATCGTGGTCAAGGCTATGTTTATTTACGTGCATTAGGAATTGATCCTCCTTTTTTCTGGGAAAGATAAATTATTAAGGCTCCTAAGATGAATTTCATTTTAGGAGCTTTTTTATAAAAGTCGCTGTCTGTTTGCTTCCAATAATTCTAGAATTCTGGTTTTTAATCTTTCAGGTTCTAGTATGGTAGCATAATCTCCAAACATCATATACCAGCGCGAAAATCCTTCCAGAGTATCACAAGACATAAAAGTCATTTCGATTTTGTCATCAATTTCTTTTTCAGAAACAAAGCCATGGTATTTCCTTTCGGATGCCAAATAATGGGCTATTCTTTTCTCTACCAGAATACGGATTTTGATAGTGGAAACGGTTTTGTTTTTATCCAAATAGGTTTCTAATGAATCATGTTCTAATGAAAAAGGGATTTCTGTCTTTTTGATTTCGTGAATACGATCGGCTCGAAATTGTCTGTAATCTTTACGTAAATGACAATAACCTAAAACGTACCAATTGTTATTATCATGAAAAACTCCAACGGGTTCAATTTTTCTTTCTGTAATCTCATCTGAATTAAAAGCTTCATAAGAAAGGAAAACTTGTGTTTTTTCGGCAATACTTTCAAAAAGAGTGGCCAAAGTATTTGGAGATTTATCATTAAAAAGTTTTTCCGAAGATTGCATCAAAATACTTGATTCAATGCTCGAAACCCAATCTTTATGATCGTTTCTAAGAACAGCCTTCAGTTTATACATCGCCGAAGCATAATGATTTCCAAGTGTTGTGTCGGTGAATTTCTGCATTAATTTTTCAGCCGCAATAAAACTGCTTGCTTCTTCACGGGTGAACATTACAGGAGGTAATCTGTAACCATCCATTAAAGCATAACCAACTCCAGCTTCACTATAAATAGGGACTCCAGAAGCTTCTAATGTGCGAATGTCACGATAGATAGTTCGTAAACTTACCTCAAAACGATCTGCCAATTCCTGTGCTTTTACAATTTTTTTGGATTGCAATTGAATAAGAATAGCAACAATACGGTCAAATCGTTTTGGAGTTTCGTCGAACATAATAGAGAAGTCTTTTGTTTCAAAGATACAGTTTTGATGCTTTTAGAAATTCAATAAAAAATAAAAACCTGACAATTTTTACATCATCAGGTTTCCTCTTTATTCTTGTCTCTTTCTTCTATTTTCTAGAAAAAAGATTAATCATTCAATTTCAAAACAGCCATAAACGCCTCTTGCGGAATTTCAACATTTCCTACTAAACGCATTCTCTTTTTACCTTTTTTCTGTTTTTCCAAAAGTTTACGTTTACGAGAAATATCTCCACCATAACATTTGGCAGTAACGTCTTTACGTAAAGCTTTTATCGTTTCACGAGAGATTACTTTCACACCAATTGCGGCTTGAACCGGAATATCAAATTGTTGTCTTGGAATCAATTCTTTCAACTTCTCACACATCTTTTTACCAATTGAGTAAGCGTTGTCAACGTGCATCAAAGAAGACAAGGCATCTACAATTGTAGCATTCAACAAAATATCTACTTTAACCAAATTAGAAGTTCTCATTCCAATAGGTGTATAATCAAAAGAAGCATATCCTTTAGAAACGGTTTTCAAACGGTCATAAAAGTCAAATACAATCTCAGCCAACGGCATATCAAAAGTCAACTCTACACGTTCTGTAGTTAAATACGTCTGATTAGTAATCAAACCACGTTTTTCAATACACAAGCTCATTACATTTCCAACATAATCAGCTTTAGTAATAATAGTAGCTTTTATAAAAGGCTCTTCAACATGGTCTAAACGAGATGGTTCTGGTAAATCTGAAGGGTTGTTTACAATCAAAATTGTATCTGGTTCCTTTTTGGTAAAAGCATGATATGAAACGTTGGGAACCGTAGTAATAACAGTCATATTAAACTCTCTCTCCAAACGCTCTTGGATAATTTCCATGTGCAACATTCCTAAGAATCCACAACGAAAACCAAATCCTAAGGCTGCCGAACTTTCTGGTAAAAATACCAACGAAGCATCATTCAACTGCAATTTTTCCATCGAGTTTCTCAACTCTTCATAGTCTTCGGTATCTACAGGATAAATTCCAGCAAAAACCATTGGTTTTACATCCTCAAAACCAGTAATTACATTCGTAGTTGGCGTTTTAGCATCTGTCAAAGTATCTCCAACTTTTACTTCTTTCGCCTCTTTAATTCCAGAAATCAAATAACCAACATCACCCGCTGAAATTACTTGCTTCGGAACTTGATTTAATTTCAAAGTTCCAATCTCGTCTGCAAAATATTCATTGCCTGTTGCCATGAATTTAATTTTTTGACCTTTCTTAATTTCACCGTTTTTTACACGGAAAATAACTTCAATTCCTCTAAAAGGATTGTAATGAGAATCAAAAATCAAAGCCTGAAGCGGTTCGTCTTTATTTCCTTGGGGAGCAGGAATTTTTTCAATAATTGCTGCTAATATATTTTCAACACCAAAACCAGTTTTTCCCGAAGCATGGATAATATCTTCTAATTTACATCCTAGCAAATCAATAATATCGTCACTAACTTCCTCAGGATTAGCGCTTGGTAAATCTACTTTATTTAAAACTGGAATAATTTCCAAGTCGTTTTCTAAAGCCAAATACAAATTCGAAATTGTTTGTGCCTGAATACTTTGTGCAGCATCTACAATCAAAAGTGCTCCTTCACAAGCGGCAATCGAACGAGAAACCTCATACGAAAAATCGACGTGTCCAGGAGTGTCAATCAAGTTCAGGATATATTCCTCGCCCTTGTAAGTGTATTCCATTTGAATCGCGTGACTCTTAATTGTAATCCCGCGTTCGCGCTCCAAGTCCATATTATCCAGCAACTGCGCTTTTTCCTCACGAGCCGTAACCGTTTGAGTTGCCCCTAATAAACGGTCTGCCAAGGTGCTTTTTCCGTGGTCAATATGAGCAATGATGCAAAAATTTCTTATTTTTTTCATTTTGTCTAAATATCAATAATGTATGTCATGCTGAGTATAATCGAAGTGTGGGCGTTCCCTCGTTCGAAAAAAACGAGGTCGGGTTTTCCGCTGTATCTTTTGTTTCGCTCCGCTTCACAAAAGGATGCCGCTGCAACCCCTAACGCAAACCCCAAAAACAAGGTATTCAATCTGCAAATATACGCTAAATTCGATAGCTTCAAAGCGTTATGTGGCAAACCAACGACAAACATTTTTCAAAACAGGAACTTGTATTTTTTAAACGTTGAGATATTTAAGAAAATTTAGACTTAATGAAGCTTAATTTCTAAATGCTTAAGCTTTTAATAAATTAAAAAAGCTTAATTGAAGTTCTTTTAGAATTAAGTAAAGGTATTGTATATTAGTCTTTTAACTTTATTTTTGCGTCTATTCGTCTAAAAAGTGTAATTTTGCACAAAATTTCAGAAGATGATTAAGATTGGCAACATAGAATTACCCGATTTCCCATTATTACTTGCACCTATGGAGGACGTGAGCGATCCACCTTTTCGTAGATTGTGCAAGCAACACGGAGCCGATATGATGTACTCTGAATTTATTTCTTCTGAAGGATTAATTCGTGACGCCATCAAAAGCCGAATGAAACTCGATATCTTCGATTATGAACGTCCTGTTGGAATTCAAATTTTCGGTGGTGACGAAGAGGCGATGGCAATGTCATCCAAAATTGTATCTACCGTAAATCCAGATTTAATTGATATTAATTTTGGTTGTCCTGTTAAGAAAGTAGTTTGCAAAGGTGCTGGAGCAGGTGTTTTAAAAGATGTGGATTTGATGATTCGTTTAACGCAAGCGGTTATTGATAGTACTCATTTGCCAGTTACCGTGAAAACTCGTTTAGGCTGGGATGATAATTCAATCAATATTGATGAAGTTGCTGAGCGTTTGCAAGACATTGGTGTAGCCGCTTTGAGCATCCACGCCCGTACCCGTGCTCAAATGTACAAAGGACATTCAGATTGGTCACACATAGCCCGTGTAAAAAACAATCCTAGAATTACGATGCCTATTTTTGGAAATGGTGATATCGATTCGCCAGAAAAAGCGCTACACTATAAAAACGAATACGGTATCGACGGAATCATGATTGGTCGTGCCGCTATTGGTTATCCTTGGATTTTTAATGAAATCAAGCACTTCTTCAAAACAGGAGAACATTTAGCAAAACCAACCGTAGCTGATAGAGTAGAAGCAGTACGCAACCACCTAACTTGGGCAATGGAATGGAAAGGCGAACGATTAGGAATTGTGGAAACCCGTCCACATTATACTAATTACTTCAAAGGAATTCATTCGTTTAAAGCCTACAAACAAAAACTAGTAACCTTAGATCGTCCTGAAGAATTATTCGCAGTTTTGAATGAAATTCAAAAAGCTTATGCTGACTACGAATTAGTTTAGAATTATAAAACTTTAAAGCCCGACAAATTTATAAAGAATTTGTCGGGCTTTTTTATTTATAAAAACTCAAATTTTTAGATAAATTATTTTTTGCTTTTTTTTGCTAAATGTAAGTTTTTTTTGTATTTTTAAATTCACACTTCAATTGGTAATTTTTTTACTAAAAATCAGGGTGTTTATAGTTTCAGGATTTTGAGTATTGTTATTCTGTTGTTTGAATAAATCATTAATAAATCAGTTGAATGAATTTATTAGGAGAAAATATTACAAAAATTATTGCAGTTTTTACAATTCTTGTAGGGGGAATGGTTGGTTTTGGTTGGTTTTTCGATATAATGATACTTAAAACCGTTTTGCCGAGTATGATTCCTATGAAATTCAATACTGCACTATGCTTTTTTTTATTGGGTATTGCATTGTACTTTCATACAAATGATAAGTTTAAGGTAATTATCAATACTGTTTTTGCATTTGTTTCATTGATGGGATTTTTAACCCTTGTTCAATACATATATGAAATTGATTTAAGGATTGATGAGTTGTTTTGGAACGATGTACAGAATCCAGTAGCAACTTCCAGTCCTGGCAGGATGAGTCCTAATACCGCTTTTGGATTTTTCATGATTGGAACTGCCTTGTTGTTTATCAGAAATCAAAGATTGCATTTGTATGTTCAAATTGCATTGTCTTTGGCGTTCTTAGCTGCTTTTGTTGGATTCTTTAATTTTGTGTTCGGATACGGGCTTTATAGTCCAAATTTATTCTTCTCAAAGATTGCTTTAGTCACCGCTGTGACACTTATAATTTTTTTAATCGGGGTTTTTTATTCCCCTTATATGCAGTATATAAAGTATTCTTTTGAACAAAAATTAGTTTTAGGATTCTGTGTTGTTGGGTCTTCTTTTTTTGTCTTGTTTTATGTATATAATAAAAGTAAGGATGATTTTACTGATTCCCAAAAGTTGATTTTTCATACTCAGCTTATTATTGATCAATCGTATGAAATTTTATCAAAAATTGAGGATGTTGAATTAGGAAAAAGAGGATATGTGATTACAGGAAACACCTTGTTTCTTGAACCGTTTGCGAAATCAAAAGGACATATTTTAAATCATTTAGAGCGTCTTAAGTCACTTACAAAAGACAATCGTTCTCAACAACAGAGAATTGATATTCTCGGTGAGTTAGTGGATCAGGAGATGACCTTTTTTAAAAATGTTATCGAATTACGTTCTAACAAAGGTTTTGAAGGAGCAAAAAAACTAATAGCTACATCTAGGGGAAAAATCCTTATGGATTCAATAAAAGTTACAATAGCTGCTATAAAAAAAGAAGAGCAAGGTTTGATGATTAACAGAAGAAAAGCTAATCAAGACAGTGTTGACAGTAGTAATAAAATTATTTCTTTTTTTCAGGTTATGATTATTATTGTCTTATTAGCATTATTCGCTATAATTTTAAAAACCTTTAAAAGCAGAGAGAAAGCACAAAATCTTCTAAAAAAATCAAATGAACGGTTTTTTAAAATTTTTAATTATAGTCCTGTTGCTATGGCTATTACAAGTGTTTCTGATGGTGTGTTTATGTATGCAAATGATGTGTTTTGCGAATCAACTGGATATGAAAGACAAAACTTAGTGGGAAGAAAATCGGTAGATGTTAACATTATAAGCCAGGAAGAGAGGGAGAAATCCGTTAAAAATATAAATAAGAATGGAGGGAAAATTAAGGATATTGAATTAAAAATCGCCAAAGCAAATGGTGAATTGATAGATATCCTCTTTTCGGCAGAAACTTTGGAAATAGATAATGAAAAGTGTTTTGTATATGCATGTGTTGATATTTCAGAGCGTAAAAGAGCAGAAGAAAAACTGAAAGAAGTCAATAAAGAATTAGATTCATTTACCTATTCTGTTTCACATGATTTAAGAGCTCCGCTTAGGGCTATAAGTGGTTATACAAAAATTCTAAATGAGGATTATGGAAATCTAATTGATGCTGAGGGAAGGCGTGTTATGAACGTCATTTCTAATAATGCTAAAAAGATGGGGCAATTAATAGACGATTTACTTGCTTTTTCCCGACTTGGAAGACAAAAAATTGTTAGTGTCGTCATTGATATGAATAATCTGGCAAAATTGATAAAAGAGGACTTAATAGATTTTTCAGATTCAAAAAACATTCAAATAGATATTCAAAATTTAATTAACGCCACAGGAGACAGCAGTATGATTAAAGTTCTGATGACTAACTTGTTGTCGAATGCTGTAAAATATTCGTCTAAAAAAGAAAAAACAATAATAGAAGTTGGGTCGTATTATGAAGAAGGAAGTATTGTTTATTATGTGAAAGACAATGGAGCTGGTTTTGATATGCAATATTATGATAAATTATTTGGGGTTTTCCAGCGATTGCATAGTATGTTAGAATTTGAAGGCACTGGTGTGGGATTAGCCATTGTGCAAAGAATAATTAAAAAACACGGTGGTAAAGTATGGGCTGAATCAAAAATAGATATTGGTTCCACTTTTTATTTTTCATTGCCTAAAGTATAAACTTAAAAAAGATAGTTATGGAATTTGAAATGCAAAATGTCGAAATTCTTTTGGTTGAGGACAATCCAGATGATGCGGGTTTAGTGATACGCGCATTGAAAAAACATAATCTAGCCAATCATTTGGTTCATCTTTCTGATGGAGCAGAGGCGCTTGATTTTATTTTCTGCAAAGCAAAATATGCCGATAGAAAAATAGCAGATAAACCTAAAGTGATACTTTTAGATTTAAAAATGCCAAAAGTAGATGGTCTTCAGGTGCTAAAGGCTATAAGAAACGATGAAAGAACTAAATATATTCCAGTAGTAATAATGACTTCTTCAAATGAAGAAAGCGATATTGTTGAGAGTTACAAGCTAGGGACAAATAGTTATATTGTTAAACCAGTAGATTTTGATAATTTCTCTAAAGCGGTGGCAGAATTAGGATTTTATTGGTTATTGCTCAATCAGGTACCAAAGTAGATTTATATAGATTCTAAATGTTAATTTATGAAAACGATAAAAATATTAATGTTAGAAGATTCTCCTTATGATGTTGAATTGGTTCAATATGAGTTAAAAAAAGGAAACATTGACTTTATATCGAGGGTCGTTGAAACAAAAACAGATTTTAAAAAGGAATTGAATGATTTTGAACCTGATATTATTCTTTCGGATCATTCCATGCCACAGTTTAATTCAATCGAAGCTTTAAAGATTTATAATGAAGAAGGAATTGGAGTGCCTTTTATTTTGGTTACCGGATCGGTTTCTGAAGAATTTGCGGTACAGGCTATTTTGGCTGGAGCAAGTGACTATATTTTAAAAACAAATTTAACACGTCTTCCATCTGCCGTTAATAATGCATTACAGTCCTGGCGCATAATAAAAGATAAAGAAAAGGCTGAAAAGGAAGTTAAATTAATGAATGTTTTTTTAGATCAGGTAATCGATTCTCAGCCCATAGTATTTTATGTTGCTAAGGTTGAAGAGGATTTTCCGATTATTTTTATAAGTAAGAATGTTAAGCATATTACAGGATATGGTTCACGTGAATTTATTGAAAATCCATTGTTATGGTCTAGGAATATTGTTGCTGATGATGAAGTGGGTGTTTTAGATTCATTAGATCAATTGATAGCATTAGGCAGTGGGGATTATGAATATAAATGGGAATGTGCCGATGGAAATGTTAAATGGTTCGTTGATTATTTTACAGTAATTAAAGATGAAAATGACCAAGCTTTTATTCATGGATCTAGAATAGATATCACCAAATTAAAAAATGCTGATTTAAGAAAGTTGGTGTTTTCTAAAGGAATGGATGAAATGTTATTTATGATTTCTCATAAAATACGTCATTCAATTGCTCAAATCCTTGGTTTGTCGTCTTTAGTCGAAGAGGAATCAATTGCGGAAGAAGAATTAAAAAAAATAATTGGCTATATGAAGGAGCCAACACAGTCTCTAAATTTATTTACAAAGGAGCTTACTGATCTTCTGGGTGATTTAAAAAAACGAAACAATCGTCTTCAATAAAATTAAAGAGGTTTACTCGATGTTTATTTAATAGTTTTATATTTACAAAAAAATAAAACTTAAACTTCTAAATAGCTATGGAAAATCGAGTTAAAATAAATAAATACATAGTAATATTTGGGCGAGTAGTTTTTTTTATATGGATAGCTTCCAGTTCCTTAAGGTTGTTTTTTAGAAATGACTATACAAAAGAAATGGATAATGAAGTAACAAAAGTATTATTGATTTTGTTCGGATTATATTTTTTGTTTAGTACTGGCTATCAGTTAAAATATAATAAGGAAAATTTCATTGTAGACCTAAAAACAGGATTTAAAAAAAGCTGGCCTCAGATATTTTTTATAATAGCTTTGTTACTGCTTTGGTTTATGTACAAAAGAAGTTTGGCTTAAAATCTTTATTCTAATAATTTTTCACTCACTCTGCTGCTTGCAATTAACGAAGCAATAAAACCAAGAGAGACAATTGTTGCCATAACAATCAATACGTTTTCTATAGAAAATACTACAGGATAAGCGAGTGTTGGAGTAATCATAATCCACTCAAAATGTTGTTGTAAAAGTACAATTACAATCCCAAGAACAAGGCCGATAAGTCCACCAAAAAGACTCAATAAAGTACCTTGTAATAAGAATATTTTACGTAAACTCTTGATTTCGGTTCCTAGATTAAAAAGGGTTTTTAGGTTTCCTTTTTTGTCCAGAATCATCATGATTAATGCGCCAATCAAATTAAAAAGCGCTACAATAATTACGAGAGTAAATATCAAATACACCGCGATATTCTCGGTATTCAACATTTTATATAGAGATTCGTTAAGTTGCGCTCTGTTTTTTATCGTTACTTTTCCTTTAAAGATAGCATTCAGTTTTTCGATGATTGCATTTTCATCGGCATTAGGCTTTTCTTTAAGCTCAATTCCTGAAATTTGATTGTTTTTGTATTCTAGTAATTCTTGAGCTAAATCTAAATTGGCAAAAACATATTTAGAATCTAAATCTTCGTTGATAGCATAAATACCTATTGGGAAAATCTCTGTTTTATTAAAAGCATCTTCGGCACTTTCAATGTTTCCTTTGCCTGCTTTTGGGACTAAAACCTCTAAATGCTTGTTAAAATCTAGTAATCCTAAAGAAAGTTTTTGGACAAGACCAAAACCAACAACCACCTGATAAGTATTGTCTTCAAGCCATTGACCGTTGTAAATAATTTTGTTAACATCGTTGACTTTGCTGTAATTAGCATCAACGCCTTTGAGGTAAGTTACTTCTTGTTTGTTGTCAAAAGTAAATAAAACGCGTTCTTCGATAATTTTAGAAAAAGAAACAACACCATCAATTTTTTTGATTTGCTGCTCTTGTTCTGGAGTAATAAAAAAAGATTTCCCTAAAGTGCTTGTGATTTTGATATCAGGATCGATATCATTACTAAACGAAAGGCTAAAAACTTTCAGTCCGCTAAAAACCGATAATACCACAAACAAAGCCATCGCGCCAACAATGATACCCATGCTCGCAATACGATTAATAATGTTGATGGCGTTGTTTTTGCTATTGCTACGAATGTAACGTTTGGCTATGTATAGCGGAAAACTCAAACTCTATTGAAATTTGCGTTTCTCTAATAAATCCCTATTTTCAATTGGGTTATCTTGATTTTTCAACGCATTATCAATCTTCTCAATATAATCCAAAGAGTCGTCAATAAAGAAAACTAAATTAGGGACTCTGCGCAATTGCTTGCTTACTCTTTGTGCCAAATCATGTTTAATTAATTGGGTGTTTGATTTAATTCCAACCAAAGTTTCTTGTGCTTTTTCTTGAGGGAAAACGCTTAAATATACTGTAGCCACAGATAAATCAGAAGTTACCGATACTTTGGATACCGAAATAACCAAATTACTAACTCCATTTTTTCTCACTTCACCTTGCAAAATATCAACCAAATCTTTTTGGATAACTCCGCCTATTTTTTTCTGTCTGTTTGTTTCCATACTGCAAAAATACTACTTTTAAGCGTTAAATAAGCAAAATTAAGAAAACCTAAATAGTCTAAGTTTTTTTAGGAGCTATTTCCTGCTGTTCACTTTATCTTTTATGCCGAACCCCGGCATAAAAGGATGCCGTTTACATCAGGGCTAGACTACTAGAGAATATTGGTTTTTTTATAAATAATTAATCACAATCAAATTCCTCAATTTCTCCCTTCCCTTTGGGGAGGGTTGGGGAGGGGACAATCAAAAATCTAAATGCAAAGACCTTCTTTTTCAATCTACGACGCATCCGCAGGTTCAGGTAAAACCTATACTTTGGTCAAAGAATATTTGAAAATCATTCTTACTTCGCCTAAAAATGATGCTTATCGTAATATTCTAGCAATCACTTTTACCAATAAAGCGGTGCACGAAATGAAAAGCCGAATTGTAGGCAGTTTGTCTGAATTTGCAAAAGAAGAACCTTCACAAAAAGCATTAGATTTAATGCAGGATTTGGTAAAAGATACAGCCGATTGGGATGTGAAATTGTCTCCAAAAGGCATCAAAGTAAAATCGCAACAAATCATCAAGCATATTATTCATAATTATGCCGCTTTTGATATTTCGACCATTGATAAATTTACCCATAAAGTCATTCGTGCTTTTGCTCACGATTTGAATTTACCAATGACCTTTGAAGTAACATTGGATACCGAAAATTTACTAACCGAAGCCATTGATGCCATTATTGCTCAAGCTGGAGAAGACGTAACCTTGACTAAATTGCTCATCGATTTTACAATGGAAAAAACCGATGACGATAAATCTTGGGATATTTCTAGAGAAATCATGGAAACGGGACGTTTGGTTTTGAATGAAAACAATCGGAATGAAATCACGCAATTTCAAGATAAATCCATTGCTGATTTTGTTGAAATTAAAAAGAAATTAATCGCAGTCTGTAAAGAAATTGAAAAGGAGAATGTTGGTTTTGCTGAAGCTCTTCTATTGTTAATTGACAATAACGGAATCGATTTAAAATCTTTTTCTCGTGGCACTTTTTCAAATCATTTGGCGAGTATTCGAGACGGAAAATTCAATTCAAAAAACAAAACTTTCCATGAATTCGAAGATATTGCAATTAATAAAACGGCCAAAGACCGCGCTTTAATTGAGAATTTAATTCCTGAATTATTACAAACTTTGGCATTGATTTATAAAAATTTCGAAAAAATAAATTTCTACAAAGCCTTTCTTAAAAATATCACGCCACTTTCATTATTGAATACAGTGAGTAACGAATTGGCGAAAATTCAGGAAGAGCAAAATGTACTTTCTATTTCTGAATTCAATGCCATTATTCATCGCGAAATTCAAAATCAGCCCGCTCCTTTTATATATGAAAGATTGGGCGAGCGTTACCGTCACTTTTTTATCGATGAGTTTCAGGATACTTCCGAGATGCAATGGCAAAATTTAATTCCGCTTATTGATAATGCACTTTCGGGTCAGGACGATTATGGAAATAAAGGAACTTTGATGATTGTGGGCGATCCTAAACAGTCTATTTATCGCTGGCGTGGAGGAAAAGCAGAACAATTTATTGAGTTGAGTAAGGACTCAAATCCGTTTAATAATCCTGATAAAAACATAGCGCATTTAGATAAAAACTACCGTTCGTATTCTCAGATTATCGAATTTAATAATGAGTTTTTTAAATTGATATCGTCTGAATTTGAACAAGTAGATTATAAAGATTTATACGAAAATCATAGTCATCAAAAAACAAATAATAAAGAAGGCGGTTATGTCAATATTTCTTTTATTCCAAAAATAGAAGCTTCGGAGGAAGACGAAGAGGCTTTGGATAAAACGGAATTGTATGTTTTGGCTACTTTAAATACAATTCAAAAAGCAATAAAAGAGGGTTTTGAATATAAGGATATTGTGATTTTGACTCGCAGAAGAAGTGAAGGAATTGCTATTGCTAATTATTTGACGGAACAAAATATTCCTTTGTTATCTTCAGAAACTTTGATGATTCAGAATGCTACGGAAGTTCGTTTGATTATTCACCTTTTAAAATACCTTAAAAACAATGCCGATTTAGAGTCGAAAGCCTATTTCTTGCATTATGTTGCTGAAAATATTCAGGATCAATTGCCAGTTCATGATTTCATTGCTCAAGGAATGGAGCAAAAACTAGAAGCCGATTTTGAAAAATGGTTGATGCAATTTGATGTTTCGCTTTCGTTTCAAAACATTCGAAAAAAATCTTTGTATGAAGCGGTGGAGATTATTGTTGCTAAGTTCCTCACCCCAGCCCTCTCCAAAGGAGAGGGAGGAAATGTAGATGTTGAGTCAGGAAAGTTAGGATATATGACAGGGGGAAATTATTCTCATTTGTTAATTGAAAGAGCATTAGAAAAGAGAAAAAATCCAACTGTAGCTGAGAAAATACTTTGGTCTGAATTAAAATCGCAGATATTGGGAAGTAAATTTAGGCAACAACATTTAATAGGTGATTATATTGTTGATTTTGTTTGCTTGTTAAATAAGCTAGTTGTTGAGGTTGATGGAGGATATCATTTAGAGCAAGAACAAATGATATTAGATCAAGAAAGAACCAGGATTTTAAATGAATTAGGTTATAAAGTAATTCGATTTACTAACGAGCAAGTGATAAAGAATATTTCTTTTGTTTTAAACTGTATAACCGAAGAATTGATTAAGCAAAGAGAGGTTTTGTTAATTAACGGAATAGATTTTAGTCAAAGTGAGATTGTCCAATCTCCCTCCCCTTCGGGGAGGGCTGGGGAGGGGAATGCTTATGTTCAGTATTTTCTAGATATTGTTTTAGAACGAGATGTTCGTAATCAAGCTGGAATAGCTGATTTTCTAGTTTTTTGGGATAAGAATGGAAGTAAATACAGTATTCCATCACCCGAAGGAAATAATGCGGTGCGTATTATGACCATTCATAAATCAAAAGGATTGGAATTTCCTGTTGTAATTATGCCTTTTGCAGAGGAAGATTATAGTCGAAAACCCAAAGATAAGTTGTGGCTTGATGCTGAAGAAATGGATTTAGGAATGCCAAAAGCTTTGATAGATAATAGTAGTGCAGTGGAAGGATTTGGTGATAATGCCAAATCAGTTTTTGGTCAAAAAAAGCAAGAAGAATTATTGGATAATATTAATGTGTTATATGTTGCGTTGACGCGTGCTGAAGAACAGCTTTATGTTATTTCGAATATGAATTTAACTTCAAAAGGTGAAGTGAAAGCCAACAATATGTCCGCGTTTTTTATTAATTATATAGAAAGCAAAGGCATTTTTGGAGAAGATGTCTTAGAATATGAGTTTGGAAACAAAACTAAAATTTCATTAGAAAGTAAACATGTTGATACTTCTAAAGTGATAGAGAATGTTGCTCAAACATTAGATCCAAAAAATATTAAGATTGCTCAAAGAGAAGCATTAATGTGGGGGACACATCAGCAGGAATCGATTGAATATGGAAATGTAGTTCACGAAATTCTGTCTTTCGTAAAGACAAAAAACGACGTTGATTTAGCCGTAGAAAAAGCAATCGAAAACGGTTTGATTAATCTCACTCAAAAAGAATTGGTTAAAGAGACTATCCATAATATTGTTAATCATCAAGAATTGGAATTGTTTTTTGCAGAAGGGAATGAGGTGTTAAACGAGCAAACGATTATTCAGAAACAAGGAATGTTGGTAAAGCCAGATAGGATGGTAATTACAAAAAAACAGGAAGTGTTTTTATTGGATTATAAAACGGGAGTTCCTAATGTAAAATATCAAAAACAGTTAGAGGATTATCAGGGAGCAATCGAACTCATGGGATATGAGGTGAGAAAGAAAACATTGGTGTATATAAGGCAAAACATCGAAATAGTTAATCTTTGATACTTTTTTTGAGACTTAGATAGTGTTGCTGTAATTTTATTGTACTAAAAAACGCAAATTTATTTGTGATTGATTGATTTTTTTAAGAAAGAATCTTTTGTCTTGCTTGTCTTCCGTGGTGTTAGGTTTATTGATGTTTTTTTGTTCTTAAGTGTTGGTTATTGTCTGTTTATCAGTGTTAAAATGAGTGTGATAAAGTTTTTTTTTTTTAACATTCTATTTTGTAGTTAAAAAATTACGCGTTACTTTTGTTTATAATTAACTAAATTGTAATTAAAATTTTTAAGTATGAAAAGACATCTTAACAAACTTTTAGTTGCTGTAATGATGGTGGTGGGAGTAAGCTCTCAAGCACAAGACAGTAACAACCCATGGGCTATTGCTTTTGGAGTAAATGCCGTGGACACTAGGACTAGTGCAGGACCAGAGCATGTTGGTTGGTTTCAACAACATTTCTCTCAGCCATTTGACGTAAAAGATAACTGGAACATCCTTCCTTCAGTATCTTATTTAAGTGTATCTAGATATGTTGGAAGTAATTTTTCTGTAGGACTTCAAGGTTCTGTAAACAAAATTGACAAGTTAGTAGTTTTTAATCCTACTGCTCCAGGTCATGACGGTAGAGGAATGGTAGTTACAAATCCAGGAGACTTGATGTATTATGGAATTGATGCAAAAGTAAGATACAGCTTCATGAGCTTAATCAAATCTAAAGTAGTGGATCCTTCGTTAAATTTAGGTGGAGGCTATACTTTCTTAGGAGATAGTAGCTTTGGAACTGTAAATGCAGGTGCTGGATTAACTTTTTGGTTTACTGAAAATGTTGGTTTAGAACTTGGTACTGCTTATAAAAAAGCATTTGCAAATGATGATCCTTTAGTTCGTTCTCACTTTCAACATACTGCTGGTATCGTTTTTAAATTTGGTGGAAAAGATACTGATGGTGATGGAGTATATGATAAAGACGATGCTTGTCCTGAAGTTGCTGGTTTAAAACAATTCAACGGTTGCCCTGATACTGATGGAGATGGAATCATTGATTCAAATGATGCTTGTCCAGAAGTTGCTGGTTTAGCTGCATTGAATGGTTGTCCTGATACTGATGGAGATGGAATTGCTGATAAAGATGATGCTTGTCCAGATGTTGCTGGTTTAGCTTCTTTGAAAGGTTGCCCAGATTCTGATAAAGATGGTGTAGCTGATAAAGATGATAAATGTCCTAATGTTGCTGGTCCAAAAGAAAACGCAGGTTGTCCTTGGCCAGATACTGATAAAGATGGTGTAGCTGATAAAGATGACAAATGTCCTGAAGTTGCTGGTCCGGCTAGTAATGGCGGTTGTCCAGAAGTAACTCAAGAAGCTATGGATGAATTGAAATCTCAAGCTAGATTTATCTACTTTAACTCTGGAAAAGCTACATTTAAAGATGCAGATGTACCTAAGAGATTAGACGCTATGGCTGGTCTTCTTAAAAACTACGCAAACTCTGAGTTCTTAATCGAAGGACATACGGATAGCGATGGTTCAGATGCATTCAACCAAAAGCTTTCTGAAGCTAGAGCTGCTGCAGTTAAAGATGCGTTACTTGAAAGAGGTATCTCTTCTAGTAAAATAAAATCAGTTGGATATGGTGAAACTATGCCAGTTGCTACAAACAAAACTGCTGCTGGTAAAGCATTAAACAGAAGAACTGAAGTGAAATTAATCAAATAATTTCTTTCTAAATAATTAGAAGAAACGCCCCGATTTATCGGGGCGTTTTTTTATTTTTATACAATGATAAATAGCACTTTTCTAGATAAAATAGCGCAGATTTTAATTGAAAACTATTCAGCTAAACTAGCTCATACTATAGTAGTTCTGCCTAATAAACGAGCTAAGATTTTTTTGATTGAAGCACTTAAGAAACAAGTTCAAAACAATATTCTTGCTCCCGAAATTATTAGTATCGAAGATTTTATTCAGGATATTGCTGGGATTCGTACCATTGATCCAATAGAGTTGTTATTTGAATTTTATGAAGTTTACTTATCTGTAACTGATACAAGTAATCAACAGACGTTTGAATTATTTGCCAATTGGGCCAAAACATTGTTGCAAGATTTTAATGAAATAGATCGTTATTTATTAGATCCAACTCACGTTTTGTCTTATCTAAAAGATATTGAAGACATCAAGAAATGGGGGATTGAAGTAGAAAACAAGACACCACTCCTCGAAAAATATATTGATTTTTGGAAATTACTGCCGCTTTATTACCAATCGTTATATGCTCATTTACTTAAAAAAGGAATAGGATATCAGGGATTAATTTACCGCGAAGCTGTAGAGAATCTCAATCACTTTTCAAATAGTGTTAACGAAAAGCAATTTGTTTTTGCTGGTTTTAATGCGCTAAATGCTTCCGAAGAAAAAATTATCCAACATCTAATAGCGAATGATCAGGCTAAAATATATTGGGATGCCGATCAAACTTTCTTAAAAGATCCTTATCACGATGCCGCTCTGTTTCTAAGAAGATTTAAAGAAAATTGGAAGCATTATAAATCCAATCCTTTTGAGTGGATTGTGGACGATTTTTCGCAATCTAAAAATATCCAAGTTATTGGTACGCCTAAAAGTATTGGACAGGCTAAAATTACAGGGAGTATTATTGATAAAATTATAGCCGAAAATCCAACTGCTACTCTCGATAAAGTGGCAATTGTTTTGGGGGAAGAAAATCTCTTAGTCCCACTTTTGTATTCCTTGCCATCTACGGTGGGAGCTTTGAACATTACGATGGGATATTCGAGTAAAAATAATCCCGCTCAAATTTTGATTGCCAAGTTGTTCAAGATGCATACTAATGCCTTGTCAAGAAACGCAAAGAGTTATGTGTTTTATTATAAAGATGTCTTAGATATTTTGACTCATCCACTTGTGGAGCCTTATGCTCGAACTAGTGATTTGGTAAACATAATTAATAGGAACAACTACACTTTTATTACTCATCATAAGTTGTTGGAGCTTGGTGAAAATCCAACCGATTTATTTTTGTTATTGTTTCAAAAATGGGAAGAAGGTTCTGTTGCGGTGCTGCAAACAGTTTCTAAGCTGTTATTGACGATTAAAGGAAATTTGAGTAATGATAATGAAGAAGAGAAAATCACCAAAGCCTTTGTTTTTGCTATTTTTAAAGTGATTAATAAGCTGATTAATTATTATTCGCAACACACACACATAGATAAAATCGAGACTTTACATGCAATTTACAAGCAAGTAATTGATCTAGCTGAGGTTTCTTTTGAAGGAGAACCTTTGAACGGTTTGCAAATTATGGGAGTTTTAGAAAGCCGTGTTTTGGATTTTGATACGGTAATTGTAACTTCAATGAACGAAGGGAAATTTCCAGCAGGTAAATCGCAAAATTCGTTTATTCCTTATGATGTGAAAAGAGAATTGGGATTGCCTACTTTCAAGGAGAAAGATGCAATTTATACCTATCACTTTTATCATTTGTTGCAACGTGCCAAAAACATTTATTTGCTATATAATACTGAAAGTGAAGGACTCGATGCAGGTGAAAAAAGTCGATTTATCACTCAGTTAGAAGTCGAAAAGCAAGCGAATCATAATTTGTCGCACGAAATTTATAATGCTGTTTTACCTGAGACGGCTTATACGCCAATGGTGATTGAAAAATCTCCAGCAGTAATGGAGCGATTGAAGAAAATTGCTGAAGATGGTTTTTCGCCTTCGGCATTGACAAGTTATATTCGAAATCCAATTCAGTTTTATTTTCAGAAGATTTTGCGAATTAGGGAAGTAGAAGAAGTTGAGGAGAATATCGCATTGAATACTTTAGGAACAATCATTCATGAGACATTACTCGCTTTGTATACACCTTTTATTGGGAGATTTATTTCCGAAAAAGACATCGAGAATTGTTTTAAGCTTATCGATGATGAAGTCTTGAAACAATTTAAAATTGTCTATAAAGAAGGTGAAATCAAAAAAGGGCGTAATCTTTTGGCTTTTGAAGTGGCTAAACGTAATGTTTCTAATTTCTTGAAAGTAGAATTAGAAAGTATAAAAGAAGGGGATGCCATTAAAATTATCGCCTTAGAAAAAACTTTTGAACGTATTTTACATCATCCTGATTTACCGTTTCCTGTTTTGATAAAAGGAAATGTAGACAGGATTGAAGAGCGAAACGGAAATATCCGAATTATTGATTATAAAACTGGGAAAGTTGAAAAGGCTAGCGTTACGCTGAAAACTTGGAACGGATTGACTCAAGAGCTTAAAAACGATAAAATTATTCAGGTGTTAGCTTATGCTTTTATGTATGAAACTCAGGCGCAATCTAAACCAATTGAAGCAGGAATTATTTCGTTTAAAAATTTAAAATCAGGATTTTTACCCTTTAATTTCAAAGAAGATAAGGAAGCACAGTTGATTATAAACGAAGAAATAATGACGAATTATTTGGAGCAAATTGTGTTGCTGTTGAAAGAGATATTAGATGAGACGATTCCGTTTGAGGAGAAAGTTTAGTTTTTTTAACCGCAAAGTTTTCAAAGGTTTTTCGCAAAGTTCACAAAGAAGCCTAAAGTTTCTTGAAAAAATCCAGTAGCACTTTAGTCAATTCGGCTTCGTTTTCAATATGGCTCATGTGTCCGTCAGGAAAAGTGACTAATTGTACATCGGTTTCTTCAATTTGCTCGATGTTTTCTTCGTAAGTTAAAACAGGATCTTTTTTTCCAAGAATCAGCATTTTTGGATAAGGAGTTAAATGCAATAAAACTTCCCGATCCATGCGGATTTTCATTCCTTCTAAAGATGCTACAATTCCCTGTAAAGGTGTTTTTAAGGCTTCTGATTTTACCAATTCGATGTTGTCTTTTAATCTTTCGCGGTTTTCTTCGCTAAATAAATTGGCAATAGATAAAGAAATAAAATTCGAAAAAGATTGTTTTACCGCTTTGATGGCGCGGTTTCTATTTAGTTTTCTCTCATCGCTATCAGCTCTTGAAGTGGAATTCAATAAAACCAAACCTTTGATATAATCAGGATGCAATTCGGCGAAAGCCAAAGCAACATAACCGCCCATAGAATGACCTACAAAAATAGATTTTCGAATGTGTAGTTTTGTTAAAACAGCATGAACTACCTCGGCATTGTCTTCCATAGAATGTACATAACCCATACAGCCCGTTTCACCATGACCCAATAAATCAATGGTAATTACTCTGTTTTTCTTGGCGAAAGCAACAACGTAATTGTCCCACATCTTTTGATTTTCCAGGAAACCATGAAGTAAAATCACCGCAGTACCTTTTCCGGTATCGGTATAAGAAATTTTGGTGTTTTTAAACTGAATTTGTTTCAAGTGGTGGGTTTATGGTTTTGCAAAATTAAAGTTTTATCTAAGGATTGCAAGAAAGTTTTGCATTGCTTTTGAAAGTCTTTTTCAAGACGATGAAATTTCTGAATTAAAAATAACAAGTAAGAATTTATAGTAGAAAATCAATTCGTTTTTTGCGATTTTAACTCAAAAACAAGGAATTGTTATTTTAAATCAGTCTTAATTGTATTTAGGATTCATTTTATTTATTTAAATTTGTACCGTTATAATTTTACCACATGAAGCAAATTAGTGATTTGACAAGCAACGTTTTATTTGAAACTGAAAAGGGATATACTTACCAATGTGATGCAACCAATAGTATTATTGTGAATTTTGCAGACAGCTTTTCAACTTATAAAGTTCAGGATTTTTTGATTTTTCAAAGAAAAGTGAATAGCGTTAAAATTCTAGATATGCTTTATGATTTATCGGATCAAGCCGATGCGCAATTGATTGAAACTACCAAAAGAAATTTTTCTCATAAATTAACCATTTGCGAAATAGTTCAACTCCGTGAATTATTAAATGGAACAAAATTTACGCTGAATTTACATTCTATGCTTTGCGATGTATTAAACGTAAATTTAGTTTGATTTTACTTAGAATAAATACAAATTCCTCAGGTTTTTAGTCTTATTCCTTTAGTTTTTGTAGCTTTACTATATAAAATTAAAGGTCATGAAAGATTTATTAAGAAGTAATACTTCGTTATCAGAAGGAATCGAACAACTATTAAACCTGCAAGCCAAAATTGAAAGCGATGCTTCTAATAAGTATTTAGCAATGGCGGCTTGGTTAGATAGAAACGGTTTTGCTCATACAGCAGCCTATTTGTATACGCAAGCAGAAGAAGAACGTGAACATTTCTTAAAAGTGTTTAAATATATTACGGATATGGGTGGAATTGCTATTACACCTACCGTTGGCCAAGTTCAGCAAGAATTTGCTTCTTTTAAAGAAGTATTCGAAATTGCTTTGCAAAACGAAATCACAGTAACTAAAGCGGTCAATAAGGTAATTGCTAAATGTAGAGCCGAAAATGATTATGCTACCGAAGATTTTATGATGTGGTATGTTTCAGAGCAAAGAGAAGAGGAGAAAAATGCACGTAGAGCTTTAGAACTTTTCGAATTAATCAATGAAAACGAAGCAGCAGGAAAATTTGCATTAGACGTGCAAATAGCAAAAATTGGAGAATAAAAACTAGCTAATAAATTAAAGAAGCCCTTGATAATGGAAAATTATTAAGGGCTTTTTTGTTTTTAGGAGCAGAAGCATTCGGCATTTTTGGAAGCATAGTTCCTGCTCTTCACTATATCTTTGTCTCGTTTTGAAGAACGAGACAAAGGATGCCGTTTCGATCAGGGCTAAAGGAAATGATAGGTCATTCTTTGAATTTAATATATTACATTTGAGAAAAGCATTTTTATCTATGAGCAAAATTTTAATTACAGGAAACGGATTTGATTTATTTCATCATTTGCCCACAAAATACCATCATTTTATTTCGATAATGCAAACAATTGAGGGGTTTGAATTTAAAAAAGAAGTTGCCTTTAATGATTTATTCGGAAGAATATTTAAAGATAAATATCAAGATGATTATAATTCTATTATTGAAAATTATAATGTTGAAAAAATCAAATTTGATAATTCAAAAATTATTAAAATCGATAAATTATTAAAATCTAATCTTTGGTATAGGTATTTTAGAAATGTTACAGAAATTGATACTTGGATTGATTTTGAAATAGAGATTGAAAATATTTTAAATCAGGTTTCAATTTTACTAAAATCAGAAACGATCCAATCCAAAAAAAATAATCAACTTAGTGATGTGTCAATAAATTATTCAGATTTTAATTTATTCGGCCTTATTGAGTTTAAATTTGATAATAAAGAGATTATAAGTATTTCTGAAAAATATTGTGATAATAGAAAACGTGAAATTAAAGGAAAAGATATGATAAATGATTTAGCAAAATCATTTGAGGATTTTATTGTGATTTTTAATCGCTATTTAGTTGATATTGTTTGTGTTTTTTATGCTGAAATAAAGCAAAAACCAGTTATCCCATTTCATTTGGTGGATAAGATTTACACGTTTAATTATACGCCGACATTAGAAAAGATTTATAATGTGAATAATTCTAAAATGATTTATTTACATGGTAAAATAAATGAAGATTGTAAACAGCAGAATTTAGTTTTAGGTGTTAGTGAAATTTCTAAGCATCTTAAAGCAAATAATGGATACGATTTCACTAAATATCATCAAAAAATGGTTAAGAGAACTAATGAGGAATTTATTGATATTCCAAAAGCTGAAACAAGTTCATTAAATGAAACGGTTTTTTATATTATGGGGCATTCTTTAAATAAATCTGATAAAGAATATATTGCAGATTTTTTCAAATTTTTAAAGATTGATATCCGTAAAAAATCTAAAATTTGTGTGTTTTGTTATGATAAAAAAGACGAAATAAATAAATTGAAAAATTTATTGAGTATTGCAGATAAAGATTTGATTGTAGAAATGCATAAAACTAAAAGACTTTATTTCGTTGAATTAAATAATGATAATATTTTAAAAGAGTTTAATAGAGAAACATATATGTATCAATTTTATGTGTAAATCAAAAAACGGCTCGCATTACTACAAACCGTTTTATTTATGTTAACTGAATACTGATTACTGAGCACTGCAAACTAGCTATTCATCAAGCTCTCAATTTCCTCCACTTCAATTGGAATGTTTCGCATTAAATTGAAAGGCTCTCCATTTTCTTGAATGACCACATTGTCCTCAATTCGGATTCCGAAACCTTCTTCGGGTATGTAAATTCCGGGTTCAACGGTAAAAACCATATTGGCTTGCATCGGCTCGGTTAGAATTCCATAATCGTGGGTGTCTAATCCCATGTGGTGCGAAGTGCCATGCATGAAATATTTCTTGTAAGCAGGCCATTCAGGATTTTCGTTTTGAATATCGGCCTTGTCGAGTAATCCTAAACCTAGTAATTCCGAACTCATGATTTTGCCTACTTCGGCTTGGTATTGTTTCCACAGCGTTCCTGGAGTCAACATCTTGGTTGCTTCGTTTTTTACTCTTAAAACAGCATTGTAAACCGCTTTTTGTCTTTCGGAATAACGTCCAGAAACGGGAATGGTTCGTGTTAAATCGCTTGAATAATTGGCATACTCGGCAGCAACGTCTAGTAAGATCAAATCGCCAGCCTTGCATTGTTTGTTGTTTTCAATATAATGTAAAACATTGGCGCTGTTACCTGAAGCAATAATGGGTGTGTAAGCAAAACCTTTGGAACGATTTCGAATGAATTCGTGGATGAATTCGGCTTCGATTTCGTATTCCATTACATCTGGTTTTACAAAAGAAAGGATTCTTCTAAAACCTTTTTCGGTAATGTTGCAGGCGTGCTGAATTAAATCCAACTCTTCGTTTTCTTTTACCGATCGCAGTCTTTGCAAAATAGGATTGCTTTTGGCAACAGCGTGTGCTGGATATTTGTCTTTCCACCATTTTACAAAACGGGCTTCGCGAGTTTCGGTTTCCACATTTGAACGGTAATGCTCGTTAGTATTGATGTAAATGCTGTCGGCATAAGTCATTAATTCGAATAGCACTTTTTCGAAATCCTGTAACCAATACACGGTTTTTACTCCTGAAATTTCAAAAGCATGTTTTTTAGTGAGTTTTTCGCCTTCCCAAATAGCAATTAATTCGCTGGTTTCTTTTAGGAACAGCATTTCTTTTTGATGTTCATAAGGCGCATCAGGGAAAAGCAGCAAAATACTTTCTTCCTGATCTACACCACTTAAATAAAAAATATCGCGATGTTGGGCAAAAGGCAATGTGCTATCGGCACTAACGGGATAAATATCATTAGAGTTAAAAATAGCAAGGCTTTTAGGCTTCATTTGAGCCGTAAATTTACTGCGGTTTTTTATAAATAGATTGCTGTCAATTTGATGGTATTTCATTTGGGAAAGTTTTGAAATACAAATCTAAACAATCCAATTTAAAAACTGTATAAGGAAGATTGTAATAATAAATAGAAAAAGAAAACCGCAAATCCTTCATTTTATTTTAAAATTTCAGAAGTTGCGGTTTTTAATTTTTAGTCAATCCATTTGTAATAGCGGGCGCCTATTAAATTTGGAATTTGGTTTTCAATTCGGTCTAAAATCCATTCCGCTTTTGGAGTTTGAACACTTTGTATTTGTTCTTTCTTATGGAGTTTTTCGTAAGTGTCAAAATCAATTTCGAAACTCTTATCCAAGGTTTCAAAAAGTTTGACATTGGCTAAAGCTTCTTTCCATTGCGCTTGAATGATTCCTTCAAAAACTTTAGATTTCGAACCGCTACCATAAGCCAGGAAACCAAAAGTATTGTTTGTGATTTCTTTTTCGGAATCGTAAAAATACGCTAAAGTCGAAAGGAATCCCATAAAGATAGAACCTGTGTATAAGTTTCCAATTAAAGAAGAAGCTAATTCGGCAGGCATTAATTTTTCTTCAACAAAGTTTTTGTATTCAGCTGTTTTACTGGTTTCTTTTAGTTTGTTCTGGTATTCTGCTGGAGTTTCTTCGCTAGAAATAATAGAATCAGCTGCATCCAAAGCATAAATTTCAGATAGCATTCTGCGACCTTGGAACGAATAAGGCAAGTGCATGATGATGCTACTCCAGGAATTATATAAAGTTTCTGAAGTCTGCTTTAGTTTTTTTAACGAGAAATAAGCATTTCTAGTTCTGTCCATATAACATTGATTCGAATACTGACCATCAAAAACAGGTTGGTCTTTGTGAATTTCAATATGACTTTCTAAATTGTCAAACCAAACATCATTGTTGGTATTTCCAGTAATGGCTTCTTTTGAAAGAGTTCTATATGGTTTGAAAAAGTCAAAAACACCTTTGGTATTGGTTGCCCAATGATTTTCGAAAGCAATAATTCTGGGGTTAGCTGTAATTAACATCGCTAAAGCTCCAGCGCCTTGTGTGTATTCGCCCGTTGAATTTAAATCATATTTAGCAAAATCAGTAGTAACTACAATTGCTTTTTTAGTGGGATTTAATTTAATGTAGTCTAAGCAGTTTTGCATAGCATCTACTCCGCCAATGCAGGCAAAAGTAAAATCAACTACATCGCATTCGGCTAGGCTATCTTCACCGAATTTTGCTTCCATTAGACTTATAAGAAAAGAACCAATTGGTTTGGCGCTGTCAATGGCGCTTTCGGTGCCAACATAAATACGAGCAATTTCGTTTAAGTTGATTTGGTTGTCCTGAATTAATTTGGTCATAGCATTTGCTGCAAAAACTACGCTGTCTTGATGCGCATCTGGCAAAGTCATTTTAATTAATCCTAAACCTTTTTCTAGTTTTTCGGGTTCTATATTTCTGGCTACAGCCAATGTTTTTATGGGTAAATGTAGTTTAGCTACGTCAAATGAGAGTGCATCAATTCCTGTTTTCATTTTCCTTTTTTTGAATTTACAAAGATAAATTGACGCTTTGTAAATGCTGTTTTTTTTAGCACACAAAATAGCTTGATTTTGTGTTTTTTGTTGATTTAAAAGCATTTGAAGTCAAAAATTATTAAATGTGTATTTTTTATGCTTTTGAATGCTAATAATTGATTTGTTTTTTTAGGTTATTGGATTGTTTTTCGAATTTTATTTTTAATTAAACAACTGTAAAACAATTAGTTATACTCGTGTTTCGTTCCAATAGCTTCTGTTTTTGGTAAAAAACTTATAACGGTTCTAAATAACAGCGAAAAGGTTGTAGTTCGTTACTAATTGGTTTATTTTTGTGTACTTTTTAAATTATATTCTAAAAAATTATGGCAAAATCTGGATTATTGAAATCGTCAATAGCAAAAAAAGTAGCTATGGCACTTTCAGGACTTTTTTTGATGTTGTTCCTAGCACAGCATTTTTTTATTAATATGATGTCAGTTATTAGTGCTGATGTTTTTAATTCGATTTCTCATTTCATGGGAACTAACCCGTTGGTTCAGTTTGTTATTCAACCGATTCTTATTGTAGGTGTTGTTTTTCACTTTATCATGGGATTTGTTTTGGATATTCAAAACAGAAAAGCAAGACCAGTAGGGTATGCAAGCTACAATGGAGCGGCAAATGCAAGTTGGGCATCACGTAACATGATCATTTCTGGTTCTGTTATTTTAGCTTTCTTAGCATTGCATTTTTATGATTTCTGGTTTCCAGAGATGATTTACAAGTATGTAGAATTCAATCCAGCTGACGAGACAAGATATGCTCCTGAATTAGCTGAGAAATTTGTTGATCCAATTCGTACAGCTTTGTACTGTTTGTCATTTGTATTGTTATCATTACACTTACAACACGGATTTAGTTCTTCTTTCCAATCAGTAGGACAAAACAATAAATACACAAAAGGATTGAAAGGTTTCGGATTAGGTTTCGCGATTGTTGTTCCTTTAGGATTCGTGTTTATTGCATTATTTCATCATTTCAATCATTAATATTCAATTATAATGGCATTAGATTCAAAAATTCCAAATGGTCCAATTGCGGACAAATGGACAAATTATAAAGATCATATTAATTTAGTAAACCCTGCTAACAAACGTAATTTAGATATTATTGTTGTTGGAACAGGATTAGCTGGAGGTTCTGCAGCTGCTACTTTAGCAGAATTAGGATATAACGTAAAAGCATTTTGTTTTCAGGATTCACCACGTCGTGCGCACTCTATTGCAGCACAAGGGGGAATCAATGCAGCAAAAAATTATAAAGGAGATGGTGACTCAGTTTACAGATTGTTCTACGATACTGTAAAAGGAGGAGATTACCGCGCTCGTGAGGCAAACGTACACCGTTTAGCTGAAGTTTCATCAAACATTATTGACCAATGTGTTGCTCAAGGGGTGCCATTGGCTCGTGAATATGGTGGATTATTGGACAACCGTTCATTTGGAGGAACTTTGGTTTCTCGTACATTTTATGCACAAGGTCAAACAGGACAACAATTATTGTTAGGAGCTTATTCTGCAATGAACCGTCAAATTGGTCGTGGAAAAATCAAAATGTACAACCGTCACGAAATGCTAGAATTAGTAATTATTGATGGAAAAGCAAGAGGAATTATCGCTCGTAACCTGATTACTGGTGAAATCGAAAGACATTCAGCTCACGCAGTTGTTATTGGTTCTGGAGGTTACGGAAACGTATTTTTCTTGTCAACTAATGCAATGGGTTCTAATGCTACTGCAGCTTGGAAAATCCACAAAAAAGGAGCTTACTTTGCTAACCCTTGTTATACTCAAATTCACCCAACTTGTATTCCAGTTTCAGGAGATCACCAGTCTAAATTGACTTTGATGTCTGAGTCATTGCGTAATGATGGACGTATCTGGGTTCCTGCAAAATTAGAGGATGCGCAAGCAATTCGTGAAGGAAAGAAAAAAGCAACTGATTTAGCCGAGGCTGATAGAGATTATTTCTTAGAAAGAAGATATCCTGCTTTTGGTAACTTAGTACCACGTGACGTAGCTTCTCGTGCTGCAAAAGAAAGATGTGATGCTGGTTTTGGTGTTAACAAAACGGGTGAAGCAGTTTACTTAGATTTTGCTGCAGCTATCCAACGTTATGGTTCTGAAGCGGCTTACGTAAAAGGTTTAGATGCTAATGATACTAAATTAGTAACTAAATTAGGTACTGAAATTGTAAAAAGTAAATACGGGAACTTGTTTCAAATGTATTATAAAATTGTAGATGAGGATCCTTATACTTCTCCAATGATGATTTACCCAGCGGTTCACTACACAATGGGTGGAACATGGGTTGATTATAACTTGATGACTACAATTCCAGGTTGTTTCTCTATTGGAGAATCAAACTTCTCAGATCACGGAGCGAACCGTTTGGGAGCTTCTGCTTTGATGCAAGGTTTGGCTGATGGATATTTTGTATTGCCTTACACAATTGGTGATTACTTAGCTCCAGATATCAAAATGGGAACTATTTCTACAGATTTACCAGAATTCGTTGAAGCTGAGAAAAGTGTAAAAGAACTGATTTCGAACTTTATGAATAATAAAGGAACGCATTCAGTAGACCACTTCCACAAAAAATTAGGTAAAATTATGTGGGATAAAGTAGGTATGGCTCGTAACGAAAAAGGATTAAACGAAGCTATCGTTGAAATCGCTGCTTTACGTGAAGAGTTTTACAAAGATGTAAGAGTACCTGGAACTGATAAAGGATTCAACCAAGAATTAGAAAAAGCAATTCGTGTTGCCGATTTCTTAGAATTAGGAGAATTGTTTGCTAAAGATGCTTTACACCGTAAAGAATCTTGTGGAGGTCACTTCCGTGAAGAGTATCAAACTGAAGAAGGAGAGGCTTTACGTGATGATGATAACTTTGCGTACGTAGCTGCTTGGGAATACAAAGGAAAACCTAGCGATGCTGTTTTACACAAAGAGCCATTAGTTTACGAAAACATCAAACTAGTTCAAAGAAGTTATAAATAAAAAGTTAAGTGTTAAGGGTTATGAGTTCATTAAAGTCATTCGAAGATTTAGAGTGCTGGAAAGCAGCAAGAGATTTAAGAATGTTTGTGTCTCAAAATATACTTCTGAAATTTCCAATTGATGAAAAGTATGCCTTAACGAGTCAGCTTAAACGATCTTCAAGATCTGTTAGTGATAATATTGCCGAAGGTTTTGGAAGATATCATTATCAAGAAAATATTCAATTTTGCAGAATTGCTAGAGGTTCATTAACAGAATCATTAAATCAAGTGATTACCGCTAGAGATGAAAATTATATTGAAGAAGATTTGATACAAGAATTTAGAGAAAAGTTCGAAAGGACTAAAGCAATATTAAATGGATATATAAATTATTTAGCTAAGACAAAGATGGAGTAGCGGGAAAGAAGATTGAAATCAGATTTCCTTCTCCTAACATTTAACCCTTAACTTATAACCCATAACAAATTATGAAACTTACATTAAAAATATGGCGTCAAAAAAACGCCCAAGATAAAGGAGCAATGGTTGATTACAAAATCGACGGAATTGAGCCAGATATGTCATTCCTTGAAATGCTTGACGTATTCAACGAACAACAAATTACAGCTGGTGAAGAACCAGTAGCTTTTGACCACGACTGTCGTGAAGGAATCTGCGGAATGTGTTCTTTATTCATCAATGGTGAAGCTCACGGACCAGACAGAGGAGTTACTACTTGTCAATTGCACATGCGTATGTTTAAAGATGGTGATACAATCACAATTGAGCCATTCCGTGCAGCTGCTTTCCCAGTAGTAAAAGATTTAGTTGTTGACAGAAGTTCTTTTGACAGAATCCAACATGCTGGAGGATTTATCTCGGTAAATACTTCAGGAAATACTATTGATGCAAATTCAATTCCAGTAAACAAACAAGACGCAGATAATGCTTTTGATGCTGCAACTTGTATTGGATGTGGAGCTTGTGTAGCTACTTGTAAAAACTCTTCGGCTATGTTATTCGTTGCTGCAAAAGTTTCTCAGTTTGCTTTATTGCCACAAGGTCAGGTAGAGGCGGTTGATCGTGTATTAAACATGGTAAGTCAAATGGATGATGAAGGTTTTGGTAACTGTACTAACACTGGAGCTTGTGAAATCGAATGTCCAAAAGGAATTTCTCTTGAAAACATCGCTCGTATGAACAGAGAGTATATGTCAGCAAGTATCAAAGGATAATTCTAGAAATAGATTTTCTTATATATCAAAAACGCATTCATTAATTTGGATGCGTTTTTTGTTTTTGGGGTGCCTCCGTCTCGTCTCGTTTTTTGGACGAGACGAGACAAGGTCGGGCTATACGTTGCAATCTTTTATTTTGCTACGCTACATAAAAGGATTTCCACTGCTATCCCTCACCCAAATCGTTAGTGTTTTAAAATTCGGGTAAATTAGCTCAAAAATGACTCGCTTTTTTTACCTTTATATAAATTGATATAGAAATGAAAATTGCTTTAATTCAGGCTGATATTAAGTGGGAAGACCCATTAGCTAACAGAAACTATTTGGAAAACAAAATCGATGCTCTCGATGAGGATGTGTGTTTAATTGTGCTTCCTGAAATGTTCTCAACGGGCTTTACAATGAATCCTTCTGCTGTAGCCGAAACCATGCAAGGAGAAACGGTTTTATGGATGCAATCTTTGGCGAAAGCCAAAAACACAGCTATAACAGGAAGCGTAGTTATTGAGGATAATGGTAACTTTTATAATAGAATGCTGTTTGTATTTCCTTCGGGAGAAATTCAGTTTTATGATAAGAAACATCTGTTTACCCTAGCAGGAGAAGATAAAGTCTATACGGCGGGCAATCAAAAATTAATAGTCAATTATTTAGGTTGGAAAATATGTCCAATGGTTTGTTATGACTTGCGTTTTCCAGTCTTTTCCAGAAACTTGGAAAATTACGATTTGTTGTTGTATGTGGCGAGTTGGCCTGTAAAAAGAATCAATGCTTGGGACGCGCTATTAAAAGCCCGTGCTATCGAAAATATGAGTTATGTAGTGGGTGTCAATAGAGTTGGTGTCGATGGAAATGAACATCCTTATTCGGGACATTCTCAGCTGTTAGATTGTCTTGGAGATTATATAATAAAGCCACAAGAAATAGAGGGTGTTTTTATGGCTACTTTAGATAAAGCTAAATTAATTGAAGCACGTCAAAAGTTAGGTTTTTTGAACGATAGAGATTCGTTTCAATTATTTTAATTTGATTTTTTCTTCTTTTTGTCTTTGTCATCAGTTTTAGGCGGCGGCGTATAAGGAATGCTTAAATCAAAAATTTGATCTACATCCCAGTTGGTTCTCACGTCTATTTCTCCAGATAAATAAACAACTTCTTCGGCGTATTTCTTTTCTAAATAATTCCCGGGATCGTATAGCTTGTTTTTATTAGTGTCATAGATAGCACGTAGTGAAAATTTTGCTGGATCTAATAGGGTAAAGTTGACAATCGCATTTTTTTCGAGGTATTCGCTTGCGACTAGTTCTCCAGTTGATTTTAATAATTCAATGATAACAGGAAACGATTTCACGTTTTCCAGGCTTATCTTTAAATTACCATAATCGGCAAGTTCTTTGGTTGCTATTTGATAGTTGAGAGTGTCGTTTGTGTGTTCATAAAAATCAGTTAATGCGCCAGGAAGAATTGTAAAACTGTATTTTTTAGCGACTTCTTTTTTGAAGTCTAAATATAATTTTTGATTGAATTCATCATAAGTGCTGGTGTACTTTATTGCAGTAGAATCGCCATCAATTAATTTGATTTTTGTTTCGTCAAATTTAACTAACGGTATTGAGGATTCTAGAGCAAAACGATCTCTAAAACTAGCAGGAGTTACCGCAGAAATGCTTAAACTATCTTTCTTTTGATCTTTAACTTTAAAGCCAAAACTCTTGCTGTATTTGTTTTGTGTGATAGCTATTTTTAAAGAATCGGCTTTTAATGGTTTGTACCAAATTTGGAGCGAATCTTTTTTAGGCATCTGAGTGATGATGCTAGTTAAGGTTTCGTTTTGCTTATTTAGGGTAATTTTAGGTCTTGAATTAACTTGCGAAATATTCCCTTCGTATCCCATTAATAATCGGTTTCCAGAAACCTGAGTAGGTTTAAAGGCTTTAAAAGGATTGTTTTCTTTGAATAATTCTAGTTCGTAAACAGTGTCATTTGGAATCGTAATATAATCTTTGATAAAACCTATTTTCTCGGTTTTTGGATCAAATTTATTGTTTTTATTAAGGTCTTTTAAGCCAACTAAAAGGTATTTTCCAGCCTTTAAGTTTTCTAAGCGAAATGTTTTTAAACTATCTAAGGTGTTGGTGATGTACCTTGGGCTCTGTTTGTAAACAACTGAATCGTTAAATGAGTCGTTTACTTCATAAAGCATCACGGAAATAAATGATTCGGCTTCTTTTTCGTAAGCATATTTTACTTTTCCGCTCAGCGCCAAAGAGTCGATATAGCTTCCTGTAGAGAAGACATATTTAAATTGATTAAGCGGATTTCCTTCGTTGTTATCGGTTAGACTTTGTCCAAAATTAAAACTATAAGTGGTGTTGGGTTGTAGTGTGTCCTTTATTTTTATAGTGATGTATTTACTAGCATTAGTAGGTATAATTAGTGGTTCGTATTTCATAGGTGGAGAAATCACTAATTGTTTACTTAAGCCTTTAAGAATTACAATTTCATCAAATTCTAATTTGATTTGTTTGGCATTGAAGTTTGTGCTGTAATTTTCAGGGAAACTCATTTTTAAACTAGGAGAAATGGTGTCTTTTAATCCGCCAGTTATACTTCCTCTTTTGGCGCAACTTGCCATAATTAGGATTAATGCTAACGAAATGTATTTTAAGCTGTTTTTCAACATGAAATTTAGAATTTAGAATTTACAAAATAACGATTATAATTACTGGAATTAAAACTTTTTATGGAATTATTAATATGTAGAAGGATTAGAATAATTACCTTTAGATGTAGTTTTGTGTTTGAAATCTGGAAATTGAATGAAAAAAATTGATCACATAGGAATTGCAGTAAAAGACATAGATTTATCTAATGCTTTATTCGAAAAATTGTTAGGTGTTTCTCCGTATAAATCAGAAGAAGTAGAAAGTGAAGGGGTGTTGACTTCTTTTTTTAAAACTGATAGTAGTAAAATTGAGCTTTTAGCTGCTACAAAAGAGGATAGTGTTATAGCGAATTTTATAGATAAAAAAGGAGAAGGGATTCATCATATTGCTTTTGAAGTTGATAATATTGAAGTAGAAATCGAAAGGTTGAAAAAGGAAGGTTTTAATGTTTTAAATGAAATCCCTAAAAAAGGAGCGGATAATAAGTTGGTAGTTTTTTTACATCCTAAAAGTACTAATGGCGTTTTGATAGAATTGTGTCAGCAAATTAAATAATTTTGAATTGAAGTTTTTAGTGTTCTAGTAATCAGTGATTTTCTGTTTAGCGTTTTTTAATATTCGGTTTAGCTAAAAAACTAAGTAAAAAATATTTGGAGCAACCAAAAAATAGTGGTAATATTGCAAACTCTTAACCGGTCCTATAGCTCAGCTGGTTAGAGCACCTGACTCATAATCAGGTGGTCCCTGGTTCGAGCCCAGGTGGGACCACTCTCAAAATCAAGTCTTTACAGTCATGTAGAGGCTTTTTTTGTTTCTATCAGTACAACATATGTACAACAAACTGCTGACTGTACAAAGATAGTAAACTTTTCATTCTGTTTCAATTAGCTACATTTTTTTAGTATTTTTACTCTTAATTTAAAAATTACTACTATTATGGCGGGTAGAATTGAAGCATTTTTCTTCTTTCTTCATAGACAATTCGAAAAGTTAAATTCTGTATTTAGATCTAAAAAAGTTTCTTTAATTGCAGCTCCTTTATTACCTTTTTCAGTTGCAATATTGTGTGTTGTTCAAATAAGTAATGATACTTTTGTCATATTTAATTCCATAATGTTTTGCTTAGCTGTTATTTTTACGTTTTTACTTACTGTATCATCTGTGTATTTCTTAAGAGGCGATAATATTTTTAATCGATATAATAGAGAAAAGTCAAATAGTAATTTATCTCAATTCCAAAATTCACAAAAACCTTCCAAAAATATTTCTGATAGAAAAATTAATGATCTTTTGGATTCCAATAAAGATGTCATATATCATTATTATAACCAATTTAGAAAAATAGATTTATTTAATGATGACACATCATTAAGTGATTTTCAAATTTTGATTGGTAATTCTTTAAAAAAATCTAAAGACAATTATACTTTTAAACTAGAAATTAGTGCTAACGGTACACACGGTTTTATTAATGAATTTATGATTCCATTTTTGATAAAAATAGATCCAAATTATAAGGTTAGTAAAAAAATAATGGCTTCATTATTTCTATATAAAAGAGCAGGAAAATATTTTCCTGTAAATGAAAAATCATTGTCAGATATAAAAAGAATATTAGTTACCCCTTACCAAAGAGAAATATACGATAGTCTAAAAAAAAGGTGAATTACCCCGAATTTTTATGTGACCAAGTCGCAAATCCACGTTTCATCTAGCTTCATCTAAATAATTTAGCCTCATAATCTTAAATCATTTATTATGAGTCCACAAAAAATTATTGAACAGTTAAATGAAATTAAAATGATGATTACAAAGGGTAATCAGTTCCAAAAAGAAATTTTTACTATAAAAGACTTGATGGCTTATACAGGCTTTTCAGATAGCACTATTCACAAACTTAGTGCTAAAAAATTGATCCCTCATAACAAGCCTACCAATGGAGCACTTTTCTTCGATAGAGTTGAGATAGTTGCATGGATCAGGGAGCATAAAGTCTATTCTGACGAGGAAGTTTTGTCTAAATTTTCCAAGCAATTAAAAAAATAAGCGTTCAAAAATCCACTTTTGAACGCTTACAAAGCTTTTTATGTAACTCAAAAAGAGTATGTGCAAATATAGGCATTATACTTATTCATCAATTATCTATTTATGGAAGAAATAAGCGTATATGACGTGTCATCACGCAAGGATTCTGTGTATGACAAAATTAAGGAAGAATTATCTAAGTATTTTAAAATCAAGTTTAATGAAATTGCATTGGAATATGAAATATTTGATGCACACTCTAAACGTAAAATCGATTTTAACGAATCCTCTCTGTTGATACATCTTCATAGAGAAAAACTAAATGTTAGTCCACAAGTTTTTAAAACATATTTGAAATCACATTTTATAGAACGTATTAATCCACTAATGGAATATTTTGAAAATTTACCACCTTGGAATGGTAAAGATCATGTCAAAAGCTACGCCAGCTATATAAATACGGACGATAACGAATTGTTTTATCTCCATCTCCTTAAATGGGCAGTTCGTGCAGTTAAAACGGTATTTCTGAAGGAGGCTATAAATAAGCATGTATTGGTTTTAGAAGGTGGGCAGAGTTTTGGTAAATCTTATTTTTTAAATTTTCTATGTCCTGCTCAACTGGAAAAATACTTATATACAAATTTAGGAGTTGGAAAAGATGAACGAGTCAAACTCGCCAAAGCTTTTATTGTGAACATAGAGGAATTGGATGTGATGGGTAGATATGATATTAATGCAATAAAGGCATTAATAAGTCAGGTATCTATCAATGAACGTTTGCCGTATGGGGATAAGTCAACGCTACTTTATCGAACGTGTTCATTTTTAGCTTCAACAAATCGTGCTGAATTTTTATGTGATGATACAGGTTCTGTACGGTGGATTATTTTTAGTGTTATTGATAAAATTGATTTTTCATACAGTAAGGAATTTAATATTGATAATTTTTGGTCACAAGCTTATCATATTTTTAAGCATCAAAAAGATTTTAAATCAGATTTAACTCAGGAAGAGATAAAAGTTAATGAATTAAGAAATGAACGTTTTACTATCCAAACAGTAGAGAATGAATTTATTTTAAAGTACTATACTACAAGTGATAATCTTTCAGATTTCAGGACAGCATCGGAAATTGTAACAGAACTACAGGTTATAGGTCAAAAATTGAGTAATCAAAAAATTGGTTCAGCCTTAACGAAATATGGCTTTCCTAAAATAAAGCATTCTAAACGGCAAGTCTATGGTTATTTAGCTAAGCCTAAATTTAAGGATTCTCCGTGGGGTTTTACAGATACTTAAGAAAATATAAATATACCTACCTGGTTACCTAATATTATTTAATTAACTCAATAGTAGTGTTTTATTTAGGTAGGTAGCTTCTTGAGATTATTACCTAGCCTACCTCGTTAAGGTAACTCAGGTAACTTCCCGAAAAGCTACCAGTATTTAAAATAACTGAAAATCATTTGCTTAATTCCGATAGGTAACTAGGTAGGTGAAAATCAAAAATAGAATGAAAGATATAGTGAAACTAAGAAATATTCCGATAATCAATATTTTGAAAAGATTAAATATTGAAGCGGTTGAAAAGAAAAAAGATCAGTTTTGGTTTAAACCAGAATGGAGAGCAGAGCGTACCGCTTCTGTAAAATGTGAAAACAATCTATTTTATGATTTTGGAGAAGGGCATGGAGGCAATACAATTGATTATGTCATGAAACATTTTGCAGTAGATTTTAACCAAGCACTTAAATGGCTACAATCTGAAGATGTTATTTTTTCTTTTGACCCGCCCCAAAAGTGCGATTCAGTGAAGTCGAAAAAACAAAACTCGTATTGTATAAAAACTGTTCAGCCGTTACAGAATCAAATTCTAATTCACTATTTAAAAAGTCGAAAATTGAATATTGAAATATGTCAAATGTATTTAGATGAAGTTTATTATACGATTAATCAAAAGAAATATTTTGGAGTGGGATTTAAGAATGATAAGAATCAATATGAAATTCGAAATAAATATGCCAAGCTATGTTTGGGGGAGAAATGGTTCACATGGATTAACAGAAGCAATAAGTCTTTAATAGTTTTAGAATCATGGTCGGATTTTCTTTCATTATTGTCTTTGTATCCAAAATGCGAAAAGTCAAAAGATTTTTTGATTCTAAATTCTTTGTCCATGCTTTCAAAAGTAGATAAGGTACTAAATGTGTATGCTGAACTTTTGTTTGCTCTGGACAACGATGTCGCGGGTTCGAATGCAACGGAAAACTGTTTAAAGAAGTGGAATTTAGGGGGAGTAAGATGTAAAGATATTAGGTATCTGTTTCATGGCTCAAAAGATATAAATGATTTCTTGATTTTAAATATTAAAACAAGTGGTTAGGCTTGTGGGTGATGCTTTGAAAGAGTTTATAATGGCAGTGTATTTAGTAGCAAGTAGGACAGGGGCGGAAAAACCCCTATCCTACTTGCTCTGCGAGGCTAGAGCCTTGAAAATAAGGCTTTCTTTAAGAATGAAGTTTATAAGATTTTATAATTTAAATATAATTAGACGCTTAACTCATTGATTAACAGTTTTAAAAATTATAATTATGACTAAAAAAAGTATTATTATAGATGAAAAAGCTCATACAGAACTTGGAAAATTATCTGAAAGTTTGCGAATGAACTTAGGGGCTCTTATACAAGAAATGATTTATTATTTCAAGAAAACTGGTATCGACCCTAAAGATGCTGTAAACAAAGATCCATCTTTAATGGTTGCCGCTTTAGATAAAAGAATAGTCTCTTTTTTAAAAGTTCAAGAAAGAGATATTTTAAAACCATTAAGACAAGATGTTTTTAATTATCAAAATGCTCAAAAGGAAGAAATATCAAAATTAATTATTTCAATCAATAAACTCTTAGAACAACATTCAGAACGAACTACTGAAATAAAAAAAGCTCATTTTGAGAATCTGAATAAAATAAATAGTAATGATGTAGAAAGAACTAAAATGGTAGTTGCTGAATTACAAAAAAACCGACAAGCCATTTTACTTCTTTGTCAACTATTAGACGATAAAAATAAATCTGGCACTTTGAGTAAAATTAAATCTCTTTTTTCATAATGCCAATATCTAAACCACATAGTACACTTGGAGCTGACAACAAAGGAAGTTGTTCCAATTTGGCCATTTACTTAGAAAAGGAAAATGAAGAATTAGATAAACTCATCAAAAAGTCTTCCTCAATGAATGAAATATTTCAGCTAGAAAACAGGAAACAAGGTTTCTTTACAGCTTCAGAGATTAATATCAGCACGATAGATGTTATTAGTTCTATCGATAATAATAAAAGAAAATTAGGAGCAAATGATGCTAAATATTTTGCTCCTACAATTAGCTTCAGCGAGAATGAGTTGAGTCATATTGCTTTTCTAGCCACTGGTAAAAGAGAAATAACAAGTGTTTTAGAATTAAATTCAACCGAATTAGAGCAATTTAATAACCTTATTAGAGAGTATGGTCGCAAAGCGATGGACAACTATGCTTTGAATTTTAATCGTCAAGACAAAGGAATAAAAACGGGAGCTGATTTAGTTTATTTTGGTAAGATTGAACATTTTAGGAAATTTAAGGGTACAGATAAAGAGGTTGTTGACGGAAAGGAAATTTCTGGACAGTATAAAAAAGGATTGCAATCTCATATTCACATAATTGTTTCCAGAAAAGACAAAACTCAACAATTAAAATTAAGTCCTACTTGTAATGAAAAACAAACCAATAGAAAAATTGGTAATAACGAATATCAAGTAGGATTTGATAGAGTTAAATGGATTAATTCGAATGAAAAAATTTTTGACGAACATTTTAATTATAAAAGAAAAGAACTTGAAAAATTTGAAAATCAAAATATTCTAAAAAATGGCAGCCCTCAAGACAAACATGAAGTCAATAAAAAAATAGAAGTAGAATCGATTAATAGGGATGATGTAAAAAAACAAATTAAGAATGCCCATTTTAATGTTTTGATGACAAAACCAAAGAATCTCAAAGAATACCAGCAACGAATGACAAAATTTGCCATTCAATTTTTGCCAACAATAAATAAAGATGGTTCTGTCAAAGGGAATCACTTTTTTCATGAACAATCAGGAATAGATTTCAAAGCGAATGAAGTCGATCAAAACTTAAAACTCAATGAATTATTTACTGCTGATAATAAAACAACTATGCAAATGCAACAAACCGAACCGCTATTAGACCACTGGAAGATTAATACTGAAATATTGGCATCCATTTTATCACTTCTTTCTTTTGAAATTGCTCCAGATGTTGATGACGAATTACCAAAAAGAAAGAGAAAAATAAAAAGATGATTTAATATAAAAACGCAACAGTATTATATATCAAAAAAGGATGTCAGCAGGTAACTTAAATCGTTTGTTCTGACCTAAATAAATTAAAATTTGCTTATTTCATTTTTTGCTTATCCTACATATCCTTGTTAATAACTCTTCTTTTGCACCTCATTGCTTTTTTGTATAATTGTAAATAAATTCAATCTAATTTTTCATTAGCACCAAAGTGTTCATAAGTTATTATTAAAGCCTTAAAGAAAAGATACTTCTTTTTTAATTTTTATAGATTTAGAAAATAATCAAACGCTGGAAAAACAAGACATTTATTACAGGCTAAACAAAATAAGTGTTTGGTGTCAAACAAAATTTAAAAATGAACATTGCACAAATAGAATCAAACCTTCAAAATTTAATAACAAACTATACTAATGAAACATTCATTTATGAATTTTTATTAGCCTATGGTTTGCCTAAAGCATCCATAACTCGTTTACAGAAAGGGAATCTTAATTTATCTAAAGTAGAAAGAGAAATATCTTGGAAGAAAAAAGTGTTTTTCAAACCAGTCTTTAATCAAGATTTACATCTGGCGATTTCCGAGATAAAAAACACACTAAAACAAGAACAGCGTTTTGTTATCGTTACTGATTTTAAAACTTTGTTAGCCATTGATACAAAAACAAGCGATAGCTTAGATATCGATTTTACAACATTACCCAAACATTTCGATTTCTTTTTGCCTTGGGCAGGAATGGAAAAAGCATCACACAAAAAAGAAACCGAAGCCGATGTAAAAGCAGCCGAAAAAATGGCGAAGCTTTTTGACGAAATCAAAAAAGACAATCCCGACAATACACCGGAATTCATTCACGGATTGAATGTATTTCTTTCCCGTTTGCTGTTTTGCTACTTTGCCGAAGATACCGGGATTTTCGAAAAAAATTTATTTACCCATTCCATTCAAAACCACACACAACTAGACGGTAGCGATTTAAGCGACTATCTCGATAAAATGTTTGAGGTAATGAATACAGACTCAAACGATAGACACAATCTACCAGTTTATTTGGACGCCTTTCCTTATGTAAACGGTGGTTTATTCAAAACGCCATTAAAAGCACCAATCTTCACATGCCGTAGCCGACAAGCGGTTTTAGACAGTGGCGAACAAAATTGGGCTGCCATTAATCCCGATATTTTCGGCTCGATGTTTCAGGCGGTTATTTCGGTAGATCAACGCGGTAGCTTAGGACAACACTACACCAGTGTGCCTAACATTATGAAAGTAATAGAGCCTTTGTTCTTGAACGATTTATATTCCGCTTTAGAAAACGCCAAAGACAGCAAAAACAAACTCGAAGCATTACTAAAAAGAATTTGGAACATCAAACTATTTGACCCTGCCTGTGGAAGCGGAAATTTCCTGATTATTGCCTACAAAGAATTGCGAAAGTTGGAAATGGCAATTTTTAAGGAAATTGATATAACAAACAAAACTTACACCACCCAATATTCCGGTATAAGCTTAAATAATTTTTACGGCATAGAGATTGACGATTTTGCGCACGAAATCGCCATACTCTCACTTTGGTTGGCAGAACACCAAATGAACCAGGAATTCTTTAAAGCTTTTGGAAGAACAAAACCAGCACTGCCATTAAAACAAACTGGTAATATTGTTCACGGAAACGCTACTAGAGAAGATTGGGAAATAGTTTGTCCAAAACTACCAAATGATGAAATTTATATTTTAGGAAATCCTCCTTATTTAGGAAGTAGTATGCAAAATTCCGAACAAAAGGAGGATATGGCATTAGTTTTTAAGGGATTTAAAAATTATAAAAATCTAGATTATATAGCGGCTTGGTTTATAAAAGCAGCTAATTATATCCATAATCATAATGCACAATTTGCTTTTGTTTCTACCAATTCAATTTGTCAAGGTGAACAAGTGGCTTTATTATGGCCCTCAATTTTTGATAAAAATTTAGAAATTGGTTTTGCCCATACTTCTTTTAAATGGAATAATAGTGCTAAAGCAAATGCAGCTGTAATTGTAATTATCGTTGGGATTAGAAATAATTTTAAAAAAGAGAAGTATTTATTTAGCGAAAATAGAAAATACATAGCTACTAATATTAATGCATATTTGGCTAATGCTCAAAATATTATTGTTGAGAAAAGAAATGAGAACCTTGCTTTACTACCAAAAATGACTTACGGAAATAAAGCTGTTTATGGAGAGCCATTAATTTTATCAATCGAAGAAAGGAATAAGGTTGTTAATGAAGTCAATAATGTTTCAAAATTTATTAAAAAATTTGTAGGAGCAAAAGAATTAATTGATTGTACTGAAAGATGGGTTATTTGGATAAGAGAAAATCAACTGAAAGAAGCCTCTAGTTTTAATTTCATCAATGATAGAATCGAGAAAGTTCGTAAACTGAGATTGGCAAGTAATGAAAAAGGAGCAAATGAATTAGCAAATAAACCACATCAATTTAGAGATACATTTGAGACTAGTACAAATTCTATAATTATACCATTAACTTCATCAGAAAGAAGAGAATATATACCTCTAGGATATTTATCGAATGATGTGATTTTATCAAATGCAGTAAGTGTTGTTTATGATGCAGTTCCTTGGGTATTTTCAATCATATCTTCAAAATTCCATATGACCTGGATGAGAACTGTTGCAGGGAGGCTAAAAACGGATTACCGTTATTCTTCTCAATTATGCTATAATACATTTCCATTTCCGAAAATTTCCGAATCCCAGAAAGACGAATTAACCCAAAGCGTTTTCAGGATTTTGGAAGAACGGGAAAATCATTCTGAGAAAACATTAGCACAATTATACGACCCGGATAAAATGCCGGAAGGTTTGCGTGAAGCACACCGCTTGAACGATTTAGCAGTAGAACGTTGTTATCGATCCAAACCTTTTGAAAGCGACGAAGAACGACTGGAATACCTTTTCAAATTGTATGAAAAGATGATAGCGGGGGAAAAAGAAAAAGGAACATTGTTTGAAACGGAGAAGAAAGCTAAAAAAATAAAACAACAACTATAAATATTAATAGATGAACTCTGATTTATTTGACCATTTAAAAGCTTTCAACACAAACCCTTATTTATTTATAGGTTCTGGTTTTTCTCGTAGATATTTAAATTTACCCACTTGGGAAGAACTGCTATCTAATTTTTTTTCAGTTTCTACAATTGAAGGAGATTTTGAGTATTATAAATCTAAATGTAATGGAAACCTACCATTATTAGCTACTAATTTATCAAATGAATTTCACGAAATTTGGTGGAAAAAAAATGAATATATTGAGAGTCGTAATGTTTTTAAAAGTTTAGCCAGCGAACATATTAATCTTCCTTTAAAAATAGAAATTTCCAATTATATCAAATCTATACAAAAAAATTCAACTAGATATGATAAAGAAATGGAACTGCTAAGAACAAGTGTTATTGATGGAATTATAACAACTAATTGGGACAATTTTTTAGATGATAATTTTAATGAGTTCAACATATATATTGGTCAACAAGAACTTTTATTTTCGGAAGCAATTTCTATTGGAGAAATTTATAAAATTCACGGTTGCATTTCTCGACCAGAAACGTTAATTCTAACAGAGGAAGATTATTTAGATTTTAATTCTAAAAACGCATATTTAGCAGCAAAATTATTGACAATATTTGTTGAACATCCAATTATTTTTATCGGTTATTCTTTGTCTGATAACAATATTCAACAAATAATTGATTCAATTGTAAAGTGTGTAGATCCAAAAAATTTAGATAAATTAAAAAACAGACTAATATTTGTTGAATGGAAAGAAAATAGTGATTTTGAAATCAAGGATAGTAGTATTAAATTACCTGATAATAAAGTTTTGCCAATTAAACTGATTATTACAGATTCTTTTGAACCAATTTTCGAAACTCTTTCTACATTAAAAAGACAAATCCCTATAAAAATATTAAGAAAACTCAAAAATTCTGTTGTGGAATTTGTAAAATCCAACAACCCTACTTCAAAAGTTTTTGTAACAGATATAGATTCAATAAATGATGATACCTTGATTGAATATGCAATTGGCGTTGGTGTAGCAACTCAATTATTGTCAACACAAGGGTATAAATCAATAGAAACAATTGACATTATTGAAGATATTCTTAATGACAATAAAAATTATGATGCTAAACTTCTTGTTGAAAATACTTTTCCTAAAATCTTCAAAGGAAATGGGTTTATCCCAATTTATAAATATTTAAAAGCTGAAAAATTATTAACTAAAACGGGAACTTTAAAAGCAAAAAATAAATTTGAGTTAAAGAAAAACACACCAACTTGTTTCTTGCCCCCAGCAAATTACTTAAAAAAACAACCTGAAATTAGACGTAATCATAAAGATGTTAATTCAATAGTAAAGACTTTTGATATGTCTCATTCGCTTAATTATATTCCGTTATTAGATTTAAAAACAATTAACTTAACCCAACTTCAGCAATTTTTAAGGAGTTGCTTAAAAGATGAAATAACCAAAAAGTCTTCAAATTTCAGAAAATTGGTCTGTTTATACGATTATTTAAAATATGGTATAGAATCATAAGTAATCACAGAACAACTGGAATGTTTGTTCAACTTAGTTAAAAAAAAATGAAATCCGTGTAAAATGACAAATCCAGAATTAATAGAACTTATAGACGAGTTGAGAGCTTTGCCCAAAGAAAATGAATGGGTGGAATTCAAAACAGGTAATGTAACTACAAACGATAAACTCGGGCAATACATATCGGGTTTGTCTAATGCAGCTTGTATTGCCAATCAATCTTTCGCCTATTTGGTATTTGGAATTAATGATGAAACTCATCAGGCGGTAGGAACCAATTTTAATTTCAAGAATCGTAAAGAAGGAAACGAAGAATTAGAGTTATGGATAAGACGGTTTTTAAGTCCGTCCATAAAATTCGACCATTTCATTTGTAACTATGGTACAGATTATTTAGAAATTTTTAGAATTCCTGCTGCAACTGGCGAACCTACCAATTTTAAAAATCACCCATACATCCGCTTTGATAGCAGCTTAACCGATTTAAAAAAATATCCTCATTATTTAAGAGCCATTTACAACTCTCAAACAGATTGGTCGGCACAAATTGTAGAGAAAGCAACTATTGATAATTTAGACCAAAAAGCAATTAAACTCGCTAGAGAAAAATACAAGGAAAAAAATACCAATGCTAGTTTCTATGATGAAATTGACAATTGGACTGACAAAACATTTTTGGATAAACTGAAAATTACCATTGATGGCAAGATTACAAATACCGCAATCATTTTATTAGGAAAACCGGAAACAACTCATTTTATTTCGCCTGCGGTGGCACAGATCACTTGGAAACTCGATACCGAAGAAAAAGCCTATGAACACTTTGGAATGCCTTTGTTTTCTGAGATAAATGCTATTTTATCTAAAATAAGGAACGTAAAATACAAATTCTTTCCTGACAATCAATTAGTGGCTACCGAGGTAATGAAATACGATTCTGAAGTAATATTAGAAGCCTTAAACAATTGTATTGCACATCAGGATTACAGCAGACATTCCCGCATATTATTGACCGAACAAATCAACAAATTAATTTTTAGTAGTGAAGGTAGTTTCTTCGAAGGTACTGCCGAGGATTATACAACAGGAGACAAAACACCAAAAAAATACCGTAACAAATGGTTAGCCGAAGCAATGGTAAACCTGAATATGATAGACAGTTTAGGATATGGTATCCACAAAATGTATAAAAGCCAACGCAAAAGATATTTCCCTTTGCCTGATTATACAAAATCAACTAGAGACAATGTAGTTTTAGAGATTTACGGACATACTATAGATGAAAATTACTCAAAACTTTTGATTGAGAAAAAAGATGATTTAAGCCTTACCGAAGTAATTCTTTTGGACAAAGTGCAGAAAAAACAGGAGATTACAGATGATGGAGCTAAATTACTAAAAAAGAAAAATTTTATTGAGGGACGAAAGCCGAATTATCATGTATCGGCTGAATTAGCCGAGATTACAGGTGAAAAAGCCGATTATATCCGTAATCGAGGATTTAAAGACGAACATTATAAAAAAATGGTTTTAGATTATTTAGATAAATATGGATATGCGTCTAAAGAAGATATTGATAAACTTATTTTAGACATACTACCTGATGTTTTAGATAAACAACAGAAAGAAAATAAAGTAAGAAATTTGATTTACGCAATGCATAAAAAAGACACAACCATTGTAAATAAAGGGACTAGCAGAAAACCTATTTGGGAAAAGTTTGTCTAAAACGGATGTAAATTAGACAAACTTTAGATAAACTTTAGACAAACTTTAGACAAACTCTAAACAATAACCACTTCCATATAAAAAACAAAATATGCCAGATATAGTAAAAGTAAACTACCACAATACCGGAAACAGTACCAAAATAAATACAATGGGTATGCGTGAAATGCAAACCCGTGCCTTTGAATCTCGTGATGCACAGTATTTATTACTCAAAGCACCTCCTGCTTCGGGTAAATCTCGTGCCTTAATGTTTTTGGCAGTAGATAAATTAGTAAATCAAGGCATCAGGAAAGTTATTGTAGCAGTTCCCGAGCGTTCTATTGGGAGTTCATTTTCTAAGACAGATTTAAAAAAAGATGGCTTTTTTGCCAACTGGGAGCCAAACGATATTTATAATCTTTGTACTCCTGGAGACGAAGGTAGCAGCAGCAAAGTAAAAGCCTTTCATAAATTTATGGATAGCGACGAAAAAATATTAATTTGTACACATGCTACTTTACGATTTGCTTGCGAAGAATTGGACGAAACAAAATTCAATAACACTCTATTGGCAATAGACGAATTTCATCACGTTTCTGCCGATGTCAATAATAGATTGGGAGAATTGTTAAAATCAATAATGAACAGATCTACTGCTCATATTATAGCAATGACGGGTTCTTATTTTAGAGGTGACAGTGTGCCTATTTTAACGCCAGAGAACGAAGCAAAGTTCACCAAAGTAACTTACAATTACTACGAACAGTTAAATGGGTACAACTTCCTGAAATCATTGGGGATTGGGTATCATTTCTACACAGGAAAATACACTTCGGCAATAATAGACATTCTCGATACCGATAAAAAGACAATACTTCATATTCCAAATGTAAATTCAGGAGAAAGCACAAAACAAAAACACAATGAAGTTGATTTTATCATAGATGCAATTGGAGACATTATTAAACAGGATTCTGATACTGGTGTCATTCACGTAAAAAGACACACAGACGGAAAAGTTTTAAAAGTCGCTGATTTAGTTGAAGACAATCCAAGAGAACGTGATAAAATAGTAAACTATTTGCGTAACGTTAAATCAGTTGATGATATGGATTTAATCATTGCACTGGGAATGGCTAAAGAGGGCTTTGACTGGCCTTTTTGTGAGCACGCCTTAACAGTGGGATATCGTGGTTCATTAACCGAAATAATTCAAATTATTGGTCGTTGTACTCGGGATAGCAACAATAAAACACATGCACAATTTACCAACCTGATTGCAAGTCCGGACGCTATTAAGGATGATGTAAAAGTGGCAACTAATAATATGCTCAAAGCCATTACAGCATCATTGTTAATGGAACAGGTATTAGCACCTAATTTCAAATTCAAAACTAGAATTGATAATGATGATGAAGAAGCAGAACCGGGCGAAATAAAAATAAGAGGATTCAAAGAACCTAGTTCAAAAAGAGTGAAAGACATTCTCGAATCGGATTTGAATGATTTAAAAGCAACCATTCTACAAGACGATACAATGATTAAAGCGATGCCTGGAAACATCGACCCGGAAGTAATAAACAAAGTATTGATTCCTAAAATTATACGAATTAAATATCCTGAACTATCTGATGAAGAAATAGAAGAAATTCGTCAATATGTGGTAGTCGATTCAGTAATTAAAAACGGAGAAATAAAAGAAGTGGGAGACCAACGATTTATTACGATGGCTGATAAATTTGTAAATATCGACGACATACACATTGATTTAATAGACTCCATTAATCCATTTCAAAAAGCTTTCGAAATTCTTTCAAAAGATGTTACAACAAAAGTGTTGAAAATAATTCAGGACACAATTGAAGCTACAAGAATAAAAATGGACTTTGAAGAAGCCAAAATTTTGTGGCCAAAAATAGTGGAATTCAAAAAAATGTATGACAAAGAACCTAGTGTTAATGCAAACGACCCGCTAGAAAGAAGAATGGCGGAATGTATTATTTATTTAAAAGACGAAAAAAGAAAACGATTAGCAAATGGATAAGAATAAAGTCCTTGATGATATTTTCAATAATGATGAGTTTGATATTCTAAATGTCAAGCCCAAAATTGCTTATGCCAGAAATGCTGACGAACGACTATCAGCTTCTTTTAATGAAGTAAATGATTTTATTGAAAAATACAATAAAGAGCCTCAACCCAATCCGGCTAATATTTCAGAATTTCAGCTCTATTCACGACTGAAAAAAATCAGGGAAAATCCAGAAAAAATGGTCTCTTTACAAGACCAGGATGTACACGGATTATTAAACGTTGAGAAAAAAGAAATCAACTCTATTGATGATATTTTCAATGATGATACTTTCGATTTATTAAATGACAACACTGATTTATTTGATTTTAAACATACCCCAAAGGATCACGAAAGAGCAGCAACTGATTTTGTAGCCCGAAGAAAACCATTAAAAGATTTCGATAAATACGAACAGCAATTCAAAGAAATCCAAAAAGATTTAGCCGAAGGAAAACGTAAACTGGTTGATTTTAAAATGGGTAATCTCCGGGAAGGAACCTATTACGTTCACAATGGAGTTTTATTTCTATTAGAGCAAATAAACATTGACCGAAAAGAGCATTATAAGGAAGATGGAACAAGAGTAAGAGAAGACGGGCGAACAAGATGTGTATTTGAAAATGGCACAGAATCAAATATGCTTAAAAGGTCCGTAGAGAAAATATTATATGCTAATGGTCAGGTTGTTTCTGAAAACAGCAATAAAGTAAACGAGAATTTTATTGAAAATTTCAGCAACATTACTGATGAAGACGAAGAAGCGGGATATATTTATGTACTGCGTTCCAAGAGTAAGGACGAAAGAATTAGGGCAATTGATAATTTATACAAAATTGGATATTCAAAAGTCGAAGTAGAAGAGCGAATTAAAAATGCCGAAAAGGATCCAACCTATTTAATGGCACAGGTAAAAATCATTACTGCTTGGAAATGCTACAATATGAACCCACAAAAACTAGAACAATTATTGCATAATTTCTTTGGGAAATCTTGCCTAAATATTGACATTTTTGATGAGAAAAAAAGACGACACACGCCAAGAGAATGGTTTGTAGCACCAATAGAAATTATCGAACAAGCAATTGAATTGATTATTAGTGGAGAGGTCGTTAATTTTTCTTATGATGAAGAAGACAAGGTAATTGTGTCGAGATAAGTTTTTTGGCAATTCGAATATTTAGTTTTGAATTGAGTCGTTTAGATTAATTAAATAGGGCTTGTTTCTTAAAGTATGTTTTTCGTAAATAAATCAATTTTAATAAAGGTTGAGCAGGGATTTATTTTCCATTATAGATATAATTTTATACAATTTTAATAAATAGTAAATGAGTTCAAGAAATGCAACAGCAAGTTGGAGCGGCTATTCACATCAAGGGCAAGTAGGATTATTAGTTGCATTAAAAGAGATGTGTAGATTAATACGAGCTGACTTACAAAATGAATTTGATTCACATTTTGTAGAATATGAAAATAATGAAGACGTTGCTATTTCAAAGTCAATTCCAAATACTCCAAAAGAATTAATTTCAGTTCATCAGGTTAAGGCGTACTATTCACAAGGTCATTTAATAAACACTTATAAATCAGTATTTATAAAAAATGAACAATATAAAAAAGATAATGAAGGTGAATATATTTTAGATCATAATGGTGAAAAAATAGAATTAGATGATTATGTAGATGACCAATGGGGCGGTATGACCAATTATTTACATACTTCTACAGAAATCACTAATTGGTCTAATGAATATTTTCAAGGTATTGGTGATAATCAATTTAACGTTCAGAGATATCCATATAGCAATAACAAATCACATTGTGGTACTGATGAAATTGGAGAATTAATTATTGAAGAATTGAATTCACAAGTTTTTCATGATGGGAATAATGGTGCTTCTACAATGACATTGAATCGTCTTTCTTTCAAATTAGATGAGAGAATACGACGAGAGCACGCAACAAAAGATGGTAAGGAAGAATATGACATAAAATTCAGCTTTCAGGAACTACATTCAATTATTAATGATGATTTTGATGTTTCAACAAATAACATTTTTACCAGTAGGAACTGTTTTTATAATGAGTTTATTAAAAATGTAATAGCACATCAAGAAGATAATGATAATGAACAAATTGAACTACTCAAGTCAACAATTATTCAAAAACTTTACGAATTAAGTGATTCTGATTTTCTTAGTTTTCTCAAAAAACTGAATTTAAATGTTAATTCAAAGGATTCAGATTTACCACAATACAATTTTAATCCTGACGGGATTAAATATGTTTTTATGAAAATACTTTTAGAAATAAAAAATACTTCTCCTGAAGTAATAGAAAATTCTGTTCAGTATACAAAAGTAGATGATAAGTTAAAATACGTGCTGACAACAATAACAAGTGAAGAAGATGATGTCAAATTAGTAATATCAGAAATTTTAGAAAATTTGCAATCACAAAACATTCTTTGGGAAAATCATGCTTTGATAAATAGACATATAACATCTAATTTTTCAGATAATATTCCCAAAATTACTAATATCAATATAAAAAATAAAGATGGCAACGAAGAAGATAAATTCATGTCCTTTACTTCAAAATCAAAATTAATCAAGCGAGACGAAGCTATAATTATTTTAAAAGATGATACACCTGCTTAAAAATATATTTAGAGAAAACAATATTAAAGAATTAACAGAAGAAAATGAATGTTTTTCATATGAAAACAAATCTTTCTTTTTCAATATCAACATTCAAGAATCCGAGTTATTACAGATAAGAAATACTGATAATTTTTATGACAATGGTGATTATAAAAGGATATTAGATATCTACAAGAGATTAGTTGATACAAGCGGCATAAGTGAAATTGAAAAAAATTCATCTTTAATTATTACTGTTAAATGTGAAGATTTAGTGTCTTTATCAAAATTGCAACAGCAAATATTGTTGATTGAGGAAAACGAATACTTCTTTAAAAAATACGTCATTTTATATACTGATCAATCAATATCTGAATTATTAAAAAACCCTACGGTTGATTTTCTACAAGAGAAACTAAATGATTCTGATAAATTCAACAAATTTTCTGATTCTGGATATAGTTCAGATTTGACAGAGTACATGATAGTGTTACAACTTTTCATAAAGCTGCCATTTTTAAAAATATTATTTTCTCAAAACGAATACCTTGATTTAAATAATAAATTAAATAATAGTTTGGAAAAAGATTCTTTAAGATTTGACAGATTAATAAAATATCATAGTGATATTAATGGAATCGATTTTACTAAAGTCGAAGATGAAAGAAAAATAAATTTAATTCTGAAAATGGTATCCAATGATTAAAATAAAGAAAATATATCTTCAGAATTTTAAAGGTATAAAACATGGAACAACTTTTGATTTTGATAGTTTAACTTTAAACGTAAATATTCTTTCTGGTCCAAATGGTTTTGGAAAGACTACCATTTTTGAGGTAATTGAATTATGCCTAACGGGTGAATTTAACCGTGTAGAATGGTTTGATACTGTCCAAAAGAAGAACAAAGACAGAAACAAGCCTTTTTTTCAAAATACGGATGGTGAAAACGTTATTTTAAAGTTATGGATTGAAAATACAGTAACCAGGGAAAATCATTTAATCATTAAGTATTATAATGATATTGAATCTGTTACAAAAGTAAATTCAGCTCGTAATTTCATACCTAGTGATGCCAGTAAAATATTTCATACTTATTTAACAGAGGACACCGAATATTTTGATTCAGGAGATATATCAAAACTTAAATCCGTTGAGCAACACGATATAAATAAGTTAATTTATGGTGATAGTTCAAATGCAGATATTTCATCAAGTTTTTATCTTTTTAATTACATACAACAAGAAAACAGTATTTATTTTTTACGTAAAAGCGAAGATGATAAAGGATCATCTTTAGGATTCTTATTTAATATTGAGAAAGAGGAGCAGGATAAGAAAAGATTACTGGAATTAAAAACAAATTTGGAACGTCAATCAACAGAAATTGGCCAACAAATTACGGCATTAAAGGAATCTATTCCAGATATAAAATCGGTTGAATATCAAAATTTATTTCCTAGTTCCGAATTCGAGTTTGATAGTGAAGAGCCATTTTCTTTAATAAATGACTCAACGAATAAATTAAATGCTTTTGAGGAAATATTAGATAAACTTATAGAGTTTCGACAAGCTTTTAATCCAATTGAATATGAAAAGTCATTGCTTTTCAAAAAGCTAAATGAAGAAATAATAAACAATGATAGCTTACTAAAATCAGTACTTATTAAAAATATTTATTCCACAGATCTAGCAGAAAAAATATTAGAAAAAAATATTAGAGTAAGTAAAGCTATTGAGTTTAATTCACAAGAAGTTACAAGTTTTATAAATCCAGAATTCTTTACTCTTTTCTTGAACGATGAGGAAGATATTAGAAAATATAAGGAAGTTGAAAAACAGATTAATGCGATTGACAAAGATTTAGGTGAAATAGGTGTTATTGTTTCGGAATTAATGCAAGAAAGAGAAAAAGCATTAAACGCTTTTGTGAAAATTAAGGAGATTCAGAATATTTCTGAAAATAATTGTCCATTATGTAATACAGAATTTGAATCTTTTTCAAAACTTGAAGAAGCGATAAAATTCAAAACCCAAACATTGGAGAAATTTAATCTTTCTAAACTGATAGAAAGGCAATTTTTAATTGAGCAAATTAAAGCTTTTCGTGAAAAAATTTCTGTTTTTACTAAAAAATATATTGAGGAAAACAAACTAATTGAATCCGAAATATTAGCTATTATTAGAGATTACACTAATTATGAGGTAATGATTAATAAAATTTTTGAAAGCTATCCATTATTAAATGGAGAAGATATTCTCAAAATTATCTGTAGTACAACACCAGAAAATAAGGCTGTAATAGATGATAAATTAGTGCAGCTAAGGATATTTTTAGTAGATAAATTATTAAAGGACTTAGATTATAAGGAAGATGAAATAGAAAATAAAAATCTTTATATTCAATATTTCAATTCAAATAAAGAAACTTTTAGCAATGTTAAAATAGAGGATTTTTTATCAAAAAAGGAGTATATACAAGGACGTTATGCTCATCTAACAAATGATCAACTTCAGTTTCTAATGACGAGGTATAAAAAACTTACTACGATTATTGAGAGAGTAAATGAAATCTATAGTAATGTTCATAAAACAATTCAAGGACATAAAGCGGAAATGATAAATAAAATAAAGATTCCATTTTATATTTACTCAGGGAAGATTTTACAAAGCTATCAACAAGGTTTAGGTATTTTTGTTAAGATTAATCCAACTGGTCAGAATAATAATGTTGTTTTTAAAACAGGTCATACATCAGATCATGACATTGTGTATCACTTGAGCTCGGGTCAGATGGCTGTAGTTTCATTAGCATTTTGTCTATCATTGAATAAAGTTTATAATACCAATCAAAATTTTAAATTTTTAGCAATCGATGATCCTATCCAAACAATGGATGATTTAAATATCCATACGTTTATTGAATTAATTAGAAATGAATTCAAAGATTATCAAATTATTACATCGACTCATGATGATTTTACTTCAAGATACATGCAGTATAAATTTGATAAATTCGATATGAAAACTAAAATTCAGAATGTTCAGCAATTAGTTATGAATCAGTCACTTTCATAGGTAATGATATGTTACATAGATTAAACTAAAATAGATTGTATGAAGACGCTTTTAAATTATCTCATTCAGCTGCACAAAAACCGTCTTTAGTCCAAATGTTCCTAAAGCCGGTTATTTGTTTGCTTCATTTCGTTAATGACTATTTATACAACATTTAATAAGGAACTAAAAAAAAACAATAATGATAAAGCTAATTGACAAAATAAATACAATTTGCTATGTAAACGAAACCAAACTAACCCCTTAATCATTTGTAAATCAAAGAAAAAAAGAAAAATAAATATTTAAATCACAATACTGTTGATGTTAATAAAATCATTCCGATGGAGCGGATTTGCAATCCGTTCCACACTCGACGAGATGATAACCGCTTCATAAACATAGCACCCGATGAGATAACTTTATAATCAAACCAAATTACAACTACAAAATTCTATTTGAAGAAGTCGTAGTTGTTGATTTTTATCTATAAATAACTAATGAAAAATTAAATATTCTTTATTAAATTTTATTAGTAATGAAGATTATAAAATAACTATTGGATTAATCAGATCAATGGTATTCTGATAAATAATTTAAATAACTTAAAATTTAATTATATGACAGATAAACAAAAAACGGACTTATTTTTGATTATACTTGGCATTATAGCAATCCTTTTTTCATTTTATCTATTTGATACAAATTCTATCTATTGCTATTTTTTAACATATCTGGGTATCGTATTTATAACATTTACTTTACCAGATAACAAATTCATTAATTGGATAAAATTTATTATTCTATTACCCGCTGGAGTATTAGCTATAATTGGTCCTTTACTCAAAGTTTTAATTGTTTTCTTTTTAGCATACTTACTCCCTTTAATGTTATTTGCAATATTCTATAAATTAGCTCTAATTTATTTTTTCAATGTTGATTTATCATATGCCTCAAACGTCTATTTGACATTAATCTCTACTCTTATTTTTATTACTCTTTTTAGTGAAAAATTAATGATCTGGTTTAACGATGTTTTTAATGGTAATAATCCTGAAAAACTTGTAAACCTTTATCAAAACCTAGGAATTATTTTAATAAACAAACAGAGAACTAGATATTTTATTTTTTTTGGTTTTTTTCTCTACTTGATAATATTTTCAATTGCTTCTTTGAATGAAATAAATTTATTTGATACTAAAAATATTAATGTAGCAATCATGCAAACTTTTGGTACTTATATAGCTTTTGATAGATTGATAACTAATAGAAATCTTTTTGAATTCAAGCCTAAAACATTTTTACAAAAAATGTCAAAAATTTGGATTTTTGACTTTAATCCATCAACAGAGAGAGTTAATAATACTAATAAAAATGATTAATAATACTCAAAAAAATACATTTGATAAAATTCATAACTCATTATGAATAACACTTCTAAATATAGAAAAAAACTATTACATTTCATAGACATTGATATAAACATAAAAGGTTTAATGATTTGGATAGAACGACAACCAGATCTGAAACAACCTGATATTCTACGTGAACTAAGATCCATATTTCTTGAGAAACATGAAAAAACAGGCGAAACGCATTGGCTCAATTTTGCCAAACATATTGAAAATGGGATTGATGATTTTGAAGAAGAAATTCTCGATGAAAAGCTTCACAAAAACCTCTTTTATACCGAGCTAGAACATGCTTTAAAAGATGTTGAGTTCTCTCTCGAAAATGTAACGACCTTCACAACTTTTACCAGAGAAGCTTTAATCAATAGCTTTATCACAGACCCTGAGCAAAAAAACAATAAAAAGTTTTGGAATGCCGTTCATCTAGCTATAAAATTCGAAAAAAATACAGGTATTTATGATGAGAATAATTGGAGTGCTATCATGTAAAAACATAAAACCAACAATATCAAAAAAATTAACCCGTTATTTCCAAAAGAACATTTTCGTTCCAAATAGCACAGGCAATCAAGCGGTCTCACTACGGTCGTTTGCTTTGTTCCGTTCGGCTGTTCCAGTCGGTCGTACCTCCCTCCGTTCCACAGACACGGCGCAGCTACAATAAAAACAGCAGCTTGAAAATAAGCAGCTGTTTTTATTGCGCTGCTTGTTCCTCATCTTCACACGCGCTCTACCCTTCGTTCGTCGGGGCTACTGCATCCATAATACCGCTTCATTCCGTTACGCTCCGCAGGCTACGCTCCACTGCATTCCAGCAGTATCATGTCTGCCGCCCCTTATTTTTTCAGCGGTTGCTCCTTCGCTCAGCCATCGGGGTTGGCTCCGTTCGGTGAAAAACCTCACTTTGCCCTAAATCAAGGTTAGCCTAACGGCAGCTCTATATTTTTTCCCCGCCGTTACACGCTGCTAGCCCTTCACTCCACTTCGTCCCGTCTCGTCCTAAAAAACGAGACGGGACTACGTTCCGTTCCCGGTCTAGCGTGGCTGTTCGATTGCCGCAACACCGCCACGGCGCTCCTCATCCGCAAAAAAAGTTCCTTGCCCCGAAAAAGGGGCGTCACTTTTTTTGCTTCTTGCGGTGCTTGGGGGTGTTTGATTGCCATTTTCATAAGAACTTTTCCGAAAAAGTAAATCAAGAACATCGTGCTAAAAAAAATAAAAAAAGAAAGTAAAGCTAAGTTCCGGTTTCAAAAAGTAAAGTTCAAGCCCTGCGGGTTTTCGAAAAAATCTCCACCTGCATATTTTCATAACTACTCTTCAGAATACAATCACACTTTCTATTCTTGAAAACTATTGAGGTAGTATTTTTTCAAAAAAACTTGACTTATTTTGAAACCTCCACTAATGCGAGGACTTTCTTTTTTTCTTTTTTTCTTTGTGAAAATTATAAAGGAAAAAACCGTGGATTATAAAGTTCCAATAATTTTAGATTAAGTTCTCAAAGGCAAAATCTAAATCTGTAGTATTGAAATCTTCTAGATAAGTTTCGGTAGTTTTAATAGATTGATGCCCTAGAGCTTCTTTAATCATGACGGTATTGATGCCTTTTTTTAAAGATAGGGTTGCAAAAGTGTGTCTGGCAGTATAAAAAGTTACTTTGTTTTTGATACCACATTCGAGAGCAATAATATTAAGGAGTTTTCCATAATAATTTAAAACACTTTTTTTTCGATTCCTGAGTTCTGTTTTGGTATAATGTTTTTTGTCTTTTTCTAAAATTGGGAAAATATAATCAGTTTCAAAAGGGCGATAGATTTTAAAATATTGTAAAATTTCCGTCATGTATTTATTATCCGGAATTTTTACGTTTAATTTTACCATAGTTTTATTTCTAACATATGAAAAACTGCTTAAGTCTACATCATTCCATTTTAATTCAGCAATATCAGTAAAATTCATACCTCGACAATAGAAACTGAACAGATAAGTGTACAATGCTTTAATACCCTCTTTATTTGTTGAAAAATCCTAATCTAATAATAATTGTAAATCTTGTTTGCTTAACGCTTTTTTTACTTTGGTAGATTTCAATTTTGAAATTATGTAATCTCTGAAAGGATAATGTGTAAAGGGAGTTTAAGAATATTATGGTAATGTAACAGTATAATAATAACGTAACAATGTATAAATGGAATAAATACTTTTGATATTGCACTATCCTATTTCTGGATTATGTTGCTGTGCTATAGTGTTTAATGCTATTAGTGTGTTGAGTCAGTTTTTGAAAATAGGGCGCGATATAACATTACCCTAACTATAACAATATATTATTTTATCAATGACTAGATGCTAATATATAGAAGTTAAAATTTAGGAGGTGTTTATAGTAAAAATTAGAAAAATATAATTTCAAACAAAGTTATTTCTAAAAAAAAAATCTGAGCTTTTTAAAGTAGCTCAAATATTTTTTAGAATAACTTTTGAGTTTACTAATTTAGTGAAGTTGTTCTTCGTAAAAAAAATCTTAATGTCAATTTTCAAAATAGCAACAAGGTAATTCAGGGTAAAATCTTACTTTTTTAATTTTGTAAACGTTTACAATGAGTTCAGTTGGGTTTAAATTTGTTGGTAAATATGTAAAGAATTAGGGGTTTAGCAGTGTTTAATTAGGTATTGTTTTGTAAATGTTATGTTTTGTTTTTAAATTAATAAAAATAATAATATTGTAAAATATCACCTAAAGTGGGTATTGTTTCATTGATTTCATCCTAATATGTTTGCGGGTAATTTTTTACAAAAAAAACATCTAATTTGAAAAAAACAATACTCGATCCAATACAGTTACTAACTGTCTTACTACTTATTACCATAGCAATAGGATTATTCAATACGGAGACTTTTTATAGCTCCACTGCTTTTGCTTATTATGGTTTCTGTACAATTGCGTTGTCTTTTGTAATTAGTTCTTCTTTTTTAAATTCAACAAAAAATACCGGTTTAATCCTTAAAGTTCCTCTGCTTTTATTTGGATTATGGTGTTGTTATGTACTGTTTCATTATTTCACTAATACCGGAACACCAGTTTTCACCATTTATTGTGTTGTACTTTATTTTTTACTTCTAAAAGCAAGCGCACTTTTTAGCACATCCAACTTTAAATTCAAACTGTTTTTTATTGGTATAACTGGAATTGCAACACTAGAATCGCTTTATTGTCTTTGCCAGTTTTTTGGATATTTCACAACTGCCAACAAAAATTTTGCAGTTACGGGCAGCTGGAGTAACCCCAATGTTACGGCTATTTTTTTAGCACTTACCGTCCCTGTATTCTTGTTTTTGTTTCAAGAGAAATACAAAAAAATTGTTTGGGCAGGTTTTCTTTCTTTGTTATTTGCTCTGCTATTGCTTAATTGCCGAGCTGCATTTATAGGTACTGTCTTATCAGTCATTATATTTTATGGATTAGAATATGACTTTATAGCTTGGGCAAAAGACAAGAAGAACAAAACCACTGCCAAAGCTTTATTGATTCTAGGCTTACTGATTCTTATTCCATTGAGTTCTCAATTGTATAACGCCAAAAAAGCCTCGGCTGACGGCAGGAAATTTATTTGGAGGTTATCTGCTATAATGGTAACTGAGAAACCAGTAACGGGTTATGGTTATGGTTATTTTGAAAGAGAATATAATTTATATCAGGCTAACTATATTCAAAAAGGAAAAGCTACATCTGAGGAATTAGAGAATGCGGGTCCTGTAATTATGCCACACAATGAATTGCTTCAAAATGCAGTTGAAGGGGGGAGTATTGGATTAGTACTAATTGTTCTTTTTTTTGGTTCACTTCTCATTACTGTAAAAGAGAAAAATCGAACCTATCGGAATGAACTTAATCTTCAAGACAATGTTGAAACTATTTCCAAAACAAAAAAAAATATTTTCAATTTAAGTTATGCCGGAGTTGTAGCTTTTATAGGAATGTCTATGGTTAATTCTACTATTCAAATTGTTCCGGTAATGTGTATGATGATTATTTATGCAGCTATTATCTGTAGTACATTAATACCATTGCCTCTTCCTGTAAAATTTTCTTTTATTGAAAAAAGTAAAGCTATTTCAATACTGTATAAAAGCCTAATTATTATTACTAGTATTTATTTTTTATACCTCCTTTTTGGACTGGCTATAGCTGACAAGCAAAACAAAAAAGCAAAACTTTTAAAAGAATCAGGATACTACGAACAAGCCCTGCAGATTATGTGTACACTGAAACCTTACTTAGAAGAAGATAGTTATTACTGGGAAAACTATGGTCGAATCCATTTTAGAGTACAAAATTTTCAAGAAGCAATGGTTTGTTTTAAAAAAGCACAAACATTGAGTGCACTTCCATCACTATTTACTGGAGCAGGAAAAAATTATGAAAAATTGGAGCAATATCCTCAAGCTATTAAGGAATATGAAACGCTAATTTCCTTGAATCCAACTAAATTCTCCTATCGAATGCTGTTACTCGAAGCCTATTTAAAAAACAAGGACAGCACTAAAGCTATTACAATAGCTCAGGGAATTATCCAGCTCAAACCAAAAATACCATCCGAAAAAGTAAATCGATATAAAAATATATGCGGGGTTTTATTGAAAAATTTAACTCATCGAAAAGAAAATAGAAAAGAATTTCAAATACAATAAAAATAATAAATACAATTTTTAAAATAAATATGCGACTAACTCTTAAAGCCCTCTTGTTTCTACTTCCTTTTTTAGTACAAGCACAATATTCTGCCTCAGTTGAAACGGTTTTAAAAAAAGCAGGAAACAACCGAGTGGAACTTGAAAAAGCATTAGAGTACGCCAACAAAACGGGCGATACTTTAAAAATTAAAGCAATGCAGTTTTTGGTTTCAAACATGGATATTCATTCCTCTTCCAATTATTATTGGGAAGATGCTGCTGGCAAAAAAATAGTCTATAATGAGCTGGATTATCCTGATTTCGAGCAAGCTAAAACCGCTTTCGAAATCATAAAAATACAAAACCCGGGACTAAAACCTAAACCAGTAACTTACCAAGATATTGAAACCCTAACAGGCGATTATTTGATACAAAATCTCGAAAAAGCTTTTCAGGCTTGGCAGACTTCCACAATGAAGAATATTGCATTTGCCGATTTTTGTGAATATATCTTGCCTTACAGAGTGAGTGTAGAGCCTTTGCAGGATTGGCGTACAGTTTATGCCGAAAAATTCAAATGGATTAGCGAACAAATTCCATCTAAAGGGTTTAAACAAGTTTTATTCTATGTAAAAGGCGATTATGATACTTGGTTTACCAATACTTGGGGTGAAGCAAGCAAAGAACCTTTGCCAAGACTAAGTGCTTTACAATTACTGTTCAGAAAACAAGGGCCTTGTCCTGACATCGCTGATCTTGGTGTATTTGTTATGCGTTCACAAGGTATACCAGCAGCTGTAAATGTAATTCCGTATTGGGCGACTGCCACAGGAGGGCATTTTATGAATACTTTTTTTGATGATACGATGACTTCTTATAATTGCGATTATGGTTCGAAAGATTTTGGAGAAAATTTAAAACGAGAACCCGCCAAAGTGCTGCGATTGACCTATTCTAAACACCCAGAAACACTGGCTAGTTTTGAGGATAAAAATAATATCCCTACTGCATTTTTGAAACAAGAAAATTACATCGATGTAACTGAGGACTATTGGGAAACCACAGATGTAAAATGCTCTTTATATCCAACTACAACACCAACTAAAATTGTTTACGCTACCACTTTTAACGGCTTGTCGTGGAGGCCTTTTTGGTGGGGAAAAGTTGAAAACGGAAAAACCATTTTCAGTTCTATTTGCAAAGGGACTGTTTTGATTCCTCAATATTACAGCAACGGAAAACTAGTTCCTGCAGGTGCACCAATTGTTGTTGGCGACAAAGAACCTAAAGTATTGCTTCCTGATCTCACGCAAACCAGAGACGTAACCATAACTGAAGCCGATAAATACCTCCGATTCAAATTGGGTGTTACTTATAAATTATTTTATTGGGACAACGGTTGGAAACTTGTTGACACTAGAGAAGTAAGTAGTCCTATTACTTCAATGCTCTTCACTAAAGTACCTAAAAACGCTTTGCTTTTGTTTCTAGCAAGCGATTCTAAAAAACTAGAACGCCCTTTTATAATGGATGATAATGGAGAGCGAACTTGGTATTAATAAAATAATTATAAAACAATAACAATCAAAAATCATAAAACATGAAAAAACTAATTCTTGCCTTATTGTGTTCTTCTGCCCTGTGTCAGGCGCAACAAAACCAAGTACTTGCACGGCAATTTCCTACTCACATTCTCTATAAAATAGAAGAAGTAAATAGCAAAGTAAAATTAACCGAAGACAAAAAAATCAAAATAGGTAAAAAACTTTTTACTGCCGATAGTCTAGCCACTATTAGCTTAACTAAAGGCGAGCCTATTAACCAACTAAAATCTTATTATACTGTTGATTCTAATTTCCTGAAACCTATTTTATCCCCAGAAGAATTAGATGCTTTTCAATATGAAAACAACAAGGAAAATCGCTTTTTGGGGGCTTTGAAGTTTGCTTCACAACTAAAACTTGAACCAAAAGAAATAAGCGAAATACGCAAAGAAAATGACAACTTACCTAATACTACTCCATTGGATGCAAAAGAAATCTTTGCTTTTTATGACTCCAAACTAAATCAAATTCTATCTAAAGCAAAATACGCAGCTCTATTACGAATTATATACAAAGAACAATCAATAAAAGATGCCAATAAAGATTGGGATAAAATAAAACAACTCCAACTAGTTACAGATGAAAAAACTAGCAGTGAGTACAATCAAGTTATTAATTATCATTTAACCAAAAATATTTTTCTGGATCCCAAAGCCGAAAAACATGATAAAAAAATGATAGAAGCAATAACTAATAAACTGTTGCTGCAACAGCCTCCAGTCTTGATACGAGCAAACATTTTATCAGCAGGTACATTTAAAGATAATCTTTTTTCATCAATCATTAAATATGAAAAAGAAACACAACTTGCACAAAATCAAATCGACACTATATTATCTAAATATACTAAACTCGAAAGAATTCGATATGAAAACGAAACAAATGATTTGACAAGTAAACTTCCCATAAAAGAACCTCTACAATATGAAGAAATTGCCCAAATTTTAACTCCAAACCAGGTAAATATATGGCTTGCCTATAAAAACAAGAATCAAGCCGATAAAGTTGCTATGAAAAATTGGAAAAAATTAGAGATGGATGGACTTACCAAAGATTTAGACAAGAAAGTTATTATTGCAGAACTGGTCAAGTATCAATTGAAACATCAAATTGTTGATGAAAAAATAAAAATCTACAACACCCAAGAATACGTCTTTTTGAAACGTGACATAGAGCAAAAAAAACCAGATGTACTCAAACAACTCGATGCTATAGCACGAAGTAAATCCAAAGGAACCTATGTCAAGAATGCTCTCACATGGTAAGAACTTTTATAAAAATAATGCAGACTAAAAATAGCTAAATTAATTAACCTCAATACATTTTATGAAAAAAACAACAAAAAAAGGAGTCTGTTTTTTGCTACTCCTAGGCAGTATGCTGGGGTATTCGCAGGAATCGCCAGAGACCAAAAAAAATCTTTATGTTGCACAAATGCAACTTAAAGAAGGTAGTATGGTTTACAATCCACAAGCGGCATTAGCCACTTATCAGCAACAAGCCACTCTGGGCATTCCAGAAGCGATGAATGGACTAGGCTTATTATACAGCAAAGGAATTGGGGTGCAAATAAACGAGCAAGAAGGTATCAATTGGTTTTTGAAAGCCGCCGAAAATGGCTATCCAAAAGCTTGGTTTAATCTGGCTATATTGTATAGAGACGGGATTGGTGCTGTAAAAAATCCAACAAAATCCATAGATTGTTTTGAAAAGGCAGCCAAAGCTGGTTACCACCAAGGATGGTTTTTTTGGGGATTATTGACTGCCAGAGGAGAAGGTGTGCCGCAAAATTACCCTTTGGCGATGAGTATTTTTAAGCAAGGTGGAGACCTTGGATATTCACGCTGTATATATGCTCAAGGGTATTTGAATTACAAAGGTTTGGGTTGCTCACAAAATTATGATCAAGCTAAAAAACTATTTGAAATTGCGGCAGAAAAAGGAGACAAAGCTTCTGTATATATGCTAGGCTTATGCTACCGAAACGGCTATGGAGTAGCAATTGATTTAGAAAAAGCAAAATTATTGCTTAAAAAAGCAGCTGCGTTAGGATATCGATCAGCCGATGCTGAATTAATCCAAAAAGAAGCAGAAAACGTAAATCCCAAAAATAACAAAACAGAATCAACTGTTATCCCTGAAATCATTAAAATAACAGAAACTGTTGTACCTGAAACTTTTCAAAAAGTAAAACAACAACCTATTAAGAACAACATTAGTGGCAGTTATACAGGATATTTGACTTACTATGATTGGAGTGGTCAAAATGTAATCTCTACCTCGCCTTTGCAAATAGAACTTAACCAAAACGGCAAAAATCTAACAGGAGAGTGGAAAGAAACCGCAGGCGACACCGTTGCTTTCACTGCCAAAATACAAGAGGATGCCATTGTGTTTCAGGATTCGAAGATAGATCGATTGGAGCATTACAATGGAAATAAACCTGTTAACTACGAATTTAGAGAGGCTAAATTACAATTAGTTCAATCTCAAGAATCGCTATTTCTGGTAGGCAACTTGCAACTTTACAATATCAAGGAACGAGAGAATGAAAAGCCAATGTACCTCATTCTAGAACAAAAACAAGCCAAAACCAGCCATGTTCCAGAGGTAATTTCTTCGGTAGTGATATACCCCAACCCAGTACTTAACGACTTTAATCTGAGTTTTGACCTAGCTCAAGCTGCCGATGTTACAATGAGTATTTACAATATGAACGCTAGAGAACTCTACAGCGAGCAATGGAAAAACCTAGAGCAAGGAAAACAAACCAAAACGCTTGATCTTAACGCACCATCAGGATACTACATCTTAAAACTGATTTATGGCAACGAAGTAAAAACTACTCTTTTAATTAAAAAATAAGAACTATGAAAAAGAAATATTTTATATTAGCCATTACGTTCTTATGTTTATTGGTGAGTGGGAATAGTTTTGGACAGAATGTAAATTCTGATTATGGTGATGATGATAATGATGAAGTATGTTCAGATGTAAATACTGAATTAATTCAATCTTTTGATTGTGTTGACATATATTTAACCGTAGAAAGTACTTATTACTGTGATTCAGGTGTGCAAATAAATTTACAATCTTTTGAAGACCATATGTATAAAGAATGTGGTACAGGAGACTCAGGAGACTGTCATGATCCTTCTAGCTCTGCTTATCCTTGTGATGATGAATATATAGATATAGGAGATTGTACCGATTATAGAAGCTCTGCTTATCCTTGTTATGTAGATACTGGAGATTGCAGAGATCCTAGGAGCTCTGCTTACCCTTGTTATTTCGATTCTGGAGATTGCACAGATCCTAGAAGTTATAGTTATCCATGTAACGATTCTTCCTGTCCAGTAGGTTTTACAAAGGAGAATGTTATGCAAAATGATTTAAGTTCCTGCAAAGAAGATTTTGTGATAACAGGTATTAAAGTAAGTGATTCTAAAAACAGGACAGCAAATACAAATGAAACTTTATTCATGCTAGATGATGACAAGAAAATTACTATCACCTCTATATTAGATAGGAACGTATGGACAGCATATCATCATATAATAACTCAATTTGCCGTTAACAATATTACCGATACTCATCTCACTGCTGTATCAGGGACAAAAACAGCGACTGGTGGTTGGCCAAATTCTTCTACACATAATGTAGAAGTTAGTATTTTGCCAAAAATCAGTTATGTACCTGTGTCAAGTTTATCTTTTCCTGGGGTAACCAGTAATTTAGATGCAATTGCAAGAAATGCTAATGTAATTGGCTCAAAAACAAGTTTTAACCTTAATATTTCTCGCTCTATTGGAGAAAACGAAGTAGATCCAAGCTCAAGATTTATACGTACTTTTACGAAATATAGCGGAAGCTTTGGTTTTTCGACCTCTTCAGGAGATGTTGCTGTACCTGGATGGTCTTTTCAAACACCTCCTGGTGTACCTACAGTAGAAGCTGGTTTGTATTTGAGTATTAGTGGTGGAGCTTCTTGTACAGTGAATTTAAAAAAATATCAATTAAATAATAATCTGGCACAAGATGTTTATTTAAATGATTCTTCTGTAACTGTTACAGGTAGTGCTACTGTAAAGGCAACTGCAAAGGCATTAGCTGAAGCCCAAGTGCTTTTATATGGAAGTTGCACTTTTGAAACTGGCTGCTCAGTAAGTGTGGGGGCAGAATTAACAGCCACAGCCAATGATGGCACTGTTAAAGCTTCATTAAATGTAGGTCAACTAAAAGGAAATTTATATTACAAAGTAAAATCAGGTGACATTTATTATTCTAATACAGTTTCTGTGGTTCTTTCTGATGGGTTTAAACTAATTAATAATCAAGAAATTTTTACATATTAAAATACAGTTCAAATGATAAAATTAATAAAGTACAGTTTTTTAATGATTGGGCTATTTGCCTGCTCACAAGAGAATAAAAAAAATAATGAAGAAAGCGTAAAAGTTACCGAATCTTCAAAAATTAAAAATGTAACCTTGATTACATATAGTCCTACTATTAAGTTAAAGAAATTATATCCGGATATCAAACAAGCTAAAAACAGAACTCCTGAAGAGTTATTGATTTCACTCTCTTCAGAAAACTCTGTGGAATGGAATCGCTGGAACAATTACAACAAAAATTTGCCCATTGACGAGGGGACTTTAGAATGGTTTAAAGGAAGGGCTAAGGTTGATAGAGAAAAGCATTATTCCGAATTAATTCAAGAATTATACTTCGAATATAATAATAAACAATACTGTTGGACGAAGTCATACTCGCATACAGAATTTAATAAGAAACGAGGTTATGGTATTTACACAATCACTAATGTAATGATTAAAGAGGAAGATCATTGGGAATTATACAATAATTTGGTGGATGAAGTGTTTCTAAGAGAAAAAGGAAATTTTACTGTTTTTAAGAGCAACATATTTGCTCAAATATGTACAAAACAAAACCCAGACAACAATCCTTATCTAGCAAAATTATTGGATAAAGTTTATGAAGGAGATTCATTAAACTTAGATAAATTATATTCTGAAGTAAAACGAATGTATGAAGAAAACAATAAAAACAATGAAATTAAAACTGAAGAATATAAATATTTTGCAGACGAGTATTTATGGTAATTGATATTAACAAGCTGGTCTGGTAACACAAAACCCAAACTACAACCCTTAAAAAGTTGTAGTTTGTTGTTTTTAGGTATGGTTATAAACGATGGAGCTGTTAATGCTTCATTTACTGTAGGTCAACTAAAAGGATATATATTCCAATTTAACAGCAGGAGACCTCAAATTTTCCAAGATAGTTACATATTTATTATCCGACGGTTTTTAAATTAATTGACAATAAAGAGTTTTTAAATGTTAAAACAATAGTGGATATGCAAAAAAAATACAGTCTAAGTTAAGCTACATTATTGTAATTGCAGGGCTATTATATTAAGTTCTCAAAAGCTGTGTTTAATTCTATTGTGTTAAAATCTTCCAGATAAGTTTCAGTAGTTTTAATAGATTGATGCCCTAAGGCTTGTTTAATCATGACGGTATTAATGCCTTTTTTTAAAGATAGTGTTGCGAAAGTGTGTCTGGCAGTATAAAAAGTTACTTTGTTTTTGATGCCACATTGAAGCGCAATAGCGTTGAGAAGTTTTCCATAATAATTTAAAACACTTTTTTTTCGATCTCTTAATTCTTCTTTTGTATAGAGTTTTTCATCTTTTTCTAAAATTGGGAAAATATAATCGGTATCAAATGGGCGATAAATTTTAAAATAGTTCAGGATGGTTTTCATATAGGTGTTGTCTGGGATCTTTACATTTAATTTTATTCCGGTTTTATTTCTAACGTATGAGAAGCTGCTTATATCAACATCTTCCCATTTTAATTCGGACAAATCAGTGAAATTCATGCCTCGGCAGTAAAAACTGAATAGATAAGCATACAATGCTTTTGCACCCTCTTTGTTTTCCGATATGTCATAGTCCAGCAATAGTTGTAAATCTTGTTTACTTAAAGCCTTCTTTACTTTACTTGATTTCAATTTTGAAATTATATAATCTTTGAAAGGGTAAAATTCGCTAGAAATAATTTTAGATTTTATTGCAGAGTTGTATATCGCTCTAATATTTCGCATATAAACGCCAATACCACCATCATTACAATCATGAGCTCGTAAATGGGATTCAAAGGCTATTAAGAAATCATAATTAATTTTAGTGAAATCGTAAGTTGTAATTGAGGGATTGAATCTTGTAAGAGCTGAAATAGTGTCACGATAGGAACTGCTTGAACTTATTTTTCCGGATTCTTTTAATTGGAGTTTTCTTTCTTCAAAATAAGCTACAAAGCTTGTTTTTTTTACCTCTTCAGGTCTAAATAAAGAGTCAAATGATTCCAGAGAAAAGTTATGTTTTTCTTCAATCATTGTGTCTAATATTTTGGAGGCATTTTGTTTTATTGAATTTAATATTCGGTTACATTGCAAACTATTTGGGAATTTAGATGTAAATTCGCCTGCTTTATCATTCCAAAATTTTGGTAAAGTATTGTAAGGGGTTTTGTAGAATTTAGATTTTCTATCAATCGTTATTCTTAAATTTACAGGAAATGTGCCGTCGTTAAGTATTGTCTTTTTTAGGATGATTTTTACACTAGCTTTCATTTTTAATATTTTTAAAAGTTCAACATACGTACAACAAATGCGTACATATTGTGAAACCGGATGAAACAAAAATATTTTTAAAAAATGATAAATAGCTGTAAAACAATGGTTTTGAAGCTAAATGCAATTAAATGCAAAAGCTAATATTCTATCTCATAATCAGGTGGTCCCTGGTTCGAGCCCAGGTGGGACCACGTTTTAAGTTTAAAAAGCCTTGTAAACTAATACTTTACAAGGTTTTTTTGTTTTCAGGGGATGAATAAGGGACAGTGTTAATTTGTTTTAACCTTATATTATAGCCTGATTTTTAGATTTATACAGGGAAAAGTGTTTTTCGTTCCAATCTGTGAATTTTGTAAGTTGTTTTTTTGCGAAATTAATAACTTTGTTTGTTTGAAACTTGTTTGATGTTTATTTCGTAAATAAGAATTGAGATTTAGGTTGTTGTTAGAGTTTAACGTAATTCTTTAAATGTCAAAGTTTTAGATTTATGCGGCTTTTTTTGTAATTTTCAGAAGTTTCCGAAATCATTCAGTTTGTCGGGTATAAACTAGTTTAGACGAGAATAGTTTTTGTTGTTGTTCTTATGGTTTAATTTAGCCGTGACTAGCTTTCGAAGTAAAGATTTGTATTAATTGTTTATGAGGAAAATTTGTAATATATTGTTTTTTGTTATTACTTGCTTGTTGGTGAGGTTTGAGGTTGTTGCTCAAGCAACGCCACCTCCTCCTGTGCCTCCTCCTCCTCCTGGATTACCTATAGATGATAAACTTTTATTCTTGTTTGTGGTTGCCTTGTTATTTGGTTTTTATATAATTTGTAATTCTATATTAATAAAGAAACGCTCGATTTAATCGAGCGTTTCTTTATTTGTTTTAAATTTTGTTAGCGTATAAGCGCGATACATATTTACCGATAACATCAAATTCGAGATTGATTTTTGAGCCAACTTCAAAGTTTTTAAAATTGGTGTGTTCGTGAGTGTAGGGTATAATAGCTACGCTAAATTGCTTTTTTTGAGAATTTACTACCGTTAAGCTTACTCCGTTTACTGTTATAGAGCCTTTTTCGATGGTTAGATTGTTCAGTTTTTCGTCATATTCAAAGGTGTAAAGCCAGCTTCCGTTAGTTTCTGAGATTGCTATACAGGTTCCGGTTTGGTCCACATGACCTTGAACGATGTGACCGTCTAAACGGTCTCCTAATTTCATAGCTCTTTCAAGATTAACTAAATCTCCTTCTTGCCAATGTCCTAAATTTGTTTTCTGGATTGTTTCGTCAATAGCGGTTACAGTGTAAGTGTTGTCTTTTATGGCAACTACAGTTAGACAAACTCCATTATGGGCTACACTTTGGTCAATCTTAAGCTCATTTGTTATTGAAGAGTCTACTGTTATGTGGATATTGTCGTTCTCTTTTTTTATTTCTTGGATGGTTCCAAGGGTTTCTATGATTCCTGTAAACATTCTTGTTTTATTTTACTAAATTTGCACTTCAAAATTAGCAATAAAAACTTGTGGATATGATTAAAAATGCAGAAAATATTATCGTTGGAATTTCGATTGGAGATTTAAATGGTATTGGAAGCGAGGTTGTTCTAAAGACATTCGATGATGCTCGAATGCTGGAGCTTTGTACGCCTGTTATTTTTGCTAATGTAAAGATTTTGTCTTTTATAAAAAGAAATTTAGAGTCTGCTGCAGTTTTGCACGGAATTGATAAATTAGACCAAATAGTTCCGGGGAAGATTAATGTATTGAATGTTTGGAAAGAAGGAGTTGATTTAAAGCTAGGTGAAAACGATGATAAGGTAGGCGAGTATGCTATTAAATCTTTCGTTGCGGCTACAAAAGCGTTGAAAGAAGATTTAATAGATGTTTTGGTAACAGCACCAATAAACAAATACAATATTCAATCGGAAGATTTTAAATTTCCAGGGCATACAGATTATTTAGACCAAGAATTAGAAGGAGACGCCTTGATGTTCATGATTCAGGATAATTTGAGAGTAGGTTTGTTGACGGATCATGTGCCTATAAATGAAGTGGCTTCTCGATTGACTGAAGATTTAATTGTAAGGAAGATAGAGACTGTAAAAAAATCTTTAATACAGGATTTTAGTATCAATAATCCCAAAATTGCTGTTTTGGGTCTGAATCCGCATTGTGGTGATGGAGGTGTTATTGGGAAAGAAGATGAAGAGTTGATTAAGCCTGTTTTGAAGAAAATGTTTGAAAAAGGAACTATGGTTTTTGGTCCTTTTGCTGCAGATGGTTTTTTTGGAAGCGGTCATTACGAAAAATTCGATGCTGTAATTGCTACGTATCATGATCAAGGATTGGTTCCGTTTAAGACTTTGTCTTTTGGAAAAGGAGTGAATTTTACGGCTGGTTTAGCTAAAGTGAGAACTTCGCCAGACCACGGTACGGCTTATGATATTGCAGGAAAAGGAATCGCAGATTTTAATTCGTTTAAAGAAGCGGTGTATTTGGCTATAGATGTCTATCGTTCAAGGATTCAGTATGAAGAAATAACTGAAAAGCCGCTAAAAGTTAGAGAAAAATAAATGTAAATAAAAAAAGATTAATAACGTTATTGGATTTACAATAATTTTATATCTTTGCACTCCCGAAGTTAGGGGCAAAATTTTGTTGAGATGAATAGGACAAAAGAATTTTTAATTCCTTTCGTAGGCTTAAAGCTAGGGAAACATCATTTTGAGTATCAAATAAATAATGCGTTCTTTGAGAACTTTGAGTATGACGAATTTCAAAATTCGGATATCAAAGTAGCTGTAGTTTTAGAGAAGAAAAGCAGTATGCTTGAGTTGAATTTTAAGCACAAAGGGACTGTAAATGTTCCTTGCGACTTAACGGGTGAGGATTTTGATTTGCCAATTAAAGGTAAAATGAAGTTGATTGTTCGTTTTGAAGAAGAGTTTAATAATGATAATGAAGAGCTGTTGATTTTGCCTTTCGGCGAATTTGAAATAGATATAATACAATATATTTATGAGATGATTGCGCTGTCGGTGCCTTTAAAACGAGTTCATCCAGGAGTAAAAGACGGAAGTTTAAAAACGAAAGCTTTAGATAAACTGAATGAATTGCAGGTAAAAGAAGTAGATGAAAAAGAGAATAAAGAAGAAAATATAGACCCGCGTTGGGACAAATTAAAGCAACTATTAACGGATAAATAATATAGTAAAATGGCACATCCTAAAAGAAAAATCTCGAAAACAAGAAGAGATAAGAGAAGAACACATTATAAAGCTACAGTAGCACAAATCGCTACTTGTCCTATTACAGGAGAAGCGCATTTGTACCACAGAGCTTACTGGCATGAAGGGAAAATGTACTATAGAGGACAAGTGGTTATTGACAAGTCAGAAGCTACTTTTGCATAATACGTTTTTATAGATAATACGAGAACTCTCACACTATGTGAGAGTTTTTTGTTGTTTGTAATTTTCGTTAAATAAGAGGTTTTTAAAGATAAAGGGTTTAGATTTTTTTTGTATTTTTAACCCCTTTTTAAACGTTTTCTTCTGTGTCAATACAGAAGAGAAAATATCCGAATAAAATGAATAAAATTACGGCCGCAATTACTGCAGTTGGAGCTTATGTTCCAGATTTTGTGCTTTCAAACCAAGTTCTCGAAACAATGGTGGACACAAACGACGAATGGATAACTTCGCGTACAGGAATAAAAGAAAGAAGGATTTTAAAAGATGCTGATAAAGGAACTTCTTACTTAGCCATAAAAGCAGCTGAAGACCTAATCGCTAAAGCAAATATTAATCCTTTAGAAATTGATTTGGTTTTAATGGCAACGGCAACACCAGATATGCAAGTTTCAGCAACTGGAGCTTATGTTGCTACTGAAATTGGCGCTGTAAATGCTTTTGCTTATGATTTGCAAGCGGCTTGTTCCAGTTTTTTATACGGAATGTCTACAGCAGCAGCTTACATTGAATCAGGAAGATATAAAAAAGTATTGCTAATTGGTGCCGATAAAATGTCTTCAATTGTTGATTATACTGATCGTACTACTTGTATCATTTTTGGTGATGGAGCAGGAGCAGTATTATTCGAACCAAATTTTGAAGGTTTAGGATTGCAAGATGAGTATTTAAGAAGTGACGGTGTAGGTCGTGATTTCTTAAAAATTGATGCAGGAGGATCACTTCATCCAACTACTATTCAAACCATAGAAGAAAAAAGACACAGTATAAGACAAGACGGGAAAACAGTATTTAAATATGCTGTAACCAATATGGCTGATGCTAGTGAACAAATCTTGAAAAGAAACAATCTTACTAATGAAGATGTTAACTATTTAGTGCCACATCAAGCAAATAAACGTATCATTGATGCTACTGCAAGCCGTATGAATCTTGAAGAATCTAAGGTTTTAATGAACATCGAGAGATACGGAAACACTACGTCGGCAACTTTGCCGCTAGTTTTAAATGATTTTGAACATTTGTTTAAAAAAGGAGATACTATTATTTTTGCTGCATTTGGAGGAGGATTCACTTGGGGATCTATCTATTTAAAATGGGCATACAACAAACAATAAATTTAAACTAAAATCACAAATATTATGGATTTAAAAGAAATTCAGAACCTAATCAAATTTGTATCTAATTCTGGTGTTGCTGAAGTAAAATTAGAAATGGATGATGTTAAAATTACCATTAGAACTACTTTAGAAACTGCTGCTCCAGAACCAACTTATGTACAACAATTGCCAGCTCAGGCAGCTGTACAACAAGTTGTAGCTCCTGCTGCACCAGCTGCACCAGTTGCTGCTGCACCAGCTGTTGAAGATTCAAAATATATCACTATCAAATCGCCAATGATTGGTACTTTCTATAGAAAACCTTCTCCAGACAAACCAATGTTTGTTGAAGTAGGAACTTCTATTGCTAAAGGTGATGTACTTTGTGTTGTTGAAGCAATGAAATTATTTAACGAAATCGAATCTGAAATGTCTGGAAAAATCGTTAAAATATTAGTTGATGATATGTCTCCAGTAGAATTTGATCAACCATTATTCTTAGTAGATCCATCTTAATTAATTATAAATTATGAAGTGTAAATTAGGATTTGGTTTCTTAATCAATCCTGATTTTAAAAACTCATAACTCATAACTCATAACTCAGAATAGATGTTTAAAAAAATATTAATTGCCAATAGAGGTGAAATTGCACTTCGTGTTATTCGTACGTGTAAAGAAATGGGAATCAAAACGGTTGCTGTTTACTCTACTGCCGATGCAGAAAGTTTGCACGTAAAGTTTGCTGACGAAGCGGTTTGTATTGGACCTCCGCCAAGTAACCTATCTTATTTGAAAATGTCAAATATTATTGCTGCAGCCGAAATTACAAATGCTGATGCAATACATCCAGGATACGGATTCCTTTCTGAAAATTCTAAATTTTCAAAAATTTGTCAAGAACACGGTATTAAGTTCATTGGAGCTGCACCTGAAATGATTGACAGAATGGGAGATAAGGCTTCTGCGAAATCTACTATGATTGAAGCTGGTGTTCCTTGTGTGCCAGGATCAGTAGGTATCTTAGAATCTTATGAGCAAGCTTTAGAGTTGTCAAGAGAGTTCGGATTTCCAGTGATGTTGAAAGCTACTGCTGGTGGTGGTGGAAAAGGAATGCGTGCCGTATGGAAAGAAGAAGATTTATTAAAAGCTTGGGAAGGTGCTCGTCAAGAGTCTGCTGCTGCTTTTGGTAATGACGGAATGTATTTAGAGAAATTGATCGAAGAACCTCGTCATATCGAAATCCAAGTTGTAGGTGATTCTTATGGAAAAGCTTGTCATCTTTCTGAGAGAGATTGTTCGGTACAAAGGCGTCACCAAAAATTAACTGAAGAAACTCCTTCGCCATTTATGACTGACGAATTGCGTCAGAATATGGGTGAAGCAGCAGTAAAAGCAGCTGAGTATATTAAATATGAAGGTGCTGGAACAGTGGAATTCTTAGTGGATAAACACCGTAATTTCTATTTCATGGAAATGAATACGCGTATCCAAGTAGAACATCCAATTACTGAACAAGTAATTGACTACGATTTAATTCGTGAGCAAATTATGGTAGCTGCTGGAATTCCAATTTCAGGTAAAAATTATTTACCACAATTACACGCTATCGAATGTCGTATCAATGCCGAAGATCCATACAATGAATTTAGACCTTCGCCAGGAAAAATTACTACATTACATATGCCAGGTGGTCATGGAGTACGTTTAGATACTCACGTATACTCAGGTTATACAATTCCACCAAATTACGATTCGATGATTGCTAAATTAATTACTACTGCACAATCTCGTGAAGAAGCAATTAGTAAAATGAGAAGAGCATTAGACGAATTTGTAATTGAAGGTATCAAAACTACAATTCCTTTTCATAGACAATTAATGGATGATCCTCGTTATATTGCGGGTGATTATACTACTGCTTTTATGGATACTTTTAAAATGAACGATCCAGAATAAAGGATTTTTTACTTATACAATCAAGCCGTCTCGTTTTTTAACGAAACGGCTTTTTTTATACACTTAAGTGTATAAAAATTACACACTCGGAAACACTTTTATACACAAGTATACAACCTTTTAAAAATGGTAATTTTTGCTAATCCCTTATAAAACAAGGGTTTTTTGCTTTTGTGTGTCCAAAAAAAAATACTGGTACAATAATTTCATTGTCAGAAGTGTAAAACATCAATAATATTTTAAAAATTACACATTATGAAAAAATTAATCTTATCAGCAGCAATCGTATTAGGAAGTTTAACAACAATGTCAGCTCAAGATCAGGCTCCAGTAAAAGAGAAGAATGAAGCTCCAACAGAACAAGCAGCACCAGCACCAGATAATTTTACAGAAATAAAAGCAGAAGAATTACCAGCAGTTGTAACTGGATCTTTAAAGAAAGCTTTTCCAAATGCAGTGCTTAATAAAGCTTACATAAACGACAAAAAAGAGTATAAATTAGAAGTTAAAGTTGGCGATAAAGAAGGTGCTTTGTTTGCTGATGCAAATGGAAAATGGATTCAAAAATAATTTAAACATTAAATAACAATATCATGAAAAAGTTAATTTTATCAGCAGCAATTGTTTTAGGAAGTTTAACAACTATTTCAGCTCAAACAGCAGCAGCTCCAACAGAGCAAGTAGCTCCGGCAGCAGACGGTTATACCGAAATTAAAGCAACTGATTTACCATCAGCAATAACCGAAGCTTTGAAAAAATCATATCCTGATGCAGTATTGTCTAAGGCTTTTGTAAATGAAAAAAAAGAATATAAATTAGAAATATCAGTTAAAGACCAAGCGGCTACTGTTTATACAGATGTTGATGGGAACTGGTTGAAGAAATAAGTTGGTGAATTAACTTATTGTTTTTTGGTTAGGAGGTCGTAAATTTACGACCTCTTTTTTTTTGCATAATTTTATGAAAATCCAGCAATATAAGCCTTAATTTAGCATAAAAAGTGCCTGTCTAATGTCAAAGATTTTAATTATTGAAGATGATATTTCGTTTTGCAAACTATTAGAAAAGTTTCTAAGTAAGAATAATTATGCGGTTAGTATAACTTTTTCTGCTGCCGAAGCCCGTCTTGCAACTCAAAACGAAGAATTTGATTTGATTTTAACTGATTTACGATTGCCAGACGCTGATGGAATTGATTTGTTAGCTGAGTTTAAAACAAATTTCCCGCAGATTCCAGTAATTTTAATGACTGGTTATTCAGAAGTGAGCACAGCCGTTAAAGCCATAAAAAATGGTGCTTCCGATTATATTTCGAAACCCTTTAATCCTGACGAAGTTTTAGCAGTTATTACTAATGCTTTAACTTTAGAAATTCAGCCAAACCCAATTGATAAACAAAATGTAAAAGTAGCTAAAGCAACTCCTACGACCGAATATGTTCAAGGAATTTCGGCTGCTTCTAGAAAATTAGTTGAACATATTAAGCTAGTGAGTCCCACGGATATGTCTGTTTTGATTATTGGCGAAAGCGGAACAGGAAAGGAGATAATTGCTAAGAGTATTCATCAACAAAGTCATCGAAAAGAGAATAATTTTATAGCTGTAGATTGCGGTGCTATTCCAAAAGAATTAGCGGCTAGTGAATTTTTCGGACATTTAAAAGGTTCTTTTACTGGAGCCATTTCGGATAAGATAGGTTATTTTGAAGCCGCTAATGGCGGGACTCTTTTTCTAGATGAGATAGGAAATTTGTCTTATGAAAACCAAATTCAGTTGTTACGCGCTTTGCAAGAAAGAAAAATAAAGGCTGTTGGTAGTAATAAAGAAGTAGAAGTTGATATTCGAATTATTACCGCAACCAATGAAGATTTGCGTGAAGCAGTTAAAAATGGCGATTTTAGAGAAGACTTATATCATAGAATTAATGAGTTTTCGATTCATTCGCCTTCGCTAGTTGAACGTGAGGAAGATTTAATCCTATTTGCTGATTTTTTTCTTGAAAAAGCTAATGCACAATTGCACAAAGAAGTTATTGGCTTTTCTAAAGAAGTGGTAACTATTTTTCAAAATTATCCTTGGCCTGGAAATTTAAGAGAATTACAAAACTGTGTAAAACGCGCCACCTTACTAACTCAAGGCGATTTTATTGAAAATGCTGTTCTACCAGTAGAATTTTTCCATCCTAGCGAAACGACTACGGAACAGTTTTCTTTATCTGAAAATGAAAAAGAAGCCATAGAAAATGCCTTGGCTAGAACTAAAAACAACAAATCAGAAGCAGCAAAACTGCTTAAAATCACCCGAAAAACTTTGTACAACAAACTAAAACTGTACAATATTAATTAGACAGCTTTCTCAAGAGCTATTAATAAGTTTCTAATTTTAGATTTCAAATCAGAAAAAAGAACTGTTAAATCGGCTTCACTCTGTTCTTGTGATTCCAATTTTTTTAATATTGCTGCAATTTCAGTAGCTTCGATTTGTTTGAACATAGGAGTCATCTTATGCGCCACTGCTTTTATTTTGTCATGTTCTATTGTTTGAATAGCATTTTCTAGAATAAAAAGATTTGAATTAGTAGAGCTTATAAAAGATTGTACTACGGTTTTTAAAGCATCATCATCATTTTTTAAAAACAATTTTAAGGAATCTAGAGAGAATAACTCCTCTTGATTTTTGGACTTTATTACTTCCGTTTGAATAGGAAGTGCTGCTTTGTTAAATACAGCATCTATAGTTTGCAGCAGAATATTAGGTGTAAACGGTTTTTTAAGTACAGCTATAAATCCAGCTTCGGTATAAATTTCATCTTTTAAATCGGTTCTTCCTGTTACGGCAATTAAGGGTTGAGTTCTATAAGTAGTTTTTCTCTTTTTTTGCAATTCTCTAATGAATTCAAAACCATCTTTGATTGGCATTTGAATATCGGTAATCAATAAGTCAAAATCTTCAAATTCTAAATTTAACAATGCTTGCTCCGCATTCGAAAAAGAAATAACGGTATAGTGTTGTTTTAAAACTTCGGTGGTAAGTTGTAACAAATCGGGATCGTCATCCACTACAACAACGGTTTTGTTGGTTATTGATGGTTCATAAATTGAAGTTGCAGTTTTTTGGATATCTTTTTGCTCGTCAAAAGTTACAGGTAATTCTATTTCAAAACAACTTCCCTTTTTAGAACTGTTTTTTAAATACAATTTACCTCCTAAAAGAGCGGCTATTTTTTTCGAAATAGCTAATCCTAATCCTGTTCCTCCGTAATTTTTTTCGATGGTTTCATTAGCTTGGGCAAATTCTTCGAAGATTAATTCCTGACTTGATTTATCAATTCCAATTCCTGAATCTTCAACTGTTATAAAGGCTTTGTTTGAATTAGAATCTAATGTTGCGTTTATTTTAATGTAACCTTCAGCGGTGAATTTATAAGCATTTCCAATGATATTTATCAAAATTTGTTTTAGTCTAAAATCATCGCCAATAATAGGCTCGTAGAGTTTTTTGTCAATTGAGATTTGAAGTTCAATGTTCTTTTGCTGGTAAACCGATTGTACATTGGTTGCTACTTCTTTAATGGTTTCGGATAAAGAAAAAGGAATCTTTTCTAAATTAATTTTGCCAGCTTCTATTTGCGAGAAGTCTAATAAATCTTGAACTAGCCTGGAAATATAATCTGAAGAGTTTTTGATATTATTGGTGAAATAAGATTGTTTGCTTGTTAAAGTGGAATTACCCAATAATTCGGCATAGCCCACAATGGTACTCAATGGTGTTTTTAAGTCGTGGCTCACGGTGGAAATGAGTTGTTCTCGGTTTTTGAGTAGATTTTGAGTTTTAAAATTGGCAATTTCAAGTTGCTTTTTATAAGACTGTGTTTTTGAAAAATCGCTTGCAATTAATAACGAAAAGATAAAGGTTAGTAATAAACCTAAAATTGCTGCATAAGTGACAATTTTGTTGATTTTCTTTAGGGATTTTTCCTTTTCATTATTGTTTTTTATCGATGAAGTCAGGATTTCCTGTTCAATAATTCGGAGTACTTTTCTAAGTTGATCCGATATTAAAAGCTCATTCGTAAGTAATTTGTTTTCCTGAATACTTAAGGATTCTTTTTTCTTTTCGGTTTCTAATTTTACTTTGCTTAATAATCTTTTAGAAGCCGATAAAATTGAATCGGTTTCTTGTTTTGTCAAAGTATTGCTGTTGTCATCAGGGATGTTTTGATTGAGATAATCTACATAACGCTGCAAGACATTTCGCTGATAACCTCCTAATTGCTCCGGATTTTTAGTAAAGTCCCGTAATTGTAATTTGCGAAGCGAGAATTCTAATTGAGTCAATTCGTTAATAGCATCATTAACAGAAGCCTCATCGGAGGTTTTGTTTTTGATGGCTTTGAGTTGTCTGATATTATGTGTTTTTTCGGTTAACAAAACCGTTACACTGTCTAATAATTTAATTTGGTATTGGCTAGAAACCATTTTTTTTAATGAACGAATGCGCATTTGCAAAGTATCAGTTTCTAGCAGATATTTTTTATAATCAACTTCTGAATTGGATTGAATGGTTTTTCGAGCTAGACTTTCGGTTTTATAAACATTCGAAAAAAGATTGCTTACTTTTAAAACCTTGTTTTTTTCGAAGGCTATTTTGTTTTCAATTTTTGAGTAATCTACATTTTCAGCATATAAAATCCAGCCCACACTTGTGACAAGTGCCGCCAGAATAATATAACTGATAAATACCTTTATAGGAATGTTGCTGTTTTTGTTTCCCATTTTTTCAATTCAGGATTGCTGTTTTTTAGTTTGCTAAGGTTTCTTTTAACCATTTAAAAAATTCTCTTTGCCAAACTTGGGCATTTTGTGCTTGTAATACCCAATGGTTTTCTTCAGGGAAATATAGAAAACGGCTTTTTATACCGAGTAATTGTGCTGCTTGAAAAGCTTCTTGTGCCTGACCAATAGGTACACGAAAATCTTTCCCACCTTGAATAATTAAAATAGGAGTATTCCAATTGCTTACAAAATTCATAGGATTGAATTGGGTATATGCTTTTTGGGCAATGGCATTGTCTTTTTCCCAATAAGCGCCGCCGAAATCCCAGTTGTTAAAAAAGACCTCTTCGGTAGTTCCAAACATACTTTGGGTATTGTAAACGCCATCATGAGCAATAAATGTTTTAAAACGATTATTATGAATACCCGCTAAATAATAGGCAGAATATCCACCATAACTAGCACCGATACATCCTAAACGATTTTCATCAACATAAGACTCTTTTGCTAAATCATCGATAGCAGAGAGATAATCGTGCATTACCTGCCCGCCCCAATCTTTGCTAATTTGCTCATTCCATTCTACTCCATGACCAGGCATTCCTCGACGGTTAGGCGCTACAATAATATAATCGTTGGCAGCCATTAATTGGAAATTCCATCTAAAAGAATAAAATTGACTCAATGCACTTTGTGGCCCACCTTGACAATATAATAAGGTAGGGTATTTTTTTGATGCATCAAAATTGGGTGGAAAAATTACCCAAACTAGCATTTTCTTACCATCGGTGGTGGTTACATATTTTTTTTCGGTCTTGCTTAAAGCTAAAGATTGGTAGATTTCGGTGTTGACATTGGTTAATTGTTGCCAATCTTTTTCAACTAAATCATAAGAGAAAATTTCAGCAGCGTGGTTAGTGTCTTCTCGGCTAACTAGAATTTTGTTATTGTTGAAACCAATAAGATTGGTTATGTCAAAATAGCCATCGGTAATTTGTTGTATTTGAGGTTTTGTATTTGTAGGTTCAGGGAAATGAATTTCAAATAATTGTTTGGTTCCATCAATTGGAGCAATGAAATAGATTTTTTGACTGTCTTCACTCCAAAGAAAACTATCCACGGTTCCATCCCAATGTGCTGTAATATTTATTTTTATTCCTTGGAAACTAACAATAATGTCGTTTTTGTCGGCTTCATAGCCATCGCGTTGCATTTGCAGCCAGGCCAAAATTCCCGAAGTCGAGAATTGTGGAGCTACATCATAACCTAAATTATCGGCAGTAAGATTAGTGGTTTCTGCTGTTGCTATTTCGTATTGAAAAATATTGCTATTGGTAGAAATAGCATATTCGGTTCCTGTTTTTTTCTTGCTTACATAAAGAATGTTTTTACTGTCTGGAGACCAAATGTAATCTTCATCGCCACCAAAAGGTTTTTGAGGACAGTCAAAAAGTTCGTTAGCCATGATGTCTATTTCAGTAGAATCGGCTTTATTTTCTTTATAAAAAACATGATTGAATTTGCCTTCATTCCAAGTGTCCCAGTGACGGTAATTTAAAGAATCATAAATTTGGACTGATGATTTTTCTAGTTCGGGATAAAAATCTTTGCCTAAAATGTTTTGTAGTCTTACTTCTTGATGAGAAATAAGGTAGTTGCCATCAGGAGATAGTTTTTTGTTGGCTAGAATATCTTCGGTGTTTTCTATTTCAGTTGGATTTCCACCTTCAATAGGAATGAAGTAGTGTTTAGTGTTTTGTATATTTTCTTCAATTGAAGGAGTACTGACTTTGTAAACAATATTTTTCTTGTCTTTAGATAATCCTAGTGCTGTTATTCGTCCTAATTGCCATAGTAAATGGGCTGTCATTTTATTTTGAGTCATTGTCTACTTTTTGGAAATATAAAAATAGGTATTTTAAAATTGGTGATTTCCCTATTTTAAAGGATAAAAAGAATAAAGTATCTTTAATTTGAAACAACTTAGAAATAAGTATAAAATTATTGGATGATTAGCTAAAAAAAGTAATTTTACTACCTCTAAAATTCTAATCGATTTTAAGCGTTAGAGTTTTGAAATATTTCGAAAACAAATAATAGATGGCAACAAGAATCACCCCTAAAACAACAAATAAACGGACTTCAAAAAGCAGTTCTCCAAATTTTATGACTCGATTAAGGAACCTTTTGTTTAAAATGATTTTGTGGTTTATTGGGCTTTCGCTGTTTTTGGTGGTGTTTTTTAAATTTGTTCCAATACCATTAACTCCGTTGATGATTATTCGTGCTATAGAAAATAAGGCAGCAGGAAAAACAATTTATTTCAGCCATGATTGGGAATCTTTAGATAATATTTCAGTTAATCTGCAAAAAGCTGTTATTGCCAGTGAAGATGGACTGTTTTTAACGCACAACGGTTTTGATTTTAGAGCGATGCAAAAAGCATACAAGAGCAATGAAAGAGGACGAAGAATAAAAGGAGGAAGTACCATATCACAGCAAACAGCTAAAAATGTTTTCCTTTGGCAAGGGCGTAGTTATATCAGGAAAGGGCTGGAAGCTTATTTTACTGTTTTGATAGAGTTGATTTGGGGGAAAGAACGAATCATGGAAGTTTATCTAAATAGTATCGAAATGGGAGATGGTGTTTATGGAGCGCAAGCCGCCGCTGAACATTGGTATAGAAAAGATGCAGCTAATTTAACTAGCAAACAAGCAGCAGGAATTGCCGCTATTTTACCTAATCCTAGAAAATATACTGCAACAAGTTCGTCTTCTTATGTTAATAGGAGGAAAGATAAAATTGTACGTGTAATGCGCACGATTGGAGAAATTAAATATTAGATGCGAACAAAAACGGTAATTTTGGTTTATTTGTTTTTGTTTTCGGCTAGTTTGTGGAGTCAGAATTCTACTGTTGAGATAGGTGTTGTTTCTGAAAATGATTTGTACACTTCTTCTAAGAACGACCAATATTATACTAATGGTTTAGAAATTTTCTATAGATATCAGTCTAAGAGAGAGAAACGGCAGCTTTTAAAAAAGATAAACGAAATCCGATTAGGACAATATATGTATAGTCCTCGAAGTATTGATAAGAATAATGGCGCAATAGTCGACAGGCCATTTGCGGGTTATCTTTTTGGTCAATTTGGGAATACTAGTTTTTATAACAACCAAACTGTTTTCCGAAAGTATTTTCAGCTGGGTTATGTAGGACCGAACTCCTTTGCAGCTGAAGTACAATCAGAGACCCATCGTTTGTTTAACTACAAATCTTTTGAAGAATGGGATTACCAAATAAAGAATACCATTGGTGTACAAGCGTATTTTATGTTTTCCAAAACGTTCTTGAGTTCGATAAAAAGCAAAAGAATCGATTTTCAATTGCAGTCGGAGGCTAAATTAGGAACCATATTCACCTCCTTGTCAACTGGATTTGTAAGCAGAATTGGAATTAAGAAATTAGTAAGCTTATCAGAATCTAATTTTTATGGAGCGTCTTTAAATAAGGAAGGAAACCCGTTAGAGAGTGAGTTCTATTTTTATATGGCGCCCAGTGTTAATTATCAACTCTATGATGCCACCATTCAGGGGAGTCTTTTTAACGACAACAGTCCTGTTACTTTTGATATTATACCTTTCCGATTTAATGGCGAAGCAGGTTTGAAATACCGAATAAACAATCTGAACCTTTCCTATGCCTTTGTCTACAGAGGCAAAGAGTTGAAATTAGATCGCAACATGGGGTATTTCTATGGATCAATCCAGGTTTCTTATTTGTTTAAATAAAAAACCCTAAACTAATTACACCTTATATATATGAAGCTTGTACTATAAAATAGTATGAGCTTTTTTTTGGAGCTATTTCCCGCTATCCGCTACAATCTTGCTTATCCCGTTAGAAAATAACGGGATAAGCAAGGATTTTCGCTGCTATCAGGGCTAGGTTTAGGTGTAGGAAACGCTATTTTCTACAATAATATAGTATCGAAAACCTTCGTGGGCTTAGCGCCAGCTTAGTGTTCTTTGTGGTTAAAAAGTATAATGCATTTATAAATCTTACAAACTTGAAAAAACTTCTACTTGCAAAGTTCATGTTTCCAGCTAATTAAAAAATACTTTTAAAATAGTTTGTAAAAGCTATTGTTTAAGCGAATAAACTACCTACTTTTGCACCCG
>JAZJZW010000005.1:41378-247298 GCA_040389425.1 Bacteroidota bacterium | reverse complement strand
GGTTGGGATAATATTTGTGGAATATTTGATACAGAAGAAAAGGCCAAAAATGACGGCAATTCACGGGATCTCGCCCGTACACTAAATGTATTATCCAAAACAGTTTTTGGTGAAGTAAACCGGTTCATTTTTGAGTTGCTGCAAAATGCAGATGATTCTTCCTCAGACGGGAGCCCAATTAGTGTTAGCTTTCATCTATTGGATAATTACCTTGTGTTTTCCCACGACGGTAAACATTTCACTAAAGAAGATGTTCAGGGCATATCGGGGATTGGTAACCGTGCAAGCGATAAGGACAAAAATGTAGAAAAAACAGGTTATAAGGGTATTGGTTTTAAATCTGTCTTTGGCTCATCAGACTATGCACACATAGTCTCCGGAGGTTTCTCATTCCGCTTTGATAAAAATTTTGAGGGTTTTGCTAACCCCGAAGAATATCCCTGGCAGGTTGTGCCGATCTGGACCGATCAGGTTGCTAGTGAAGTTGCAGGCTCTTATGACGAGGACTGGGTAAATACTATTATCGGTATCAGCGACCGTGAAAATATCAAACGAGAGATTATTAAAGTTTTTGAGGATTGTCAAATTATACTTTTTCTGCGTAAGGTTAAAACTGTTACACTCTTTGACAGGGATAAAAAAATATTTGAAGTTACCAAAAAAGCCTCGCAGGATGTCATAGACCTTTACAATAATGGTAAGTTACAGAGTTCTTGGATATTTAAAATAATGGATCTGCCAATTAGTGATGAATTGTCTGCAAAACTTAATCAGCTTTCCGATACTGAATGCCCTCAGAAATTAAAAGAAGCAAAGGCGACAAAATTAACCTTCGCTGCACAAGTTAAAGATCAGCATTTAGTACCTATTAAGAGGGCTGTAATTTATTCGTACCTGCCAACAAAAGCAAATAAGGAATTTCCCTTTCTGATTAATGGAGATTTCCTTACTAATGCAGAGCGAACCGAATTGATGCCTAATATTTGGAATGAATTCTTGTTTGCTGAAATTGCAAGACGGCAGTTAGAATGGTTTAGCGATTTGCAACAAACTCAATATCGTTTCGATGTCCTTAAATTACTAAATGGCAAGTATCAAGCATATTCAGGTTTAAAAGTCGATATTGCATATAACAAAAGCCTTGAGGAATCAGCTGTGGCAATCGTTTTTTTGCCAGAGCAGTCTGGTGAGGATACCATTGTAATCTCACAAAGTGTCGTGGACAATACCGGCTTTTCGGAGTACTTCTCCCCATCCTTAATAACAAATTATCTCGGCATAACCGATTCGCATGGAATAGTAGATCTGCGGATGGAAAGTCAATCTTGCTTAATACCGTTAGGAGCCAGACAGTTTACTTTTTCCCAGGTGCTGGAACTTGTAGAATCTGATGCTATTGATGATGCCAATGGAGCAATTAATTTAATACGGTTCTTTTATAACAAGACAATCAACGGTAATAATGCAACCTGGCTGCCACAATTGGAATCGGCACCTTTTATTATGGATGAGTCTGGACAATACAAAAGTCCGCAGGAAATTTTCATGCCGGCAGAGACAGTAGCTCCAGACATCAATTTTGAAAACCTTAATTATGTCCATGAGGATATTTTAGCTTTTTACAGCGATAAAAAGCATGTACTTAAATGGCTCCAGGTATTGGGGGTGCGGGAACCCACTGATCTGGAAGTTGTTCGAAAAGCTATCCTTCCGATGATTAAGAAAGATGATATCAATGAGCAAAACAGATTAGTCATCACTCGCTTTATTTTTAAAGTATATCAGGCAAAATTACTCTCTGATAGTGATTATCTGGATTTGAAGTTGTTGAAGGTTTTAACTACCAATGGTCTAAAGATGCCAAGTCATTGTTATCTTTCAGATCAGTACAATCCTGAAAAGAAACTCTCAACGATTTTGCCAAATGCAAATTTTTTGGCACAAGACTATATAGAGACTGAAGAAGATTCCACAGACTGGAAGGTGTTTTTCAAAAAAATTGGCATAAGAGAAAATATTTCTATTGATCTTATCGATGAGAAAATAGAAAGACAAAAATTTGCAAGATCCTATCCTGAGGCAACTGATTATCTAAACTGGTTGGATAGTACAGAAGCTTATCCTTCGTTGTATCGTCTATATCGCAACAGTGGACAACATTATATACAGAACTACACTGCAATTGAATTCAGGTCAAACCTATTGCAGACAGCTTTTTCTAAGTTCTTTTGGACAAAAATGCTTGATAGTTGGGAAACATTCAAACATAAATGCGACACCACGCAGTATTATTATCGCGGAGGAAGTAATATTGTTCCGAGTTATATTGAATATTATGTTGAAAATTTTGAATGCATTCCCTGTACAGATGGTCAGTGCTATAAGTCTACTGATGTTTTTGCACCGTCTTTAAAATCAATTATCGGTCAGCATCTTCCCGTTGCAGATTTACCAGCGTCGATGACTGTAGGGCAAATAGATTTTTTTAAATTCAAGAAAATTTTTAGCCCGGAAGAGTGCCTGCATCTACTTAATCTGATCGGCTCGCAGCTACTTGATAGCGATACTAACAAACAGTTATTTTCGATTTATGACCAGCTTATCAGTCAGCCTACTGATGTAGTAAATTCTTTAAGATCGAAAATTGCGCAGTGGAAGACCAGTAGTTATATGCTTACTAACGACAACACTTTCGAGCCAGTAGCTGGTCTGTACATATTTGCTGTACATAACGCTCAGGCGCCAATGGGGAGCAATAGATTTCTTAAAGTGCCATCAAGGTCAAAAGGCGAAATAAAAGCGTTGTCCGAGTTTTTAGATATTCCAATGATAACTTATGATTTGCTAGAATTTGTTCCCTCTAATGTAAGGGAGGATGTTGAACTTCAACAAGCGCTTATAAAACGCGCGCCATTTCTTGCATTCATTTATTCCAAAAAAAGTACTGATAACTATCAAAAAGTGCTTTCTAAGATTACATCAACTTTTGAGAATACAAAATTTATGAATGCAGAATCACTAAGTTTGGTTTACAAAGATCAGGAGCAAGTGATTGTAGATTCTAGGATCGACTGCTGGCCTGGACAATACGGCGAGTTTTATTTTACAGGCAAATGGAATTCGCCAGTAACTCTATACAGTCTTAGCAACAGCTTATGCGATCTTTTAAAATTGGAAGGTATGGAACGGGAATTCGGATTAGCGATGCAACTTCCGCCTGAAGACATCTATTTATGGCTTCAGGAACAGGGTTATCCTGTGGGTGAAATTCCTGAAGTTGACGGCTTTTATCAGGGTACCAGCTCTGAATATTCGGAGGAAACAGGAGATCCAGAAAGCCCTTATACAGGTGTAGATATCGATTTTGAAAATGTTTTTGTTCCCGAGGTACAAGTCGAAGATATTAATTTTGAAAGCATTACTGCTGTGGTAAATAACCTGTCCCAAGTGACGGTTACTACTTCCAAAATTTACAAACCAATTGAAAGTTCGCAAGTCAAAGTTGATATAGGACGATGGTCTGAGGAATATGTCAATAAATATCTTCAGGAGAACAAGAATAGCTTTACTGAAATTATTTGGCATAACGAGACGGCTGAAAGTTACCTCCCTTATGATTTTACGGTTATGGAAAACGGGATTGAAAAATGTATTGAGGTAAAAGGCACACCATCGTCGACAAAGGAGATGATCAAATTGTCTTTGGGAGAATGGAAACAAATGTTCGCCTATGGTGATAATTATTCAATATTCAGGGTTTATTGTGCTGGTACTACTAAAAGCAGATTGGAAAGAAATGATAATATTAGGAGTGAAATAGAAACTGGAAAGCTATTAGATTTTCCTGTGGAGATTTTCCTTCCATAGTATAATTGGGGTTAGGCTTTGAAGAATTATGCTATGCCTCAAAGAAAGAAGCCGTCACATACCTATTGTGTGACGGCCTCTTAAATAGTAGCAATTCATTTCCATTCAATCTATGGTGTTTTAAATTTTGAATAGTTTGCAATCTTGTGTTTCTCAACGAAAGCATAGAGTTCTTTTCTTAACTGAGTTTCTGTTGTCATCCTCTTATGTTCTTTTTCAATCGTAAAATTAAGCGAAATCTGTAGCTCTGCATCACTTGATCTTTTTGCAATATAGTCTGGGAATGCGATAACAAGATTAGCGCTACCTTTAACACCTCTGATATCAAAACTAAACTTAAGTGAGATTGATGCAACGATCAGTTTGTCATGATACAAGTTGTTTTTCAGTAATGGGTTATTCTGGAGGCCACGTCCGTTTATCTTTAATGAATCTATTTCGTCAACCAAGGCTTTAATATCTTCATGTGACTCCTGTTCTTCATCAAGATAGAGATCGATATCTGTTATGGATTGAAATTTTAAATAAATACAGAAATCTTTTGTAAAAGAGTAGAAAAACTGAATCCTTTGTGCGTTCGTAAAATCCTTAAATTTAATGCGGATAAAATCATCCCCCGGTTTGATGAAGCTTTGGTCTTTAAGAAGCTTTTTTACCTCGCCAACAATTAGCTCGTTTATCAAAATAGTTTCTTTTGAAGTTGAATTCTGTTCGACTGACAATTCGAGATTTCCGGCCTTTGATTTTTTGACGAAAACTTTTCCTGAATGTTCGGTCTTATTGCTGGTCCAGTTCTCAAGAAAGTTATCACGTTCGATTTTGTAGTCAAAAATGGCCGTTTCGTCCTCTATGTAAAATGTCGGTGTTCCTAAAAGCTTAAAATTTGGCTCATACTTATGTGCCTCTTTAATTTTTGCGGCAAGATCCAATGGGGCCGAAAAAACATTTGTTAGATCGAAATCTGAGGTACATTTAATCGTTGCAGTTCTGAATTTAATAGTATCCTCTTTCTTCTTTTGTGCCTCATGCAAATCGCAAAAATCTTCAGGACTTACAAGAGTTTTCATCAATAGCGGGATTGAATTATTCTTCTCTATGTGACCTAGAAAAACGCCTTTGTCCCGGAGTAATCCGTTAATATTCGTCGTTGAAATGCTCGCGTTAACGAGGAGCTGTCTTATATGGTCGCCTTGTGGCAAAAAATCTTTTTCCATTTTTTAACTATTTCTAAAATCAGATGGATACTTGCTAACTAAAAGGTTTTGGTTGAAGGTGTATTTGGGAAATTTAGACAATTCGCCCTCAATAATGGCTTTGTGGTGTAATTCATTGTAATCAGGGAAAGATAAAATTGTTTTCTTCGCTGAGGCTAAATGATCGAAACTTTTTGCAAAAGAAAGAAGTTTGGAAAGATTATCTTTTGAAAAACTATCTTTACAAAATATAAGAAATTCCACATCACTTCCTTTTTCAATTCTCAGTGGAATTATATTTGAGAAGATGTATTGCACTGGCAATATATCACCGTAGCTTATCGAGTTTAAGCCGATGATATTCAGACTGGTATTGTGATACACGAATTTTACATTTTCTACACCATATACTTCCTTTGCCCTAAATATCGTTTGATGCAGAAAATTCATTCGATTATTGTCTATGATAATAATCTTGTCGAAGATAAGATCAGCATCAATTTGCATATTGGCAATTTTAGGAATAAGTTCATAGTCTTCTGGGCTTTTGTCCGATAGCCAAACTAGAATTCCAGTAATTTCTGTTCTGGTTATTCCGCTGAATTTATAGTTAGTTTCGGAATACAGTTTAGAGTTCTTAAAGCATTCAAGCGTAAACGCCAAATCTTCGAAGTGCTCCTTGAATTTTGTTTTCGGGCTGTTGGGGTATTCGTCCGCAGTGTATTTTGACGATATGACTACTATATCAAGCAATTGATCTTCAAGAGGGCTCTTGCTACTTATTAGTGCGTCAATACCATGAGTATTTTTATCTCCTTTAGCATCTTTAGATTTATGTTTTGTTCCTTTAATGCAGTTTATTGTCTCATTGGAAGTAACAGAATTATAACCGAGTAAATCCTTAAAGAAAAAGTCGACTATCTTTTCACCTTTTTCGCCGACTGTTTTTGACCATTCTCCCATACGTTTTTAGTGTTTTATTGACTCGCTAAGATAAAGAGAATAATGCATTGTTCTTCGCTAGAATGTATATAAAACAATAAAGTTATGAACTGAAGTGATATAAAATGAGAATTCATTTGTGTTTTTAACATTTTTTAAAATCAAGTGAATATTCTGAATTGAAACAGTATCAAGAGAAAAAAACTGTTTCCTAATCATTTGGATCAGTATGCGTGGATTTTAACTAGTATAAACTTGAAATCTAAATACAGAGGTAATGGCTGTGTAATACTAAATCAGCACAATAATTTTGGTAAATTAAAGTTTTATTCTTAAAATTGCATATGCTTATTGGCAAGCTAGCTCGTTCGTGCAAAGATTTCATCAGCCTATAGTTTAATAATGCTAACCTACCTGCTTATTATCCAAATAAAGATTACGAACGCAAATTTTCAGGGTAATTAAGTTGGAACTAAAGGAAATGTATTATGAAAACTATTGAATACTTTAAACTTCAGGCAAAAAATCTGCACAAAGATTTTAAAACACAAAAACCTTATTTCGATTCTACGTTAGGCGACAACCTCTTTGCATATTCGTCAAAATTTTTTGATGTTGATGCGGTGGTTACGGACTTCGACATCGATGAAAACCATTTCACACTTATGAACGCTCAGCATATCATTGCCAGGCTGGGAGGATGTGAAAAATGGACTGTGCTGCTGAAAGCAAGTCCAGAGGTACTGGAATTGTCAAAATTATTGTTCGATAACATGCATAAAATCAGTGTCGAAGAATGGGATGTTTATATCTCGGGAGAGGAAGATGAGAAAGGTTTCTTATTTGACGACGAGTTTAAACTGGATATTTTTAAAGCGGTTTTTGCTGATGTAGATGGACACCAAAGTGGTGGTTACGACTATCGGCTATCTGCTTTCCATCTTTATTGATAATCGCCTTTGTTTCAAAATTATCAGAATGCCAGATGCCCATTATTAATCACAGAACCACACATCATCACTATATTTGCCTGTATAAATAAAAATCATGAGGGGCGTTAACATTCTTAATACAATTAGTGTAGATGTCATTTTCTTTCAAAGTAAAAAATACTAAGAAAGTAATTTAGTTGAATAATATTTATAAATTTCGTTAAATACTATTAAAATCGTATAATTGTCTACGCAACTTATGACTATAGAAAAATGTACCTTAAAAATATCAAAATATGGAACTTTCGAAAAATAGGGACTAGGGATAATTCCAATGATATAAAAGCCGATAATCCTGGCATCGATATTTCATTCAATCCTTTTTTAAATGTCCTTATTGGAGAAAATAATTCCGGGAAGACTGCTATAATTGATGCTATAAGAATGGTACTGGGCAGTCATACTTTTGATTTTCACAGGTTGGATGAAAGAGATTTTCATCATAATAAAACAGGGAGAAGCAGAGAACTTCGAATAGAATGCCTCCTGTCAGGATTTTCAAATCAAGAAGCAGGCTTTTTTTTGGAATGGTTACATTTCAACGAAGCTAAACAATATGAACTTCGTATATGGCTTTATGCTTATACTCGTGATCACCGTGTGATATATAATGTTAAAGCAGGTATAGACGATGACGGTTCATTTATGGATGGTGCAGCAAAAGATATGCTACGCCTTACTTATCTTAAACCACTACGAGATGCAGAAACAGAGTTGTCTCCAGGATATAAATCACGATTGGCCCAAATTCTCTCAAACGACCCTTTATTTAAAGACCAGTTTGATGACGATCAAAAAAAAGTAAAACACACTTTAGAGAAGTATGTCTCCAAAGCAAATAATTTAATAACTGGATACTTTTCACATGATTCTTTAGATGAAGATATAGAATATGAAATATCTGAGGAAACTCCCGCTGGGGGGCCAATAAAAAGTAAAGTAGAAAATCATTTAAAAGATTTTTTTCATATTGATGACGTTCAAAATCCTTTCTTTCATATTTCAGGTTCTGAACTCGCCAGTATTCTAAAAAAATTAGGACTTTCACTTGAAGAAAATAAGTCTGGACTCGGCGCTTTAAACAAGTTATTTATAGCGACTGAATTATTACTCCTTCAAGGTAAAAATTATAGCGGGCTCAGACTTGCATTAGTCGAAGAATTGGAAGCACACCTGCATCCACAGGCGCAACTGAGGGTGATAAGTGCTTTACAAAACAAACAACGAGAATTTGATAACCAGTTTATTCTTTCTACACACAGTACAACACTGGCATCTAAACTACATCTCAAAAATTTTATCTTATGTCAAGATGGTCATGCGTATTCCTTAGCTGCAGGTTATACTGGATTGCAACAGGATGATTATGAGTTTTTGGAAAGATTTCTCGATGCTACCCAGTCCAATATGTTTTTTGCGAAAGGAGTTATTCTAGTTGAAGGAACTGCTGAAAATATTCTGATACCAACAATAGCTGAAATAATTGGCAGGCCTCTGCACCGATATGGGGTTTCTGTCGTAAATGTGGGAAGCAAAGCTTTTCTTAGATATGCTAAAATATTTAAAAGGTTTGATCAAAGTACACTGCCTGTTAAGGTTTCTATTATTACTGATTTAGATATTGAGCAAACCGATACAGGTGATACAATTCAATCCAAAAAACGCACTGTCACTAAAATTGTTCCTGATGCCGAAATCGAATCAGCCAATTTAATCAAAGATTACAACTCTGCCGATGGACGAATAAAGGTCTTCCATTCTTCACTCTGGACTATGGAACATGATCTTGCTCTGGGAGCATTTGTAGAATTTGTAAACTGCGCCACCTATCTGGCACAATTGTCCAAATCACGTACCAGCAACCATAACTTTAAAGGCATCAGTACAGAAGAAGCTATTAAAAGAATAAAGAAAGCTAAAGATATTTATAGTAAGTGGAAAGAAGACGGCTTGTCCGAACAGCAGATTGCTTATAAAATTTATGAAAGGCTCTCTGCTAATAAAGCCTCTAAAACAGTTACCGCCCAATGGTTGTCTAAAATGCTAATGCGATGTAAATCAAAAATAGAACCTGGAATCAAGACAGATGAAAGATTCAAATATATTGTTGATGCCATCTATCATGTAACAAAATCAGAAGATGCAGATCACTAACAATGATATCGCCAGGGTAGAAAAAATTTTCTTTGGCGACAATGGTACATTTGAAGATGATAAAAACGAACGGTACAATTTTATATCCTGTATCGATAGGTCAATTGATGTAGAAGCATGTCCGGGAAGCGGCAAAACCACTAGTCTTCTTGCAAAACTATATCTGCTTTCTGAAAAAATGCCTTTTGCCGATGGTAAAGGTTTATGTGTCCTTACGCATACAAATGTTGGTATTAATGAAATTAAAAATAATCTTGGACATAGGTCTGAAAAGCTATTTCAATACCCTAATTTCTTTGGTACGATTCAATCATTTATCGATAAATTTTTAGCGATACCCTACTACAGTAACAAAAATCACGAAAGAGTTGCTGTCATAGACTCAGATCGAGCCTTTAGTCGTTTATTTACTACGTTTGCCAAGGGAGTTTCACATGACGATTTGAAAATGGTAAGAGAATTTCTACATGCCAATGGAGATATAGCCTTCAGACTTACTTATAAGCAAGTTGAAGAGCAAGTCTACGATCTTGTCAAAGGCATAGACGGTAATAAAATTGAGCCCAAAAAGCCTCAAAGAACAAAAGGAAAATATGCCGGATGGTCAAACGAGGAAAAAATCCGCGTGTACAACTCCCTAAATAAACTTAAAGCAAGTATTTTAAAAAGCGGTGTTCTTTCTTATGATGATGCCTACTTTTATGCAAATGAATATTTGCGGGCATATCCAGAAATAAAAAACGCCTTTTCAAGTAGATTTTCTCACATTTTTGTTGATGAAATGCAGGATACATATACCCACCAGGATGTAATTATTAAATTATTATTTGATGATAAAGTAATTATTCAGCGTATTGGAGATACCAATCAGGCAATTCTAAATGATAATGATGGGGTAAGTGCTTGGGAAGACTCCGAAAGAATGAACATTACGGAGTCCAGAAGGTTTTCACAACCAATAGCTAACATATTAAAAACGGTAGCCCTTAAAAGTAACCCTGATCTAAAAGGGCGTAATGAATTTGAAATTCCTCCCTATATAATTAAATACAAAAATGAAGAGAAAGATCAGGTGATTGAAAAATTTGCTGCCTTATTGCCCACATATGATTTAGCCGAAAATAAGCAATATAAATATCCGGTAAAAGCCGTAGGTTGGGTTGGTAAAGATAAAGATGGACTAACCATCAAAAGTTATTTCCCGTCTTTTAATAAGAAAATCTCAAGTAAAACTCCTTCATTCAAATCGCTGCTGGCCGCAATAACATATAGTAATATTTCAGAGCCAAAAGAGTTTTTCAATACAGTGATAGACTGTCTAGTAGAGATTCTCCGAAGATCAGAAATCAAAAATAGCACCACGAAGGGTGAAAGATACTATAGTAGGACCTCACTTTTAAATTTTCTAAAACAAAAGTTTCCTGTACAATTTAATGTCCTGACTTCAGAAATTTCTGCATGGACCATTCAAAGTTTTTCAGGTGAAAATCCTACTGAAGAAATAAAGACTTTTACAAAAGATATTTTCTTCCCTGCTGTAAACATCGCTTTGAAGGACTATTCATTAAAATTTATAGATTCTGATGAAATGGAAGATATTAGTGACCAGACCCAAAAGCAAAAGAATGTCTTTTATTCAGGTGAGCCGCATTTATGCCATGTTCCCATAGAAGTGGCAACTGTACATAGTGTCAAAGGTGAAACACACAGAGCTACTCTATATTTAGAAACATCTTTCCATAAACCCTGTGGGGAATATTTATTAGATCAGCTTACTGGTGTAGCATATGTTAGAAAAAAGGCAGCATCAAGAAAAGAAATGTGTCTTAAAGTTGCTCATGTTGGCATGTCCCGACCTACGCATCTTCTTTGTGTAGCGTTAAATGAAACATTGGTAGAGGAAAACAGAAAGGCACTTGAAGAGAATGGTTGGAAAATAATATAATTTATTTACTAATTTAAGTGTTCTAAAAGTAATTATCCAAAGTACAGTAATTTGGCTAAGGTTCTTCATTGCCATTACAAAAGTGCATATCTTGGTAATTATAATTTATTTTAGAAATTTTAATATTTGGGAATGTATTGTTGCATTCTATTAGCTTTTTTAATACATTACTTTTATAAAATTACATTGACTGACTGCGGTTAAATTGATCAAAAATACAAAGGGCTAAGATGAGGAATTGAAACTTTTGATGGTCCAAATGTCGAGGCTGAAAAGCTAAAAAAAGTTTATAAGACAATAGAAAGTGTTGATCTGGAAACAACCGAATTAAGGTGGATTTTTACTCATTATTTTCAGTAATATTCACGCTCTGACGAAAAATGGATATTTGACGAGACCGTTGATGTGGCCTCTGCTTATTTAATTCCAATAACTCCTTTGCCAAAAAAAATCTAGTCATACAAGAAGAGGCAGACATTATTGAGAGTGGCCGGCATTGGGAACGTCCCTTGCCATAAAATAAAATAGTACTGCTATATGAAAAAAATAGAAAGCTTGGTTTTAATTTCATATTATTTTTGAATAAAATTACCTAACTCTAGGTGGTTTCCCGACGCAGTAATAATAATTTTGCATCTTCGAGTTAACAACTATTTCACATCATTTAACACCATTTGATACAACACTTATGTAATTTTGTAAATCCTAAAAAACATAGCTACAATGGAACCAGAAGCCAAAATCATCAGCAAACACAACTTAGATTGCTCAACATTAGAGAACTTAGCCAATGACATTGCAAATCGTTTAAATTGCAATATCGAATACGGCCAATATCAAAACGAAAATGGTAAACATAATTACGTCGCTTTAGGGACTGTTGAGGTAAAAGAAAACGGCATAATGTCCACTTTATACGATTTACGAAATAACAAAAATTCAGATTACAATTTTGTCCTGGAATTAGGTGAAGAAGCAAAAGTAATCTACAAAGATTTTGTTGAGTTCATGCCAGCTTGGGAAGAGCAATATGAAAATGTTGCAAGTATCAACAACAAAAATGGTCTTGCAAATAATTCTTTGTATAATAGAATCTTTGACGAACTTCAAAAACTAGGAGCTGATATAGTATATTTTATAAAAGACGCTTACACACCAGCATTGGCAATTCCTGAGAATGCTATATTTGACAATTACCTAACAACAGTGCAACAAAATGCCACTTTTTTTGAAGTAGTCCTTTAAGAGTATATCAAAGGTCAATTTATAATCACCAACCTTTTTGTCAAAATCGTAGAGAACCGTAAATCAAATGAGTATGACAACATCCAGTAATCTAACTCGATTTTTAGAAGCCCAAGAAAACACCTATCTAAGCGCATTGGCAGAAATCAAACTTGGACAAAAGAAGACGCATTGGATGTGGTTTATATTCCCTCAAATAGCAGGATTAGGATTTACAGACTATAATGTTTTTTATGCAATCAAAGATATTCAAGAGGCAATGTCGTATTTAAAACATCCCATCTTGGGGCAACGTTTAATTGAAATTTCAAAAGAATTACTCAAAATTGAAAATAAATCAGCTCTTGAAATAATAGGTAAACCTGATACTAAAAAGTTGAAATCGTGTATGACTCTTTTTAGTGTACTTCCAAATACCGATTCCGTTTTTAAATCTGTTTTGAATAAATTTTACCAAGGAGAAACAGACGAAAAGACTATTTCAATTTTGAAATCAAATATCTGAATTTGCAATTAAGCTTTAGTTATAGTTTTTCCTTAATGTCTGAAATATCTCTTTTCAATTCTAATATAATTTCTCTTAAACTTTCAATATCAGTTAGTGATTCTTTCTTATCAGTTCGACCAATATTACATTGGAATTCCCATATTTCGAGAATTTCAGAAAATTTAACTTCATAATTCGGATAAAAGCGATTGTCAGATTCTAAAATCAAAGCATTCTTTTTGTTTTTATTCAAACGTTTGTAGACCATCCCTTGATTTTTGGTAATCAGTATATATGTTTTACCATCTTGCACTTCCCCGAGATTTTCAACATAGCGTCCTACAATAATAGATCCTTCTTCATGTGGTGGCATCGAATCACCTTCAACTGGAAATCCTCGATGTTTTCCTGATCCCAAAAAAGGTAAAGAAATTTGCTGTAAACTTTCAATATATTCGGGATCCGAATAGCCGCTAAGATATCCTGCCTTTGCTTTTTCAGTAACAACCTCTATCCTGTTATTGCCTTTGTCATCAACTGTGATAGGTAGCAAAATTCGATTGTTTTCCAGTTTTATTAAATCTCCTAACGGGATCTTGCGCACATCTACGGAAAGCAGTAAATCAATACTCATCTTCAAATATCTCGATAATGCCAGCAATGTTTCTGGTGGGGGAAAGTTTTTGCCATCCTCATACTTGGCATATCTAGGTCGCGGAATGGCCACTGCATCTGCAACAGTTTGTTGCGACACATCGCTCTTGATTCGAAGGTATTTTATATTATCCGAAAATAATGACATAAGTTAATGTGCGTATTTATCACAACAAATATATAAATAATTGTGTGTATTCATCCTAATTTTGCAAATTATATTTACACTCCAAAATCAAAAGTTAACATGACACGCTCAATAGTACATATGGATATGAATACATTTTTTGTATCATGCGAAAGACTAACAAACTCACAATTAGAGGGTATTCCACTTATTATTGGTGGCGGTGACCGTGGTGTGGTAGCTTCATGTTCCTATGAAGCACGCCGTTTTGGTGTTCGTTCCGCAATGCCAATAAATATGGCTTTAAAACTTTGTCCACAAGCCAAAGTAATGAAAGGTGATATGGAATTATACTCGAAATTCTCGCATACTATTACCGAAATCATTCAAGAAAAAGCCCCAGTTGTAGAGAAAGCAAGTATTGATGAGTTTTACTTAGATATTACCGGAATGGATAAATTTTATGGCAGTTACAAATGGACTGATGAACTCGCTAGAACCATTACAAAAGAAACAGGTTTACCCTTAACTTTTGCGTTATCCGTTAATAAAACAGTTTCAAAAATTGGTACTGGAGAAGGAAAACAAAAACAAAATTTAGAAATACCGGAGCACTTGGTAAGAGCATTTTTAAATCCTTTATCTATTCAAAAAATCCCTATGGTGGGTGATGTAACATTTAGGCTTTTATCAAGAATAGGCATTCGCACCATTCAAACTCTATCCGAAATGCCGGCGGAGGTTCTTCAGCAGATGATTGGAAAAAATGGTGTCGATATTTGGAAAAAAGCCAATGGTATAGATAACAATCCTGTAGAACCATACACCGAAAGAAAATCAATTTCTACCGAACATACTTTTTCTCAAGACACGATTGATTTAATAAAATTAAAATCAATCTTAATGGGAATGGTCGAAAAACTAGCTTTTCAACTGCGTTCAGAACAATGGCTAACTTCAACTATTGTAGTTAAAATTCGCTACGCCAATTTTGATACCGAAACCAAGCAATGCAAAATTGCCTATACCTCAGCAGATCATTTACTCACTAAAAATGTAATTGAACTTTTCGACAAATTGTACCAACGTCGTATGAGATTACGATTAATTGGAATTCGTTTTAGTGGACTTGTGAGAGGAACATACCAAATCGACATTTTTGAAGATACGCAAGAAATGTTATCCCTCTATGAAGCTATGGATAAAATGAAAAGCCGATACGGCTTTGATGCTGTAATGCGTTGTGCAGGTGCATCATTTAAACCTAATAACAAAGACAAAATTTTAAAACGAAATCAACAACCATAAACAATTAAACAAACTTTCCCATGTACCTCAACTGTCATTCATTTCATTCTTTACGATATGGTACAATCCCACTTAATGATCTTATAGAGCAAGCCGTTACTTGTGGTGTAAAAGCAATGGCACTCACTGATATCAACACGGTAACTGGAATTTATGATTTTATAAATGGATGTGAAACCGTTGGAATAAAACCGCTTGTAGGCATAGAATTCTATTCTGAAAATAAAATGCGTTACATCGGCTTGGCTAAAAATGCTAACGGATTGGCAGAAATGAATCGATTCTTAACGGCTCATAATTTCAGTGATGAATCACTACCCAAACAGGCACCAGATTTCAATGCAGTTTTTGTAATCTACACTATAGACAATGCACCAATAACGCTTCGCGAGTTTGAATTTATAGGAATTCGTCCAGAAGAACTACCTAAACTTTTTTCTTTGGAACTTAAAAGTAAAATAGACAAAATGGTGGTATTGCAGCCAGTAACTTTTAGAACCAAAAAGGAATTCAATCTTCATAAAATTTTAAGGGCTATTGATTCCAATATCATTCTATCAAAACTTACAGAAGCTGACTATTGCAAAACTACTGAAGTAGTAAAACCTTTAGAAGAACTTCTGGCGCATTATGCGGAATATCCACAAATTATTTCCAATACAGAACAACTAATAGAACAATGCAATTTCAAATTTGATTTTAACACACCTAGAAATAAAAAATACTATACCAATAATCGTCAAAGCGATATCGCATTACTAACGTCTTTGGCCCAGCAGGGCATGTTATGGCGTTATGGAAAAAAAAACATTCAGGCAAAAGAAAGAGTTGAAAAGGAACTCAAAGTAATTGACCAATTAGAATTCAGTGGCTATTTTCTAATAACCTGGGATATTATTCGCTACAGCAATAGTCGTGGTTTCATGCACATTGGTCGTGGTAGCGGTGCCAATAGCATCATAGCTTACTGTTTGGGAATTACAGATATATGCCCTTTAGAACTCGATTTATACTTCGAACGTTTTCTAAATGAAAATCGAAAAAGCCCGCCTGATTTTGATATCGACTGGAGTTGGAAAGAACGGGATGCAATACTGGAATATATCTTCAATCGCTATGGTAAAGAAAATGTAGCTTTTTGTGGTACGAATGTCGAATTCAAATACCGTTCAATTTTCAGAGAAGTGGGTAAAGTATTCGGTCTTCCTAAAGAAGAATTAGACATGCTTGCCAAAAATCCGATGAAGCTTCATGATAAGAACAGCATTGTAAAGTTTGTGCAGGAATATGGAATGATGCTCGAAAAATACCCTAATCAAAGAAGTATGCATTCCTGCGGAATCATTATTTCCGAAGAACCGATAACAAATTACACACCACTTGAAATGCCTCCAAAAGGATTTCCAATTGTCCTATTTGATATGCATGTAGCTGAAGATATTGGATTTGAAAAATTCGATATTTTAAGCCAAAGAGGAATTGGCCATATTGATGATACAGTTAAATTGATTGAAAAAAACAGAGGTATTCGAGTGAATATCCGTGATACGTCAATATCAAAAAATGAAGTAGTAGCCAATAATTATTTGGCCCAAGGCAAAACGATTGGTTGTTTTTATATAGAAAGTCCAGCAATGCGTGGTTTATTAAGAAGATTAAAATGTGATAATTATAAAACATTAGTAGCAGCTTCTTCAATAATTCGCCCAGGAGTTGCTAAATCGGGAATGATGAAAGAATATATTTTCCGCCATAACAACCCTTCTAAATTTGAGTATTTCCATGATGTATTCAAAGAACAGTTAGGTGAAACCTATGGTATTATGGTATATCAAGAAGATGTAATCAAAATTGCATTACACTATGGCGGTTTACCCGCTGCAGACGGAGATATTTTAAGACGTGCCATGTCTGGCAAAGGACGGTCTCTCGCAGCCTTACAAAAAGTGAAAGACAACTTCTTTGCATCATGCGCTCAAAAAGGACATCCTGTTACGCTTAGCGAAGAAATATACCGCCAGATTGAATCATTCGCTGGTTATTCTTTTTGCAAAGCACATTCAGCATCTTATGCAGTCGAAAGCTATCAAAGTTTATATTTAAAAGTCTATTATCCTGTAGAATTCATGGTAGCAGTAATAAACAATCAAGGAGGTTTTTACAGAACAGAAGTGTACGTCCATGAGGCAAGAATGGCAGGAGCAGCAGTTCATAATCCTTGTGTAAATAAGAGCACTTTCGAAACAACGCTTTACGGTACCGATATCTATTTAGGTTTTATGCATCTTCTTAGTTTAGATAGCAAAATGGCTTTATTTATTCAGTCAGATAGAGAAAAAAACGGAGACTTTCTTTCTTTAGAAGACTTTATAAATAGAATTCCAATGGGAATTGAAAGTATTAAAACATTAATATTTATTGGTGCTTTTAGGTTTACTAATAAAACAAAGAACCAGCTTTTAGTTATTGCAAGTCTATTGATGAATAACTTAAAACCGGAGAATAAAAATTTGATGTTAATTCAAGAACCGGTAAAAGAATTTAAACTCCCAAATTTGGAACGCTCCTTACTTGAAGATGCTTTCGATGAAATTGAACTACTGAGCTTTCCAGTATCATGTAATGTTTTTGATTTACTTCAAACAAAGTATCGTGGTAATATAATGGCAAAAGACTTAGCAATACATCATAAAAAACAAGTCAAAATGTTAGCCTATCTCATATCGAGAAAGCAAGTCCCAACCATAAAAGGGAATATGTATTTCGGTACTTGGATAGATTATGAAGGTACGTATTTTGACACGGTACATTTTCCTGATAACCTATTACAATTCCCTTTTCAAGGCGGTGGCTGTTATTTGTTATTGGGAATAGTCGAAGTGGATTATCATTTTCCAACAATTACGATTTCAAAAATGGCGAAGATGCCTTTTGTCCCAGACCCGCGTTATATGGAACCGAAGGATCAATACAAAACCCAAAATCAAATTAAGGAAGATGTCAGTGGTACTCGACGAGAACCGTATCCACAAGCACATGAAATTAATTTGCCAAGACACCGAATGAGTTTATAAAATATAAAAACAGCAAACCACAATATCAATAATTAATACTAAATTTGATAATTGTTTCTAATTTTTAAGGATTAAAAATGTGTTACCACACCGAACAAACTAAATTTGCTTTTGAAGTAGAATCACGATTTAAAGCAAAAATTAAAGAGTTGAAGAAGTTCAAACCTTCAGCCCATTTTAATGGCTTTGATCACCCAAAAACACCAATAATAATAGATGAAAATCCAGCAGAAATTCTAGAATACAATTGGGGGTTAATACCGTCATGGGCAGAAGATGAAACCATCCAAAAAGTAACACTAAATGCCAAAATAGAAACCCTAGATGAAAAACCATCATTTCGGGACATAGTAAACAAACGTTGTTTAGTTATCGCCAATGGCTTTTATGAATGGCAGTGGCACGATACCAAAGGCAAGAACAAAACCAAATATGAAATCGGAATCGGTAATAATGATTTATTCGCTTTTGCAGGTTTATATTCCCAATGGACCAATAAAAAAACAGGCGAAATAAAAGACACATACACTATTGTAACCACAGTAGCCAATCAATTAATGGCAGAAATTCACAACATCAAAAAGAGAATGCCAATCATCCTGAAACCCGAAGATGAAAAAAAATGGTTAGAACATTATCCCTACCAAGAATTTGCCTTGCCCTATTCAGTTAATTTAGTTGCCAATAATTTAGACTCTCAACAATCACTTTTTTAAAGCCTTAAAATGAAAAACTTTTTATTTTCTCTTCTTGTTATAATAACGATTTCAATGCCTTTACAATCCTTTGCTTGGGGTAAAAAAGGACACGCTTTAGTCGCAGAAGTAGCTTTCAATTATTTAGATGCAAACACTAAAAAAATAGTATTACAATATCTCGATGGTATGACAATTGAAGATGCAGCAACTTGGATGGATGATATTAAAAACGATCATAGTTATGATTATCTTAAGTCTTTGCATTACACCAATGTAGAGAAAGGTCAAAATGTAGTGTATAATGATGGGAAAAATATCATTGGTGCATTACAGCAAACCATCAAGGATTTAAAGAACTATAAATCACTTTCAAAAGAAGAAGTAAAAACAAAAATCTGCATACTTTTTCATTTGGTTGGTGACTTGCACCAACCTTTGCACGTAGGTTACGGTGAAGACCTTGGGGGGAATAAATTTCAAATCTACTTCAATAATAAAGGAACAAACCTACATTCACTTTATGATAGTGGTATCATTGAATACAAAGGATTGACTTTGCAACAGTGTTTAAATTCCAAAAAATACACTAAGACAGAATTTTCAAAAATCGAGAAGATTGATATTATTTCTTGGGCAAATCAATCCCGTAGTTATCTAGGAATCATCTATAACACTAATGGGCATACCGTTAATGATGCATATATTGATGAAAATTACTTAATTATTCAGGAACAGATTCTTGATGCTGGGATTAGATTATCTAGTGTTTTAAAAGATATTTTTAAATAATTTTAAAATACATCCTGGAACAATAACTCTATGGTAATTTCTTTTTTGGTAATGCCTTGTTCTTCAAAGATTGTAGTCCATTTTGGTTGGTAATTACTGACCAAATAATGAAACGCTTTCAAAATTGCTGCAGGACTACTTTCCAAATCAACACCTAAATTCTTTTCATAACCAATAATTCTATAAAATACACCATCAGTTAATAATTCATCTTGATTATCAGCAGTATTGTCGGGTGCAAATCCAAAATAGAAAATTTCAGTTTCTTCATTTCGCAATAAATCAATCAAATGAGTCCGTACGGTCAAAAACAACGGTTCGTCTTTTAAATGATAAGGAACTTCCAAATCGTTAGCCTTAATCGTCAAGGCAAATTCGTCAAAATTTAATTCCATTCTAAAGTGATTTTTAGGCAATTAAATTACAGCTTTTATGATTTAAAATCAATAGCGTCCAAAACGTTTAAAAAAAGCACAAAAAAAGAGGGTAATTTTTGTATCTCAAATTAACTTTGAGTTGCACAACAAAAAAGCCCTCTTCTATGGCAAATATAACTTTGTTTTCACAAATAATTTCAAAATTAGACCGTTCAAAATTCAGTAAAATAGTTGCAAAGAAAGAAACCGACAAGCACAATAAGGGATTCAGTAGTTGGAATCATTTAATTTCAATGCTTTTCTGTCAGTTTGCCAAGAGTCAATCTGTTCGAGATATAAGCAATGGGCTTCGTTCTGCTACCGGGAACTTAAACCATCTTGGAATCAACAAAGCTCCCTCAAAATCTTCGATTAGTTATCAAAATAAAAATCGTTCCCACGAACTCTTTAAAGAATATTATTTTGAATTGCTTCAAAGTTTAGGACAGCATCCTAGATTTAAACAAGTGAAATTCAGAATAAAGTCAAAGATTTTTTTGTTGGACTCAACTACCATCAGTTTATGCTTAAGTTTATTTGATTGGGCAAAATACAAGAGAGCCAAAGGAGCTGTTAAAATGCATACACTGCTTGATTTCGATGGTAATTTACCTGCTTATATCAATATTACCAACGGTAAAACGGCTGATAATAAAGGGGCTTATGAGATTCCTCTTTTAAAAGGCAGTGTGATTGTTGCAGACCGATTTTATAATGACTTCTCCCTTTTAAATATTTGGGACAGCAACGAGGTGTTTTTTGTAATTAGACATAAAGAGAATTTGCAATTTACTACAGTGAAAGAAAATGAATTACCTGAAAATCGTCACGAACACATCATGAAAGACGAATTGATTGAATTGAAAAAAGAGCCTTCAAAAAATAAATATCCAAAGAAATTAAGACGTGTAGCGGTGTGGGACGAAGAAAACCAACAAGTCATAGAACTTATTACAAATCAGTTTTATTGGTCCCCAAATACCATTGGAGAGTTATACAAAAGCAGATGGCAAGTAGAAATCTTTTTCAGAGATATAAAGCAGTTGCTTCACATAAAATCGTTTATAGGGACATCAGAAAATGCTGTTATGATTCAAATCTGGACAGCTTTAATTACCATTCTTATTCTAAAAGCGTTAAAAGCAAAATCAAAATTTGATTGGTATTTGTCTAATTTAGTAGCTTTCATACGTTTGAATCTTTTCGTTAAAATTGAATTGCAAAAATGGCTAGATAAACCATTTGAAGAACACATAGAGCCTCCTCCAGAAAACATACAGGGGGTTCTGTTTTAAAAAATAGCCATTTCAAGGTATAAACTCAATGAAATGGCTAGATTTTATATGCTGTAATTTTATTTAGGACAGGATTGATTTAAAATATAAATTTAATTCATTCCTTTCACTTTTTCCAATTCTATTAGAGTCATTTGGGCACATCCATGCTAATTATAAATTTGCATAACCGAACATGTTACAGTCAGGGGTCTGGGAGTTCGCTGTAATTCCTCGTCATAGATAGTACACAGGCAAATTATGCCATGGGTGGTCGCATTAAGAATGAATTGTTCAATGATCGTATAGAAATAAAAAATACTGACGGATTAATGGGGTTGTATAAATGAATAGAAAAACTATCGAAAACATAATAAATATTTCGGATAGTATTCATTTAAATAATTAAAGTTTCAGATAAAGACTGGAAGCCGATCATTGGATAATCAAATTTAAACTGCCATAAATGTGTAGAAAGGTGAGTTGAAAAGCGCTCTTTTCTAGATTGGTTATTAATTTGTAGTAGTCAATTAAAACTGGAAGGACGTGGTCTGTTTGATGATTTTTTCCAACCAATAAAACACCAACCGGAGAGTGTGCTACGGTTGGCGTTTTGAGTTTATTTCATCCCAAATTGTTCCTTTAGTTTTAGTAATTCTTTTTCCAACTTAGATATCATAGACATTGCTTCATCAGGAATAGTAGGGTCAACGTTACTCAGTTTGCTTCCCAAGTTAGTCATCTCCCGTCCAATTGTTTGCTCTGTAGTAATTGCATACGACTCAGTCTGGCGGATTGACTGGTGCCCCAGCATCTCTTTTACGACGGAGATAGGCACATCATTATTAAGAGTAACTGTGCTACCAAAAGTACGTCTGGCCTTATGAGTGTTCAATTCGCATGTAAACCCACAGAGATCGGCTATTTCTTTAAGATATGCATTCATTTTTTGATTAGATGCGACTGGCAGGACAGCACTTCTTGAAAGACAGAGCGGATGTTCTTTGTACTTTTCGATTATTTGGAGAGCTTTGGGAAGTAATGGGACATTGGTCACCGAACCTGTCTTTTGTCTTTCGGACATTATCCATTGCATTCCATCTATACCTGTTTTTATATCTGTCTTTCGAAGTTGGTAAGCATCAATATAAGCCAGACCAGTATAGCACTGAAAGACGAAGATGTCGCGAACAGTTTCGAGTCTTGTGGTTGTAATACTGACAAGTTCGAGCGTGCGCAATTCACTCGCGGTTAGCGGTCTTTTGACGGTTTTTGTCATTTTTCGCTTAAACGCTCTGAAAGGATCCTGTACAATTATATCTTTATCTATTGCTCTATTTATGACCTTTTTCATGCATGCAATATATTTCAAGGCGGAGTTATTTACACAATTTCGTACGGTTTTTAAATATAATTCATAGCTAATGATAAAATCATAGTCTAAGTCCCTGAACTCAATATCTTCTGTCGTGTATTTGTATTTCACAAATTCTCTTGCATGAAATCTTGCTGTCTCATAGCGTTTATGTGTTGCCAAAGCATAATCCTGTGGAACCAGTGCTAGCATTTCGTCATTATGCTTTTGAAATTCTTCAAGAAGCATTGCTTTTGAAATTATCCGTCCCAGTACAAAATCAATAATCCGCTGCGCTGAAATCGATTTTTCGTTGTATATTAAATCCATCTTGAATTGGTTGATTCTAGTCGTTATAGCATCCAAAAAAAGATTTAGGGCTCTGGCATCTTCTTTATTTCCCGTTGCTCTTTCTGTTTTTTGATCCCACCTTTGAATGTCCCATTTCCTTTTAGTAGAGGTCTCTTTTGGTAAGCCATCTACTGTTACTCTCAGATAAATATATCTGATTCTTGATTTGTTTTTGGGTGTTTTCAAAAAGAAACATAGCCCAAAGCTGCTTTCTAACATAATTCAATTTTTTAAATTAATAAATATAGAATTATGACGCTCTCTTGTCAAGTCGTTAACTTGCTTTACATGTTGTAAATCAGTAGTTTAAAAGTATTTTTTGGCAAAGTTGTGGCACTTTTTATTTCAATAGTAAAATGCCACAATATTGCCACATAAATTTGGAGCACTTTTGAAAATTTTGATAGTTGCAGGAAAAATAAAAAAGCCTGCAAATTCAAAAATTTGCAGGCTTTTAAAGGTTTTCGAGACATTTTGTGCGTTTTTGACAACTTTGAAAAGTTGCCTTTAAACGGTCCCAGTGGAATCGCCGGGAATCGAACCCGGGTCCAAACAAGCAATTAAAGAGCTTTCTACACGTTTATTTCCTGATTGAATTTTCGATAATTTGCTAGGCCAGAAACAGCCACAAACTACTTATCTTCTTAATTTTCGAAAACCACCCGAAGCTCATGGAAATCTAGGTCTATTTTTACGGTTCCCCTAAACTGAACGCCACAAACCAAGGCTTTCAAGGAGAATCCAGCTTTCCTATCTGATAGGAACGTGGCGCAATCGTACTATAATTCGGATTATGCAGCTAAAGCGTAGTTATTTTCGCCGTGTAAAATTGTAAGATCTTATATTTACGAGCAAGGTCTCAATGCTCGACGTGCTTACTGTTCAATTCGACTTGCTGTCAAAACCAGTCGACCCCAGTTTTATTTTGTACTCAAAAAATTGAGTGCGCGAATATACAATTTTCTACCGTAACATCGCTATTCAATCCTTATTGTTAAAGCAAAAATTATTCCTCTTTCTCGTCTTTCCCTAATTTAAACGGATAATCGCCAAATAGTGGCGATAATTTTCTCACCTGATAAGTTTTGGTTGTAAATTTATTCGATAAGGCAATAATGGTTACATGCTCTTTTTGTAATGTTACATAAGCAGAGGTATTTCCGTGCCACCAGCCGTTATGGAAATAGAAATTTTGTCCCGTTTCCCAGTTAATCATTCTAATTCCAAGACCGTAATTTCGTTCCCCTTTGTGTTCGTTGCTAAAAGGAGTATATACTAATTTTAATAATTTAGGACTTAAAAATCCAGGTGAATTTCGAGCCAAATCAAATTTCAATAAATCTCTAGGGGTAGAATAGATGTTTTTATCTCCATAAATTTTATCAAGATAATCTTTGCCTATTTCAACCTTATTGCCTTTGTAAGAAGGAGCAATAGAATCTTTGTCTTTGTCATAGTCAAAAACATAGGTATGATTCATTTTCAATGGTTTGAAAATCATACGTTCCATGGCTTTTTTATAGCTAAGTCCCGTTTTCTTTTCGATAATAAGTGCCAAGATTGCATAATTGGTATTGCAATAGCTAAAACGGGTATCGGTTCTTGATTCTAAGCCGATGTTTTTTGTAGCCATCAAATCAACAATATCTTTGTTGGTTAAGATATTGTGTCGATCCCAAACACCATCTTTTTTATCTGTGAAATAAGCATAATTGCGCATTCCACTACGGTGATTTAAAAGTGTTTTAACCGTTACATCAGGAAAAGGGAAAGTGGGTAAAATAGTGTTTACTTTTTGATCTAAGTTTATTTTCTTAGCATCTATCAGTTTTAAAACAGCTGTTGCTGTTAACACCTTACTTACCGATGCCAAATGCAATGGAGTAGTGGCAGTAATAGGTCTCTCATCTCTAAAATTAGCCATACCTTCATATTTCTCAAAGATAATCTGACCATTTTTAGCCACTAAAAAACTACCGTTCATACTGTTGTGCGACCAGTTTCTATTATAGAAATGCTCAATAGAATTTCTTTTACTATTGATATATTGGGCAGTTAATTTTGGCAATTCCTGCGTTGGAGCCTCCATGTGTGGAAGGGTGTCTTTTAGTAATTTGCCGTCTGCAAGTACTCCTTCTTTATTCTTTTGATTACAAGAACTCAAAACTAAAGTGCACAAGAGTAATTGTACTATATTTGTGTTTTTTATAAAAATCATTATGCTGTGAGGTATATTAGCAAATATATAGAATCATATGCTTTTGCTCCCTGTTTTTTCAAATGTTAACAGAATTTTTTGAAAGTTTTTAAGGGACTTTTTGCTATGTTTTTGGCTTTCAGCTTTTAATGATTTCGATGGTGTTTTTTTGTAAAATAGAATATACAAAAATTAGATTTTTTGTTTTTTATGAAGTAAGAAAAGCTGTCGAAAAAACTTGAAATTAAAGGAATAACACAATACACAATATGAAATTTGGAATTTTAAAAGAGCGAAAAACACCAGCCGATAGAAGAGTGGTGTTTTCTCCTAATGAATTAGTAAAACTAAAAGAACTTTATCCTGAAGTAAGTATAAAAGTGGAGCGTTCGGATATTAGAGTATTTAGCGATGCAGAATATCAAAATCTAGGAATTGAGGTAGCTGATGATATTAGCGATTGCGATGTTTTATTTGGCGTAAAAGAAATTCCAGTTGAAAATTTGATTCCAAATAAGTCTTATTTCTTTTTTTCGCATACCATAAAAAAGCAAGCCTATAATAGAGGGTTGTTGCTAGCTTTGTTAGAAAAAAATATTGCATTTTATGATCATGAAACCATTGTAAATGATACTAACCATCGTTTAATTGGTTTTGGACGTTATGCTGGAATGGTTGGTGCCTATAATAGTATTCGTGCGTTCGGGATAAAATTTGAATTATTTAAATTACCCAAAGCCGAGACGCTTTCTGGAAAAGAAGATTTGATTCGTCATTTAAAAAGACTTGTTTTACCTCCTCTTAAATTTGTGGTTACAGGTACTGGAAAAGTGGGCGGTGGTGTAAAAGAAATCTTGGATGCTATCAAAGTGAAATCGGTTACGGTGGAGAATTATTTAACGAAGAATTACGCTCAGGCTGTTTACACCCAAATTGACGCTTTAGAATACAACAAAAGAAAAGACGACAGTGTTTTAGAATTGGAGGATTTTTTTCAAAATCCGCAGGACTATGAAAACAATTTTGAGCGTTTTACCAAAGTTTCAGATATTGTAATTACGGGGCATTTTCATGCCAATGCAGCGCCACTAATTCTAACTAGGGAAATGCTACAATCCAAAGATTGTAAAATAAAAGTAGTTGCCGATATTTCGTGTGATATCAACGGACCAATTGCTTGTACTTTGCGTTCTTCTACTATTGAAGAACCTTTATATGGTTATTTGCCAATTGAAGATAAAGAAGTTGACGTTTTTCATCCCGCGGCAATTGTGGTGATGGCGGTAGATAATTTACCTTGTGAGTTACCTAAAGATGCCAGCGAAGGCTTTGGCGAAATGTTTATGGAACATGTAATCCCCGCTTTTTTTAATGGTGATAAAGACGGAATCCTAGAACGCGCTAAAATTACCGAAAATGGTAAGTTAACAGCTAGATTTAGTTATTTGCAAGACTTCGTCGATTAGTTGTTAATTATAAATTATGAGTTATAAATTTATAACTCATAATTTATTGTATTTCAATCGATTTTTTTATATAATAAGAATATTTAAGTTATAAAATTTGACGAGTTATGATAGAACAGCTATATTTAGAAAAATCAACATTTTTAAGTTCTTTAATGTATTCACTTAATTTTCTAAAATCTTCTTCATTAATTTCATAACTCATACAGTATTCATTATCAAATTCTTCGGAAGGTGGGCATATTTGATTAATTTTTTTTAAATTATATGTTGAAATATCAATTTCATTGAAAAAAGATTCACTCTTAATATCATATAATTCAATTAATAATTGTTTTTTCATTTTCTTTTAAATTATAGTAGTAATATTATTTGTTAACATGAGAATATTTACTAGTGACTATTGTGTTGATTTTTAATTGTATATAATTACATTATAGTAGTTCATTCATAACTCTTAATTAAGATTAAACCATTTCCTCAGGTTTTACCCAATCATCAAAATCTTCTGGAGTTACATAACCCAAACGTACCGCTTCTTCTTTAAGAGTGGTTCCGTTTTTGTGTGCGGTTTGCGCAATTTCGGCAGCTTTGTAATAACCTATTTTAGTGTTTAGAGCGGTAACGAGCATTAAGGAATTGTCGACCAATTCTTTGATACGTTTGTAATTTGGCTCTATACCGCTAGCACAATGTTCTTCGAATGAAATACAGGCATCGCCAAGTAATCGAGCTGATTGTAAAAAGTTAGCAGCCATTAAAGGTTTGAAAACATTCAGTTCATAATGTCCTTGCATGCCACCAACAGCTATGGCTATATCATTTCCCATAACTTGTGCACAAACCATTGTCAAGGCTTCGCATTGGGTGGGATTTACTTTTCCAGGCATGATTGATGAACCAGGTTCGTTCTCTGGAATTAGGATTTCTCCAATTCCCGAGCGTGGTCCTGAAGCGAGCATTCGAATATCATTGGCAATTTTATTCAAAGAAACCGCCAATTGTTTCAAAGCACCATGTGATTCTACAATAGCGTCGTGAGCGGCTAAGGCTTCAAATTTATTTTCGGCTGTAACAAATGGCAATGCTGTAAATTGTGAGATATACTGAGCCACTTTTACGTCATAACCCGCGGGAGTATTTAATCCTGTTCCTACGGCAGTTCCACCCAAAGCAATTTCAGATAAATGAGATAAAGTATTTTTGAGTGCTTTCAAGCCGTGATTTAATTGGGCTACATAACCCGAAAGTTCCTGTCCTAAAGTCAGTGGAGTAGCATCCATTAGATGGGTACGACCAATTTTTATGACGCTTTTAAATTCGGTTGCTTTTGCGTCTAGCGTGTTTCTTAGTTTTTCTACTCCGGGAATGGTACTATCAATAATGGCTTTGTAAGCCGCAATGTGCATTGCGGTAGGGAAGGTGTCATTAGAGGATTGCGATTTGTTGACATCGTCATTCGCTTTGATGAATTGATCACCTTCACCAATTTCAAATCCTTTTAAGACCTGGGCTCTATTAGCAATGACTTCGTTTAGGTTCATGTTACTCTGCGTTCCTGAACCTGTTTGCCAAATGACTAGCGGAAATTGCTCGTTTAATTCTCCAGCTAGGATTTCGTCGCAAACTGTGGCGATAGCATCACGTTTTTCGGCAGATAGAACGCCTAAATCGCAATTAGTGTAAGCAGCAGCTTTTTTCAGATAGGCAAAGCCATAGATGATTTCTGTAGGCATCGAAGCCGATGCACCTATTTTGAAATTGTTTCGGGAACGTTCAGTTTGTGCGCCCCAGTATTTATCGGCTGGGACTTGAACTTTACCCATAGTATCTTTTTCTATTCTGTATTTCATGATTGTTTTATTATGTTAACATAAAAATGGTTCTTGATACATTTTTCATGAGAAATTATATTTTAATAATTTTCTTTTTTGCTTGATCAAAAAAGAAACAAAAAAGTCAAGTCTTACGCTTCCTCGTCGGTCAAATTAGTTTTTGAATGCTAAAAGAGGTAGCACTCGCTGCGCTCAAACAGCTTTTCTTTTTACGCATTCTTCAAACATTTGACACTCGACTGCGAAAGCTAAGGACACTTGGAATTCTTAAATTATATCTAGCCCTGATGGAAACGGCATCCTTTTATGTCTTTCTTTAAGACATAAAAGATATAGTGAACAGCAGGAAAAAGCTTCTGAAAAACAAAAAGCAGCTTAAATGTACGCATAAATGTATTTTTATGAAAATTGAGAGCTGTTTTTATTGCTAAGAAAAAAATTAACTACTACATTTGTCGCTACATTCAAAATTCCGGAAAACATGTTTGAATTTTCACAGTATTTAGGCTTTTTACTTTTCTTAACCATCCTTACAATGGGTTTTTGGTTAATGTTTTTCCTTGTTAGCTTCGTATCCTATTGGGTAGGAGGTGCTACTTGGGAGCGATTCAAAGAAAAGAGAGCAAAAAAACAACAATCAGTATAATTATTTGATTGTTCATAAAAAAGGATTCGTGAAAACGAATCCTTTTTTTTATGCCTAATTGTGACTCAATGCTAATTATGAATATAGCTAAAATAAAAAAGACCCGTTTTCACGAGTCTTTTTAGTTGTATTATCCAGGGAAATCTCCGCCGGCATCATCACCATTGTTATTCTTTTGATTTTTGTTTTTGTCTTTATCCGTTTTCTTCATATTCAAACGGTAAGTGAATGACAGGTTGAATTGTCTTCTTCTGAACTGAAATTCACTATATGAAATAACACTTGGTAAATTAGTTTCCGATTTCATTTTTCTAGAGTTGAAAAGATCACTTACGTTGAAAGCAATAGTTGCTTTGTCTTTCAAGAGGTCTTTACTGAAAGCAGTATTTACAACATAATTTCCTAAACTTTTTCCTTGAGCTGTAGTTTGTGGACTAAAATACATTCCTGTTAACTGCCAGTCAATTTTGTAAGGAAGCGTTAAACGAGAGTTTAATCTAGAAAACCATGAGAAAGTCTCGTTGTTTAAGTTTTGAGTAATGACTTCATTTTTTGTATTTGTATAGGTGTATTCGCCAGTTGTTTTAGAATTTGCAAGGTTGAAACTACTGTTGATTTTCCATTTTTTAAATGGAGTGTAGTTTAAAGTGAATTCTAAACCAAATTGTTCTTGTTTTGCTAGATTGATTGGACGACTTAAAATTACAGCACTGTTACCTACATATTCTCCTGTTTCAGTTCGAACAAATGAAAACACATTTTTGGTGCTTTCAAAATACATCGACGTATTAAAAGTTACTTTATCCCAACGTTTAAGATAACCTAAATCAAATTTATCAGTAAATGAAGGATTTAAATCCGGATTACCTCTAAATAAGTTGATGTTACTAGAATAGTTAGTGGCTGGGTTTAAGAAGCGTCCTCGAGGTCTAGATAAACGTTTACTATAGCTCAAAGAAATGCTGCTATTGTCTGACAGTTCATAGTTTATAAAAGCACTAGGAAAGAAGTTGTTGTATTTTTTAGTATTAAAATTGTTTGTGTCTAATAAGTTAATGTTGATTTTTGTGTCTTCCCAACGCAAACCAAACAAGTAAGAGAACTTGTTTAATTTAAAACCATATTGTGTATAAAGCGCATTAATTTGCTCTTTGTATTCTAAGGTGTTTGAGAGATAACTATCTATAGGATTTCCGCTGTTATCTGTCTTAACACTATATATATTGTCTAGGTTGTTAAAGTTTCCTTTGTAACCCGCTTCAAACTGACTTCCATCTTCAAAAGGCAAAACATAATCTGTTTGTACTTGTACTTGATTTTGTTTTTGGTTGTTAAAAGTAGTATTGTAAGTAGCTGGATTAGTACTTCCTATTGTTTGATCAGTAATAAGAGCGTTCTCACCATCTTTATTAGTAGCATAAGAAAAATCCATAGTCAATTTATGTCCTTTGTCATTGAAGTTTTTCAAGAAATTAGAAGCTAATTCTAAGTCTTTTCCAGTGTCATCTCCTTCACTCAAACGGTAACGAGTAGCAGTGAAATTATTATTAGCATCAAATAAATTATAGTTTACTAAATCATTATTAGTACCGCTGTTGTCACGGTAGCTAATAGAGTTTGTCCAAAACGTATTAGGAGCTACAGTCCACTCGACTCCTGTTTTTGTAGAAATTCCTTTTCTAATACGTTCAGTATTTTTAACTTCATCAGTGTAACCAATAATATCACCAGTATCTTTATCTAAATTGGTTGAATTAGTTAAACCAGTTCCTTTACTCGTTCTATAATTGTATCCTGTAGAAGTGAAAAAGTTTAATTTTTTAGTTTTGTAATTTAAATCGGCACTAAGTCCATAAGTTTCAGGGATTCCTGTAGAAGCAATAAAACTTCCGTTGAAGCCTAAATTTTTTCCTTTTTTCAAGATAATATTTAAAATTCCTGCTCCACCTTCGGCATCATAACGAGCCGATGGATTGGTAATTACTTCAACCTTATCAATAGCGTCAGCAGGGATTTGGCGTAAAGCCTCAGCCATATTCAAAGAATTTGAAGGGCGTCCATCGATAAAAATACGCACGTTTTCGTTTCCACGTAGGCTTACATTTCCTTCAACATCTACGGTAACCGAAGGAACATTTTCAAGCACATCGCTTACTGTTCCACCTTTTACAATCATGTCTTGCCCAACGTTGTATACTTTTTTGTCTAATTTGATTTCGACTGTCGATTTTTCGGCGCGGACAACTACTTCATTCAATTGTGCAGCATCTTCTGATAAGGCAATAGTTCCTAAATCAGTGTTTTTCTCTAGACTGCGTTGGTTGTATTCGATAGCTTTAAACGAAATAAATTCAATTTTTATATTGTAGATTCCAGGAGCGACTTCGATAGAAAAAGTACCTTTAGCACTGGTAATTCCTCCGGCAATAGCTTTAGGGTTTTTAGTATCTGTAATGGTTATTGTTGCGTATTCTAAGGGTTGTTTACTAACTTTTTCAATTACAGTCCCTGAGATTTTTACTCTTTCTTTTGCAGGATCGGCAATAGGATCTCCTATTTTAGCAAAACTGCTCAGAAAAGTAAAAATTAAGCTAAGACTTAAAAAGAATTTTAACGGTTGTCGCATTTGTTTAAATTTTATATTTGGTGTTTTGAATCGAAAAACCGAATTTGGTTTAATATCGATATACTAAATTAATGTTAAAAAGATTAAGCACCCTGAAAGAACGCTTCTATTTTATCGGCTTCTCGGGCTATAATTGCTTTATCACCTTGTATAATAATAGGTCTTTCAATTAAAATAGGATGTGCAATCATGGCTTGAATTATAGCTTCATCAGTCATTTCTTGATTTTTATAATTGTCAATCCAAATTTTCTCTTTCTGGCGAATGAGTTCAATTGGTTTAAGATTTAATTTTTTTAGTAAATCTCTAAGCTCTTCTGGACTAGGAACTTCTTCTAAATATTTAATGATTTTATATTCTTGATTAGTGTTTTCTAAGAATGCCAAGCAGTTTCTTGATTTTCCGCAACGTGGATTATGATATACTTCAATCATTAGTAATAATTTTAAAGTTTTAGACTAATTTAAAATAAAATGGGTATTTTCGAAGAGGCAAAAATAGCCTTTGAAAGTTTAATATCATTACTTTAATTGAGAATAATAGATGTTTATAGAACAGGGATTTCGTTCGGAGAATAAATTTTGGAAATATTTACTGGGTTCTTTATTTATAATTGCAGCCTCTTTTGTGGGGCAGCTTCCTTTGTTAATAGCTGTTATTGGAAAAATCATTATAACGGGAGTAAGTTATCCGTCTACTAGCGACGGAATCATGCAGTTTTTTGAACCAAATCTTACTTTTTTCCTGATTCTAATTTCATTCGTCTTTGCTTTTGCAAGCATTTATTTTGTTGTGAAATATTTGCATCGCCAAAGCTTTCTTTCGGTAACTACTTCTAGAAGGCAAGTAGATTGGAGCAGAATTCGGTTTTCATTTGGACTTTGGGCGGTGTTTTCAATAGTTTCTACTTTGGTTTTTTATTTTTCAAATCCCACTTTGTATGAGTTGAATTTTAAGCCACTTCCTTTTGCTATTTTGTTTGTTATTGCTGTTGCTTTAGTTCCAATTCAAACTAGCACTGAGGAATATGTTTTTAGAAGTTATTTGATGCAGGGTTTCGCGAATTTGGCTCGAAACAAATGGTTTCCTTTATTGATGACCTCGCTTATTTTTGGCGGAATGCACCTTTTTAATCCCGAAGTTTCAAAAATGGGCAACATCATTTTTGTGTATTATATAGGAACGGGATTGTTTTTAGGAATCCTCACTTTGATGGACGAAGGAATGGAATTAGCCTTAGGGTTTCATGCTGCTAATAATTTAATTGGTGCCTTATTAGTTACTTCAGATTGGTCGGCTTTTCAAACCCATTCTATTTTTAAAGATTTGTCAGAACCTGAGGCAGTAAGCGATATAATTTTGCCGGTATTACTGTTTTACCCTTTGCTTTTATTTATCTTTAGTAGAAAATACCAATGGAATAATTGGAAAGAAAAATTAACTGGACGAATCGATGTAAAGAATTAATTCATGAGAAAAGTTACTTATAAAAACATTCACAATTTTTTTAAATTCAATGGCGTTCATTTTGATAGTAATGGACTGCGAGTGGCCGCTTATTATTTGATAAAAGAAGGAGATGAATATGAAAAAGCCATCGGCGATTTTTTACTCGATTGGTTTGATGAAAAACCTTATATCGATTTGCAAACTTCGGGTACTACAGGAGCGCCTAAGATAATTCGAAAAAGCAAACAAGCTTTGGTTAATTCGGCATTAGCAACGGGAGATTTTTTCGAATTAAAACCTGGAGATACCGCTTTGTGTTGTTTACCAGTTCAGTTTATAGCTGGGAAAATGATGTTAGTAAGAAGTCTTATTTTGGGTTTAGCAATTGATTTTGTTTCGCCAAATTCAAATCCGCTTGCTGCTGTTAAAAAAGAATATGATTTTGTTGCGATGGTTCCTTTGCAAGTTGAAAATTCGTTGACTGAATTGTATAAGGTGAGAAAACTTATTATTGGCGGAGCCAAAATGAATACTACTTTAGAAAAAAAGCTGCTTGATGTTAGTACCAAAGTGTATGAAACTTATGGAATGACGGAAACCATTACCCATATTGCCGCAAAGAAAATAGGAGAGTCTGCTTTTTCAATTTTGCCTAATGTTAGTATTTCTCAAAATGAATATGATTGTTTGGTTATTGATGCGCCTCATGTTAGTGAGGAACGTTTGTTTACCAATGATTTAGTGCAAATAATAAACGATCGTCAATTTGTGCTTTTAGGGCGTATCGATAATGTGGTTAATAGTGGTGGTATTAAACTGATTCCTGAACAAATAGAAGAAAAATTGGCTACGGTTATAGTAAATCGATTTTTTGTGGGAGGAATTCCAGATGCTATTTTAGGAGAGAAATTAGTTTTGCTTGTTGAAGGAGTAAGTCAAGATTGGAGCGAGTCGATTTTTGATGGTTTAGATAAATACGAAAAACCTAAAGCGGTATTTTTTGTTCCAGAATTTGAAACCACTGATAGCGGAAAAATAAAACGAAAAGCGATTTTGAAAGCTTTAGAATAGCTTTTTTTAACCAAAAATTGCGCAAATTTTCACAGATTAATTTGTGGAAATTTGCGCAATTTGTAAAAGTTCTGATGTGTTTTATTTATGCTCAATAATTTCAGAATTCAGCTTATCTACTTGCAGCAAGCCTATTTTTTTATTGACAATTTTGATATGACCTTCTTTTTTTAGGCTGGAAAGAATACGTGTTACTTGTTCATCGGTAGTTCCAGCAAAATCAGCAATTTCTTTTCGAGAAAGATTAATGTTCAGTAAATTGTTAGTATGACCAAATTTTTTCAGTAGATACAACAAGATGTCAATCACTCTTTCGCGAACATTCATTTGAGCAATTTTTTTGACTCTATTTTCGCTTTTATTCAATTCTTCAGCATAAAAAAGCATCATGTCATAAGTGAATTCCGGAATCGTTTTTAGAATGGAATGCATGATATCGTTACTGAAATTACATAAAACAGTATCTTCAATTGCCGAAGCTGCAACTAGGTAGCGGTTGCTAGTTCCAAAACCCCTGAAACCTAAGGTGTCTCCATCAGTTGTAAGGCGAACAATTTGTTCTTTGCCGTAAATTCCTGTTTTTAAAACCTTTACTTTTCCTTTGTAGATGAAGTATAGTCCTTGCATAGGAGCGCCTTCAATCATGAATTGCTGTCCTTTTTTGCAGGTATAATTGGTTTTTTCTAAAACAAAATCCTGCATCTTTTCCAGATGCAAATGTTTTTTGATAAAACAATTGCTATTGATACAGCTAGTACAATCTGTAGTAATTCCTCTCATTTGTAACTCTATTTGTTGATGAGTTGATACCCAAGGTATGAATAGAACAAATGTAAATAAAAAATAAGTATTAATACGTAATTTTAAAATAAAAGTACTTAGGTGGTTTGTTTTTTTATAGATTTAGAAATCGAACCAATGTTTTTTGAAAGAATCTTGATTTTTTAATTATAATTCTGATGTATTCGTAAAGTGTTTGTTTTTATTGCTCGAAATCTTCGTACATTTTCAATAAATGATTAACTGTATTCCAGTTGCGAATGGTAGCAGTGAGATTCAGTCTTTTTTCGATGTATTTTTGATCTAATCTGGTTTTTCCAGCTGAAACAGCATATTTAATAAAGATTCTGTTATTGTCAATATGAACTTCATCGGGTTTAACAGCACTTATTTTTAAGTCGTGAATACGGTCTTTGTGTAATTCCATCGAAACAAAAGCCACATAGAGTTTTTTAGTGTCTACATCGGCTGCTTTTAAAAAAGGATTGTTTTTCAAGCAAGAGTTTAAGTCCTCTTTGTTTATAACCACTACAGGGACATCATGACCAAAGCTTTTAAAAATTTCCTGTTTGATTTTGAATCCTACAGCTGCTGGATTTTCTTCTTCAGTAGTTACAAATACATTTCCAGATTGAATGTAGGTAGTCACATTGGTAAAACCAATATTTTCCAATGATTTTTGGAGTGCATCCATTTTCATCATATTATGTCCTGAAACGTTAATTCCGCGGAGTAAGGCTAGGTGTGTAGTCATAGTGTTTAATTGTATTAACCTTAACGGAATGTCTTTAACCGCAAAGTTTCGCAAAGTTTAAAATAAGCTTTGAGAACTTTTGCGTTTTCTCCTTTGCGAATCTTTGCGGTAAAAATTACCGTTTTGTAATTATTGCAAAAGTAAGTCTAAGTTAGCCATATCATCAAATAAAGGAATGTTCATTTGCTGTAAAGCATCAAAATTAGAGTGATTGGTAAAGCCAAAAACAGCAAATCCACCTGCCAAAGCGGCTTGAACTCCTGCTGGACTGTCTTCTACAACAACACAATCTTTTACGTCAAAACCCATTGTTTTTGCAGCATGTAGATACAATTCGGGATTGGGTTTCCAACTGTTGATATCGTAAGCGCTAAAAATAGCTCCTTCAAATTTATCAATCAATTGGGTTGTGGCTAAATTGAGTCTGATTTTATCGGCTGGACCGTTAGAGGCTACAGCTATGGGAACTTGAATTTTTGCTAGCAATTCATGAATTCCTTTAACCGGTTGTAAATCTTTTGCGAAAGCTTCAAAAGTGCGCATTCTGAAATCCTCTTCAAAACTTTCGGGTAATTTTTTATTGGCTAAATTGGCGATGTATTCAAAACAAAACTCTAGCGATTTACCTAGAAATAATTGATGAGCTTCGTTTTCTTCGATGATTGCTCCATGTGATTTTGCCATGCTGACTAAGGTGCCAATAGAAATTGCTTCGCTGTCTACCAGTACGCCATCACAGTCAAAAATGATGCATTTGTATTTCATGTTTTTGTTATTTTGAAAAGAGTATAAATTATCTTTTCCTTGGTATTCAATTTATAAAAGCTCAATTAATTCCAATGGATGATTGATAATAGATTGAGCGCCTTCGGCTAGTAGTTCTTCTTTTGGTCTGAATCCCCAAAGAACTCCTACCGCATACATATTGGCATTTTTTGCTGTTTGCATATCAATTCCTGAATCGCCCACATAGAGGATTTCTTCAGGAGAAAAACCTAAATCTTTAGCAATTTCAATTGCTCCTGATGGATGCGGTTTTTTTGAAGCTTCGCTTTTCAAGCCATTTGCAATTTCGAAATAATTAGGAAATAGAGCATGGCTAATTTTCTTTGTTAATTCATCAGCCTTATTAGATAACACGGCTAGTTTAATATTTCGAGATTGTAATTCGTCTAACAAAGCTGTAATTCCATCGTAAGCCGATGTTTTGTTGGTGCAATTTTCGCGGTATTCGGCAATCATTTCGTTAAAACAACTTTCGATATTTTCTTCGCTTTTAGCTGTTTCAGGAAGTGCTTTAGTAACCAGATTTCTAAGTCCGCTACCGATAAAACCATTTATGACTTCATAACTATGAGTAGGTAGTTTTCGTTTTTCTAACACCTTATTCATTGAATCGGCGATGTCTATAAGTGAGTTGACTAGGGTTCCGTCTAAGTCGAATAGTACTGCTTTAAATTTCATTTTTTATGCTGTAATGATGATTATCGTTTGATTTTTTAATAAAAAACGAGCAAGTTAGGGATAGTAATTTTGTTCGAAAGGAAAGTAGGTATTAAACAAATGCTAAAAAATGGAGCATTTATTTTAACCGCAAAGTTTTTTGCAAAGTGACTTTAACCACAAAGTTCGCAAAGTTTTTCGCAAAGGACACAAAGATAAAAAATAAGCGAATCTCTGAGTAATAACTAAATCTTATTTTTTGTTGACTACAATTCGGTTTTCTCTATTGGCTAACTCCCAGGCAATGTTAAAAGCAAGTTGGCTTCTTTTTGCCAAAGCATCGTATTCAATTTTATCGGGTGTATCTGTTTTTCTATGATAATCAGCATGAGTACCATTGAAAATGAAAACAGAAGGGATGTTGTTTTTGGCAAAATTATAATGGTCCGAACGCTCGTAAAAACGGTTGGGGTCATTTTGTGCATTGTATTTATAGTCAATTTTTAAATGAACGTATTTTTCGTTAACCTCGGTACAAATCTTGTCTAATTCACTTGAAAGTCTATCAGCTCCAATTAAATAAACATAGTTGTTTGAATTAGCATGCGCCTCGTCACGACGTCCTATCATGTCGATATTGATATCGGCAACGGTATTTTTTAAAGGAAATAGAGGATTTTCGGAATAATAACGCGAGCCATGTAAACCGTGTTCTTCTCCTGTAACATGAAGAAATAAAATAGAACGTTTAGGACCATGACCATCTTTTTTGGCTAATTGAAAAGCCTGAGCAATTTCGAGTAAAGCCACCGTTCCCGAAGCATCATCATCGGCACCATAAAAAATGATATTATTTTTAACTCCCACATGGTCGTAATGAGCAGAAAGCACAATTACTTCATCTGGTTTTTCAGAGCCTTCGATGTATGCCCAAACATTTTCAGAATCGGGTAAGTTTTCATCGCGTTTGGCATTCAGGAAAGCTGCAGGAATGTGTTGGTAATAATTGTGAGCTCCTTTAGGGAAAGCAATTTTATCTTTTTTATACTGACTAATAAGATATTTGCCCGCTTTTTTTTGTCCAATAGAACCCGTTTCTCTTCCAGACATAGAATCGCTGGCCACGATGTATAGATGTGTTTTTAATTCGGCTGCAGTAATGCTGTTGCTGTATTTTATTGGGTTAAAAAGGCTTTTTGTAGCAGCTTCTTTGGTGCCTTGGCAAGAAGCTATACAACTAAAAGTAAGGAGATAAATTAGTTTTTTCATTTTATTAATTCAAGCTATTAAAAAGGCGATACTAACAAATATCTGAAAATTAATTTTAAAATAGTCTATTGATGAGGCTGATGTTGAGGAATAATTTTAATCACAAAGGGCACAGGTTTTTTTGCAAAGTTCACAAAGGTCAAATATTTAATAAATAATCAGAGAATTTGTAGTGAAAAACAACCTAAAAATAAATGAATAATTCGTGAATTCATCGCAAATTATAAGGCTTTTTGAGGTTTTGATAGGCGATAAAATATGCGTAATTTTGTAATCTTAGCATTTAACATAATTATCATGGAACAAACACAACAAATACATTCTTCAAAATCAGAAGCCTTAATCAATAAAGAAGACAATTATGGCGCTCATAATTACCATCCATTACCAGTAGTTCTTGAAAGAGGAGAAGGAGTGTTTGTTTGGGACGTAGACGGAAAACGATATTATGATTTCTTGTCGGCTTATTCAGCAGTGAATCAAGGGCATTGTCATCCTAAAATTGTAGGAGCAATGGTAGAACAAGCACAAAAATTAACACTGACTTCCCGTGCTTTTTACAACGACCAATTAGGTGTTTATGAAGAATATGTAACAAAATATTTTGGTTTTGATAAGGTTTTACCAATGAATACTGGAGCTGAAGCTGTTGAGACTGCTTTGAAGCTATGTAGAAAATGGGCTTATGAGGTAAAGAAAATTCATGAAAATCAAGCGCAGATTATTGTATGCGAGAATAATTTCCACGGAAGAACTACAACTATTATTTCGTTTTCTAATGACGAAACGGCTCGTAAGAGTTTTGGTCCTTTTACCGATGGTTTTATTAAGATTGAATATGATAATTTAGATGCTTTAGAAAAAGTATTGGAATCATCTAAAAATATTGCTGGATTTCTAGTAGAACCTATTCAGGGTGAAGCAGGAGTTTATGTTCCTAGCGAAGGTTATTTGGCGAAAGCCAAAGCATTATGCGAGAAACACAATGTATTATTTATTGCAGATGAGGTGCAAACAGGAATTGCACGTACGGGGAAATTATTAGCCGTACAGCATGAAAATGTGCAGCCTGATATTCTAATTTTAGGAAAAGCCATCTCAGGAGGTGTTTATCCTGTATCGGCAGTTTTGGCAAATAATGCCATTATGAATGTAATTAAGCCAGGACAACACGGTTCTACTTTTGGCGGAAATCCAGTCGCAGCGGCAGTAGCCATCGCAGCGCTTGAAGTGGTAAAAGAGGAGGATTTAGCCGAAAACGCAGAGCGTTTAGGAATTGTTTTAAGAGACGGATTGAATGCTATCGCTTCAAGAAATCCTTTGATTACTCTGGTAAGAGGAAAAGGATTATTGAATGCTATTGTGATTGATTGTGATGAAGAATCAGATTTGGCCTGGGAAATTTGTATGAAATTCAGCCATTATGGTTTGCTTGCTAAACCTACACATGGAAACAAAATTCGTTTAGCGCCACCATTAGTGATCACCGAAAATCAAATCCAAGATTGTCTTTCTATTATCGAAAAAGCATTAAATGATTTTAAATAAAACACTATGGATCGGGTTGTTAAATTAATAAAAAATCGCTCGGATATAGGTGGAGGGACCCGAGGTGCCGATTTAGGAATTGATGCATTAGAAATTGCTGCAATTAATCACGGAAGTGAGTATTTCAATCAGTTTACTTTTGAAGATATAAAGACGCATAACGAAAGTATTTATGATAAAAACCGAAATACATTTGCAAAGAGAATTGAATTTGTTTTAGAGCAATGTACCCGTGTTTCTTATACTATAAAACGAAATTTAGAAGCTGATTTTTTGCCTATCGTTTTGTCAGGAGATCATTCTTCTGCATTGGGGACTATAAGTGGTATTAAGGCATTTTATCCACATAAAACCTTAGGGGTAATCTGGATTGACGCCCATGCCGATTTGCATTCGCCTTATACTTCTCCATCAGGGAATATTCACGGAATGCCATTGGCGGCAGCTCTTGCTTTGGATAATTTGAAATGCCAAATTAATGATGTTATTCCCGAAACCCAACAACATTGGGAGGAGATGAAACATATTGGTGTTGAAGCAGCTAAAATTGATCCGGAACATCTAATTTATTTTGGTGTTCGTGACACAGAAGAAGCCGAGGATAAGCAAATGGCTGAATTAGAAATTAAGAATTTCAAGGTAGAGGAAGTACGTTATAAAGGTTTAGAAATTTGTGTTGAAAAAGCCTTGACACAATTGGCAAATTGCGATATGATTTATATTTCGTTTGATGTAGACTCTTTAGATTGTGATTTAATATCAAATGGAACAGGAACTCCTGTTTCAAAAGGTTTTGATCAATATGAGGTAATTGCAATTATCAACCAGATTATAGCTTCTCGAAAGGTAATTTGTATTGAATTTTGCGAAATTAATCCGCTTTTAGATACCAAGGGGAATAAAATGGCAGAGACTGCTTTTGAGGTTTTAGAGCAAATAACGAACTCGTTGATTTTGCCTTTTGAATAATGTAATACAGCTGTTTATTGAGTAAGACGGCAAAATTAGTGGTTTATGGAGGAAATTAACTTTAAGGATTTATAACAAAAAGCAACTATATATTTGTTTTTTCGCAATTTATAAAGAGTTAATTCGAAATATTACATTTCGCTGTATAAAACCGCAGTTTTATAACAGTACTAATCAAAATTACGTATATTTGCATAAGTATTTATACTTAGTTTTAAAATTTTGGTTTTTATGATTCAAGTAGCCGAGGCCTTAGAAATTATTGCAGAGAACAGCTGTAAAATGCCAGTCACAAAAATTAAAGTGAGTAAATCACTGGGTTATGTGTTAGCAGAAGCGGTTTATTCGCCAATACATATGCCTCCTTTTCGTCAGTCGGCGATGGATGGATATGCTTTTTCGCACAGCAATTTAACGCAATTTGAAGTAATAAATACATCACAGGCTGGAGATTATAAGGATGATAAAATTGAACAAAATCAAGCGGTTCGCATTTTTACAGGTGCTTTTGTTCCTGATGATACTGATACGGTGGTCATGCAGGAGCATACAACAAGAACTGATAATTTGTTGCAAATAGAAAAAATGCCAGTAGCCTGTGCTAATGTTCGCGAAAAAGGCGAGCAGATTAAAAAAGGAGAATTGGTTTTTGATATAAATACAGTAATTACTCCTGCAGCTATTGGTTTTTTAGCTTGTTTGGGAATTACAAAAATAAAAGTGTACGAAAAGCCTAAGGTTGCTATTTTAGTTACAGGAAATGAATTAGTGGCAGCTGGAAAGAAATTACCCAAAGGGAAGATTTACGAAAGCAATTCGTTGATGATAGAGGCGGCTTTAAAGGCAAACGGAATTAAAAAAGCGACTGTTTTTAAAGTGAAAGATAGTTTGAAAAAAACAATTAAAGCTGTCGAAAGTTGTTTGGCTAATTTTGATGTAGTGTTGATTTCAGGAGGAATTTCCGTTGGAGATTATGATTACGTAAAAGAAGCCTTGTTGAAAAATGGAGTGACGGAGTTGTTTTATAAAATCAATCAAAAACCAGGTAAACCTTTGTTTTTTGGTCGAAAAGAAAATAAAATAGTCTTTGCTTTACCAGGAAATCCAGCTTCGTCATTGACTTGTTTTTATGTATATGCTTTGCCTGCTTTGAAAAAATTAATGGGATTTGAAGCCATTCATTTGCCAGAAATGAAAAGGAAAATAAGCACTGCTTTTAAGAATACTTCTGGGAAGACTTTGTTTTTAAAAGCCTTGTATGAAGATGAAAAGGTGACGGTTTTAGAAAGTCAAAGCTCGGCAATGTTGAATACTTTTTCAATTGCAAATGGCTTGATTGTTGTACCTTATGGAGTTACGGAAATAAAAGAGAGTGAAGAAGTAAGGGTTTTGCCTTTTAATTAAGATAAAATGAAAAAAGTAACAATATCAATTCTTTGTGGCGGTAAAAGTAGCCGAATGCAGTCGGAGAAGGGATTAGTGCTTTTTCAGGGAAAACCGTTTATTGAGCATATTATTGAGGCAGTATTGCCTATTAGTAATGAAATACAATTAGTGACTAATACATCGGATTATGATTATTTGTCCTATAAAAAAATAAAAGATATTGAATTAGAAAAAGGACCTATTGGCGGAATTTATTCGGCTTTGGTTCATTCCCAATCGGAGATTAATTTGATATTAAGTTGTGATATTCCTTTAATTTCTACGGAATTATTATCGGAACTGATAACAAAACATAGCACAGATTTTGATGTTTCTGTCTTTTCAGATGCTAATAAAATTCATCCTTTGATAGGAATTTATTCGAAGAAAATAATTCCAATTATCGAAAAGGCTATTGAAGAAAATGATTTGAAAATGATGCGCTTATTAGCAAAAGTGAATCACCAAATAATAGAAGTTGCGGGAGAGCAAAGTAAGCAATTTAGAAATGTCAATTCGGTTGCTGAATTAAATGAACTGAATACCAATTTATACTGAAGAATATGAAGAATGCTAACACACCAAAGTTGACAATTGTAGGAGCTGGTCCTGGCGATGTGGAATTAATTACCATCAAAGCCATTAAAGCCATAGGAGATGCGGATGTAGTGCTTTATGATGCACTTGTAAATGAGGATTTATTGCAATATGCTGCTGCAGGAGCTGAGATAGTTTTTGTGGGTAAGCGTTTTGGGTGTCATGCTTATACTCAGGATCAAATTAACGATTTGATTGTTGTTATGGCGCAACGTCATGGTCATGTTGTACGTTTAAAAGGAGGTGATCCATTTGTTTTTGGTAGAGGAAGTGAAGAAATTGAATTTGCTCAGAAACATGGTTTAGAAACAGCTATTGTACCGGGAATATCTTCGGCTTTAGGAGTTCCTGCTTCTAATGGAATTAGTTTAACACAACGTGGGATTTCAGAGAGTTTTTGGGTAATTACAGGAACAACTTCAGCACATAAATTATCTACTGATGTTAGTCTGGCAGCACAATCATCAGCTACAGTGGTGATTTTGATGGGAATGAATAAACTAAACGAGATTGTTTCTATTTATCAAAACAATAGAACTGACGATTTACCAGTTGCCATTATTCAAAACGGAACGAAAGACACGCAGAAAAAAGTTATAGGAACAGTAAGTACTATCAATAAATTAGTAGCTGAACATAAATTGGCTTCGCCAGCAATTATTGTAATTGGTGAGGTGGTGAAACACGCTTCTGATTTGGCTGTTTTTACTAAAGCAGCTTATACTGAGGATGAATTTATTTTTCAAAATTTAAATGTAACGGAATAATGCTAAGTGTAAAATATTTTGGTGCTGTAGCCGAGAAAACAAAAGTACAAGGTGAAAATATGCCTTTTTCTAATAAGTCCTTACAGGAATTAGTAGACGAATTAGACCAAAAATACGATTTAGCATCGCTTTCTTATAGCATTGCAGTCAATCAAAAAATAGTGCAGGACAGAAACGGCTATATGTTAATTAGCAATGATGTTGTTGCTTTATTACCTCCATTTGCGGGAGGTTAAAAAATAATTTTCTTATGCGTTACAATCGACAAATTATACTTCCTGAAGTTGGCGAAAAAGGTCAGGAGAAATTAGGTCAGGCCAAGGTTTTAATCATTGGTGCTGGTGGTTTAGGTGCGGCAATTTTACCGTATTTGGCTGCAGCAGGAATTGGAGAAATTGGTATTATTGACGACGATTCTGTTGAACTTTCTAATTTACAACGTCAGGTAATTTATAGAAGTGATGCCATAGGAAAATCAAAAGCACTTGAAGCTCGTGAAATGGCTTTGTCTTTGAATCCTTCGATACAAATTAATGCCATTACCGATACTTTGAATGTCAAAAATGCAATCGAATTATTCGAACAGTATGACATTATGGTCGATGCAACTGATAATTTGCATACTAAATACTTGATTAATGATGCTTGTGTTGTAACCAATAAACCTTTTGTTTACGGTTCTATTTATAAATTTCAAGGTCAGGTTTCAGTGTTTAATTATCAAAACGGACCAACGTATCGCTGTCTTTTTCCAGATGAGTCCACTCATACTAAAAATTGTGTAGATGCTGGTGTAATGGGAATTTCGGTGGGAATCATCGGGATGTTTCAAGCTAATGAAGTTTTGAAAATGGTTTTAGGAATAGGTGAGCTGTTGTCTTCTGAATTGCTGGTTTACAATATGTTAAATAACGACCAACAAAAGTTTGGTTTGGTTAAATCTAATGTTATTCCATTGAGCCGAGTAGATTTCGAAAAAAAATACAAGCTAATTGATAACTCCGTTTTAGAAATTTCGGCTAACGAAGCTTTGGAACAAATTAATAATTTGAATGTTGTTTTTCTAGATGTTAGAAATGAGGATGAATTTCCAAAGTTAAGTTTGCCGAATGCAATCCAAATTCCACTTGCCGATTTAGAGAATAATTTAGATAGATTAGATTCGAATACAACTATATTTGTGTATTGCCAATCGGGAATGAGAAGTAAAAAAGCGGTTGAAATACTGAGAAAAAATCAGTTTTTAAAAGTCCAGAGTGTTGTAGGTGGTGCCTTAAAAATGGAGGGAATTATAGCGAATAGAGCTATTTCCATTTTGTAAAATGTAAAGAATATTTTTTTCACCATATAAGTCATATAAGTTTTAGATTTTTGGCTTAAGTTTTTAGTTATAATTTTGATATAATAAGCACATATAAGTAGTAAGAATAATTTAGTGTAAAAAGCAGCGGTTACCTTATATGGACTTTTATAAAATAAGTAAGGCATAATAAAGTTAAAAACTTATATGACTTATATGGTATAAAAGAAATAAAATCCGTTTTTATTTGTTAAATCAGTGTCATCCATGGGCTATTCTTTAGTTTGTTAGCGGATAATTATATAAAATATTAATATGAGCAAAAAAGTTTTCATAGAAGGAGCAATTACTCCTGAATTTATAGCCGATTCGATAGCTAAACACCAAGGGAAACATACCATTGGTGCACACAATATTTTTTTAGGTCAGGTTCGTGCTGATATTCATGAGGAAAATGTGGTAAAAGCTATTGATTATACCGCTTATGAAGAAATGGCAAACGAAGCTTTGACTGCTATTAGAGAAAAGGCTTTCGCCAAATTTGATTTGGTTTGCATGCACATTTATCATAGCGTAGGTCTGGTAAAAGCAGGCGAAATTTGTTTATTTGTATTTGTTTCAGCAGGACATCGCACTCAGGTTTATGAAGCTACTGAAGCGATTGTGAATTGGATTAAGACCGATGTGCCTATCTTTGGTAAAGAAATATTTGAAAATGAAGACTTCATTTGGAAGCAAAATAAATAAAAAATGGTAGATATTACCCATAAAATAAGTACGTTGCGCTCAGCAACAGCTATGGCAACTGTAAAAGTGAGTTTGCCAGAAACTATTGAAGCTATTGAGAAAAATTTAGTTCCCAAAGGTAATGTACTTGAAATGGCTAAAACAGCGGGTTTATTTGCTGTAAAAAACACCCATTTATCTATACCTGATTGTCATCCACTGCCTATTGAATATACGGCTGTGGGGTATGAAATTAAGGATTTAACTATTGATATTCTTTTTACTGTAAAGACAGTTTATAAAACAGGAGTTGAGGTTGAAGCCATGCACGGTGCGTCTATTGTTGCGTTGACAATGTATGATATGCTAAAACCAATTGATAAGAATATAGAAATTTCGACTATTAAATTAGTGGAGAAAAAAGGAGGGAAGTCGTCTTATAAAAATAGATTCCGCGATGTATTAAAAGCGGCTGTTTTTGTTTGTTCAGATTCTATTTTTGCTGGCGAAAAAGAAGATCGTTCCGGAAAAGTTATTGTAGAGAAATTAGAGTCTTTTGGAGTAGAAACTTCTCATTACGAAATTATTCCTGATGAGGTTGATTTTATCCAGGACAGAACTAAAAAATATGCTCAGGATAACCAATTGGTTATTTTTACTGGAGGAACAGGGCTTTCGCCAAGAGATGTTACACCAGAAGCATTAGAACCTTTATTAGAAAATAGAATTCCAGGAATCGAAGAAGCTATCCGCAATTATGGACAGGATAGAATGCCATATGCGATGCTTTCGCGTTCAGTAGCAGGAACCATTGGCGATAGTTTGATTTTGGCTTTGCCGGGATCTGTCAATGGTGCCAGAGAATCTATGGATGCTATTTTTCCTCATGTTTTGCATGTTTTTCACATCCTAAAAGGGAGTAATCATGATACCAAATAACACCATATTGACGGATGATTTTGGTCGTAAACACAACTATTTGCGTATTTCGTTAATTGAAAAATGCAATTTGCGTTGTACTTATTGCATGCCAGCAGAGGGGATTGCGTTAACTCCTAAGAAAGAGTTGATGACCGCCGATGAGCTGGTTGCTATTGCCCAAACATTTGTAAATAATGGAGTTAATAAAATACGATTAACAGGAGGAGAACCGCTATTGCGAAAAGACTTTCCTGAAATTATCGAAAAATTATCTGTCTTAGAAACCGAAGTTTCAATTACCACAAACGGAATCCTAATTGACCGACATATTGACGTTTTAAAGCAATTTAAAGTCAAAAAAATCAATTTGAGTCTGGATACTTTAGTTGCTTCTAAATTCAACACTATTACACTTCGCAATCAGTTTGAAAAGGTAATTGACAATTTGCATTTGCTCTTAAATAATGATTTCAAGGTAAAAGTAAATGTGGTTTTGATTAAAGGTTTTAATGATAACGAAATTATTGATTTTATTAATTTAACCCAGTCTTTGCCTATTTCGATTCGTTTTATTGAATTCATGCCTTTTGCAGGAAACGAATGGGATAGAAGTAAAATGGTTTCTCAAAAGGAAATTTTAGACCAGGTTAGCGCTAATTTTCAGGAAGCCAATTTGGAGAAACTCCAAGACGAAAAAAACTTCACCGCTAGAGAATTCAAGATTAAAAATCACTTGGGAAGTTTCGGAATCATTAGTTCGATTACGAATCCGTTTTGCGATGGCTGCAATAGAATTCGCCTTACGGCAAATGGAAAAATCAAGAATTGCCTGTTTTCTAACTCCGAAACCGATTTATTGACTCCTTATAGAAATGGTGAAGCAATTGAAACTATTATAGCTACAGCTATTAAACGCAAGAAGAAAGTAAGAGCTGGAATGACTACCATTGAAGATGTTGATAATCCTGTTTTAAACCAAGACAACCGCTCTATGATTGCGATTGGGGGGTAACCCTATTTTTTAAAGTAAGTTACAAATACAAAAAGCACAGCGTTAAACTGTGCTTTTTGCGTTTTTAGATGTTGTTTATAGATTCGGCCGTTTTAAAAAACGGTCGAGTTTATAGCCTACATTTATTGTTCAAAGTCTACTTTAACTTTATACTTATTTGATTTTAAAATACTTTCTATAGAACCAAAAGTAGCGATTGTTTTTTGGTATTCTTTCTCTTTTTTCAAGGCAATTTGCCTGATACCATGCTCAAAACGACTCACTTCTTTAAGTGTGGTAAGGATTAAACCTGGAACGGCTACGTTTTTACCTTCTTTATCTTTGGCCACCATTGTAAAATAGGAAGAATTACAATGTTTAATAGCTCCAGTTTGAATGTTTTCGGCTTCTACTCGAATTCCGATAATCATAGAACTGTTTCCTACATAATTTACACTGGCTTTCATAGTTAGCAATTCACCAACTTCAACTGGTTTTAAGAAGTTTACGGTATCAACCGAAGCGGTAACACAATAATTTCCTGAAAATTTAGAGCCACAAGCAAAGGCAATTTGGTCCATTAGGGATAAAATATAACCACCATGAATTTTTCCACTGAAATTAGTGTGCGAAGGCAGCATTAATTCAGAGATTATTATTTTTGAAGAATCGACGGTTTTATATTCGGTAGTCATATTATTGTTGTTTTTGGGTAATTCTAGTTTTAAATATCTTGTTTTTCAGCCGATAAAAGTACAAAATTAGATTTTGGAGCTTCGCATAAAGAACAACAATAATCAATTGGTAAATCATTAAACAAAACACCTTTTTCTATGTCTTGTTGAGCATCGCCGTATTCAGAATTATAAATAGTAAGACATTCAGAACATTGGTAAACATCATGTTCTTGTTTTTCTTTCTTAGTGGCATTATTAGCATTGTTTTCAATGGCAACATTGCTTCCTAATTCATTAAAGTATTTTTTACTCAATTCTATCAAAATACTAGGTAATTCTAGTTTGTCTATATCTTGAGTATGAATCACATAGTCGCGAGTGTTTGGGTTAAAATGCTTAGCATACAAAACATTATAAGTATCACGGATTTTGATTGATTCCAAATCCTTTGGTAATTGGTTTTTTTCGATAACAATCGAAGTAAAATAATGACCTTCACGATTGTAATCAGATATTCCAAAAGTAAGTCCGTAGGTACTAATGTCAAACTGATCTAAGGTTCTCACCAAGAATGTTTTCAGGTTCAAAGACCAATCGGTAGCCACAGGCAAATGCCAGTTTAATTCTAATAAGGAATGGCGCACATTGATCCCTTTTTTACCAAGGAATTTCTCCCAGTCTAATTTTCGGTCTTTGGGAATTCCTTTTATAACGAAGGATTTCCAAGGTGTGATAGATATTTTTCCGATTTTGCAATCAAAACACAAATCACACATTTCTTTTAGAAACTCTAAATCGTACAGGTTGTTTCTCCAATACAAACCAAGCCAGTACTGATCAATTCCCAGGCGGTTCATTCCTTCGTAATATGGAAAAGGATAAAATGGAACATTTAAATCTTTGTCTATTGTACGGTTGTTAGAGTCTATATTTTCGCTTACAAGATTGAAAATCATATCAATTCCAATAGATTCTTCGCTAACAAGGCGTTCAATTTCGTAATAAATTTTGGCAATATCCCAGCTGTAAATCAATACAGGATAAACTTCCATGCGTTGCCAATTAGGTAAACGAATGTACAAATACCAATAGTCTTCATGCTCAGAAGCGATAAAGTTGATGTGTCCTGTAAACAAAGGAACTAGTTGCTGCTTTGGGTCGGTAATATTTACTTTTAAAGCAGGTTGTTCTTTGAATTGCTCTAAGACATACAGGAATTTATTACCTGTAAGCCAAGGCGTATTTCTAAATATATCAGTAGAAACATAGGAAGAAACAATGTTGTTTCCGCTTTGTTCATTTGGATAAACAATATGAAATTTGCCATTATTTTCTGTTTCTGAATATTCAAATCCATCAGGAAAAATAATGTCTTGTCTGGAACCAAAAGAAATAGTTTTTAGCCCTTGAGCCATACTCATATTTACAATGTTTCGTAATTCTCCTGGCGAAATAACGCCTCCTTTTACTATTAATCGAGTTAATTCCATGTCTTTCTAGTTTGCAGTGTTCGGTTTGCAGTGTTCAGTTTACAGAAAATCTGCTAACTGATACTGAATACTGAACACTAATTTCTCATTTACATTTAGCTAAAATCTCTTTTACTTCGGTTTTACAACTACCGCAGCCTAAACCAGCTCCAGTAGATTTGCACAATTCAGTAAAATTAGTTGTCCCTGATTTGATAGCTTCTTCTATATTTCCGCTTCCTACTTGGCTACATGAGCAAACTAATTTCCCTACTACAGGTTTGGCTGCTGCGCCACTTCCTCTTAATAGTTGGTTTCGTTTGTCTGACAATTCGATTTTGCTTTCAATCATGGTTTTGAATTCGGCAAATTCATTTTTGTCTCCCATCAAAATAGCGCCTACTAACAAATCGTCTTTAACGATACATTTTTTGTAATAGCGTTTCTTTAAATCGGCAAATATAATTTCTTCGTAACTATCGTCGTTTTCCGGGATTTCAAGTTCACCAATACTGCAAAGATTAATATCTTCCAGTTTTAGGATGTTCATCAATATCGAACCTTTGTAATAACTGCTAATATCACCAGCTAAATAGTTAGCTAAAATATCGGCTTGTTCCTCAGCAGCAGAAGTGATTCCGAATAACTTTCCGTTGAATTCAGCAATTTCTCCAATGGCAAAAATATCAGGATTTGAAGATTGTAAATATTGATTTACTTTCACTCCACGACCACAGGCAATTCCAGACTCTTTGGCTATTTCTATATTTGGTATCGTTCCAATGGCATAAACTACGGCGTTTGCAGTTAGGATACGTCCACTTTTTAGTGCAATTTCAAGTTCGTTGTCATTGTCTGATTCGAAAACAGTACTTACCTCATTATCAAAATAAATTTGAATATCTCTTAGCTGAACTTCTTCGGCTAATAATTTACAGGAAATTTGATCTAATTGACGTTCCATTAATCTGGAAGCCCTTTGGATAATGGTAATTTTTACCTTTTTATGTTTTAAGGCTGCTGCCAATTCCAGACCTAATAAACCACCACCTACAATTACAACATGTTGTTCTTCGGGAGCTAGATTAGTATTTTCAAGATAATTTTTTAATCGGTCAGCATCTTCTTTTTTACGCATGGTAAAACGTCCAGGTAAGTGCAATTGTGCATTTTCAGGAACAAAAGGACGGCTTCCTGTGGCAAGAATTAGGTTGTCAAAAGTATGTGTTTCCCCTCGGCTATCTCTAATAGTTTTAGCGGTAGTATCAATATTTTCGATACCTACAGACGATTTCAACGTGATGTTAAGTTTGCTTAAACCGTCTTCGTCTCTTATTTTTAATAGATTTTCCCAAGTTAATTCTTCGGTAACATATTCAGGTAAAAGTACACGATTGTAAAACGGATTAGCTTCATTAGAGAAAACAATGATTTCATCAGTTGTATTGATTTCTCTATAGTTTTGTATGAATCTAAAAGCGGCTGCTCCAGCGCCAACAATGGCAATTTTTTGGAAAGGCTTTTTATATTTTGTTATAGAAACCGCAGTATATTTAAAATCAGGTTCTTTTGAAATAGGATCAACCACTGTATTAGTAAGGTTGTTGGTTCTATTTAAATCGTTTTCTAATTGTTTTCCCCAATGCATTGGTAGAAAAAGAACGCCTTCCTTGATAGCATCGGTCACCGTAGCTTTTACGCGAACTTCTCCGTTTTTACTGCTAACTACAACAATATCTCCATTTTCGATTCCTGTTTTGAAAGCATCAATAGGATTAATTTCTAAAAAAGGATTAGGAATATGCGATAGCAATCTAGATACTTTTCCTGTTTTAGTCATCGTATGCCATTGGTCTCTAATACGCCCAGTGGTAAGGATAAAAGGATATTTATCACTTGGTTTTTCTGAAGTATTTTCAATAGCAACTGGCAGATTGAAAATAGCTCTTTGCGAAGGAGTATAGAATTTTTTATCGGTAAAAAGACGAGGAGTTCCTGGATGTCCATAATCAGGAACAGGCCATTGGAAAGTACCTTCGTGTTTTAATCGATTGTAATTCAGGTATGAAATGTCAATAGTTGTATTCTTGGTCATTTGACAGTATTCCTTATACACTTCTTCAGCAGTATTGAAATTGAAACCTGTGAATCCCATTTTTTTAGCAAAACGAGTTAGAATTTCAAAGTCGGGAAGGGCTTCACCTGGGGCATTAATTCCCTTTGGTAAATAAGAAATACGTCTTTCGGAATTGGTCATTGTACCTTCTTTCTCTAACCATCCCGCTGCGGGTAATAATAAATCGGCAAATTTAGCTGTATCAGCTTTATGTGATATCTCTTGAACCACCACGAATTTGGCATTTTGCAAGGCTTTTTCCACTCGTCTAGAATCGGGTAAGCTCACCATTGGATTGGTACAAATAATCCAAATGGCTTTCATTTTTCCAGATTCTAAGGCGTCAAACATTTCAGTAGCGGTCAAACCTGGTTTCTCAGAAACGCTGTCTACCCCCCAAAAATCGGCTACTTCTTGTCGGTGTTCAGGATTGCTTAATTCTCTGTGAACGGCTAATAAATTTGCCATTCCACCTACTTCTCTACCGCCCATGGCGTTAGGTTGCCCTGTTAAAGAAAAAGGACCAGAACCTGGTTTTCCAACATGTCCAGTAAGTAATGAGATATTTAGTAACGCAGTGTTTTTATCCACTCCAACGGCACTTTGGTTCAATCCCATAGCCCAAAGTGAAAGAAATCCTTGAGCTTTACCAATTAAATCGGCAGCTAGATCAATTTCTTTGATAGAAATTCCGCATAGTTGTGATGCTTTTTCTAATGAAGTAGAGAGTACTAATTCTTTATAGGCTTCGAAGTTTTCGGTATGTTTTTTTACAAAATTAGTATCAGTATAGCCTTTTTCAATAATTCTTTTGGCTAAAGCATGATACAAGATGATATCGCTTCCTGGTAGGATTTGCAAATGCAAATCGGCAGTTAAGGCAGTATCCGTTTTTCTAGGATCAATTACAATTACCTTTACTTTTGGGTTTTTCTCACGGTGTTGTTCTAAACGTCTAAATAGAATAGGGTGACACCAAGCAGGATTAGCTCCTGTAATTAAAAAAGTATCTGCAAGTTCAATATCGTCATAGGCAATAGGTACAGAGTCTTCTCCGAAGGTTTTTTTGTAACCTACCACGGCTGAGCTCATGCAAAGACGCGAATTGGTATCAATATTATTCGTTTTTAGAAAGCCTTTTACCAGTTTGTTAACCAAATAGTATTCTTCGGTAAGACATTGTCCTGAGATATAAAAGCCCACACTATCAGGACCATGTTTTTTTATGATAGAAGAGAATACGGCAGCTGCACGATCTAAACCATCATCCCAGCTTACTCGCTCCATAGGATGTGACTTACTCCAACGCATTTCAGGATAAAGAATCCTATCAGAAGTATCATTAGCTACATAATGTAGATTCATTCCTTTAGAACAAAGCATTCCTCTATTTACAGGATGGTCTTTATCACCTTTTACGGTAACTCCATTACTAGAATCTTTGCTAACGATGATTCCGCATCCTACTCCACAATACGAACACGTAGTTTTGATTTCTGAATTTTGCATTATCATTTGTATTTTTTAATAACGAAATCTTTTTCAAACAGTATATATATAACTTTTGAAATGTAAAAATACGTATTAATTAAGTATAAGTACTTATTTAATTAAGTTTATTTTTCAAGTTTGACAAAAAGATAAAAGAAGACTAAAATAATGCTTTTTATTTTTTTTTTGGTACAAAAAACAATTATTAATTCAAAAATATAACATTTAGTGTAATAGTGTTTTTAGGCTTTATTGAAGAAAAATAGAGATAAAGGAGGCTGGGAGAACTGGAATTTTAAATGTTATACTATATATAGGTATCCTTATGTAGTTCTTCGTTAGTATAGTAAGTCAATCCTTTGCTGTAAAGCAATACAATAGTAATTCAGTAAATTAATATTACCTATATCATTATAGGAGTGATTGAGCAAACTCTAAGTTTTAGAATTTAGTTGGTTAATTTTCATAAAGAAGCTTTTGAATTTTATATTGGAAAAACAATAAGAGCTTAATTTCAAGTTTAACCTAAAAAGTATTTTTTAGACTTATTCCTTATTATAGTATAACAACTTTTTTTTTCATTGTCATTTATTAGAATTATTAGCCAATTCGGATCCTTTTTTTTGATAATTAAGTAGTTTTAGTCTACTTAGAAATCGACAATAGGTGTTTGTAACTACGTATTTGATTTAGGTAAACCCTTGTGTTTTCAGGCTTTTTCTGTTGTTTATTGCGTTTTGGCAAGTTTTAATCTGAGTTTTACTATTTGATTATAGGTGTTAAAAAGCTGTTTTAGGCTGGTTTTTAGATGGTTTTTAAGTATTAGTACTTACGTAGATTTGCTTCATACAAAACTTAATAATAAATAATTATGGAATTGATCAAAGCAAAATCACTTTTTTTTCAAGGAATCCAAAAAGTGGATGTTACAAAAGTAAATTTTTCAAAATCTATCTTTTTAGGTATCGCTCTTACAGTTTTTGGTTATAACGAGTCTCAGGCTCAATTAACAGCAACTGGACAATTAAGAGAAAGAACAGAGGTAAGAGATGGACAAGGAACATTGTCTAAAGAAGGTCAAAAAGCGGGATTATTTAATTCTCAAAGAACAAGATTAAATATTGGTTATGCAGGTTATAGATTTAAAACTTTTGTATCCTTACAAGACGTTCGCGTTTTTGGACAAGATGCTTCTTCTATTAATCAAGTTACAGTAGATGCTAATGATGGTATCATGTTAAATGAAGCTTGGTTAGATTATTCTCTTAAAGACACTATTAATAAAGCTCAAAACATATCATTAAAAATTGGACGTCAGGAAATTTCTTATGACGATCAAAAAGTATTAGGAGGTCTTGACTGGTTACAACAAGGTAGAAGACATGATGCGATAATCTTCAAATACTCAAATAAAGGTTGGATTTTTGATGCAGGTCTTGCTTTTAACCAAAATAAAATGCAAAATGTTGGAACAGTTTATAATGGTTCAAATACAGTAGGTACAGTTCCAGCAACAACTACAACTTACGCTGCAGGAACTAACGGAATAGGAACTATGTATAAGTCTTTTCAATATGCTTATTTGGGTAGAAAATTCTTCTTTGGTGATGTTTCCTTCTTGTTTTTCAAAGACGATTTCAACCAATATACTACTATAGCGGGTGTTAAAACTTATGGCGAAGGAGTTTATAGCCGTAATACATCAGGTGTTTACTTTAATGTAATGCCTACTAGAAAAATTAACTTAACAGGTAGTGCTTACTATCAAGGAGGTCATGATAAAGACGGAAATTCAATCAGCTCTAAAATGGCTTCTATAACAGCAACTTATCAAGCTAATAGAAAATTATTTGTAGGACCTGGAATTGACTTCTTGTCAGGAACTAACGGAACTAAAGCAGCGACACAAAACAATCGTTTTGATCCTTTATATGGAACACCACATAAATTTTGGGGAGCAATGGATTACTTCTATGCAGCTAATGGATTTGGTAATCAAGGTTTGTTAAACTATTTCTTCAAAGCAAAATACAATGCTAAAGACAATTTAATATTCTTACTAGATGTTCATGGATTTGAAGCAGGAAACAAATTATCAGATGGAGCAGGAGGTACTTTAAGTAAATATTTAGGAACTGAATTTGACTTAACAGTTAAATACAATGTAACTAAGGTTATTGGTTTTGAAGCAGGCTATTCTATCATGAAAGCAACAAATTCTATGGCTTCAGCAGCAGTTAAAAATGTAACTACTCCTAACTTATCTCCTCAATTTGCTTATGTAATGTTGAATATTAAGCCAGACTTTTTAGCTAAAAAATAAAACAAACAAGGTTAAACTATAAAATGATTAAGATGAAAAAAACGACTCAAAAAACAGCAGGGCTCTTTTCAAGAGTGCTACTAGCAGCTATCGTAACAGTGTTTTCTTTAACTGCAGTGAAAACAAATGCACAGTCAGGTGAAGAAATAAGATTAGGGTTTATTCCTCTAACGGATTGTTCGCCAATTGTAATGGCAAAAGAATTAGGTTTATTCAAAAAATACGGAGTGAACGTAGTGGTAACTAAAGAGTCTTCATGGGCTAATGTTAGAGATAAAATCTTAACAGGTGAATTAGATGGAGCACACTGTTTGTACTCAATGCCTTTCTCAGTTTATACAGGAGTAGGTGGTAAAGCAGGTTCAGAGATGAAAATAGCAATGATGCTAAGTGTAAACGGACAAGCAATTACATTATCAAATGATTTTTGTGGAAAAGTAGGTTTCAAACAAATGAATAAAGTAACTCCAGTAGTTGCTGCTAAATTGAAAGCCGAAAAAGAAGTAACATTCGCTATGACTTTTCCTGGAGGAACTCACGATTTGTGGTTGAGAAACTGGATGTCTATTGCAGGTTTAAATCAAAAAGCAGTTAAAATTATCACTATTCCGCCTCCACAAATGGTAGCTAATATGAAAGTGGGTAATATGGATGGATATTGTGTAGGAGAACCTTGGGGTGGTGTTGCAGTGAAACAAGGAATCGGATTTACTCAAGTAGCTTCACAAGATATTTGGAAAGATCATCCTGAAAAAGCATTGGTAGTAAACAAAGATTTCAGTGTTAAAAGAAGAGAAGATCTTAAAAAAGTAATGAAAGCGGTTATGGAAGCTTGTATGTGGTTAGATGTTCCTGCTAATCGTAAAAAAGCAGCTGCAATTATTGGTAGAGCTCCTTATGTAAATGCTCCAGCTGATGTAATTGAATCACGTTTAATGGGAGATTATAACTTAGGTTGTAACCAAGGTACTGAAGTATATGACAAAGATTATATGTTGTTCTACAAAGGTGGTACTGTAAACTTCCCTCGTAAATCTTATGGTATTTGGGCAATGGCACAATATGTAAGATTCGGATACTTGAAAGAAGCTCCAAATTATAATGCAATTGCTGAAAAGTTAATCTTAGATGATTTATACAAAGAAGTAGCTACAAGCATGAAAGTTAAAATTCCAAATGATGATATGAAACCATTTTCACTTACAATGGATAAAACAGTTTTTGACCCTTCAAATCCAGCGGCTTACCTTAAAGTAGTAAGAAAATAATAAATCAAAACAAAACAACAAATAATCCCTCTCAAAAGGGAGGGGTTATTTTATTAAAAGTTTGCCTAGAGTAAACAAAAACAAACAAAACATTACAAGAGAGTTAAACTAAAAAAGATTGAATTATGTCAGATAGAGATACATTAACATTAGAAAGCATTGAGGAGGTAAAAATAGCTTCAATAGCGACTTCTCAAAGTGAAGAAACCAAAAACGAGAAATTAAGTTTATTTGGTAAAAAACTATTAACAAAATCAAAATCAGGCCTTTTGGCAGCATTAGGATTAATTATATTTGGAGGATTTTGGGAATTATTGAGCAGCATTACTAAAGGAGCTTTACCTACCCCGATAGCGACATTAACGGTTTTATATGAAATGATTAGCGACCCTTTTTATGATTACGGTCCTAACGACAAAGGAATTGGATTGCAATTATTCAACTCTATAAAAACCGTATTATTAGGTTTCTTTTTAGGCTCATTAGTAGCTATTCCTGTAGGGATATTGATGGGAGCAAGTACTATTTGCAAACAACTTTTTTACCCTATTGTACAGCTTTTAAAACCAGTTTCGCCATTAGCTTGGTTCCCAATTGGTTTAGTAGTATTCAAAGATACGGGACTTGCAACAATTTTTATTGTATTTATAACCTCGTTATGGTCAACATTAATAAATACCTCTTTTGGTATCGCGTCTTTGCCCCAAGATCACAAAAATGTAGCTAAAGCGTTTGGTTTTTCTAAAACAAGATATCTAACTAAAATTTTAATTCCATTTAGTTTACCTCACATCATTACAGGATTACGTTTAAGTATAAGTGTTGCCTGGTTAGTAATCGTAGCCGGAGAAATGTTATCAGGAGGAGCTGGAATTGGATTTTTCGTTTGGGACAGCTGGAATGCATTAAGTCTTGAAAAAGTAATATCAGCCATTATCATCATTGGTGTGGTAGGATTACTTTTCGATAAATTATTTACTTACATAGAAAACAAAGTAGCTTACAAAGCTTAATCATAGAATCAAGAGTTTTTATTTGGGCGTGCCCTCGTTGTACTACTAATAGTGGTAGTAACAAGATAAGAATACAACGAGGTCGTGCTGTACGTTCCCGCTTTTTTTAAGCCGAAAAAAATCAGCTTAAAAAAGAGCTCCACTACCATCACTCACGCAAACCCCAAAAAAACGATTCATCACATTTAAAACAATATATTTCTTAAATCCTTAAATAAAAACATTATGAGCTATTTAGAAATCAAAGATTTGGAAATCTCATTTCCAACACCAAAAGGAAAATACACAGCCGTAAGAGATATTAATTTATCAATCAAAAAAGGCGAAATCATATCTATAATTGGACATTCAGGTTGCGGTAAATCAACAATCCTAAACGCTATCGCAGGGATGTTAACTCCATCAGCAGGTTCAGTAGTATTAAACAATGAAAGCATCAAAGGACCAGGACCTGATAGAGGAATTGTTTTTCAAAACTATTCTCTTTTACCTTGGTTAACAGTATATCAAAACATCTTTCAGGTAGTTGATTCAGTAATGAAAGGTACTACTGCTGAAAAGCACGAAATTGTAGAGCAAAACCTTAAAATGGTAAATCTTTTTGAACATAAAGATAAATTGCCAGGACAACTTTCAGGAGGAATGAAACAAAGAGTAGCTATTGCTCGCGCTTTTGCCATCAATCCAGGTGTGTTGTTAATGGATGAACCTTTTGGAGCGCTTGATGCCCTGACTAAAGGATCAATGCAATTAGAAGTATTAAAATTATGGAATCTTGATAATCGTGAAAAAACCATTGTAATGATTACGCATGATATCGAAGAAGCTTTATTCTTGTCAGACAGAATTATCGTTCTTAATAATGGACCGTCATCAACTATCAGAGAAATTGTTGATGTGCATTTGCCAAGACCGAGAAACAAAATCGAAATTGTAAAAATGCCTGAGTATATTGAGCTTAGAGATAAATTATTACACCTTTTAACTGATAAATTCTCTATTGAAGATTTAGGGATGGCTTATAAAAATTAGTTCTTAGAAAGCTAAAAGAGGGTTTCTCTTTAAAAAGAGAAATTATTAAAAAAGAAAATTAATTTTAAGATGAACAAAGCTCAACTTTATGCCACCGCTGGTTTATTAGTTGTTTTTTGTATCGACCTCTCCATTCCGTTAGGTGTTGTTATTGGTGTTTTGTACATGTTTAATTTTTTATTAATTAACAATCAAACCCAAAAGACAATTATCAGTTTTGCCTTTATTAGTTGTGTTTTAATTTTTCTAAAACTGGCTATTTATTGCACCGCTGACACGAATTGGATGATTATTGCAAATCGCATTATATCGGTATTGGCAATAATAGTAAATGCTTGGTTAGTCATACAACGAAGAAATCTTCGTGAAAAAAGTAAACTAAGAAAGAAGAAAGCACAGGAGAGAATTCTTTACGAAAAAAATCAACTTAAAACTTTTATCAAATATACTCCAGTTGCCATTGCTATGCTGGATAAGGATTTGCACTATATTTCAGTTAGTAAGGTTTGGAAAACAACTTATAAGTTAGGCGAACAGGATCTTATTGGAAAAAGCCATTATGAATTGTTTCCTGAAATTGCAAATGACTATTGGAAACCGCTTTATCAGCGATGTCTTTCCGGAGAAATAATAGGAAATGATGAAGATTCTTTCATTCGCCCCGATGGAAGTATCGAATGGTTAAAATGGGAAATTAAGCCTTGGTATATTAACAAAGGAGAGATTGGTGGTTTAGTGATGTTTACCGAGATAGTCACCGAGCAAAAGAGTGTTAAAGAAGAATTGATTCGTGTAGAACAAACTGCTATTGCAAAAGCAAATTTTCTTTCTACGATGAGTCATGAAATCCGAACCCCAATGAATGCAGTGCTTGGTTTTACTACGATACTGCTTCAAAATGCAAGGGAAGATCAGATTGAACATTTAGAAATGATTAAATATTCGGGAGACAATCTATTGGTATTGATAAATGATATTTTAGATTTCAGTAAGATTGAAGCTGGTAAAATTGATTTAGAAAAGGTAGATTTTAACCTTAAAGAATTAGTATACAATATTCAGAAAGCCTTAGTTGGGAAAGCTAAAAACAAAGGAATTGCATTAAAAGTGCGTTTTGATGATGAGCTTCCAGAAATGCTAATGGGAGATCCCATTCGTTTAGGACAGATTTTGACCAACCTGGTTAGTAATGCCGTAAAATTTACCGATACTGGTAAGGTTGTTATAAGTGTTGCGCTTGCGTCTCAAAACAACGAATCAAAGAGTATGAACGTTGTTTTTAAGGTGAAAGATACCGGGATTGGCATAGCCAAAGACAAACAGGAATTGATTTTTGAATCATTTACTCAAGCGAGTCCTGAAACCAGCAGAAAATATGGAGGAACAGGACTGGGGTTGGCTATATCGAAACGCCTGATAGAGTTTCAGGGAAGCACAATTCAACTGGATAGTAAACCCGGAAAAGGAAGTAGCTTTTTCTTTAATTTAAATTTTGATGTTAGTGAATCCTTTTTGGCTACAAATAACCAAGAGGATACTACGGAAAGCTATCAGGCTCATATTCGAAATAAAGTGCTGAAAGGAGTACGAATATTGATAGTTGATGATAATAAGATTAATGTGGTATTAGTCAAACAATTCTGTAAGTTGTGGAATATTGAAAGCGATTCAGCCGAAAATGGGTTGATTGCCTTAAAAATGGTACAACAAAAGGATTATGATTTAGTTTTGATGGATTTGCAAATGCCTGAAATGGATGGTTATGAGGCTACTAGAGAAATCCGGAAACTCAAAGGAAATAAATATCAGGCACTTCCCATTATTGCTCTTACTGCTTCGGCGGTGGGAGATGTTAAAGAGGACGTATTAAAATCAGGAATGAATGATTATGTCAGTAAACCATTTGATCCAGAGAATCTTTTTAATAAAATTAATTTTTATAAAGATTATGATGTGGCTAATCCAAATCAAGAGTTAAAAATAACAGCATAAAAAAGGAAGGTTTTTTTAAAACAATTTTTTAAAATATTGAAAATAAGTTTGATACTGTTGTTGTCAAATTACAGGCGCAAATAAAAGCTATGAGAATGGCTTCTGAAAATTAGTTTAATTTTGATTGTTTTGTTTATTTGAAAATCCCTATCGTGTTCACAATAGGGATTTTTTTTAATTCACAAAGTCTTTTGTCACACTGAGCTTGTCGAAGTGTTTTTGCTACATAAAGCGAAGTCTTCGACAAGCTCAGACTGACACAAGTAGTCAATTAAATTTAAATGGGCTCTTAGCTTCTAAAAACTTTTTACCACAGGCATAGAGAAAGTACGTCTGAGACTTTGACAAAGTTTAACCGCGAAGAACACAAAGTATTACGCAAGGTTCGCAAAGCTTTGAGTTCTTTACGTTTTTTAAAGACAAAGAATAATCTTTCTTTACGCTCTTTGCGGTTAAATATTTAAGTTAGAGAGAATATAATATGATTAAAAAGATTTAATCTGTGAAAATCAATTTAATCTGTGGCTATTTTTAAGCTTGCAGACTTTCAGTTCATAGTGGTTTAGTTCACAACTTATAATTTTATAATTCGCAAATATGGAAAATACAATTTTTGACTTTATAGGAGGCAATTCGGGAGAATGGAAAGTACGGCAGCAGCAGGTTTTAAAAGGAGAACCATTAGAAACGGTAAATTATCTAAAAAAGAATTCAAGTTCATTGGTTCAAGGCAATGAAGGAATTTGGACTTTAAAAGGCATTGTCAGTAACCTAAGATATACTGAAAAAGTCGAAAAAGAGAAGTTAGTTGCTATTCAGGAAGATTTAGGCAGACCATCAGCTACTTTTGCAACCTTTATTCCGTTACGAAAATCAGCTGATTGGTGGAATCTAGCTCAGGACGAAAGAAGAAAAATCATGGAAGAAAGTTCTAAACACACCCAAACAGGATTGAAATATTTACCAGCCATAGCCAGGAAATTATTTCACAGCCGAGATATTGGTCAGCCTTTTGATTTTTTAACTTGGTTTGAATATGCTCCTTCAGATGAGGAAGCCTTCGAAGAACTTTTATTTGCTTTGCGAAACTCAGAAGAATGGAATTATGTAGATCGAGAAGTAGATATCAGGTTGTTGAGATTTTAAATAGCAGTATTATTTCTCAAGGCTTGCGATAGCGTGGGGATTTTAGTGTAAAGGATGTTTTTTTACACAGTTCATGTTAGGCGACGTGTTAATCTCCCTGCCATAGTTTTATATTTTCTATTGGAATAGGGTGATTGATTTGTTTTAGTAAAATTTTAAAAGTTTCTTCGATTTCTATTTCCTCTTCTGCGGACAACATTAACCTTAAAAGACCATAAAATTCTATATTGTTTGAATCAATAAAATAGGATGATATAATCTTGTCATCTTTTTTATAATCTATTTTAAATTTTTTTTCTGAAAACTTAAAAATTAATTCATTGTTTTTCCAATCAACAATTTCAAATTCTGACCATATCATTCCAAGTTTTCCTTTAACAGACCTTATGAAAAGATCAGCAACGTCTAAAGCTTCTTTTACTTCTTGAACTTTAGGTTTTTTATAAATATGTTCAAGTTTGTTTCGCAATGTTCGTGACTTGGAAATTAATAGGCTTGGAGCCAAGTTTAGAGCATGTATTATTTTTAACTTTACAGGGATATCCGATTCGAATTCAAAATGTTTTAAAAAATCATTTACTATTGGATTAAAATTGTCAGACTTCGAAACTAACATTTCTATAGTTTCATCAATTTGACAATCTATAGCACGCTTTGAATTAGTTATGCTATTTATAAATCCCCGTTCATTTCCATCTTTCAAATCCTCTTTAGCAAATCTTAAAAAATCTTTTGCTGAAATATCAAATATATTTTCTTGAAGATTTGTTCCTGAAATTGTTCGCAGGGTCATATCAGTCAAATTTATTTTTGAAACTTTTAATATTTCTAATAGAATGGAGTTCATTGATTTTCGAGATTTTTTCAAACATGTCGCCTAACTAGTTTATACACGCATAAATCAAACTAGTTTTATACTTAATTGGCATGTTATGCGCATGTTTTTTCATTTATTTATGCATATTATTTTATTCTTCAAATGTATAAATAAATCTTACAAAAAAATAGCTTCTTATATTATCTCCGTAGCATTTCTCTAAAAGTTTCCAGCTGGATTTCTAGTTTTTGTATTTGAGCATCTTTCTGTGCTAGTTCTTCCTTAAGGGCTTTTTCCCTAATAGTTTCAAAGCGGTACGGTAGATATTCTCCCAGTTGAGCAATAAAATTGTGTTTGAGTACCAAGCTCAGTTTCCATAAAATAGCAAACTGTAGCGACTCTTTCTTAAAATAGTCGTTCAATCCTGTAGGGAGTATGCCGAGCTGTCTAGAAACATCGGCTTTCTTAATTTTATTATGCACAATGTAATAATGGATGAAGTTGCCTACCAATGGGTATTGGTCTCCTTTTCCTGTCTTGTATTTTCTAGTGTTGGATATCATCTTTTCTCTTTTTTATACTGTTTATAGACTCTATTTTTATTAAAAGTACAATTAAAAAGTAATAGTATTGGTACAAATCACTAATAAAAGAGGTGTAAAACACCAGTACTATTGGTTCAAACTACCAATAATAGAGGTATAAAACACCAATAAAATAGGTATAAAGCACCAACACTATTGGTTTAAAAGACCAATAATAGAGGCAAAAAACACTAACACTATTGGTTGAAAACACCAATAATAGAGGTATAAAACACCAATACTATTGGTTTAAAGCACCAATAATATAGGTGTAAAACAGCAGTTTATTATGAATAACTGGGTCTAGCTGTAATGTGGTATAAGCTATAGTATGCCCATAAAAAAAACGGCTAAAGAATATTTCTTAGCCGTTTTATATATGTGTTGTGTTAGAAAGTTTATCCTAAAAACGCTTTCATTTCCTCGTAAGTCTTAATTTTTGTACTTACTTTTTCCTTGTTTAGTACGCTTTCAATTTGCGTAGGAATTGGCAATTTTACGTTTAAAGCAGGTTCTACCACATCTAAAAATTTAATTGGGTGAGCCGTTTCTAAGAAAACCCCAATTGCATTTGGATAGTTTTCTAGTTCTTTTTTCAAACCTAAATAACCAACCGCTCCGTGTGGCTCAGCAATATATCCATCAGTGTTGTAAATGGTTTTCATGGCAGCCAAAGTTTCTTCGTCATTGTATGTGTAGGAAGAAAAATCTTTTTTAAACTGTGCCAAATCATTTCCATACATTTCCTGAATACGGATAAAGTTACTTGGATTTCCTACGTCCATAGCGTTAGAAATCGTAGCAATAGATGGTTTTGGATCGTATTTTCCGTCAACTAAAAATCTTGGAACCGTATCGTTAACATTTGTAGAAGCTACAAAATGTTGGATAGGCAAGCCCATTTTTTTAGCAATGATACCTGCGCAAATATTTCCAAAATTTCCACTTGGACAAGAAAATACTAACGGTTTGTTTTGTGCTTTCAATGCTTTGTAAGCAAAGAAGAAATAAAACATCTGTGGCAACCAACGCGCAATATTAATCGAGTTAGCCGATGTTAGGTTTTTATGTTTCAAACTTTCGTCTAAGAATGCTTTTTTTACCATGTCCTGGCAATCGTCAAAAACACCATCAATTTCTAGTGCTTTGATGTTTTGTCCTAATGTAGTCAATTGTCTTTCCTGAATGTCGCTTACTTTTCCTGATGGATATAAGATTACAACTTCAACACCTTGTACACCAAGAAAACCACTGGCAACAGCTCCTCCTGTATCTCCAGAAGTTGCAACAAGAACAGTATTTGTATTGTCTTTTTTGTCTTTGTTGAAATAACCCAGACAGCGTGACATAAAACGCGCCCCAACGTCTTTAAACGCCATCGTAGGACCGTGGAATAACTCTAGAGAATAGATTCCGTTTTCTACAGGAACAACTGGGAAATCAAAGCATAAAGTCTCAGAGATGATTTGTTTTAGAGTTTCAGTTGGGATTTCGTCGCCTACAAATTGTTGAATCGCTTCAAAAGCAATTTCCTCATGACTTAAATTTTCAATATTGTCAAAAAAAGATTGTGGAAGCGGCGTTATACTTTCTGGGAAATACAATCCTTTATCGGCTGCTAATCCTTGAATTACGGCTTCTTGAAAAGAAACTTTTGGTGCGTTATGGTTTAAGCTGTAATATTTCATATCGATTGATGATTGAAGATTAACGATTTTTGATTTCTGATTTTTCTCTTAACATAAGTCACTTCTGAAATCAAAAATCGTTAATCAAGAATCTTAATTTTTTTAAATTAATAATTTACGGTATGTTTAAGTAAATCTTATTGTCTTTTTAATATAATTGAGGTATTTTGTGTTTTTCCAGAGAATGATTTAGGACGTTTATTTACCATTGGAAAAACTTCCCATTTTATGGTGTTTGAATCAATAAATTCTAATAATCCATATAAAGTCATAGTTTGTCCATTTCGTTTTATTATAAAATCTATCCAAACTGGATTTTTAGAATAATCTACTTTATATTCAGTGATAGGCATTTCTTTTCCCATCATCAATAATTTGGCAGTTTTATTATTTAAAAATTCAATTCCTCCAGTTTCACTTCTCTCATCTGTACCAATCCATTTACCAATAATTGAGTTGTTTCTTTTTTGGGCATGCGCTAAATGAAGAGAAAAAAGAATAATTATGATTAATATTTTTTTCATTATTATTTTAATTAGATTGAAAACTTTTTTAGATTACTTTCATTCCTGTATCATTCACTTTACACACATGAATTTCATAAGGTAAATTCATTGTATCATAAACGGCACTCATTCCTTTAGCGATTTTTTCGGCAGTGTCTTTTCCTCTGCTTAAAGCAAAAATAGAAGGGCCTGAACCTGAAATTCCTGAGCCTAAAGCTCCGTTTTCTAACGCTGATTGTTTGATTAAATCAAAACCAGGAATTAATACGCTTCTTAACGGTTCTACAATTTCGTCATGCAACGAACGCCCAATTAAATCGTAATCCTGAGTGTATAATCCTGCTACTAATCCGCCTACATTTCCCCATTGGGTAATGGCGCTTTTTAGTGAAACAGTTTGTTTTAATACCGAACGGGCATCAGATGTTTTTAACTCAATTTGTGGATGAATCACCGTAGCGAATAATTCGTTAGGGCTATCAATTTTGATGATATCTAAAGGATTCGAACTTCTTACCAATGTAAAACCACCCAAAAGGGCAGGGGCAACATTGTCAGCGTGGGCATTTCCAGAAGCTAGTTTTTCACCTTGCATAGCAAATTTCACTAATTCTTTTCTGCTGAATGGATTTCCTAATAATTCATTGGCACCAAAAACCGCTCCCGCCGAACTAGCAGCCGAACTACCAATTCCGCTTCCGGCTTTGATGTGTTTGTAAATTTCGATTTCGAAACCAAAATCGGCATCTACTTCTTCAAGCATTGCTAATAAAGCAACACCAGCCACGTTTTTTTCAGTTTCCAAAGGTAAATTAGCACCCTCAATTTTGATGATGCGAACGCCTTTCTCAGCCGTTTTTCGAACAATCATTTCGTCTCCTACATTGTCTAAACACAATCCCAGAACGTCAAATCCGCAGGAAAGGTTGGCAATAGTTGCAGGGCAAAATACTTTTACTTCATTCATTTTTTTTATTTTTTGTTCGTACAGACGTTGCAGTACAGACGTTGCACTGCAACGTCTCTACACGTTTCCAATTCTAATTACATCGGCAAAAATTCCCGAAGCCGTAACCGCCGCACCAGCACCAGCACCTTTTATCAATAAAGGTTGGTCTACATAACGATCAGTAAAGAATAAAACAATGTTGTCTTTTCCTTCTAAGTTGTAGAAAGGATGGTCTTTTGGAATGAATTGCAAACCTACGCTTGCTTTTCTATTTTCAAATTGAGCAACAAATTTTAATCTACTGTCTTTTTGTTTGGCTTCCGCCAAAATGCCTTCGAAATGGCTATTGAATGTAATCAATGATTTGAAAAATTCTTCATTATTGGCAGTATCCATACATTCTTTTGGAAGGAAGGCATTGTTTTCAATATCCTCAATTTCCATTTTGTAACCGCTTTCGCGAATTAAAATCAAAATTTTTCTGGCAACGTCAATTCCGCTCAAGTCAATTTTAGGATCAGGTTCCGTAAATCCTTGAACTCCTGCTTCTTTAACCACATCATGAAACGAGTTGTTTTCGTTAAAATTGTTAAAGATAAAGTTCAAACTTCCTGATAAAACCGCTTGGATTTTATGTACTTTATCACCCGAAGCGATTAGGTTTTTTACAGTGTCTATAATTGGCAATCCCGCACCAACATTCGTTTCAAACAAGAAAGGAGCATTGTATTGTCTTGATAATTTTTTCAGGTTTTTGTAATTGTCATAAGCCGAAGCACAGGCAATTTTGTTACAAGTAACTACACCCACACTTTGTTTTAAGAAGTGCTCGTAAGTTGCCGCTACATCTGCATTTGCAGTAATGTCTACAAAAATTGAGTTACGTAAATTTAATGCCGTTACTTTTTCGATAAACAATTCTTTGCTTGCTGGTTCTCCGTTTTCTAGAGCTGCTTGCCAAGAATCTAAATCAATTGCGTCATCGTCAAAATGCATTTTTCTAGAATTAGATAAAGCAATTACGCGAACGTTGATTTTTAGATTCTCTTTTAAGAATTTCTTTTGTTGGTGGATTTGCTCGATGAATTTCTCACCTACATTTCCAACACCCATTACGAATAAGTTTAATTGCTTCGTGTTTTCCTCAAAGAAGTTTTCGTGCAAAGTGTTCAAGGCTTTCTTAACGTCTCTTTCGTTAATTACGGCAGAGATATTTCTTTCAGAAGCACCTTGAGCAATCGCTCTAATGTTTACGTTATTTTTACCCAAAGTACTAAACATTCTTCCGCTTAGTCCTTGGTGATTTTTCATATTTTCGCCTACCAATGCAATGATGCAAAGGTTTTTCTCTACAATACAAGGATCGATTTTGTTTTGAGCAATTTCGATTTCAAATGCTTTATTGATTGCATTTTCAGCAACTTCAGCATCACTATTCAAAATTCCGATGCAAATAGAATGCTCAGAAGAAGCTTGAGTGATGAAAATTACATTGATACCTTCATTCGATAAAACTTCAAAAAGTCTTTTTGAAGAACCTGAAACACCAATCATTCCTGGACCTTCCAGAGTAACCAAAGTAATGTTATCAATATGGCTAATTCCTCTTACCGGATTTCCATTTGAAGTAGAAACATTAGAAATGTAAGTTCCTTCGTCTTCTGGTTCGAAAGTATTCTTGATATGAATTGGGATATTCTTTCTTAAAACTGGTTGAATTGTTGGTGGATATAAAACTTTAGCACCAAAATGCGACAACTCCATCGCCTCTTGATAAGAGATAGTAGCAATAGGTTGGGCTTGTTTTACAATTTTAGGATTTGCAGTAAACATTCCGTTTACGTCAGTCCATATTTCTAAATCGCTGGCGTTTAATGCTCCAGCCATAATTGCTGCAGTATAATCTGATCCACCACGACCTAGTGTTGTATTGATTTCGTCTAATGATGAAGAAATAAATCCTGGCATTACAACTACTTGCGATTCATTTGAAGCGAAGAAAGCAACAGTTAATTGGTTTGTTACTTCGAAGTTTACAGCTGCTTTTCCGTAATTATTGTTGGTTTTAATTAACTCACGGCTGTCTTTATAACTACTATTTTTAAGATTTTGTTTTAGTGATTCGGCAATGATATAAGATGAAAGTAATTCGCCAAAACTTAAAATAGTATCTGATGTTCTAGCCGATAATTCGCCTAAAAGGAAACAGCCATCTAAAATAGTTTCCAGGTGGTTAATAATTCTTTTAATGTGGCTTAATAAACCGCTTTGCTCGCTTACAGGAATTAATTCTTTTAAAGCGTCTAAGTGTTTTTTCTCGATTTCGGCAACAATTTCTTTGTAGCTTTCGTCATTAGAAGCCGCTTTTGAAGCTGCAAGTTGCAATAAATCGGTTACTTTGCTAAGAGCAGAAACAACAACAATTAATTTGTCTTTCTTAGCTTGATTGAGAACAATATCTAGAACTAGTTTTATATTTTTTGCATTGGCAACCGAAGTTCCGCCAAATTTTAATACTTTCATTTTGTTTGTTTTATTTTAAAAATGCAATACTTTATATACACCCAACAACCTTCTTCTAATAAAAAAGTATGTATAAATCAGGATTATATGTAATAATGAATACCCCTAAGGGGTAGTAGTAGTTGTAACAGAAATTGAAACCCAAATTTGAGTTGCTATCGGAGATTGATATGTAGTTCTGTTATTTGTCATAATAGTTCCCAAAAATACAGTTTTTTATAAAAAGCAAAAACCTTTATTGGGTTTTTGTGAATAATTTTAAAAAAAGAGCAAATATATGTTTTTACAGTCTTTAATTATAGCTATTCTTCTTTAAATTTTTTGAAAAAGCTTGTTTTTTGTGAAAAATAATTGATGCCGAATGTGTTTTTGAACTTTGGTTTTAATGACTTGAAGTTGGTAAAGAAGTCAAGAGTTAAGAGTGCAGTTATTTTTTTTGATTTAATTAGCCCACTTTTTAGGAATTTAGCAACCGAATTATTCTTGGTTTTTTTAATTCAATGGTTTTTGTACGAATAAACTACTGAAGAATTTTTCCTTTAGGCTCATTTTGAAGATAGAAAGAAATAAACAGCCAATAAATTTTACAAATGAGCTGTATTAATCTTTAAAATAACTTTAACATGAACTAAAAAAAAGTATTTTTGCTATCTAAAAAATAAAGTAAAAAATGTCAATAAACAGTATTTTCCAATTTTTAGTACCAAAGGATAAAAAATTCTTTCCACTTTTTGAAGAAGCTTCTAGTAATTTGATTGAGTTGGCTTCTAATTTGCACGAAGCAGTAAACCTTCCGTTGAAAGAAAGAGAAGTTTTATTTCATAAAATTGATGAATTAGAACAAAAAGGAGAAGATATTACTCGTCAGACGAATTTAGAATTGAGTAAAAACTTTATTACTCCTTTTGATAGAGAAGACATTCACTCTTTGGTTACTTCTATTGATAACGTTGCTGACCGTTTACATGGCGCTTCAAGTATCATGCGTTTGTATCAAGTAGATAAGATTACAAAATCAATTAGAAAATTGACTGAGATTAATCTTGAAGCTTGTCAAAACATCGAAGTGGCGGTAAAAGAATTGAGAGATTTTAAAAACGCTCACAAAATTAAAGCGGCTTGTGCTAAGATTTCGAAGTTAGAAAACAAATCAGATAATGTTTATAACAAAGCAGTTTTTGAAATTTTCGAAAACGAAACTGACGCTAAGAACATCATTAAATACAAAGAAGTATTATCAATTCTAGAATCGGCTACTGACAAATGTAAGAGTGTAGCGAACGTTTTAGAATCTATTTCGGTTAAACATTCTTAAATTTAATTTATTCTTTTGAAGTAATAACGTATGGCTTTACTTATCACAATTATAGTTTTAGCACTTATTTTTGATTACATAAACGGTTTTCATGATGCTGCTAATGCTATTGCAACGGTAGTTGCTACAAAAGTATTAACTCCTTTTCAAGCGGTTGTTTGGGCTGCTTTTTTTAACTTTTTAGCGTATTGGGTTTTTGGATTTGGTGTTGCAGATACTGTTGCAAAAACAGCGCACACTATGGAGATTAATCTGGTTGTAATTCTGGCCGGGGTTATTGCAGCTATTTGCTGGAATTTATTGACTTGGTGGCTTGGAATTCCTTCAAGTTCTTCACACACTTTAATTGGTGGATTTGCAGGAGCGGCAGTAGCTCACGCTATAGCAGTACATGGTTTTTCAGGTTATATTGGCGAAGATGGTGTTACTCATTATTGGTATGAAATCGTTAGCTGGTACAAGGCGGGAAAAGACGGTGGAATGCCCTCAGGAGTACTTATCATTATTGCATTTATTGTATTAGCCCCTTTAGTAGGAGCAAGTGCTTCTTACTTAATTTCGATTTGGTTATTAAATGCTTCTCGTAAAAGTATTTATCCAAAGATTTTTACAGTGTCTTTAATGGTTTTAACGGTTTGGTTTGTTTACAATCAAATGGTTCCTTATGAAGAGATTGTTAAAGATGGTGGTAAAGCTCGTTTTGATTCTCATTTTTGGAGTGTAGTTTTTGATGCGCACAATATTAAATGGTTTTTAGTTGCCTTTATTGTATTAACGGTAAGTACTTTTTGTTTGATTTTTAGTAGTTTGAATCTTAATCAGGCAGAAGGAGCATTGAAGAAAATGCAATTAATATCTTCAGCGGCTTTCAGTTTAGGACATGGAGGTAACGATTCTCAAAAAGTAATGGGTATTATTGCAGCAGCAGTTGCAGTTTATATTAATACAAATCCAGGAGTACACATGGATTCTTGGTTAGACGTTGTATTGCCAAATGAAGATATGGGTATAAAAGGGGTGATGCCTGGATGGATTCCTTTAGCTTGTTATACCGCTATTGCTGCAGGTACTTTGAGTGGAGGTTGGAAAATTGTAAAAACAATGGGGTCTAAAATTACCAAAGTAACTTCTTTTGAAGGTGTTGCAGCAGAAACTGCAGGTGCTTTGACCTTATACTTTACGGAGCATTTAAAAATTCCAGTAAGTACAACTCATACTATTACGGGTTCGATTATTGGTGTAGGATTGACAAAAAGGGTTTCGGCAGTACGATGGGGAGTGACAGTAAGCTTGATTTGGGCTTGGGTTTTAACTATTCCAATTTCAGCACTTTTAGCAGCCATTTGTTATTTTGTTTTAAATCTTTTCTTGTAAAATAGATATAAAAATATAGAAAGCCATCCGACGCGTCGGATGGCTTTTGTGTTTTTGAGTGTTTTGTGTTTGAAAACGCCTCGTTTTCTGTTTAAATTAATCGATTATGTTGTATTTGTTATTGAGTATTGTTTGCAGTGTTGCTGTTGGAGTAATTTTTAAAATAGCTCGTAAATGGTCTGCTAATGCAAAGCAAATTGTGTTGTTTAATTACTTTTTTGCACTACTGCTTTGTTATTTTGTTTTTTCGCCAAATGTACAAAGCATCACTACCGAAGCTCCGTTTTCATTGTATGTAAGCTTAGGTATTTTATTACCTGTAGTTTTTCTGTTTTTAATTACTTCGATTAAAAATATAGGAATTGTGAAGACTGATGCAGCTCAAAGATTGTCTTTGTTTGTTTCAATTCTGGCGGCTTGGTTGCTTTTTAATGAAGTGTTTTCAACTGCGAAAATAATCGGAATTCTAATTGGGTTTTTTGCTTTGTTTTCGGTGTTGAATAAAGCTGATAATTCGGTAAAATCAGACTTAAAATACCCGATATTGGTTTTCTTAGGTTTTGGTTTGATTGATGTTTTATTCAAAAAAGTAGCAGCCTTTATAGCGGTTCCTTATACAACTTCTTTGTTTGTTATTTTTGGAATTGCCTTTTTCTTGATGTTTTGGGCAGTATTGTATGAAGTAATAGTTCAAAAGAAAGCATTCGAATTTAAAAATCTTGCTTTTGGATTCTTAGTAGGCTGTTTTAATTTTGGAAATATATTGTTTTACTTAAAAGCACATCAAGCTTTCTCGGCCAATCCATCCACTGTTTTTGCAGGGATGAATATGGGAGTTATTCTGCTAGGAAGTATAGTAGGCTTAGTTGTTTTTAAAGAGAAATTATCAAAACTAAACTATATAGGGCTTGGTTTAGCCCTGTTTTCAATACTGTTTATAGTTCTTTCTGTTTAGCGGCTGAATCTAATTTGAAATTTTTTTCAATCGCTTTTATCATTTCTTCAGCAATATCTTTGTTGGTTGCTGTTTCAATGCCTTCTAGACCCGGAGAAGAGTTTACTTCGAGTAGTAAAGGACCTTTTGCTGATCTAATAATATCTACACCGGCAACTTTTAAATCCATTGCTTTTGCAGCTTTTATGGCTATTTTTTTCTCTTCGGAAGTAGCTTTAATTATAGAGGCTGTTCCGCCAAGGTGAATATTTGCTCTAAACTCGCCCGGCATGGCTTCACGCTGAATGGAAGCTACTACTTTGCCATCAACGACAAACAAGCGTAAGTCTTTACCATTAGCTTCTTTAATGAATTCCTGAACTAAAATATTTGCATTTAAACTTTTGAAAGCATTGATAACACTTTCGGCAGCTTTTTTTGTTTCAGCTAGTACAACGCCTTTTCCTTGTGTCCCTTCTAGTAGTTTGATGATTAAAGGAGAACCGCCAACCATTTTGATTAAATCGTCAGTGTCTAATGGCGAATTAGCAAATCCAGTGGTAGGAATTCCTATGCCACTATGAAGTAATAATTGTAAAGAAAAGAGTTTGTCCCTAGACTGTGTAATGGCAGTTGAGGAGTTGAGGCAAAATACATTCAGGGCTTCAAATTGACGTGTTAAAGCACAGCCGTAAAAGGTAATACTAGGTCGGATTCTAGGAATGATAGCATCAAATTCGTTTAGAATTTTTCCACCGCGATAATGAATTTCGGGCTTTTTAGCGTCTAATTTTATGTAGCATTCTTTGATGTTGAGAAAATGCATTTCGTGACCGCGCATTTCTCCTGCTTCCATGATTCTTTTGTTGCTGTATAATTCAGGATTACTGGCAAGTAAACCAATACGTAAGCCGCTAGGAGCTTTTTCTGAATTTTTATAGATTTCTTTTAGGTTGTCGTTTGTAGGCTGCCCTAGTAGAAATTGTTGTTCTGGGTCAACCAAAACTCTTCCGCTCATGGCTTCACGACCTAAAAGCATTCTAAAGCCCATAGTATCTCTATTGGTTAGAGTCACTTCTATAGGCCATGTAGCATCGCCAATTTTAAGGTTGGTTTGAACTACATAACGTTGCTCTCTAAAGCCACTAGAGCTTTTTACAATTCGTTTGTCTATCAAAGGTGCTTCGCAATGAATAATTGTTTTTGAGTTGTTTTGGATAGGATTGATATCGAATTTTACCCAATTGGAATCGTTTTTAATAAAGGGAGCGATATTAATAGCGTGCAAAGCAGAGGTTTTAGCCCCCGAATCTACTCTGGCTTTAATAGTTGGGATGTTTAATTCAGGGAAAGAACACCATTCTTCGCTTCCTACGACAACTTTATTCATTGTGATTTTTTATTGAAATTTAGACTGTTTTGTTAAAACGCCAAATGTAGTTATTTGTTCTTTAAATAAAAGTAAAATGTGTTAAAAGAATAAACCCGTTAAGTTATGAAAACGTAACGGGTTTATGTTATTTAGAGAAGGCTTGAGTTATAAATTAGTAGCTTCTCCGGTTTTATGAATTTTTACAGTTAACTCTTGAGAACCATCTTCGATATCCATGAAAATCTCATCGCCAGCAGTAATTTTTGAAGTAATAATTTCTTCGGCTAATGTGTCTTCAACATATTTTTGAATTGCTCTTTTTAGAGGTCTGGCTCCAAATTGCTTATCGAAACCTTTATCTGCAATAAATGCTTTTGCTTTGTCTGAAAGATTCAAAGTGTATCCTAAATCGGAGATTCTAGCATATAGTTTTTTCAATTCGATTTCGATAATTAAATCAATATCGTGTTTCTCTAAAGCGTTAAATACAATTACATCGTCAATTCTGTTTAAGAATTCAGGTGCAAATGTTTTCTTCAAGGCATTTTCAATGATACTTTTCGAATTATCATCTGCTTGGGCTACTTTGGCAGCAGTTCCAAAACCTACTCCTTGACCAAAATCTTTTAATTGTCTTGCTCCTACGTTAGAAGTCATGATAATAATAGTGTTTTTGAAATCAATTTTTCGACCTAAACTATCTGTTAAGTATCCGTCATCTAATACTTGTAATAACATGTTGAAAACATCAGGATGTGCTTTTTCGATTTCGTCTAAAAGTACAACTGCATAAGGTTTTCTTCTTATTTTTTCAGTTAATTGACCACCTTCTTCATAGCCTACGTATCCTGGAGGCGCTCCAATTAAACGAGAAATAGCAAATTTCTCCATGTATTCACTCATGTCAATTCGAACTAAAGCATCTTCAGAATCAAATAATTCTTTAGCTAATACTTTGGCTAATTGTGTTTTTCCAACTCCTGTTTGTCCTAAGAAAATAAACGAACCAATTGGACGATTAGGATCTTTCAATCCAGCGCGATTTCTTTGAATTGAACGGGCAATTTTAACTACAGCTTCGCTCTGACCGATTACTTTACTTTCGATAAGTTCAGGTAATTTAGCTAGTTTGTTGCTTTCAGTTTGTGCAATTCTATTTACAGGAATTCCTGTCATCATAGAAACTACATCGGCTACATTGTCTTCGGTAACTTCAATTCGGTTGCTTTTAGCGTCTTCTTCCCATTGTTCTTGAGCAATAGCTAAGTCTTTTTCAATGCGTTTTTCGTCATCGCGAAGTTTAGCAGCTTCTTCGTATTTCTGTTTTTTAACTACCGCATTTTTTAATTCTCTAATATCTTCTAATTGACGTTCTAGGTCTAAGATTTTTTTAGGAACCTCGATGTTAGTAATGTGCACACGAGAGCCAGCCTCATCCATAGCATCAATAGCTTTGTCTGGTAAAAAACGCTCCGACATATATCGGTTTGTTAATTTAACACAAGCTTCAATTGCTTCTGGTGTATAAGTTACATTGTGGTGGTCTTCGTATTTGTTTTTAACATTGTTCAAAATGGTTATTGTTTCTTCTACCGAAGTAGGTTCTACAATAATTTTTTGGAAACGTCTTTCTAAAGCACCGTCTTTTTCAATATATTGTCTGTACTCGTCTAGAGTTGTTGCACCAATACATTGGATTTCACCTCTGGCTAAAGCAGGTTTGAACATATTAGATGCATCTAATGATCCAGTAGCTCCACCAGCACCTACGATAGTGTGAATTTCGTCAATGAAAAGAATAATGTCGTCATTTTTTTCTAATTCGTTCATTACTGCTTTCATACGCTCTTCAAACTGACCGCGGTATTTTGTACCAGCAACTAAGCTTGCTAAATCTAAAGTAACAACGCGTTTGTTGAACAAAATTCGAGACACTTTCTTTTGGATAATACGTAAAGCCAATCCTTCGGCAATAGCTGATTTACCCACTCCTGGTTCTCCAATTAATAATGGGTTGTTCTTTTTACGACGGCTTAAGATTTGGCAAACACGTTCAATTTCTTTCTCGCGTCCTACAACAGGATCTAGTTTTCCTTCTTCGGCCATGTCAGTTAAATCTCTACCAAAGTTGTCTAAAACAGGAGTTTTAGATTTCTTGTTAGACTTGTTTGCAGGATTGTTGAAATTACCTTCTTTTAAACTGTCATCTTGTCCTAAATCGTCGTTGTAAGAGTCTGTAGCTCTTGGTAAGTTTTCTAAGAATTCTTCTTCGCTTGGTGTCATATTTAGATATTGTTCTTTAGCTACGTCATAATCAATTTTAAGTTTATTCAATAGCTTGGTTGTAGGATCGTTTTCGTTTCTTAAAATACATAGTAATAGGTGGGCCGTGCTTACTGAAGGGCTTTGAAAAACTTTGGCTTCAAGGAAAGTTGTTTTCAATGCACGCTCGGCCTGACGCGTCAGGTGTAAGTTTTTCTTTTCTAAATTACTATCTGTGCCGGGGATTGCTGGGCTTAGGATTTCTACCTTTCGACGTAAATGATCAAGGTCAACCGATAAATTGTTTAATATCTGTATCGCTTTACCATTACCATCTCTAAGGATACCAAGCATCAGATGTTCAGTCCCAATGAAGTCATGACCCAGTCGTAAAGCTTCTTCTTTACTGTAGGTAATAACGTCTTTTACTCTTGGTGAGAAATTATCGTCCATAATATTTATTTCTAGTATTGTAAATTTAGTGAATTACTAATTGAAAAACAAAAACCGTACCTAAGTACTTATGTCAGCTAATAGACAAAAAAAAAGGCAGAAAAGCTCTATTTTGCCTTTAAATTATTAAACAAATGCTAATGTTAAGTTGTTAATAAATCATTGAAATTAGTGTATTGAAAAGCTTTTAAAAATTTCAGAAATCCGTATATTGGCACGTTTTGAAATGAATATAATTATTTAATATAACAACTTATGTCTGAAGGAGAAAAGTTAATTCCTATTAACATTGAAGATGAAATGAAATCAGCTTACATTGATTATTCAATGTCAGTAATTGTATCAAGAGCGCTTCCTGATGTTAGAGATGGCTTGAAACCAGTACATCGAAGAGTACTTTACGGGATGTATGATTTAGGAGTAACTTCAAGATCTGCTCATAAAAAATCTGCTAGAATTGTTGGAGAAGTATTAGGAAAGTATCACCCACACGGAGATACTTCAGTTTATGATGCCATGGTTCGTATGGCTCAAGAATGGAGTATGCGTTATTTATTAGTTGACGGTCAAGGTAACTTTGGTTCGGTAGATGGCGATAGTCCTGCTGCAATGCGTTATACTGAGGCTAGAATGCGCAAGATTTCAGAAGAAATTATGGCCGATATCGAAAAAGAAACAGTTGACTTTCAATTGAACTTTGATGATACTTTATATGAGCCAAAAGTAATGCCTACTCGTGTTCCTACTTTATTAGTAAATGGAGCAACAGGTATTGCGGTGGGTATGGCTACTAATATGCCTCCTCATAACCTTACTGAAGTTATTAACGGAACGTTAGCTTATTTGGAAAACAATGATATCGAAATAGATGAGTTAATGAATCATATTAAAGCACCCGATTTCCCAACAGGAGGTGTGATTTATGGTTATGATGGTGTTCGTGAGGCTTTTAAAACCGGAAGAGGACGTATTGTAATGCGTGCTAAAGTTGGTTTTGAAGAAGTTGATGGAAGAGAATGTATCATTGCAACTGAAATTCCGTATCAAGTAAACAAAGCAGATATGATTAAACGTACTGCTGACTTGGTAAATGAGAAAAAAATAGAAGGAATTGCGAATATCCGTGATGAGTCGGATAGAAATGGAATGCGTATCGTTTATATTTTGAAACGTGATGCAACGCCAAACGTAGTTTTAAATACCTTATATAAATATACGCAATTACAATCTTCTTTTAGTGTTAATAATATTGCGCTTGTAAAAGGACGTCCGCAAATGTTGAATCTAAAAGATATGATTCATTATTTTATCGAGCACCGTCACGATGTTGTAGTTCGTAGAACACAGTTTGAGTTGCGTAAAGCCGAGGAAAGAGCGCATATTTTAGAAGGTTTAATTATTGCTTCGGATAATATTGATGAAGTAATTGCTTTGATTCGTGGATCTAAGAATACTGAAGAAGCACGTGAGAAATTAATTGAAAGATTCAAATTATCAGATATTCAAGCTCGTGCCATTGTCGAAATGCGTTTGCGTCAATTAACAGGTCTGGAACAAGACAAGTTAAGAGCTGAATTTGAAGAATTGATGAAGATAATCGAACATTTGAAAGCTTTATTAGCAGATGTGAATTTAAGAACTGATTTGATTAAAGAAGAGTTAATCGAGATACGTGATAAATACGGTGATGAGCGTCGTTCGACTATTGAATATGCAGGTGGAGATGTAAGTATCGAAGATTTAATTGCCGATGAAAATGTAGTTATTACAATTTCGCATGCTGGTTATATTAAGCGTACTAATTTGACAGAATACAAAACTCAAAATAGAGGAGGAGTTGGTCAAAAAAGTGCTGGAACCAGAGATCAGGATTTCTTAGAGCATATGTTTGTGGCAACAAACCACCAATACATGATGTTCTTTACTCAAAAGGGAAAATGTTTCTGGATGCGTGTTTATGAAATACCAGAAGGAAGTAAAACAGCTAAAGGTAGAGCGATTCAAAACTTGATTAATATCGAAAGTGATGATAAGGTAGCTGCGTTTATCTGTACACAAGATTTAAAAGATCAAGATTATATAAAGACTCATAACTTAGTAATGGTTACTAAGCAAGGACAGGTTAAGAAAACGTCTTTAGAGAAATATTCTAAACCTAGAGTTAATGGTGTTGCTGCTATTACTATCAAGGAAGGTGATAAATTACTTGGAGCTCAATTAACAAATGGAGATAGCCAAATTATTCTTGCTGTGAAATCTGGAAAATTAGTTCGTTTTGAAGAGACTAAAACCCGTCCAATGGGAAGAACAGCTTCTGGAGTACGTGGAATCACGCTTAAAGACGATACTGATGAAGTTATTGGTATGGTTTCTGTAAATAAAGAAAATATTAATGATTCTCAACTTTTAGTTGTTACTGAAAATGGTTACGGTAAACGTACTAAATTGGTAGATGATGATGGAGAAGATGTTTATAGAATTACAAACAGAGGAGGTAAAGGAGTGAAAACTCTTAATATTACCGAGAAAACTGGGCAATTAATCTCTATTAATGCCGTTACTGATGCTGACGATTTGATGATTATTAATAAATCAGGTTTGACTATCAGAATGGCTATTGAAGATTTAAGAGTAATGGGTCGTGCTACTCAGGGGGTTAAATTAATTAACTTAAAAGGAAACGATTCTATTGCTGCTGTTGCAAAAGTGATGAAAGACGATGTTGCCGAAGTTGTAGTGGATGAAGATGGAAATGTGATTGAAGGCGAAGTTATCGAAAGGGTAAAACCTGTTTTGGAAGTTTTAGAAGATGATGGAGTGGTAGAAGATGATGAGGATGAAGATGAAGTTCCAGAGGATGAAGAAGAGGATTCTGAAGACGATGATGAAGCTTAAATTGCAAAAAAAAGTATTAAATATTAAAAAATAATTTTATGAAAGGTAAATATCTAATGTTAGCATCAGCTTTGATGTTGTCTGCAGCTACTTTTGCTCAGAAAGATGAATTAAAAGCTGCTGAGAAAGCCGTGAAAAAAGGCGATATGAATGAAGTGCTAACAATTTTAAAAGGAGCTGAGTCAGTTATGGCTAATGCTTCTGCTGAAGAAAAAGCACAATACTCTTTTTTAAAGGGAAATGCTTATATGAGTTTAGTGGAGAAAAAAGTAGATACTGATGTTAATATGGCTCTAGCAGCAGATTCTTATAAAGAGTTGATCGCTAATGAAAGTGCATCTGGAAAAGCAAAGTATTCAGCTCAAGCGGCAACTTCAATTACAAGAATCAAAGGTTTGTTGATTAATAGTGGTATTGAGGCAACAAAAGCAAATAACAACAGTGGAGGAGCTAAAAAATTATACGAAGCGTATCAGTTAGATAAAAAAGATACTATTAATCTTTATTATGCAGCTTCAACTTATGTAAGTGCTAAAGATTATGATAAGGCAATGGAGTTGTATAGTGAATTGAAAAAGTTAAATTATTCAGGAAAAGGAACTGAGTATTTAGCTACAAGTAAGTTAAATGGTCAAGAGACAGGATTTGCTACTGCTGCTGAAAGAGACAGAGTAGTGAAATTAGGAACTCATGAAAAACCAAGAAACGAAGATGTGCCGTCTAAAAGAGGAGAAATTTATAAAAACATGGCTCTGATTTTAGTAGATAAAGGACAAATTGCTGAAGCTAAAAAAGCAGTTGCTGATGCTAGAGCGGCTAATCCAAATGATTCTTCTTTAATGTTGACTGAGGCTAATTTGTATTTACAAACTAAAGATTTTGATAAATACAAACAGATAATTACTGAGGTTATTGCAAAAAATCCTAATGATTCAGGATTGATTTATAATTTAGGAGTTATTGCTGCTAATGCAAATAATAATGCAGAAGCTGAGGGTTATTATAAAAGAGTAATTGAGTTAAAGCCTGATTATACAAATGCTTATATCAACTTAGCAGTTTTGAAATTGCAAAACGAAAAAGTACTAATTGAAGAAATGAATAAATTAGGTACTTCTGATAAGGATACAAAACGTTATGATGTCTTGAAAAAGAAAAGAGAGGATTTGTTTAGAAGTACTCTACCTTATTTGAAAAAAGCCTATGAGTTAGATCCAGAAAACATGGATGTTGCAAAAACACTTTCAGGAGTGTATGGTGCATTAGAAATGACAGCTGAGAAAAATGCTATAAAAGCTAAAATGAAAAAATAAGCTTAAATAAATATTGTGAAAAAGCCATCTTTGATATTATATTCGAAGATGGTTTTTTTATTGGATTAAATTATCTTTTTAATAACTCTGAGTTTGTGAGTATGTTTGTTTGTCTCGGCGTTAAAAATCCCTAGATGGTCAAGGCGGTCAATTCTAACTTTTCCGCTGGCATGAATAATGTAGTTGTTTTCCATGATGATACCAACATGAATGATATTACCTTCTTCGTTGTCAAAAAAGGCTAAATCTCCAGCCTCGCTTTCTTCAATAAAACTTAAAGCTTCACCTTGGGTTGCTTGTTGCGAAGCATCTCTTAAAAGCTTGTATCCATTCAATTTGTAAACCATTTGTGTAAAACCAGAGCAATCAATACCAAAAGGTGTTTTTCCTCCCCATAAATAGGGTGCGTTTAAATATAAGAAAGCAGTATTGATTATGTTTTTTTTGTCTTTGATACCGTTGACTTTTGTGCCTTCAAATTCATAGTTCTGAGTGTTGATTTCGTTATTGTTTAAAAACGATAAAGAAGCGCCTAGTGGAATTGGAATTAAAGTATTAGAAGCTCCTGTAATGTATTCTATTAAATCAGAATTTAATATTAGGGTTTCTTTAGATAATTGTTCGTAATTAGCCTCAGTGATTTCTTGGTATTGTTTAGAATCTACCCAGCCTTCATAATCATCATATTGTAGTTTAATACGTGACCATTGTTTGTGTTTTTCAATGATTTTAAAGTGTTCTCCAAATAAAACTTGAGAGACAATTTCACTTCTATCACTTGGTTCAAAACGAAGCGGGATAATGGCTAAATTACAAATTCCAAACATTTATGTTAAGATATGAGTTAAAAGTTATGAGTTATAAGTGTGAAAACTCATAACGCATAATTCATAATTATTTAAATTCTTTCAATAACAATTGCCGAAGCTCCTCCGCCGCCATTACATATAGCAGCAGCTCCTATTTTGGCATTATTTTGTTCTAAAATATGGAGTAAACTCACAAGAATTCGGGCTCCCGAACAGCCTAGTGGATGTCCTAAGGCTACAGCTCCACCATTAACATTCACTTTTTTGCTGTCTAAACCTAGAATTTTCATATTGGCTAAACCAACAACTGAGAAAGCTTCATTGAATTCAAAGAAATCGACATCATCGATTGTGATACCAGCTTTGTCTAGGGCTTTTGGTAAGGCTTTTGCAGGGCTTGTAGTGAACCATTTTGGTTCTTGTGCAGCATCGGCATAACCTTTAATAAAAGCAAGCGGTTTAAGCTTTAATTGAGCTGCTTTTTCTTCGCTCATTAAAATTAAGGCAGCGGCTCCATCGTTTATAGTAGAAGCGTTAGCTGCTGTTACGGTTCCGTCTTTTGTAAAAACTGGGTTTAGAGTTGGGATTTTATCTAATTTGACATTAGTAAATTCTTCGTCTTTAGAAATAACTAGTGGTTCTCCTCTTCGTTGTGGGACTTCCACAGGAACTACTTCGTTGTTGAATTTACCAGTTTCCCAGGCTTTAGCAGCACGGTTATAGGATTCAATAGCAAAGTTGTCTTGTTCTTCACGGCTAATATTGTATTCAGTGGCGCAAAGATCAGCATAAACACCCATAGCTTGATTGTCATAAGCATCACTAAGACCATCTTTTTGCATGCCGTCAATAAGAGTTGTTGGTCCAAATTTAGTTCCGTTTCTTAAATGACTGTAATGCGGAATCAAACTCATGTTTTCCATTCCTCCAGCTATAACAATTTCGGCATCGCCAGCTTGGATTGCTTGAGCACCCATCATTACAGATTTCATTCCTGAAGCACAAACTTTATTAATAGTTGTACAAGGAACTTTAGTGCTTAATCCTGCAAAAATAGCTGCTTGTCGAGCGGGTGCTTGTCCAATTCCAGCCTGGATCACATTTCCCATTAGCACTTCGTCAACCAGAGTAGGGTCTAGTTTTATTTTTTCTAAAGCTCCTTTTATTGCTACAGCTCCTAGTTTAGGGGCTGGAATATTTGCTAATGCTCCCATAAAACTTCCTATTGGAGTTCTTGCGGCAGAAACTATAACTACTCTTTTGCTCATGGTTTGTAATAATGTTTAATTGTATAGCTGTAGCAAATTTACTCTTTTTTGTATAAAATTTAGATTTTCGTTAGTTGATTCTAATTTTATAAAAAAAGTTTTATTTTTATTTGAATCTATGTGTTTGATTTTTAGTGTTTTTTAAAATAATTGAAAAAAATAATAAAAAAAAGCACAAAAATAGTTGCGAGAAACGTGTTGATGTGTTAGCTTTGCAACCGCAAAACAAGACACGTTCTTTGAGCTTGGAGAGGTGCCAGAGTGGTAATGGAGCAGTTTGCTAAACTGTCGACTGGTAACGGTCGCCAGGGTTCGAGTCCCTGTCTCTCCGCTTGAATTTTTCCTCGGGGTGTAGCGTAGCCCGGTTATCGCGCCTGCTTTGGGAGCAGGAGGCCGCAGGTTCGAATCCTGCCACCCCGACTTTTTTTAATCGTTTTTAATATAAAAATTATTTTGGTTCCATAGCTCAGCTGGATAGAGCAACGCACTTCTAATGCGTAGGTCGAAGGTTCGAATCCTTCTGGGATCACATCAAAAGCCACTCAATTGAGTGGCTTTTTTGTTTTATACAATTAAAGTTTTTAAAATATATAGTTTGTTTCTGTGTAACGTCCAATGATCCATCAAGACTATTGAATGCTTAGTATAGTGTTGTTTTTAGAATTCAGATTACTCATTTTCTAAACTATTAGATTTTGTAATTGTAGTATTGATTCCATCATTGGCAGGAAAAGTTGCATTATGATTTTCGAAGTTATATAAAGGTAGCTTTATTTTTTTCCATTGATATGTTTTTGGTAAATCATCTCCCATAAGATAGCCCCAGGGTTCCAGACTTTCAATTCTATCAAAAATTACTTTTAGAATGGCAATTATTGGTATAGCTAAAAACATTCCAGAAATCCCTGCAATAGCTCCTCCAATGATAATTCCTATGATGGAAATAAAAGAGTTGATTTCAACTTTTGAATTAACTACCAATGGGAAAAAGATGTTATTGTCAATAAGCTGAACAATAATATTAACAATTAGTACTCCGAAAATTATTGAAAGTTCTGATGTTCCAGTGAGTGAAACGATAATGGTTATAAATCCTGCAAAAATAATTCCGAGGTAAGGAATTAAGTTTAATAGACCCGTAATAATTCCCAGTAAAATAGCATATTGAACCCCAATTAACATTAAACCAATTGAGGTAAAAAGAGACACAAGTATCATTTCAAAAATTAAACCAAGGATATAACTTTTTACTGCAATTTTTATAAGACTCAAAATCTCTGAAAGTTTCGTCTGATTTTCATTTTTAAATAATTTTGACAAGAAAACCATAAAATGGGTACGGTACAATAATATTAGAAAAGTATATATTGGAATCAATATTGTATTTAACAAAGTATTGCTAAATGAGATTAGTGTATCGCCTATAATTTCTTTTCCTTTTGCTATAGAGCCATTGGCTGCTTCATTAATATAAACTTTTTGTTCTCTCGAACTTAAATTAAAATGGTCTCTGATATAGTGCTGAATGTTGTAAAGATGAATGTTTAGATTTTTTTCAATTTTGTCAAGATCACTTAGAAGATCACTGATTTCTAAAGAGATAAATGTGACAATAATAATTACTAACACCACAAAAACACTAACTGAAAAGATTACTGCGATTACGTGTGGAAAATGAAGTTTTTCGTTTAAAAAATGTACAATAGGCCTTAACAATACGGCAATTAAAAATGCGTAAAGTACCGGAATAATGATGCTTTGGCCAATATATAAAATAAAAGTCAGAGCAATTAGTGCTAACAGTATCAGTGCTAAACGTGCGTAAAAAGGTAATTGAATCATTTGTATAATGAGTTTTAAAACAACTAATAAACAAAGGTACTTTTAAAGCTGCTTTTTGAAGTTACAGAATTATATTTTTAACTTGTATAATTTCTAGGCGTTTGATTATCAGTATGATTGATTAATAAAGATTTGTAACTTAATTTTCAGGCTGATTTTATAATTTGTAATTTTGCAGACGAAAATTTCGTGGACTTTATTTAAAAGTTCTTTAGCATAAAAATAAATTAACAAATACCTATGATAGCAATTAATCAAAACCATAAATTTCCACTAGAAAATGTCCTTTTTGTATTTGCTTTAGAAATGGAAGTAGCTGAAGTTTTTGATGGACAAAACAAATTGCTTAGTGGAATAGGGAAAGTGAATGCTGCTTATGAATTAACAAAAGCGATTTATCAAAATAAGCCTGATCTAATAGTGAATTTGGGTTCGGCAGGAAGTAGTTCTTTTTCTAAAGGTGATGTGGTGTGTTGTACTCAGTTTGTACAGCGTGATATGGATGTAAGAGGTTTGGGATATGAATTATATGAAACTCCATATTCTGGGAATCCTTCGATATTAAAATATGGTTTAGCTATGGATGAACTTCCTGAGGGAGTTTGCGGTACCGGAGATAATTTTGAAATGGGTCATGCCGAAACTATGTATAATGTAGTGGATATGGAGGCTTATGCCTTGGCGCTTATTGCAAAGAACGAAAATATTCCGTTTTTATGTCTTAAATATATTTCGGATGGTGCCGATGATAACGCGGCCGAAGACTGGACAGTTCAGGTGCATAAGGCTGCTATTGCTTTTAGTGAAATTCTTCAAATTGGAAAATCATTAGTTTAAAAACTATAATTTATTTAGCTTAAGCAAAAGATTCCGTATTTAACTTTAGTTTTTTAATAATGGAAACAACTGTTTTTACTATAATTGAAAAAATCATCGGAATTCCATTTGTCGATGATGAATCCGAAATGGGTGCTGTTTGTTTTGCTTCTGATGAAGATGTGAGAGCTGATTTTAGGATTCAGTTTAGTAATACTGATGTTGTCAATTATGTTTATGGTATTATTTTTTCATTGTATTCGAAAGAAAATAAAAGTTTACATTCTGTTCCTTCTTTGAAAATCCCTTATCCCGCGAACGCTGATTTTTTCTGGGAAAATAGTGTTATTGGAAAAAAATACCGTCAAGAACAGCCTATTAAAGAAGTTGAATTGGTTTCTCTAACTCAATTAAATTGGGAAACGGTTTGATGTTAATATAAATACTTAAAATTTATTATTTTTTAATGGGTTTATGATTTAAATCATAAAAGTGAATTGCTGTTCGGTGTTAGTTTTGAAAAAAATTAAATTAACGATTATGAACAGCGAACAAAAACAATTAATTAAAGCTACCATTCCAATTTTAAAATCTTCTGGCGAAGTATTAACAGCCTATTTTTACAACAGAATGTTTGAGCATAACCCTGAATTAAAATCGGTTTTTAATATGGGAAATCAAGCTAATGGGAAACAAAAACAGGCGCTTGCAGGAGCTGTTTTAGCTTATGCAGAACATATTGATAATCCATCGGTTTTAATTAATGTGCTGAAAGGAATTGGAAATAAACATGTTAGTTTGAATATTCAAGCTCAAGATTATTCTATTGTTGGTGGACATTTAATTGCTTCTATTGCCGAAGTTTTAGGTGATGAGATTGCTACACCAGAATTATTAGAAGCCTGGACTACTGCTTATAATGAGCTTGCAAAAATAATGATCAGTATAGAAGCTGAATTTTATCTTAACAATGAAACTAAAGAAGGAGGCTGGAAAGGCTGGCGAAATTTCACCATAAAAGAAATTGTTAGCGAATCGGAAGAAATTAAATCTTTTTATCTCTATCCAACCGATGGTGCAGCAATTGCTAAATATAATGCAGGACAATACATTAGCGCACAGGTTTTTGTAGAAGAATTACAATTGTTACAACCAAGACAGTACAGTCTTTCTAGTGCTTTTAATCCTGACTATTATAGGATATCTGTAAAAAGAGAAACTGCTTTGGAAACACATCCAGAAGGAATGGTTTCGAATGCATTGCATAAATTATATATTGGAGATACAATAGACTTATCGGCTCCAGCGGGAAATTTTTCTTTGCAGGCAAATGAAGCGCCTATTGTATTAATTAGTGGAGGAGTGGGAGTGACACCTTTGTTGAGTATGCTCGAAACCAATAAAAAGAATGCTAAAAATAAAACCGTTTGGGTTCATGGATGCCGAAATAATGCAGTTCATGCTTTTAAAGAAACTATAGAAGCTATTGATGAAGAATCAGATTGGTTACAAACTTATATTTTCAATGAAGATTTGAATGAAAATTTGAGTACAGGGATTATAAAAGGTAGAGTAGATTTGAAAAAATGTAAGGAAGCTATTTTGTTAGCTAATGCTCGATATTATTTATGTGGACCAGCTCCGTTTATCAAAGCGTATTATGAAACTCTCGTTGATTTTGATATAGATAAAGCGAATATTTTCTATGAAGAATTTGGCCCTCAATCTCTTTCTTTATAGTCTAAATTAAAAATGGTAAAAGTAAACTAAGCCGTTTCAAAATGAATATTGAGACGGCTTAGTTTTTTAAATGGTTTGTAATTACTTTTTTAAAGTTCGTTCATAACTCCTGATGATTTCTCTTTATTTCCAATTTCTAAATTCCTAATTTGCGGCTTCAAAAAAGTAGCATAAAATGAAGGTCTGTATTGCCGAAAAACCAAGTGTAGCGCGTGAAATTGCATCCGTCTTAGGAGCTAATACTAAGCACGACGGCTATTATGAAGGTAATGGTTATGCGGTAACTTATACTTTTGGTCATTTATGTACTTTAAAAGAACCTAACGATTACAGACCCTATTGGAAAAGCTGGGATTTGAATAACCTTCCGATGCTTCCCGAAAAATTTGAAACCAAAGTGGTGGAGAATGCAGGTATCCAGAAGCAATTTAGAATTGTAAAAAGTCTATTTGATAAAGCCGAATTGGTTATCAACTGCGGGGATGCTGGACAAGAAGGAGAATTGATTCAGCGTTGGGTAATGAACGAAGCCAATTATAAAGGCGAAGTACAGCGCTTGTGGATTTCTTCATTAACAACTGAAGCGATTAAAGAAGGTTTTGAAAATCTAAAACCATCAACCAACTACGATAATTTATACTACGCTGGTTTTTCCAGAGCCATTGGCGATTGGTTGTTGGGCATGAATGCCACTCGTTTGTATACTGTAAAACATGGTGGTTATAAACAGGTATTGTCTATCGGGCGAGTACAAACGCCAACATTGGCAATGGTTGTGGATCGTTTTAAAGAAATTGAGAATTTCAAACCCCAACCGTATTGGGAACTGCAAACCTTATACAGAGAAACGCTTTTTAGCTATGAAGAAGGACGTTTTCTAAAAAAAGAAGATGGAGAAATTCTAGCCCAAAAAGTTCAGGAAAGTGATTTCGAAATTGTTTCTGTCGAAAAAAAGAATGGAAACGAATATGCACCAAAGTTATTTGATTTAACGGGATTACAGGTATATTGTAATACCAAATTTGGATTTTCGGCTGATGAAACGCTTAAGATAGTACAGACTTTATACGAACAAAAAGTAGTGACGTATCCCAGAGTTGATACAACGTTTTTACCAAATGATATTTATCCAAAAGTACCAGGGATTCTTCAAAAATTGACTAATTATTCGACATTGACAGAACCGCTTTTAGGAAAGAAAATTAAAAAATCGCCGAAAGTTTTCAATGATAAAAAAGTAACCGATCACCATGCGATAATTCCAACAGGTGTACAGTCGAATTTACAATACAATCAACAACAGGTTTATGATATTATTGTAAAGCGTTTTATTGCTGTTTTTTATGATGATTGTTTAGTTGCTAATACAACCGTTATTGGAAAAGCAGCCGATGTGACTTTTAAAACTACTGGAAAAGAGATTTTAAAAAAAGGATTTCGTGTAGTTTTTGAAGATCCTAATGCCAAAGAAAAAGAAGCAGATTTATTACCGAGTTTTGTTGAAGGCGAAAAAGGACCACACCAGCCATCGTTTTTAGAAAAGGAAACCAAAGCGCCTAATCAGTTTACTGAGGCAACTTTATTGCGTGCTATGGAAACCGCAGGAAAGCAAGTTGACGATGAGGATTTACGCGAATTGATGAAAGAAAACGGTATTGGGCGTCCTTCTACACGAGCTAATATTATTGAAACGCTGTTTAAACGCCAATACATTGTTAGAAATAAAAAACAGGTCTTACCAACACAAACAGGAATTCAGCTTATTGACATCATTCAGAACGAATTAATAAAGTCGGCTGAATTGACGGGATCCTGGGAAAAGCAGTTAAAGGATATTGAAAAAGGAACTTTTACCGCTGCGGCATTTATTAATAATATGAAACGAATGGTCGATGCTTTGGTATATGAAGTGCGTAGTGAAGCTACTCGTGCTAATATTTCGCATGCTGGAAGTATTCAAAAACAAGAAGCTACAGTCGAGAAAAAGAAGGCTGCTGGAATTGCAGCTGAATCCTGCCCCAAATGCAAAAGCGGTACCTTGATGAAAGGAAAATCGGCTTATGGCTGTAGTGGCTATAAAGCAGGTTGCGATTTTGTTTTACCTTTTGTTTTTGCAGAGAAAAAAATATCCGAGAATCAATATTTGCGATTGCTTCAAAAAGGCTCTACCGTTAATTTAAAAGATTTTAAAACTGAAACTGGACTTGTAGAAGGTTTGCTTCGCTTTGATGAAAATTTCAAACTTAAATTAGAACCTAAGAAAACTATAGAGAAAGTAAGTTCTGATGAATTAGCTTGTCCGAAATGTCAAAAAGGAACAATCATTAAGGGAAATACCGCTTATGGTTGTAGTGATTATAAATCGGGCTGTGATTTTAAAGTTACTTTTGAAATGGTTAGAGAAAAATTAAAAGATCAAAAACCTACCAAAGAACTAGTTTATTCTATATTGAAAAAAAGTGTAGAATAAGCTTTTTTTTTCTCTTTAGCTTTTTTGTTTTACTTGTAATATGTTGTTTGCCTTTTGTTGAGGATTTACAATGTGTTTGATTCATAGTTTGTTTTTATTACTTTATTATTCTTTTACAAATATTTTTTTTTGAGTTTAAATCATTTTCTGGTTTTTTGATCATTAAATGTTTTTATATTTAGATTAAATATTTCAGGATAATTTTTAATATAAAATGTCTGTAAATGAAAATAGCATACGGTTCAAATAGATTCGTTAGTTTTTTTAGACGTAAAAGAGGAATTTCTTTTTTACACGAAAATGATAAGATTATAGGGCAGTTTATATTAACTATTTTTTTTATTGGTATTGGGGTTTGGTTTATCAAACATGAGCGAGCAGAATTAGGAGAAGTAAAGAATGTAATTGCAAATGCAAGCAATTTCTGGATTTTAGGCGGAATTGTTTTAACGCTAATTTATATTTCATTGCAAGCATTGATGTATGTATCTTCTTTTGGAGCTATTCAAACTAAAATTTCATTTTATCAAGGCATTACTTTATTTCTGAAACGAAATTTTGTCAGTGTGTTTTTACCTGCAGGAGGCGTCTCATCGCTAGCCTTTTTTACCAAAGCTATAGAAAAGAAAGGCATTAAACCAACTCAAATACATTTTGCATCCATATTATATGGGTTTGTTGGGATTCTTTCCGTAGTTATTGTGGCTATTCCTGCTTTAATTTATTCCCTTTTTGAAGGTGCAGTTGGATTGGGGGAGTGGTATGCTTTTGGAACCATAATAGCCTTAATTTCGTTCTTGTTTTTTCTATATCATTCCATATTAAACAATGGGAAATTTTATAGATTTATAGTGAAATACTTTCCGACGACAGAAGTCTTTATAAATGATTTTAGGAATAATAAAATTGATAAGATCAAATTTTTGAAGATTATATTTTATTCAATGCTTATTGAATTTGTGGGCATAAGTCATTTGTATATTGCAATGATGGCTTTGGGATTTACACCATCATTATTTGCTGCTGTGATGGGTTATATTATTTCGGTTATCTTTTTGATAGTTTCACCTTTTCTTCGTGGATTAGGAGCTATAGAAGTTTCAATGAGTTTTATATTGATACATTTTGGTTTTGGAAATGTTGATGCTATTGCTATTACCTTGTTATATCGTTTTTTTGAATTTTGGATTCCACTATTAACCGGAGCATCACTTTTTTTATTGAATGTAAATAAGTTGTTGATGCGCATCGTGCCATCCTTTTTGCTTTTTGGTTTGGGACTAATAAATATAATATCGGTTTTAACTCCAGCTATTTCTGAACGTTTAATTATTTTGGAGAATTTTATTCCCATTTCGGCTATCAAAGTGTCTAATTATTTTGTGATAGCAGCCGGCTTTTTTATGTTGGTTAATGCAGCTTTTATGCTTAAGGGACTGCGAGCTGCTTGGTGGTTTGCTATTGTATTAAGTGGCATTTCAGTAATTGGTCATTTTACCAAAGCCATAGATTATGAGGAAGCTTTAATCGCTTTGATTGTTATGATTAGTTTGATTGCTACACAAAAAGAATATTATATCAAGAGTAATTCTCATTTGCAAAGCGTAGGTTTAAGAACAGCTTTGGTTAGTATTGTAGCTGTTTTAATATATGGAACAATTGGGTTTTACTTTTTAGATAAAAAACATTTTAATATTGATTTTCATTTGACACAAGCCTTACAATATGCATTAGAAAACTATTTTTTGATAGCTAATTCAGATTTAGTACCTATGGATACTTTTGCAGGGCATTTTTTACTGTCTATAAATATTTGTGGCTTTTTATCTTTAAGTTTTTTACTTTTTACATTAGTTCGTCCTTATACTGTAAAGAAAAAAGTGATTGAAGATGATTTTGCTGCAGCTAAAGAGCTATTGCATCAATATGGCAATTCAGCTTTAGATTATTTTAAGCTCTATAATGATAAAATTATTTTTATAGCCAAAAGTCAAAAGGCTTTTGTTGCTTATCGTGTAAGTGGGAATTTTGCAGTTGTTTTAGAAAAACCCATTGCTGCTTCAATTAATGAAATGCAGGAATGTATAAGTGAATTTGATGCCTACTGTTATGATAATGGATTAAGGAGTATTTATTATCGTGTATCCGAAAATGATTTGGATAGTTTTTCTTTTCTCAAGAAAAAAAGTTTGTTTATAGGCCAGGAAGGAGTAGTAAATTTATCAATATTTACTTTAGAAGGCGGCGCTAAAAAGTCTTTGCGAAATGCCATTAGTAAAATAAAAGAGAAAGATTATAGGGCTATCATTCATACTGCGCCCATAAAAGATGGTCTTTTGCAGAAACTAAAATCGGTTAGCGATGAATGGTTAATGGATTCTAAAAGGAATGAAATCGTTTTTTCACAAGGGGTGTTTGATTGGGAAGAACTAAAAAAACAAACAATTATCACCATTGAAAATACAGAAGAAAAAGTTGTCGCTTTTTTGAATATTATTCCTGATTATGCTAAAGGGGAGGGCACTTATGATTTGATACGTAAAACGAATGATGCTCCTAGTGGTGTTATAGATTTTATTCTTGTAGAATTGTTTACTTATCTGAAATCCGAAGGCTATACTTCAGTGAATCTAGGTTTAGTTGGGATGAGTGGAATAGAAGAAGCCAATACGTTTTCAGAGAAATCAATGAAATTTGCCTATGAAAAAATTAAGTCTTTTTCGCACTACAAAGGACTACGTGATTTTAAGGATAAATTTTCTCCGGTGTGGCATAATAAATACCTAATTTATTCTCACGATTATGATTTATTGCAGGCTCCCATAGTTTTGAATAAAGTAATAAAACCATAATTTATTAAATAATGACTCAATGAAAACAGCTCGATTTAATATGATTAAAATTGCTGCTATAGTCTGTATTGTAACTTGTTTTTTTGATTTTGCGATACTGTATTTATTAGGAAGTTATTATTCAGGGTACAGTCATTTAAAAGATACTATGAGTTCTTTAGGTTCAGATGGCAGTCCTGTTTCAAATACAATTTCTATTTGGTGGATATTAATTGGATTTGTATTTATTTTTTTTGGCTTTATGTTTAGAAGAGCTTTCGATGCTAATTTAAGAAGTGTAAAGTTAGCTTCGGTTTTAATTATGCTTTATGGTTTTGGCGAAGGAATAGGTTCTGGGATATTTAAGGCCAATAGAATAGGAGGACAAATGACTCAATCATTGATACTGCATGATGTTTTTGGTGGTGTAGGAGTAATTTCTATTCTGATTTTACCATTGGTGATGCTTAGGATTATTATAAATAAAAAAATGCCGAGATTTTATTTTTTATCTAAGGTGATTTTTGTTGTAGGAATCCTGAGTATGCTATTATTTGTTGGCCGATTTTCTCCAGATGAATTTAGTTTAATTGCAAGGTATAAAGGATTATGGCAACGAATATTCCTGTTTAATACTTATGTTTATTTTATCTCGATTTCAATTATAATGTATACTGAGAACAAAAGTCAAGATTATTAGAAAGTAAGTAAAAAACAAAAACCCGAAACGAAAGTTTCGGGTTTTTTTCGCGGAGAAAGAGGGATTCGAACCCCCGGACCTGTTACAGTCAACAGTTTTCAAGACTGCCGCATTCGACCGCTCTGCCATTTCTCCAGTATGTTGCTATCATTTTGTGATTGCGAGTGCAAATATAAGGGGTTTTACGGGATAAAAAAATAAAAATCAAAAAAAAAATCAGCTATAAAAGTAATAGCTGATTTAATGTTTTTATTATGTGGTAGTTAACGTGTAATTATTTTTTTAAATAATTATTAGTAGTTAACATATTCGGTTATTTCCAGACCATAACCAATCATTCCAACACGCTTGGTTTGCGTAGAATTAGACACTAATCTAATTTTTGAAATATCAATATCGTGTAAAATTTGAGCTCCAATTCCGTAATCTTTAATGTCAATGACTACTTTAGGAGCTTTCATGATTCCTTCGGCTTGAAGTGTTTTTAATTCAGTTATGCGATTAAGTAAGTTTACAGCCGACATATCCTGATTAATAAAGATTACAGCACCACGACCATTTTCGTCAATTATTTTAAACATATCGTCTAATTGTTGGTCAACATTATTGGTTAGTGTACCTAATAAATCGTTATTTACCTGAGAAGAGTGAATTCGGGTCAAAATAGGCTCTCCTGTATTCCATGTTCCTTTTGTTAAAGCAATATGAATTTGCTTGTTTGTTATTTGTTCGTAAGCTCTTAAGCGGAAAGTACCAAAACGGGTATTAATATCAAAATCTTCTTTTTTAACAATAATGCTATCGTGTTGCATTCTATAAGCCACAAGTGCTTCGATTGAAACAACTTTAATGTCAAATTTTTTGGCAATTTTTACCAATTGAGGTAAACGAGCCATAGTACCGTCCTCGTTCATTACTTCAACAATAACACCTGCTGGTTTAAAACCTGCTAATCTAGCAAAATCAATAGCGGCTTCGGTGTGTCCAGTTCTTCTTAAAACACCACCTTCTTTAGCAATTAAAGGAAAAATATGTCCAGGTCGGGCTAAGTCCTGCGGTTTTGTTTTAGTATCAATTAAAGAAAGTACGGTTCTTGCACGGTCGGCAGCAGAGATACCTGTAGTTACTCCATTACCTTTTAAATCGACTGATACGGTAAAAGCAGTTTCCATATGATCAGTATTGTTTGTGACCATTGGTTTTAAATCTAACTCTTTACAACGTTTTTCTGTTAGTGGAGTACAAATTAATCCACGACCATGTGTAGCCATAAAGTTGATCATTTCAGGTGTTACTTTCTCAGCTGCAGCTAAAAAATCACCTTCATTTTCTCTGTCTTCATCATCAACAACTAAGATTATTTTACCTTGACGTATATCTTCGATTGCTTCTTCAATTGTGTGTAGTTGTATGTTATCTTTAACCATTTTTGGTAGTGTTTTTTTTATTAGGGATAATTTTTTGTATTAGTTTTTGTATTGGTTCAAGAACAACATCTATATTGATTAATCCAATATCATTTGTAGCTCTATAGGTTAGTAGTATTGCAAGAGGTGTAAGTACAAAAGAAGACATCCACGATCCCATAAATGGAGTCATTCCGTTTTCTTGTGCAAATCTTTTTCCAAAGGTATTGATGAAGTGGAAGGTAATAAAGATTAAAACAGCAAAAATAATAGGCAATCCTAGTCCTCCTTTTCTAATAATGGCGCCTAATGGTGCTCCAATGAAAAACATCATAAAACAAGCGTAAGCAATTACAAACTTATCGTAGAAAGCCAGTAAGTGTTCGTTGATGTTTTTTTGTTTCGCTTGTAAGTTGGTTTTACTTCCGTCAATGCTATAACCAATGCTACTGATGTTACTACTAGCGGTTCTTAGAATTTCTGATTTCTTTTTGTTGTCATATAAAGACAAGATATCTGAAGGAAGTGTTTTTCTTTTTTTGACTAATTCTTTATTCGCAAGATCATTAAAAGTTTTATTTTCTATAACAGTTCTTAAGCTTATGTTTTCAGAATAAGAAGCTACCTCAGTTTTGAAATTTTTATTCAAAGAGTCTAAGGTATAATTTAGTTCGTTAACCGTTAACATTGTATTAGTATTCGAAACTTTTTCTTCGTCAACATCTACATTAGTAAGACGGGACAAATCAATGTTGATAGTGTATTTTTTGAAAGAACTTTTAGCAAAAGGAAGTTTGTTTCTGTCTTCATATTTTTTTGGAGTAATATCTTCATAGTAATTCCCGTCATTCAAAACCATTTGTAGGACATTTGATTTTTCGCTACTGATAAGTTCTCCGTTTTTGGCTTTAATTACAGTTTTGCTTCCGTCTCCGCTGAGTGATTTTTTGTGAATGGTAATACCTGTTAGTTTATTTCCGTTTTCACCTGATTTTTTATTGACTTTAATGTTGTAGAAACCTACATCGCTAAATTGACCTTCTGTGATAGCCATGGCAGGCTTGAGTTGGGCAATGTTTTTTCTAAAATTAATGAATTTATATTCGGCAAAAGGAATGACATTATTGGCAAAAAAGAAAGCTATAACACTCAATATTACAATGAATAGGGTGAGGCTTCTCATGGCTCTTTGCAATGAAATACCTGAGGATTTCATTGCCGCAAATTCGTAGTTTTCGGCAAGGTTTCCAAAGGTCATAATCGAGGCTAGCAAAACAGATAGCGGGAGCACCAATGGAATAATCCTTGGCATCGAAAAGAGTAAGAATTTGATAATTAATGGAACATCTAAATCTTTTCCAGCAAGCTCAGCTATAAAAAGCCAAATAGTTTGAAGGATGAATATAAAAAACAAGATTACAAATACCGTAGTAAATGTAATCAGGAATGTTTTTAATAAGTATTTGTCAAGAATTTTCACGTAATGAATTAATCTAATTTATTGATGTAGTAATTTGGATATTTGCTAGCTACAAAGGTAAATTGATTTTTTGACAAAGGTTGATTGGTTTTAAAAGAATTAACTGTTAAAGTAGTTTTAGTTCCTTTTTTACCTGTTTCAATCAAGTTATAAATATGTTTAGTTTGTACATCGATACCCAACAAGATTTCTTTTCTTTGATCTTTAGAGCTTGTAGGGATTAATTTGATATACTGAATTTTTCTACCTTTAACATTTTGTAAAATATCCATTGAATATCTGTAGCCACTGTTAAAAAAAGTCAACATTTTAGAAGGAGTAACGGCGCTGTCATCTTTTTCGTTTATTGTTGAGATGTTTACTTCTTCGTCTTCAGGAACAATAGTATAGGTTTTTTTTCCATCAAAAATCTTAGTCATTCCCATGAAATTCAACACATATTGGTTGTTTTTTAGGGTAACATTTCCTTTACTGTCCTGATTGATATTTTCTTTAGCGTTGTTTAGTGAATATTTAAAATCAATTACAATATTATCATAGCTTTTTACTTTAGCTGTAACTTGGTCTAAAAGGCTTTTTGCGTTTTTGTCCTGAGCTTGTACAGATAAGGAAATTAGTAAGATAAGTGCAATTTGGATAAATTTTTTCATTGTATTAATTATTTTCTTCATTATTAAAAAATTGATCAAGAGCGTGCATGTCTAGAATGTTTACACTGCGGGCTTTACTTCCTTCAAAAGGGCCAACAATTCCAGCGGCTTCTAATTGGTCAATTAATCTACCAGCTCTATTATAGCCTAATTTTAGTTTTCGCTGTAGCAAGGAAGCTGAACCTTGTTGCGCGTTTACTATAATTTCTGCAGCTTCTCTAAACAAGGTATCTCTGTCTGAGATATCAATATCAAGATTAATGCCAGTTTCTTCTCCAATAAATTCAGGAAGTAGATAAGCCGTTGCATAGGCTTTCTGAGAACCTATAAAATCTACAATTTTGTCAACCTCTGGTGTATCTACAAATGCACATTGTACACGCACCACATCATTACCATTAGAGTATAATAAATCTCCTCGACCTATTAACTGATCAGCACCCTGTGTATCCAGAATGGTTCTGGAGTCAATTTTTGATGAAACTCTAAAGGCGATTCTAGCAGGGAAATTGGCTTTAATTAAACCTGTAATTACATTTACCGAAGGTCTTTGGGTAGCAATAATTAAATGGATTCCAATAGCACGGGCTAGCTGAGCCAAACGTGCAATAGGCATTTCGACTTCTTTTCCTGCGGTCATAATTAAATCGGCAAATTCGTCGACTACTAATATGATGTAGGGTAAAAATCGGTGTCCGTTTTCAGGATTTAATTTTCTAGACTTGAATTTTTCGTTGTATTCTTTAATATTTCGAACCATCGCATCTTTTAACAGATTATAACGATTGTCCATTTCCACACAAAGAGAATTTAATGTGTTAACCACTTTAGCATTATCAGTGATAATAGCATCGTCAGTGTCTGGAAGTTTGGCTAGATAATGTCTTTCGATTTTATTAAAAAGTGTTAGCTCGACTTTTTTTGGGTCAACCATAACAAATTTAATTTCGGCAGGATGCTTTTTGTAAAGTAAAGAGGTTATCACAGCATTCAATCCAACTGATTTTCCTTGTCCCGTAGCACCCGCCATCAATAAGTGAGGCATTTTAGCTAAATCGACAACAAAAGTTTCGTTTGAAATTGTTTTACCAAGTGCAATTGGCAATTCCATTTCAGCTTCCTGAAATTTGGCTGAACCAATAACACTTTTCATCGAAACCATAGTAGGATTCTTGTTTGGAACCTCGATACCGATAGTTCCTTTTCCAGGAATAGGAGCGATGATACGAATTCCAAGGGCCGAAAGAGATAAGGCAATATCGTCTTCTAAGCTTTTGATTTTTGAGATTCGAATTCCCGCTTCTGGTACAATTTCATATAAAGTTACCGAAGGTCCTACGGTTGCTTTTATTTGCGCAATTTCGATTTTGTAGTTGCGAAGTGTATCTACAATTCGGTTTTTATTTTCTTCTAACTCTTCCTGATTGATTGTAATTCCGCCAGTTGAATACTCTTTAAGTAAATCAATAGTTGGGAATTTATAATTAGATAAGTCTAATGTTGGATCAAATAATCCAAAGTCGGCTACTAGTTTGGAAGCCAGATTTTCTTCAACTATTTCTTCTTCAGGAGAAGCTTCAATTACAAAATCATCATTTGCCACCGCTACAGTAGCCGCTGCCATCGCCATTTTTTCTACAACAAGCGGTTTAGAAATTGGATCTAAATTAATTTCAGACGAATTGCTAATAGTTGGTTTTAAAGCCTCTTTGTTGATTTCGAATTGAGAAAATTTTGGTGGGTGAATTTCTTCTATTTGAGGTTCTTCTTCCGTTACTGCAAATTCTTCAAGATTGTAAGCATTGTCAGTTTTAGGAGCAGTGTTATTGTTATCAGTAGGAATGATATCTTTTTTGGTGTTTTCAAAAAACGATTGCACTTTTTCAGTAGATAATCGCAGTTTGAAAATAACATAAATTAAGATTCCAAAGAGTAGCAACAATAAGGTCCCTGTTTTTCCAATGTAATCTTGTAGAAATAAATTTAATTCGTAACCAATTGTTCCTCCTAATTCAGGTAGGGAAGTGGCAAAAAAGCCAAATAATACCGATAGATTTATCATTACAAATAAATCCCAAAACCAGATGTTTTTTAGTTTTCTGCTAGACAGACCAAGTATTAAAAACATTCCGCTTAAGAAGAACAAACGAACAAAAAGGAAGGCAGCAAGTCCGAAACCTTTATAAACAATAGAATTAGCCAGGAAAGCACCAAACTTTCCTAGCCAATTTTTTACTGTTTCTGTTCTGTTAGATAATTCTAAAACAGCACTTTGATCTTCTTGTCCATATACATAAAAGGACACAAAAGCAACTAATAAAGCAACGGAAAATAAGATTAGTAAACAGCCTAAAATAGTTTTATGCTGCTTCGATATTTCCCATGATTTGAAAACTTTAGGGTTAGAATTATCTTTCGGGTCTAAAGTTTCTTTTTTTGTTGTTTTTGCCATTCTATAGTGTAACTAAACCTCTAGATAAAGTGAGGTACGTAGATTATTAAACCAATTATTATTGCTGTAATTGCTGCAAAAAACACAGCTCCAGCAGCAATATCTTTTATAAAACCAATTCTTTCATGGTAATCAGGATGAATAAAATCGGCAACTTTTTCAATTGCTGTATTTAGTCCTTCAATACTTAAAACTAAACCGATAGCGAAGGTTTGAAAAAGCCATTCGGTATGAGAAATTCCAATTACAAATCCAGCCACAGTCAATATAACTCCAAGAGATGATTGAACCATTACGCTATGTTCGGTTGTGATTAATTTGATAGCTCCTTTTAAAGCGAAGCCAACACTCTTAAACCTTCCGGTAACAAAGCTATTGTCTTTTTGAAATGCCATTAATTAGAGATTAAAGTACTGCTAATGCAGCTTCATAATTTGGTTCGTTTGCAATTTCACCAACTTGTTCAGTATGTAAAATTGTTCCATCAGCATCAGCAACAATTAGAACTCTTGAGTGTAATCCAGCTAAAGGACCGTCAACAATTTCTAATCCGTTTGCTTTACCAAAACTACCTTCTTGAAAATCAGATAAATTAACTACATTTTCGATTCCTTCAGCTCCACAAAAACGTTTTTGAGCAAATGGTAAATCTCTTGAAATACATAAAACAGCAGTGTTTTCTAATTTAGCAGCAGCCTCATTGAATTTTCTTACTGAAGTAGCACAAGTTCCTGTATCAATACTTGGGAAAATATTTAAAACTAATTTTTTTCCGGTAAAATCGCTTAATGAAGCAACAGAAAGGTCGTTTTTTACTAATTTAAAATCAGCAAGTTTTGAACCTATTTTTGGTAATTCTCCTGCAGTGTTTATTGGATTTCCTCCTAATGTAATTGAAGCCATAATTAAATTTTTTAATGAGGCTCAAAAGTATGAAAATTATTTAAGAATTAGGATTTCTGATTTAAGATTTTACATCTTTGGAAGAGGAAATTAACGCTTTGTTTACTTGATAAATAGCGTTACAAACAAAAAAAATGCAACTGTAAGAGATGCATTTTTAATAAAAATAAAGAATTATTTGTCGATAGAACCCAATACTCTTTTCATAAAAGTATTCAGCGCTTCTTTTTTATCGGTTCCGTTTTGGACTAATTTATGTACTTCAAGTGCACCGTACATATTCGAAATTAATTCGCCAATAACATCTAATTCTTCGTCTTTTAATGAAGAAATCTCAGTCATTGCCTCTAATACTTCAATGGTTTCGATGATGTAATCTTGGTCATTCTCTTCGATAAACTGAGTCAGTTGTTTTATTACGGGTAATTTCATTTTAGTTGTTTATTTGGTTATTCGTTGGTATGTTTATTTGAAAAGACAATTGTTAATTTGAAACAATTAACCGAATTAACAAATAACCAAATTAAATAATTTCGTTTACTAAATCAATTAGTACTTCTTGTTTGTTAGTTTGTGTTTCGTTTACCAATACACCATTTACAAAAGTAGCAAAAGTAGGCAGGTTGCTTACATTAGCTAGTTTTCTAGATTCTGGAAAATTTTCAGCATCTACTAATGCAAAAGTTATAGATTCGTTTTCAGTAGCTAATTTTTTGAATTTTGGTTTCATAATGCGGCAGTTTCCACACCATGAAGCCGAAAATTGAACCACTACTTTTTGGTCTTTAGCGATTAAATCAGCTAAAGTATCTTCGTTTAATTCGATTAACATATCTTTTAAATTTCAATGTCAATTTCAATAGCAAAAAACAATTTTTATCTAATACAATTTCAAGATGAGTTTTTTCAATATTGAAATTGTAATTGTTTTTTGATATTTTAATTGAAATTATTGTTATTAATTTCGAGAGAAAAATTCCAAATCCCAAAAATGGAATTTGGAATTTTAAAAATTTGAAATTTTATTTCTTAGTTAGCGCTTAAGTATTGAGCAGTACTGTTTCTATCAGCAGTCATAGCTTCTTTACCAGCTTCCCAGTTAGCAGGACAAACTTCTCCTTTAACTTGGATGTGAGTATAAGCATCAACTAAACGCAAGTATTCGTTTACGTTACGACCTAATGGCATATCGTTAACACTTTCGTGGAAGATTTTTCCAGTTTCGTCAATTAAATAAGTAGCTCTATATGGAACGTTAGATCCTTCGATGATAATTGAATCAGTTTCTTCGCTGTATTCAGTAGAATCAATATCTAAAATACCTAAGATGTTAGCTAAGTTACGGTTAGTGTCAGCTAAAATTGGGTAAGTAACTCCTTCGATACCACCGTTGTTTTTAGGTGTGTTTAACCAAGCAAAGTGAACTTCGTTAGTGTCGCAAGAAGCTCCAATTACGATTGTGTTTCTTTGAGAAAATTCAGGTAAAGCAGCTTGAAAAGCGTGTAATTCAGTTGGGCAAACAAAAGTAAAATCTTTTGGGTACCAAAACAAAAGTACTTTTTTGTTATTGTTTACTGCTTCTTCGAAGATGTTGATTTTTAAATTATCACCCATTTCTGAGATAGCGTCAACTGCAATACTTGGGAATTTTTTTCCTACTAAAGACATATTATTTATTTTAAAGGTTATTATTTGTTTGCTGCAAAAATAAGGCTTAAAAATCGCTTACAGCAATAGCAACTGATTATTAATATTTATTTAATAATAATTTTTAGTTATAGTAAGCTTTTCTTAAAGTTTAATTTATTGAATATCAATCGAAACGGGTAGTTGTCCTGAGCAATCCGAATTTGATAAAAATTGATTGGCTGCATTGATTTGGAATTCGCTAAAATCCTGATAAACCTGAACAAGTCTCGAAGCCTGACGCAAATTAGTAATTAACGGCAATACATAAGGATTTCCAAAAACATAAATCAGACATTTTTTGGTTGCCAATAACTTTTCTAGTAATTCAAATATTGCACCGTCAATTTCAAAACGATTTAAAGGTTTTGCCTTTGGAACAAATAAAGAAACAATTAGATAATCAAAAGAGGCAATTGCTTTTTCGAAAGCTGAAAAATCAAAGTTTTTCACCGCTTCAATCGCAAATTCGGGGCAATTAAAGTTAGGACTAATGGTTTTTACAAAATCATTATCCTTGTTTTTATATAAAGATAGTTGCGCTACTTTTTTTTCAGAATTAGCTTTTTTAATGTTTTCTAAGTCGATGGTATCAATAACTTTGGTAATACTAAATTGTGCAATTTGACTGTTTAAAATAGCTGCTTTTTCAAAATTTAAATCACTGTTTTTTTCTGGTTCTGAATTTAGAATGCCAACTTTTTCTTTGCATTTCCAAATTCGATTAAAGCTTTCATTGATGCGTTCAGCAGAGGCGTTTTCTAATATTGACTGAATTCCTTCTGGAACATTTTCGGCAAAACACAACACATCATTTCCTGCATTGAAAGCTTCCCATTCCAGTTGCCCTTTGGTATCATATAATTTAGAAACACTGTGCATATTCAAAGCATCTGAAATAACTAAACCATCATAGCCTAATTGTTCTCTAAGTAGTTTTTCAATGATATTTTTAGACAAGGTTGCCGAAGTGTCTTTTCCATCATTTAAAGCTGGAACTGCCAAATGTCCAATCATAATCGAATCGACATCTGCTTTGATTCCTTTGATAAATGGATACAATTCATTGGCTAATAATTGCTTTAAGTTTTCTTCTAAAATAGGCAATCCTAAATGCGAATCGACATTGGTATTTCCATGACCTGGAAAATGTTTCAAGCAACCTAAAACACCAGCATCACTCATACCACGTAAATATTCCAAAGCAAAATCAGCTACTTTTTCTTTGTTTTCACCAAAAGAACGGTAACCAATAACGGGATTATTTGAATTGTTATTGATATCTGCCAAAGGTGCTAAATTATAATGAATTCCCGCCGATTTTAAGTCGGATGCAATTTGCTTACCCACTTCGTAAACCAGATGTTTTTTATTTTCGGGCAAAGCACCTAAAGTAATAGCATAGGGATATTGTGGTGTTTTTTCGACACGCATGGCTAATCCCCATTCGGCATCAATGCTCATTAAAAGTGGAGTGGAAGCACATTTTTGATAACGAGTAATTAATTCTTTTAATCGTAGGTAACTATCATCATTAAAAGTGATTTTTTGTTTGCTTTCGTAATTGGTAGCAGCACTAGCACGACTGTGAAAAAATGTCAATCCACCAATATTGTATTTCTTAATTAATTCTTCGGTTGCCTGGATGTTTTCTTCGCTGTCATTGATAAAAACAGCAGGAAAAAAGAATTGTCCTATTTTTTGTTCTAATGTCATTGTTTTAGATTAGCCGCTGGTTTTTAAAATTATTTTAATTTACCCAATGCGTTGGTATTAATAAGGGATTTCATTTGACTAATAGCAATTTCATTCAATTTTATTAATCGTTCTTGTTGCAGTATCTCTTGTTGTATAAGCATTGCATTAATACTTTCGAGATTGGATAATACAACTAATTGTTCAATTGTTGCTGTATCTCTAATATTTCCTTTTTCGTTTGGATTTTCGCCACGCCATTCTTTGGCAGTTTTACCAAATAAAGCTACATTGAGTATATCGGCTTCATCGGCATAAATAAAATTATTTTGATTTGCGGTTAAACTTATAGGAATTAGATTTTCCTTTATAGCGTCGGTATGTATTCTATAGTTTATTTTAGAAATAGTTCTTTGTAAATTCCATTCCAGTTTTTTAGTGCTGTTTTCTTCTTCCTTTAAACGTTGAAACTCTTTAACTAGATAAATCTTGAATTCGGCACTAATCCACATTCCAAATTCAAAAGCAATATCTTGATGAGCGTAAGTTCCTCCATATCTTCCTGAAGTTGCTTTAATACCAATTGCATTTGTTTTTTCACTCCATTCTTTTACACTCAATTTATAATTGTTTAAACCAGCCTGACTTTTAATTATGGCGAATTCGCCATAATTAAAATCTGGATTGTGTATTCGCTCCCAAATGCCCAAATATTCGATGGTGTTTCTGTTTCTTAACCAATCGGAAATAAAGAAGTCTCCATCTTTAGCTTTTAACATATCGGTAATAGAAATATAATCCTGATTATTAGATTGAATTATATTTATTTTTTTTCCTTGTACGTTTAATTTTGCCATATTTTGTTATCTCTAATTCCATCGAATTCGATGGGTTTAAATTTAAAAAAAGAACTATTCCACCTTTTTCCCGAAATCCTTTGGGAAAATCAAAAAACGAGATAAAATCAATCCTGGAATAGTAGCTATTAAAACCCAAATAAAGAAGTTGCCATACCCTAAATATTCCTGTATATAGCCGCTCAACATTCCGGGAAGCATCATTCCTAATGCCATAAAACCAGTAGCAATGGCATAATGAGAGGTTTTTGATTTGCCTTCGGCAATATAAATTAAGTACATCATAAAGGCAGCAAAACCAAATCCATAACCAAACTGTTCCAAGATAACTACCACATAAATATAATAAACTGAGGCAGGATGAAAATTAGCTAACAATATAAAACCAATAATAGGCAGGTGCATCGTTAAAATCATTGGCAACATCCATTTACCTAAACCTTGTTTAGAAATAGCAATTCCACCCAAAATTCCGCCAAGTAATAATGCAATAAGTCCACAAGTACCATAAATTAATCCAATATCTTTTGTTTCTAGACCCATTCCACCTTTGTGAATTGTTTTTTGAGTTCCTTTTTTGTCAATTAATAAATTGACAAAGTCAATTCTAGCCTTGTTTAAGTTTTTATACTCCTCATTATTTTTGTTTTCGACTTCCAGCAACGGTTTTTTAGCATCAGCCATTTCAGTTTCTATTGGTAGTTTAGAATAGAGTAGTTTTAATTCTGAAGGTGATAATTTTTCTCCATTCATAACTTTAGAATTATACAATTCTAATGCATTTGTTTGATTTTTATCTGAACTTAATTCTACTAATTCGTATTTAATAGGATCTGCTAAAAAAGGCGTTAACATTTTGATTAATTGTGATTCACCTAATCTAAAGAGTAAAATAAAAGCTAAAATAATTCCAATTTGTTTCTTTTTAAAGAAAGTAGCAAAAACAGAACTGATTTTTTTTTCTTCTAATTTCGAGGTCGTTTCGATATTGCTTAATTCTGTTTTTGGAGTAGAAAAAAAATTATAAACAGTTAGGAATATCATTAATATTCCCACAACAATAATCGTGTAAGACCAAGCTTTTGTATTGTCAGAGAATTTATCTTCTAAAAATCCAGCCAATAATACAATCAGCCCATTCCCTGTCAACATTGCTATTCTATAAAAAGTACTTCTGATTCCAAGAAAAAGGGATTGCTGTTCTTTTTCTAAAGCTAATAAATAAAAACCATCGCTAGCTACATCATTCGAAGCAGAAGCAAAAGCGGCTACCCAAAAAATAGCCAAACTCAATATGAAAAAATGGCTCGTTGGAATTATAAAACCAACAATTAAAAAGGCAATAGAAATGAATAATTGCATGCTCAAAAACCATTTTCGTTTGGTGCCGTGTAATTCTATAAATGGACTCCATAAAGGTTTGATTACCCAAGGAATGTATAATAAACTGGTGTATAAACCAATGTCTTCATTGCTAATTCCAAGTTTTTTGTACATTAATACAGAAACCGAAGTAATAATGATATACGGAAATCCCGAAGCAAAGTTTAATAATGGAATCCAATACCAAGGATTATTGTCTGTCTTCATTTTTAGTTAGGTTTTGATTGCTTGCTTTTAATAGTGTTGCTTGGCTTTCGTTTCCAAAATAATCCACAAAAGTCAATGCACAGTTGTTATGTTTTTCAAGATATAGTTTCGGTATGCTGACAGCAATACTATCTTTGGTCTCTTTAAAAGCAATTTTATCAATAATCTGACTTGGATTATTAACGTCAATTAAGGCTTTGTTAGTAGCGCCATAAAGCATTACATAACGAATTTTATTTTGTGTAGGAAAATTCAAAGTTACAATGGCATTAGCATTTTGATTGTTAATATTGGTAATACAAGGTATATCTAGAACTTCACGTTTTGAATTTGGCACTACATAAGGCAATGCTGGATATTGGTATTGATTGTCTTGCAATAATTGAGTAACCGCTTTGTTTTTATTTACAAAACATTTGGCACTAAAAAAGGCATTTCCATTGATGTTCTTGTACGAACGCGTTAGGTCAATTTGGTTTGGAATTTCACTTGGATTGAACCATTTTTTATCCGAATCGGTATTGATTTTATAACTTCCATTTCCAATATAAAGAGCAGTATTTTTATTAGTGCTTTCTGACCACCATTTCGCTAATTTGGCATAAGAAGCCGTTTTATGATCAATGCTCCAATACAATTGCGGCAAGATATAATCTACATAATTTCCTTCCATCCAAGCCATTGGATCGGCATACAAATCATCATAATTAGTTTGTCCAGCCTGAGTATCGGAACCTCGTGGGTCAGCCGATTTGTTTCTCCAAACCCCAAACGGACTGATGCCAAATTGTACCCAAGGTTTTAGTTCTTTGATAGAAGCATAAGTGTTTTTCAAGTAAGTGTTTACGTTGTCACGACGCCAATCTTCAATATTCATCCCTTTTCCGTATTTTTTGTAGGCAGCGGTATCGTTAAATATTTCGCCAGTTACTTTATAAGGGTAAAAATAATCATCAAAATGGATTGCGTCAACGTCATATTTAGTTACTATTTCGTCTACCACCGCAATTAAATGCTCCTGCACTTCAGGCAATGCTGGGTTGTAATAGTATTTTCCACCATATTTAATCATCCATTCCGGGTGTTTCAGTACATCGTGATTTTTACTTAGGACAGAAGTGTTTAAGTCCATCGTTGCTCTGTATGGATTTAACCAGGCATGAAACTCTAAACCGCGATTGTGTGCTTCAGTAATCATCCAGTCCAAAGGATCGTAGAATGGATAAGGAGCAAGTCCTTGTTTACCTGTTAAATATTTAGACCAAGGCGCTAGATTTGTTGGGTACATGGCATCTCCCGCGCTGCGAATTTGTACAATTACAACATTGTAATTCAGTTTTTTATAAGTGTCTAAAATTTCAATGAAATCTGCTTTTTGTTTTTCAACAGAATCAGTATTAGTGATTGGCCAGTCAATATTAGCAACAGTTGCTATCCAAACGGCTCTGAATTCGTTTTTAGGATTCATGTTTTTTTGCTGAGCTTGGCTGTAGCCAAAAGACAGTAGTAAAACGGAAATAAATAAGCAGATTAGATTTTTAGGATTCATTGAATAATATGTTTTTACAGTTACCAAAAATAGTTTTTTTAGCGAAGTTTAGCAGCTAATTTAGGATTAATTTTCCTGATGCTTTTTGTATCACAATTTTTTTGCCACGAATTCATAATTTTTATTTTCCACCCCAAATTCGCAAATTATTTCAATTATAAATTTCTGAAAATTTGTGAATTTTCGGTAAAATTTCACCATTTAACCATACCGCTTTTGAGTTTATTAGATTGAAATTATGAGCTTTCAGTTTTAAGAAATAATAAAAACATTAATTATAATATTTATGATTTTTAAAAACCTATATTTTTATATTTGTCAAATAATTTTTCAAAAGCATTTTAAAATACCGTCCCCGTATGTCTAAATTACAATCATTAGAGCAATTGTCCCATTCTTTAGAAGGAACTCTTTTACATGATAATCTTCATAAAACTTTATATGCTACGGATGCTTCGGCATATAGAATTGTTCCTCAGGCAGTGGCTTTACCTAAGACAACGGAGGATATTGTGAAATTAGTGCATTATGCTATCGATAATAAAACCACATTAATTCCTAGAACTGCTGGAACTTCCTTGGCGGGACAAACCATTGGAGACGGAATTGTTGTAGATGTGTCCAAACATTTTACAAATATTATTGCTTTTGATGCCAATGAAAAAACGGTTACAGTACAACCAGGAGTCATTAGAGATGAATTGAATTTGTATTTAAAACCACATGGCGTGTTTTTTGGACCCAATACCTCTACATCTAATCGTTGTATGATTGGCGGAATGGTGGGGAATAATTCATCAGGTACAACTTCCATTCGTTATGGCGTTACCCGTGATAAAATTGTTGAAATCAAAACGGTATTGGCCGATGGTTCGATAGCTGTTTTTAATACCATTACTTCGGCTGAATTTTTAGAGAAAACCAAAGGAGATTCGCTCGAAAATTCCATTTACAGAAACTTATATGAGGAATTGTCCAATGAGGCAAACCAACAAGAAATAAAAAACGAATTTCCTAAACCAGAAATTCACAGACGAAATACGGGCTATGCAGTTGATGTTTTATTAAAATCAGATTTGTTTGGAGGTAGTGAGCCAACAATAAATGTGGGGAAATTACTTTGCGGTAGCGAAGGAACCTTGGCATTTACAACCGAAGTAACCTTGAAAGTAGACGATTTACCGCCAACGAATAACATCATGGTGGTGACTCATTTTACCAGTATTCAAGAGAGTTTAGAAGCGGTAATGATTGCGATGAAACATCATTTGTACACTTGTGAAATGATTGATGACACCATTTTAGATTGTACTAAAACCAATAAAGAACAAAGTAAAAATAGATTTTTTATTCAGGGTGAACCCAAAGCGATTATGATGTTTGAATTGGCTTCTTATATTAGTATGGAAGATGCTGAGAAACAAGCCGATGCTTTGATTAAGGATTTAGAAGACAATAATTTTGGTTATGCTTCGCCAAAGTTATACGGTGCTGATATTGAAAAAGTAAATGAACTCCGCAAAGCGGGTCTTGGACTTTTAGGAAGCATTGTAGGTGATGATAAGGCTGCCGATTCTATCGAGGATACAGCGGTGGAATTGAGCGATTTGCCAGCTTATATTGCCGACTTTTCGGCTATGATGCAACGTCACGGACAAGATGCTATTTATTATGCTCACGCGGGAGCAGGGGAATTGCACCTGCGTCCTGTTTTGAATTTAAAAACTAAAGAAGGAGTTTACCAATTTAGAAACATTGCTACCGAAGTGGCTATTTTGGTTAAAAAATATAGAGGTTCGTTGAGTGGGGAACACGGTGACGGAATTGTAAGAGGGGAATTTCTGCCTTTTATGATTGGCGAAAAGAATTACGAATTACTAAAACGCCTTAAATTAGCATTCGATCCGAATTCGGTTTTGAATATGGGGAAGATTGTCAATGCGTTAAAGATGGATGAGAATTTCCGTTTTGAAACCGATAGAGTAGAACCGAACATTCAAACAATTCAGGATTTTTCAGATAGTATGGGAATTTTGAGAGCTGCCGAAAAATGCAATGGTTCAGGCGATTGTAGAAAAATGCCTTCGGCAGGAGGAACGCTGTGTCCGAGTTATCGTGCTACAAGAAATGAAAAAGACACTACACGTGCACGTGCGAATGCTTTACGTGAATATTTAACACATTCTGAAAAAGATAATAAATTTGATCATAAGGAATTATATGAGGTTTTTGAGTTGTGTGTTAGCTGTAAAGCTTGCGCCAGTGAATGTCCTTCAAATGTGGATGTGGCGATTTTGAAAGCCGAGTTTTTATATCAATATCAAAAAGCAAATGGTTTTTCATTTCGAAATAAAATATTTGCTAATAATGCTAAGATGAATAAGATGGGAAGTATTTTCCCCGCCTTGACTAATTTTGTTTCCAATCTTTCATTTGTTAAAAAAGCAATGGGAGTGGCACAGCAAAGAGAAGTTCCGTTGTTAGCTAAAACGACATTCAGAAAATGGTATGAGAAAAATGGCAATAAAAACAATGGCAATAGCAATGTCAATAAAAAATATGAGAATGGAAAAGTAGTTTTGTTTTGCGATGAATTCACCAATTATTATGATGTAAATGTCGGTATTGATGCTTTTGAATTGTTGACGCAATTAGGTTACGAAGTAATTGTTGTAGAGCATGAAGAGAGTGGAAGAGCTTATATATCGAAAGGATTTCTGGAAGAAGCTAAAATGATTGCGATTAAAAACGTCGCCACTTTTGCACCTATTATTAATGATGATTGTCAGTTGATAGGAATTGAACCTTCGGCGATATTGACTTTTAGAGATGAATATTTGCGTTTAGTTGAAGACAAGGCTGCTGCCGGAAAACTAGCTAAGAACGTTTTGACTATTGAAGAGTTTTTCAAGAAAGAAATCACGGCAGGAAAAATCCATGAAGGACAATTTGCTACAACCGAAAAGCAAATTAAAATTCACGGACATTGCCACCAGAAATCATTGAGTGCTGTTGAAGCTACTTTTGCTATGCTCAATGTTCCTAAAAACTCTTCGGTTACCGTTTATAATTCGGGTTGTTGTGGAATGGCAGGTTCTTTTGGTTATGAAGAAGAGCATTACGATATAAGCATGAAAATGGGCGAAGATACTTTATTCCCAAAAATTAGAGCTACCGATACTAATGTGGCTATTGCTGCGGCAGGAACTAGTTGCCGTCATCAAATTTATGATGGAACCAGCCGTAAAGCACAGCATCCGGTTTCAATTTTAAAAGACTGTTTGAAATAAAATTCAATTGTAAAGGCAAATACTTTATTAAAAAAGAAAATTAAAAAAATAGCAAGACTTACAAGCTTGTGGTCTAATAACAACAGTAACTAATGAGATTCCTCAGTTTTATTAATGATAAAAAAGTTAGTTAAGTTACAATTTGTATGAGCTTCTAGGGTGGAGTTTTAGGTTTCAAAAACCACTTCATCAGCGGTTGCACCTAATTCAATCAATAGTGTGCTGATACTTTTTACAAAGGCAGTTGGTCCACAAACGTAGAAATGTTGCCCAAAATCGGCAATATTTTCAATCAGGTATTTACGGTCTATTCTTTTACCAATAAATCCGGTGACGTTTTCCCGGGTAAAGACTTTTATAAAATCAGCGTTAAGCATTTCCTGTAATTCTTCATCCATAATAACATCTTCAGATGTTTTGTTAGAATAGATAAGGAGGTTTCCTTTTAGTTCTTTTTTTCGGTGTAAATCTCTGAAAATAGAGATAAAAGGAGTGATTCCAGCTCCTCCGGCAATAAATACTCCCGGTTTTTTGTATTGAATGGCTCCCCAAACATCGTGAAGGATTAATTCGTCTCCAGCATTGATACGACCTAACCTGGCTGTAACTCCATTATGGTCAGTGTAAATTTTAATCATGAATTCAAGATGGTTTTCATCTTCTAAACAAGTAAATGTAAAAGGTCTTAATTTATCTTTCCATTCCTCTTGGTTGATGGAAACTTCTGTTGCTTGCCCTGGTATAAAATGATATCCTTCTGGTTTTTCGACAACAAAACGTTTTACATCATGCGTGATAAAAACTGCTTGCAAGACTTTGACAACATAACTATCCATGATAATTGTTTTTTAAAGAGTTAAGATCCTGACGGATGCCATAATTTTTGAAAACTAATATTAAATTTACAAAAAAAAACGATTAAGGTTTTTGAAAAATACGATAAATTAAGTTGTTGATTTTTAGTATTTTGATGTTTGTTTTGGTTTTGTTCGATAGAAGAATTTTTTATAATTTTTGAGAGTTTTTTAATTTTGCTTTTTGCTCTAAATGGGTTGCTCAAAAAAAATGCTTGAAACAAATAATTGTTTTGTACGACAATTTAAAAAAGAAGTTGTTTCTGATAAGCTAAATCCGTTTTATTGGCGTTCCGTATCTAAAAAAGGATTACAAAAACCTAACAAAATATCTTGTTTTTTAAACTTTAAACAAAACATAATTCCTTATTTTTGCTCCTCAAGATTTTAAAAAATAATAAAAAACAATATACTATGAATTCATTTGACGTAGTCGTTATAGGTTCTGGACCTGGAGGATATGTATCAGCGATTCGTTGTGCGCAACTAGGTTTCAAAACAGCCATTATCGAAAAATATTCCACTCTTGGAGGAACTTGTCTTAATGTAGGATGTATTCCTTCAAAAGCTTTGTTATCTTCTTCTCATCATTATGCTGAAATTGCTCATTTTGCTGACCACGGGATCGAAGTTTCTGGAGAGGTAAAAGTAAATTTAGAGAAAATGATTGCTCGTAAACAAGCAGTTGTTGATCAAACTTCAGGTGGAATTAACTATTTGATGGATAAAAACAAAATTACTGTTTTTAATGGTTTAGGTTCTTTTGTAGATGCTACACACGTTGCTGTTGCTAAAGCAGATGGAACTTCAGAAACTATTGAAGCTAAACATACCATTATTGCAACAGGTTCTAAGCCATCTTCTTTGCCTTTTATTTCAATTGATAAAGAAAGAGTTATTACTTCAACTGAAGCTTTGGCTTTGAAAGAAGTGCCTAAACACTTAGTGATTATTGGTGGTGGTGTAATTGGTATCGAATTAGGTCAAGTGTATTTACGTTTAGGAGCTCAGGTTTCTGTTGTAGAATTCATGGACCGAATTATTCCAGGAATGGATGCTTCTTTGTCTAAAGAATTGACAAAGGTGTTGAAAAAACAAGGAATGAAATTTTACACTTCTCACAAAGTACAATCAGTTGAAAGAGCTGGAGATGTTGTGACTGTAAAAGCTGAAAATGCAAAAGGTGAAGTGATTACTTTAGAAGGAGATTATTCATTAGTTTCTGTTGGTCGTCGTCCTTATACTGATGGATTGAACGCTGAAAACGCAGGAGTTAAAATCTCTGAAAGAGGTCAGGTTGAAGTAAATGATCATTTACAAACATCGGCTTCTAATATTTACGCAATTGGTGATGTGGTACGTGGTGCGATGTTAGCTCACAAAGCAGAAGAAGAAGGAACTATGGTTGCTGAAATCTTAGCGGGTCAAAAACCACATATTGATTATAACCTGATTCCAGGTGTTGTTTATACTTGGCCAGAAGTGGCTGCAGTTGGACAAACTGAGGAGCAATTAAAAGCGGCTGGTGTTGCTTACAAATCAGGAAGCTTCCCATTTAAAGCTTTAGGTCGTGCAAGAGCTAGTGCTGATTTAGATGGTTTTGTAAAAATCCTTGCTGATGCTAAAACTGATGAAGTTCTAGGTGTTCATATGATTGGTGCCAGAACAGCTGATTTAATTGCTGAAGCAGTTGTAGCAATGGAATACAAAGCTTCTGCTGAAGATATTTCAAGAATGTCACACGCGCATCCTACATTTGCGGAAGCGGTAAAAGAAGCGGCATTAGCAGCAACTGAAAATAGAGCAATTCACGTTTAAGAAATCTCTTTTTAAAAAATAAAAAACCCGTCTTGTTTTAACGAGACGGGTTTTGTTTTTTATTAACCATTCATTCTGAATAATCCTTTGTAGTTTTTCCAATGGCTATAAATAAGGAAGATGTTACCTAGGAAAACAGCAATACCAATTGGTAAGTTGTTTGGAGTTAAAAAGTAATTAATCAATAAGATGTTTATAATTACGGGAAAAATTATAATGTTGGCTAAGGTGGTGAATTTTCCAGATACAAAAGATAATCCGCACAAAAATTCGATTGATTTAGCTAATGGCATCAAATAAGTAGAAGCGATTAAACCAATTTGGAACGCTTTGAAATCTCCTGTTGATGCTGGTTCTGCGTTTGATAAAAAGAAATAGCTAATAGAAGTGCAGAGAAACATGGCCCCCATGAGCGTACGAATAATAAGTGTTGCGATTTTCATGATATAATAGGTTTATTGGTTAACAAATCAAAAAAATTCTGTTGCGGTTTCACTTTCATCTTTAGTAAAAACTCTCCCCTAGATAACCGTTTTAATCAGAAAAACTAGCATTTATAAAGAATTCAACCATTTTAAAAGTTGTATCTTATAGTAAATTTACAAAAATTGAACTGATTTTTCTTATATAAGGCAATTATTATTTGTTAAAATGTTAATTTAATAATCAATTATTGATTGGCTGACTGAAAAAAAGGATAAAATGGGTGTTATTTACCACAGATTAATATGATTAGAAGGATTTAATCTATCATAATCGATTTAATCTGTGGCGATTTTTAAGCTTAGAGACTTTCAGTTCGTAGTGTTTTGGTAATAAAAAAATTATTCTTTTTTGTAATATTTTTTATAAACGAAAACTCCACTAATACTTATTAATAATAACCACCAAATTTCAAATAGGAAGATAATAATATCAAGAAGTACATTCCAACCCGTTTTTATCGAATCGAGTAGGCGTATCCCAAAATTGGCTTTGTAGTAATTGTAATCTTTTGTATTGGCAGTCATCTCCTGTTTTGCTGACTCTCTTTGATATATTTGTATGGTTAAAGTGCTGAAATTAACCTGATCTTGGATAGATAGGTTTTCTAATTTAGCAGTGTCATTTTGTTCTTTTTTATTTGCTAAATCATTTTCGGCAGTCACAATATCGTTTATTTTTTTTCCTTTTGTATCAATGGCTTTTTCTATTCTTTTTTCGTTTTTGTTACTTCTTTCTTGTGAGAGTTGGTTCGAAATCATTTTTAGGGAAACGTCGTCAGCTTTTATAATGCGATAATTTAGAAAATCGATCTGTTTAGCGATACATTTGATGACAGTGTCAAGGCGTTTATTAGGTACTCGAATAGTAATGTTGTTTTCTACATTATATCGGGTGGTTTCTAGAGTGCTGTCCTGACTTATTTTTGTCTCAATTTGATCAATAATATTGCTTTGTAAATTAGTGTAAGTTACAAAACCATCAAATTTATTGGTAATGTTTTCAATGGTATAGGTAGTTTGAGTTACATTTTTGACTTTAAATCTCATGTCGGCGGTACGAATGAATTTTCGAGTACTGTCTTCTTTTTCAACTGCTGCCGAAGATGAAATGGTATCTTTGTTAATACTGTTTTCAGATGATTCTTGGAGAGCTTCACTTTTTTTACAGCTAACTAATAGCGAGCTAACAGCTAATAAAACTAAGCTGCTTCTGATAATTTTGTTCATAGATTTGGCTTTAATAGTGGATTGTTTTTTTAGAATTTTCAGGCCTGAATTCTATATCAAATATATAATGTTTTAATAGGAAAAATCTTTTTTAGTATTAATTTAACTATTAGGTGGTTTTGTGATATTTCTTTTTCTTGAGAAGCCGTTTTTTTTATTGTAATTTTACTTTTTAAAATTTTACATTGAGAACACCCTTTACACAAGATATAACGCATCTAGTCGATTTCAAGGAAAAGCTTTTATTGTGGTCACAACAATTTAGAGAAGTGACTTTTATGGATAGCAATCATTACCAACAAGAATATTCTAGTTATGATTGGATTTTGGCTGTTGATGCTTTTACTTCGATAAAAACCGATTATTTTAATGCTTTTGAAGATTTAAAACAATACCAGCAATCGACTCAGGATTGGATTTTTGGTTATTTGTCTTATGATTTGAAAAATGATATTGAAGTCTTAAAATCGAATAATTTTGATGGTTTGGGATTTCCAGATTTGTTTTTCTTCCAACCCAAAAAGCTTTTTTTAGCCAAAGGAAATCAGGTTGAAATTCGTTATTTGAATTTTTGTGATGACGAATTTGTAGCCGATATGGATGAAATCAAAGCTATTGTAACGGATTTTGATGTTTTGAATAATACGATTGATATTCAGCAGCGAATTTCAGCCGATCAGTATCGTGAAAAAGTATCTAAAATGTTAGAACACATTCATCATGGTGATTTGTATGAGGCTAATTTTTGCATGGAATTCTATGCCGAAAATGCTCGAATTGATCCTTTGGATACTTTCTTGAAGCTGAATGAAATTTCGAAACCGCCATTTGCCGTGTATTTTAAAAATCACAAGCAATTTTTACTGTCGGCATCGCCAGAGCGTTATTTGAAAAAAGAAGGAGAATTACTCATTTCTCAGCCTATAAAAGGAACAGCCAAGCGATTTTTGGATCCAATTGAAGATGAAGAATCTAAAAATAAATTAGCTAATGATGCTAAAGAACGTGCCGAGAACATCATGATAACCGATTTGGTTCGCAACGATTTATCACATACAGCTCAAAAAGGTTCGGTTCAGGTGACTGAATTATGTGGGATTTATTCGTTTTTACAAGTGCATCAAATGATTTCAACTATTACTTCAAGACTAGATAGTCAATATTCTGTAGTTGATGCTTTAAGGGAGACTTTTCCTATGGGAAGTATGACGGGTGCGCCTAAGATTTCGGTGATGAAAATCATTGAAGAACTTGAAGAAACCAAGAGAGGTTTGTATAGTGGAGCAGTGGGTTATTTTACTCCAGAAGGCGATTTCGATTTTAATGTGGTTATTCGAAGCATATTGTACAATCAGGAAAATCAATATTTGTCATTTTCGGTAGGAAGTGCAATTACTTCTCTTTCTGTTCCTGAAAAAGAATACGAAGAATGTCTGCTGAAAGCTAAAGCCATGTTTGAAGTTTTAAAATAATTTTAATTCGTAGAAAATGCTCGACAAACTCAAAAAACATATCAACCAAAACTTTCCTTTACTGGAAAACAGTAAACTGCTGCTGGCTACCAGCGGAGGAATTGATAGCATGGTTATGGTTCATTTATTACGTCAACTAAACTACTCTATTGCTTTAGCACACTGTAACTTTCAGTTGAGAGGAGTAGAGAGTTTTGGAGATCAGAATTTTGTTCAGGAGTATGCTGACGCAAATGATATTCCGTTGTTTTTGACTCAGTTTGACACTGAAGCATTTGCTAAAGATTATAAACTTTCGACTCAGATTGCCGCTCGGGAATTGCGTTACAATTGGTTTTACGAATTATTAGAAACTGAGAATTATGATTATATTCTAACTGCTCATCATGCCGATGATAATATAGAAACCTTTTTAATTAACCTAAGTAGAGGAACTGGTTTGGAAGGTTTAGTTGGGATTCCCGCCCAAAACGATAAGGTGGTGCGTCCGTTTTTACCTTTTACAAGAGATGAAATTGTTGATTATGCCAATGAAAATAATATTCAATGGCGAGAAGACAGTAGTAATGCTTCTGATAAATATTTGCGCAATAAAATTAGGCATCATGTACTTCCATTGTTGAAAGAGTTGAATTCGCAGTTTATGGAGTCTTTTCAAAAAACACAGTCGTATTTGCAGGAATCTCAAGAGTTGGTTGATGATGCCGCTGTTATGGTGTATCAGCAAGTGGCAAAGGAAGAGGGAGAAACTATCGTTTTCGACTTAAAACAATTAAAAAGATTACACAATTATAAATCCTATTTGTACCAATGGTTAAACGAATTTGGTTTTACCGCTTGGGATGATATTTATGATTTGGTAGAGAGTCAGTCAGGGAAGCAAGTTTTTTCGGCTGATTATCGATTGTTGAAAGATCGAGAAGTTTTGATTTTAAGCCCGATATTTCTAGAAGAAGATAATGAGCAGTATTTTATAGAAAAGAACGTTACAGAAGTTAATATTCCCTTAAATCTTAGTTTTTGTAAGGTAAACGACATTTCTATTGGAGCTAATTCGGTTATATTTGTTGATGAAGATAAATTAGTTTATCCTCTAATTTTGAAGCGATGGGAAGAAGGTGACTCTTTTCAGCCTTTTGGAATGAATGGAAAGACTAAAAAATTGAGTAAGCTTTTTAAAGACGAAAAATTATCGCTGATAGAAAAAGAAAATTGTTGGGTTTTATGGTCAGAAGATCAAATTGTTTGGGTGGTTGGCATTCGACAAGATGAACGATTTAAAATAGAGCATTCAACAAAAAATATATTAAAAATAGCATTGTCCTAATGAAAAAACTATTATTTATTCTTACTGCTTTTTTGGTTTTCACCAATGTCAATTCTCAGATTTTAGATCCTGTAAAATGGACCACTAAAATAGAACAAAAGTCAGCAGGCGTTTTCGTATTGACTTTTAATGCGGTAATAGAAAAAGAATGGCACATGTATTCGCAGTTTACTCCCGACGGTGGACCGCTGCCATTGACGGTGAATTTTAAAAATCAATCTGGAAATTATAGTTTGATTGGCAAAGCCAAAGAAAGTAAAACGAAGACAGCTTTTAATGATATTTTTGAGGTAAACGAAACTTTTTTTGAAGGAAAAGCACAAATTCAGCAAGAGATTAAACTGATAAATTCAAAGTTAACAAAGGTTGAAGTAGCACTTAATTATCAAGCCTGTAAAGAGGTGTGTTTGAATTTAGAAAAAAAATTTACTTTCCAAATTCCAGCTACTACAATTGCTGCTGTTACTCCAAATCAAAAAGAGACTGTTTTAGAGAATCCAGTGCATGATGTTAAAGCTGTAGATTCAACAAAAGTAGATTCATTGGTACCAAGTTTGGGTGCAAGTGATGTTCTTGAAGCTCCTAAAAAAGAAGTTTCGACTACGAATCCAGAAAGTACGCCAAGAAGTATTTGGTCTATCTTTCTAATTGCTTTTTTATCAGGATTTGCAGCCTTATTGACGCCATGTGTTTTTCCTATGATTCCTATGACGGTTAGTTTTTTTACCAAACAAAGTAAAACCCGCGCCAAAGGAATTAGAAATGCTATTATTTATGGGGTTTCAATTATTGTAATTTATGTACTGTTGGGGATTTTAGTGACTTGGATTTTTGGTGCAGATGCTTTGAATGCTTTGTCAACTAATGTTTGGTTTAACTTACTGTTTTTTGTTTTATTGATTGTTTTTGCGACTTCTTTTCTCGGTGCTTTCGAAATTATGTTGCCGAATTCTTGGGCGAATAAAGTAGACAGTCAAGCTGATAGAGGCGGAATAATAGGAATCGTATTTATGGCTTTAGCCTTGGCGGTTGTTTCGTTTTCTTGTACAGGTCCTATCGTGGGAACTTTATTAGTAGAGGCAGCTTCTAATGGCGGTTTAGCACCAATTATTGGGATGCTTGGTTTTTCATTGGCTTTAGCCTTGCCATTTATGTTATTTGCACTATTTCCAGGTTGGTTGCAATCTTTACCAAAGTCAGGTGGCTGGTTGAATACTGTAAAAGTGGTTTTAGGATTCTTAGAATTGGCTTTGGCTTTTAAATTTTTATCGAATGCCGATTTGGTTTTGCAGTTGCATATATTAGAAAGAGAAGTTTTTATCGCTATTTGGATTGCTATTTTTGGAGCTTTAGCTTTATATTTATTTGGAAAAATTAGCTTGCCACATGATAGCCCAATAGTTCGCATTTCTGTGGGAAGATTATTAATGGGCTTGTTAGTATTAACATTTACTATTTATTTAATACCGGGACTTTGGGGAGCACCTTTGAAAATCATCAATGCTTTTCCTCCACCAATGGAATATAGCGAAAGCCCAATGGGATTAAGTGTTGCTGGAGGGATTGCGATAAAATCGGAATTGCCAGAAGGTGCAAAAATAGGTCCTCATGGTTTAGTTGTTTTTGATGATTATCAAAATGGTTTGGCTTACGCCAAAAAAGTAAACAAACCCATTATGCTTGATTTTACAGGATTTGCTTGTGTAAACTGTAGAAAAATGGAGAACAACGTTTGGTCAGATGCTAAGGTGTTGCCTATTTTGAGAGATAAAATAGTTTTGATTTCGCTTTATGTTGATGATAAACGAGAATTGCCAAAAGAACAGCAGTTTATTTCTCCAAGCACAGGTTCAGAAATTGAAACGATAGGGGATAAGTGGACTGATTTTATGATATCTAAATACAAAACCAATACGCAACCTTTATATGTATTGACAGATTTGGAAGGAAATAGTTTGAATGCATCTAAGCCAACAATTAGTTATGTTGGGGTTGAGGAATATTATAATTGGTTGAACGCAGGAATAGCGAAGTTTAAATAATTGCCCAATGAGTCTCAAGGGAGATTCTATTTATTTAAACAATGTCAGGCAATTCAAAGCACATCGGAAAATTAGCGTTACCTTTGCGCCCACTTAAAGAAGTAAACTAAATAATTGTGTTTACTTCATAAACACCATTTATGTCATTTAACTCATTAGGTTTAACTGATGCTTTATTAAAAGCCATCAGCAAAAAAGGTTATTCAACACCTTCTCCAATACAACAAAAAGCAATTCCATCAATTTTAGAAGGTAAAGATGTATTAGCATCTGCACAAACAGGAACAGGGAAGACTGCTGGTTTTACATTACCTATATTACAATTGTTATCGCAAGGAAAACACTTAAGCCATAGACCTGTTCGTGCCTTAATATTAACTCCAACACGAGAATTAGCAGCTCAGGTATATGCCAATATTAAAGAATACAGTGAATTTTTAGATTTACGTAGCGCAGTAATTTTTGGAGGCGTAAACCAAAAACCTCAAGTTGCACAATTGCGCCAGGGTATTGATATTTTAGTTGCAACTCCAGGTCGATTAATCGATTTGCAAAATCAAGGTTTAATTTCGCTTGCAAAAGTTGAAATCTTAGTTTTAGATGAGGCTGATCGCATGTTAGATATGGGATTTTTACGTGATATTGAACGTATTTTGAAAGTATTACCATTAAAAAGGCAAAACTTACTATTTTCAGCAACCTTTTCAAAAGACATCAAGAAATTAGCAATGGGTATTTTGTATAAACCTGTTCATGTTGAAGCAACGCCAGAAAACACTACAGTGGATGCTATTATTCAAAAAGTATATCCTGTTGCTAAAGAGAAAAAAACAGAATTGATAATTAAACTTATTTCTGAAGGAAACTGGAAACAAATTTTGGTCTTTACACGGACTAAACAAGGAGCTAACAAACTTTGCGAGAGCATGATTAATTCTGGTATTAAAGCTGCTGCTATTCATGGTAATAAAGGGCAAGGTGCACGTACCAAAGCATTAGCTGGTTTTAAAAACGGAACTTTAACTGCTTTAGTTGCCACAGATATAGCAGCGCGAGGTTTAGATATCCCGTTATTACCACATGTTGTAAATTTTGAATTACCTAACATTCCTGAAGATTACGTCCACCGTATTGGTAGAACTGGAAGAGCAGGAGCAAGTGGAGAAGCTATTTCATTAGTTAGTCCAGATGAAACTACGTTTTTACGCGATATAGAAAAATTGATTGGCATGAAATTGCCTGCGGAAAATATTAAAGGGTTTGAGCCAGACCCTAATGCGTCTACTCAGCCTATTAAACAAGGACAAGGAAGGCAACAACGGAATTCAACTCCGAAAGCAAAAGCTGCTAATTCATCAAGAAGCGGAAATAACAGTTTTGGTCCGAGACGTCCGAGTAAAAATAACGAAAGACGTTCTTCTAAATAAAAAGTCAAAATAATCAAAGTATTATCCCAGCCAGCCATCACGATCTAAACTTCTGTATTGGATAGCTTCGGCAATATGGTTGGGAATCACTTCTTCTGAAGCTTCTAAATCGGCGATAGTGCGGGCAACTTTCAGGATTCTGTCATAAGCGCGAGCCGAAAGGTTGAGTCGTTCCATAGCGTTTTTTAATAAGCTTTTGGAATCTTCGTCTAAAACACAATATTCTCTGATGTGTTTGGTACTCATCTGAGCATTGTAATGAATATTGTCCATCTTTTCAAATCGCTCTGATTGAATTTCACGTGCCGCAGTCACTCTTTTACGAATCGTCATGCTGTTTTCGGTTTTTTGATTATCAGATAATTTTTCGAAAGGAACAGGAGTAACTTCAATATGAATATCAATTCGATCTAATAAAGGACCTGATATTTTACTCAAATAACGCTGCATTTCATAAGGTGAAGCCGTTTGAGCTGCATTTGGATCATTAAAAAATCCACTTGGACTTGGATTCATACTAGCCACTAGCATAAAAGAGGAAGGATAGGTCACAGTGAATTTGGCTCTTGAAATAGTTACTTCTCTATCTTCTAGCGGTTGACGCATAACTTCCAGAACATCTCGTTTGAATTCGGGTAATTCGTCTAAGAATAAAACTCCGTTATGTGCCATAGATATTTCGCCCGGTTGCGGATAACTCCCGCCTCCGACTAAAGCGACGTTTGAAATTGTGTGGTGCGGACTACGAAACGGTCTTTGGTTCATTAAGCCAACTTCTTTTAATTTGCCAGCTACACTATGAATCTTAGTAGTTTCTAAGGCTTCGTGCAAGGTCATAGGAGGAAGAATACTCGGCAAACGTTTGGCAAGCATGGTTTTTCCAGCGCCTGGAGGTCCTATTAAAATGATGTTGTGTCCGCCAGCTGCGGCAATTTCCATACATCTTTTAATACTTTCTTGTCCTTTTACATCCGAAAAGTCAAATTCTGGAAAATCTAAATCTTTATAAAATTCAGCTCGAGTGTCAATTGTTGTTGGTTCTAGGTTTCCTTTGCCTTCAAAGAAATCAATTATTTCCTGTACGTTTTCAATTCCATAAACATCCAAATCTTTAACAATGGCTGCTTCTTTTACGTTTTGTTTTGGAAGAAAGAAACCTTTAAAACCTTCTTCTTTGGCTTTGATAGCAATAGGCAAAGCACCGCGAATGGGCTGGAGGCTTCCGTCCAACGATAATTCACCCATGATAATATATTTGTCAATGTCTTTTCCTTGAATTTGTCCTGAGGCAACCAGAATACCTAGTGCGAGAGTTAAATCATAGGCTGATCCTTCTTTGCGTAAATCGGCGGGAGCCATATTGATGGTTATCTTTTTACCAGGTAACATATAGCCGTTGTTTTTGAGTGCAGCTGCTATTCGGTAACTACTTTCTTTAATAGCATTATCAGGTAGTCCTACTAAATGATAACCTACTCCTTTGTCAATATTCACTTCAACGGTGATAGTTGTAGCTTCTACTCCAAAAACGGCGCTTCCATAGACTTTTACTAACATGTCGGATATTTTTTATTAAAAATAATGAATTTTGAAATACAAGAATAATTTGAATTCAAGTTTTAATTAAAAAAGTATAGTTTTTATGCTTATTTTGATGAAGTTGAGTAATCGATGATTCGTGTAGGTATTTTACTTGTAAATTATTAATTTTAAAAAGAACGTTGCTATTGTTTATTGAGTATATTTATAATTAGTAAGAAAAGGCTAAGTAAAATATAGTTTTTTGTAGCCAATTTTGATAGCTAAGTGGTTGATATACTATATTCTGAAATACTTGTTAAATAACAAAGAATGTGGTGTCTTTCTATTTTATTAAATATTTGATTGACTTTTTTTATAAAATTTAGATTATAACAATAAAATATTCGGTTAAAATGATTTTCTTTTGCGAAAAATAAAATACAATAAGAATTTACTGTAATAAAAAGATGCTAAAATCTGATTTATTCAAGAAATGACAAAAAATAGTATAGTTGAAATTTAACAAATCGTTATTTTTTGCATATTTTGAGCTTAGTACCCGTAAATTTTAAGGGGGTTAATTGAATTAATAATAAAAGTTAAAACATTTAGTGATGTTTTTTAGGGGGGGTATTAATCATTTTATACTTTTGAGAAAATTTTAAACCCAAAAACAATGAGAAAAATTATTTTAAGTGTGATATTAATCACAATTCTAGTATTATCTATTTTTTCAATTCATTTTCTTTCAGAGTCCCCAACATTAGGAGCTCACGTTGTTGAATTGAAATTAGACACAGGAGACACTGCTTGGATGATTGTTGCAACTGCTTTAGTTCTATTGATGACTCCTGGACTTGGATTCTTCTATGGTGGAATGGTAGGTAAAAAAAATGTAATCAGTACGGTATTACAAAGTTTTATGGCTATGGTTATTGTGACTGTATTATGGGTTGTAGTTGGATTCGGGTTATGTTTTGGTCCATCAATAGGAGGTTTAATTGGTGATCCATCTACAAATTTGTTGTTCAATGGTGTAAGTGCTAATACAGCTTGGGAATTAGCTCCAACGATTCCTTTTATCTTGTTTGCTTTATTTCAAGCCAAATTTGCCATTATTACTCCAGCTTTAATTACAGGAGCTTTTGCTGAAAGAGTACGTTTCTGGGCTTACTTATTATTTATGGTATTATTTATTTTATTCATATATGCTCCATTATGTCACATGACTTGGCATCCTGATGGATTATTCTTTGGATGGGGAGTATTAGATTTTGCTGGAGGTACTGTGGTACACATGAGTGCGGGATGGGCTGCTCTTGCTGGAGCAATCTTCTTAGGTAAAAGAAAAGTACAAAAATCAAACCCAGCTCGTATTACTTATGTATTATTAGGAACTGGTTTATTATGGTTTGGTTGGTTCGGTTTCAATGCTGGATCTGCTGTAGGTGCAGGTAGTTTAGCTGCTCAAGCATTAGGAACTACAACTGTTGCTGCTGCTGCTGCTGCAATGGGATGGGTATTTTTAGATAAAATTATTGGACATAAACTTTCTGCAATGGGGGCATGTATTGGAGCCGTTGTTGGTTTAGTTGCTATTACACCTGCTGCAGGATTTGTAAGCATTCCTCATGCAATAGCCATTGGTCTTATTGCTAGTATTGTAAGTAATCTTGTGGTTAGTAAATTTCCAAAAGGTAAAATTGATGATGCTTTAGATGTATTTGCTTGTCACGGTGTTGGTGGTATGGTAGGTATGTTGTTAACAGGTGTTTTTGCTTCAAAAGCAATAAACCCAATTGTAGGTGATAACCAAGGATTAATTTTTGGTGATGCTACATTGTTTTTGATTCAATTAAAAGCATTAGTTATCGTTTCTATCTTTGCTTTCACTGCTTCTTATGCTTTATTCTTTATCGTTAACAAAATTACTCCTTTAAGAGTTTCTGAAGACAAAGAAGAATTAGGATTAGATATTTCTCAACATGGTGAGTACTTGTAGTATCAATAAAATAATAATTTAATAGTCTTAAAGACCATTAATTATAGAATAGAAAAAGCTTAGTTAAACAGCGTTTAACTAAGCTTTTTTGTTTTTATGCAATAAAAATATTTTTAAGTCTGATTTAGTACGATTCATGTTTTGAATTTATTGGGATAAAAACAGCTTTCGTCACTTGGAGTTTTTCTATAAAGTGAAGTGGAATAGAAGGTATTGAGAAGTCCTGTTTTTATAATTGCTCTCGATACTTCATAAAAGATTAGCTGTAGCAAATCTTTATTTAACTTGAACAGATGATATACTAATACACACTAGTAAGTAAATAAAAAATTAGTACAAGGTGTTATTTATTGTAAGGTAAATAACTTTTTTTGGATAGTCGTTGGTTTTAACCAACGGAATTTGATTGAATATTAAAAAGGCTTTAGCCAAATCAGTACTGATTTGGCTAAAGCCTTAATTTTTGTTCAATTGGTTAAAACCAACAGATATTCATTTGGTTTAATTCAGTTCTTCAAAAGTGTTTCCTTGTTTGATATCGCCTGATTTATAGCCTTTCATGAACCAATATTTGCGTTGTTCAGAAGTTCCATGGGTAAAAGATTCTGGTACAATATGACCCTGCATTTTAGCTTGAATAGCATCATCTCCCACGGCATGAGCTGCACTTAAGGCTTCGTCAATATCGCCTTCTTCAAGCATATTATTCATTTGTTGGTTGTAATGTGTCCAAACTCCCGCATAAAAATCAGCTTGTAATTCTAAGGCAACCGATAATTTATTGGCTTCAGCCTTAGATTTCCCTTGTTGCATTTGTCGCATTTTTGATGATGTTCCTAATAAAGTCTGTACATGATGACCTATTTCGTGTGCAATTACATAAGCTGTAGCAAAATCGCCTCCTTGAGCTCCAAATCTAGTTTTTAGTTCTTCAAAAAAAGTCAAATCCATATAGACTTTTTGATCTCCTGGACAATAAAAAGGACCTGAATCGGAAGTGGCATTACCGCAAGCTGTTTGAACAGCTCTACTAAAGAGTACTACATTTGGTTTTTTATAGCTTAGGTTATTTTCTTCAAAAATTTTAGACCAAACATCTTCGTTGTCAGCAAGTACTGTTTTTACAAAAGCTTGTTCTTCCAATTCTTTTTTTGTTAAATCCCTTTGTTCAGTTGGTGCTTGGTTTTGTCCTTGATTCATTTGTTCTAAAATAGGGGTAATCATTTGGGCATTTTCTCCTCCAAAAACATTTATTAATAAAATGATAATTCCAAGGATTCCACCGCCAATAACTGTCTTTCCACCTGAGGACATGCCTCTACGGTCTTCAACATTGTCACTTTGTCTTCTACCCATCCATTTCATAGTCTTAGTTTTTTAGTTGATTATTATTTAACCCATTTAACTAGTGTTTTTTCAATGATTCCTTTTACAATTGGTTTCGAAATATAATCATTCATCTCCATTTCCAGGCATTTGTTTTTCTCGTCTTTTTCAGTACCTGCAGTAATTGCAATGATAGGAACATTTTTTCCTGCAGTTAATTTTCTAATGGCCTCAGTTGCTTCATAACCATTCATAACAGGCATTTGGATATCCATAAATACAATATCGGGAAGAATATTTTTAAATTGATTAACAGCTTCCTGTCCGTTTGAAGCTTCAAAAATGGTTGCTTTTGGAACACTGTTTTTTATAATTGTTTTTAACAGAAGCATATTGATTTTATTGTCTTCAACTAACAAGATTTTAGAATTTTCTAAGTTTGGATTGGTTTCAAACAATTTAGTTTTTTCTATAATCAAAGCTGGTTTTGCAACGATTTCTTTTTCTAATAGTTGATTATTTGTTTTTAAATCAATATCAAAATAAAAGCAACTTCCTTCGCCCGCTTTACTTTTTAGCTTTAAGCTACTATCCATCAGAATCAAAAGTTTATTTGAAATGGTTAATCCTAAACCAGTCCCTCCAAATTTCTTGGTGGTAGAACTGTCTTCTTGCGAGAAGGCTTTGAATATTTTCTTTTGATTTTGTTCTAAAATTCCAATACCAGAATCGATTACTGAAAAGCGAATTTGGGTTTGTAAGTTGTCTTTTTTTTCTCTTACACTAATGTTGAGTTTGACGCTACCTTCCTCGGTAAATTTAACGGCATTAGACAATAAATTGATAAGTATTTGTTTAATTCTAACAATGTCAATCCAGAAATACTCAGGAACTTCTTTATCAATATTTAATTCTAATTTAAGGTTTTTTTGATTGGCTTCAAAATGAATTAAATCAATAATTTGGTTCATTAATTCCTTAATTTCATGCTTTTCGATATGTAATTCCAGTTTACCTGCTTCAATTTTTGAAAAATCCAAAATGTCATTTACAATTTCTAACAATGAATGTGCCGATTGATTTACGGTATTCATGTGTTTTTCTTGGATGTTATCCAATTTAGTCTTCATCAACAAATCAGTAAAACCAATAATTCCATTAAGAGGAGTCCTGATTTCATGGCTCATATTGGCTAGGAATTCTGATTTTGCCTTATTAGCAGTTTCAGCGTATTCTCTAGCTTTAATAGCTTTTTCGGCTTCTTTTCGCTTGCTAATATCTAGCATGATGCCTTCGATGTATTTAATTTCTCCGTTATTGACTACAGTGTCTATAAATTCATCTACCCAAACGGTGGCACCATTTTTATTTATAATACGATACGTTAAATGAAAGGCTTCTAATTTGGATAATTTAGATTTAGATTTGGCAAGTGTTTTTTCTGAGTCATCAGGATGAAGTAAATCTTTGTAAATAATTCTTTTTTCCAGAAAATCTTCTTTTGGATAACCTGTTAATTTTTCAATTTCATCATTAAGATAAATTTTGGTATAATTTTCATCATTTTCTGAAAGATAAACGGTTCCGGGAATGTTATTAGCCAATAATCTAAACTTCTCTTCACTTTCGTTAATAGCTATTTCGTTTTCTATTCTTTCGATAGTAGAACCAATATTCATGGTCAAAGTTTGTAAAATTTGAAGTTCATCTTCAGCCCAAACGCGTTCTTCATCCAAATCATTTAAGCCAAGAACTCCATGAAATTTATTTTTAACAAAAACTGGAAAGAGTACTATTGAAGCAGCATCTAAGGCTTCGAGTTTTTTTCTTAATGAAGGGTTTTCTATTTTTGAAACTACAGCTTGGTAAGCTTTGTTTTCTAATGTGTTAGTGTCAAATCCTCCAAAAAAAGAATAAGGTAAATTTTGATAGTCTGGATTAATCTCGTTTAAAAAATCACTTCCAGTTGTCCATCGGTATTTTTGACTAATAGTTTGATTCACAGTATCATTTTGGTAGTAAAAACTGCGGTATGATTTTGTTGCTTTTCCAATAAAAATAAGGAGATCCGTAAAAACAGTGTCGATATTTTTTACATTCAAAAAACGTTCAGTACATAAATTCATAGCCGAAAGCAAATCACTTTTGTACATTAATTTTTGTTCTACGTCTAATCTTTTTTTGGATTCAAAGGCTATGGCTATACTATCGGCAATGGATCTAGAGAAGTTGATATCTTCGTTATCCCAATATTTGATAGCGTCGCTTGATTCGATACAAACGATACCAATTAATTCTCCATTTATGAATACTGGAGTATCAATCATGGAATAAATATTGTTTTTCTCAAGGTAATTAGAATATAACTCTTTTGTTATACTATTGTTTCTTACATCAGAAGCTACTATAGGAGTCTTGTTTTCAATGGCTTGAAAATAATTTGGACATTGTTCTTTAGTTAATTCAAATCCGCTGGTGAATTCATTTGTTTTTAAATCATATAATTGTACACATCGAATTTTATCATTCAAAAATTCCCAATAACTAACCTTATTAGCTTCAATTGTTTTTGAGGTGTTTTTGAGTATTGACTTTAATTTAGAATCTAATGTTTCCTGTATCGAATAACTTTTAGCCGTAAAATTCTTTAAGCTTTCGCTGTATGTTTTATTTTTTTCTACTCTTTGTTGGTTTTCAAATTCTATGTTTTTGATAAAGGTAATGTCTCTGGCAATACTGGAATAACCTTTTATATTTCCAAATTCATTACGGCTGGTCATTAGTTTTTGCGCTACCCATACGGTATCGCCATTTTTTTTCAAAAACGGAATTTCTAATTCAGGGAATTCGGAGACGTTTTCAGGATTGTTTTTATAAAATGCCTTTAGGATATCTATAAAATCTTTTCGAATAAAGAGCGAATAATGTTGGTTTAAAAACTCGTTTTCAGCATAACCCAAGGTTTCGATGGTATAATTATTTATAAAAACAATTTTGCCTTCTAAGTCAATTTCATAAATAAAATCTTGGGCATTTTGGACTAGATTTTTATACTGATTTTGAATTTGAATTTCATTGGTGATGTCTTGACCAATTCCAAGAATTAAATCGTTAGTGAATTGCTTATTTTTCCATTGAATGAATTTGTATTCTCCGTTTTTGCATTTTAATTTTTGAATAAAAGTCTCGTTTTCTATTTGAGATTCAAATGATTCTTTCGAAATAATTTCAGGATTTTCGGTTAGATTGTAATAGCCATAATTCATGATTTCTTTGACTTTATAACCTAAAATAGTTTGAACGGTTTCGCTACAAAAAACAATTTTATTTTCCTTGTCCTTTACCATTATTAGCGAATTCCCTTTATTGATAATTTGGTTGTTGAATTGAAACTTATCATTTATGTCTTGGATAGACATATGACGAATGTAGTTGATGCAAACCACTACTAAAGAGTAATTAAAAAGAACCGTAATATTGTCTAAAGGTGCTAGTTTTAATAAAGAAATACTAATGAGATAGACTAAAGCAAATAAGGCAAATAAGTAATAAAGCCTTAAAGGTTTAAAGATATTGTATGAAAAATACAAAAGCAATAAAAAGCCTAAAAACGGAATGTTATCATTCTCTAAATAAATTAAATTTTTACACACGTTGATGAAAGCAAGAAAATAAATTACACGGAATATCTTTTTAATGTTTCGAAAAACAAAATCCGATTTACTACTAATATAAGAAATGAAAATTAAGAACAATGAGATGCTTACATTGGTAAACAACATACTTTTGGGTCTTAATTTAAAAAACTCAAAGGTCAATTCTAATATTAAAATAATTGCTCCTAGAAAAAGAAAATGGAGTTGGTATTCTTTGTTTTCAGAGGTTTGGGAAGCAAAGTTTTTAATAAATTTATTTCCAATGGTGTATTTAATCTTGTGAAATTTATAGACCAATAAAAAAATGATAAAAAAGATAAATGGAATCACCGTTCGATAAAGATCTTTATCAATAGGCAGTTGATCCATGATATCAAACATCTTAATTACAGAAAAATTACTACTACCACTAATATCCATATTCGTAATAAAATTTTTTAAGATATAGTTGTAATGTAGTATCATAATTTTATAATTAAACTACTGATTTGTTTCAGCGAAATTGAGCTAAGAAATTTTTCTAAAAATAACAATAATTAAAAGAAAAACGTATTTCTTTTATTAAAAAGATGCAATTTGTAGAGTTCAGTGATGGAAAAGATGTTATTCCTCAAAACCAATTATGGTTCTATAGATAGCATAATTCATAGAATACATAAATGGAAGCGTAAAAAACAAGCCAATAAAGAAAAAGAAAAATCCAGTTAGGCAAAATAAATAAGCGATAACTATAAGTCCTAAAAGGATTAATGGTTGTTTTAAAACCAAGCTAAAGCTAGTGTTTATGGCTTCAAGAGCTTTAAAATCACTGAAAATAATTAGTGGAACTGTGAGTATACTTAGAAATGAAATGGTCAACGAAGCAAAGAAACCTAATAATGGAATTCCCGCTGCATCAATCATAGAAGAAATTCCCATACTCATAATAGAAATGATAAGAGTAGCTAAGAAAATATCCTTTAAATAAGGAAATTTATAATATTCAAAAACGGTAGATACATGAAATTCTTCGTCTATTTGAGCACAATGTGCCATTTTTAGTAATCCTGCAAAAAACGGACTAATTAGACAGCTAAATAGGGTAATGCTAACTACGTAAATTGCTAGAAAGTTATCTGAGAATTTTTCAGGTTTTAAGTTCTCCGGTTTTAAGAGTTCTTGAAAATTTGTTAATCCGTAGGTGAAAGCGATGATTAAGAAGGCTGCGACTCCAAAAAAGAACATGAAAACCAAAAATAATAAACCAGCATAAAGGGCAATTTTTTTATAATTTTCAAAAGCAAGATTGAAAACTGTTTCAAATTCTAAAGAATATCCATTGTTTTTTAAGTCTTGAATTCGGTCTTTATTAGATTTCATAGTCAATTTAGAGGTAATAATTAATTCTTTTTACGAAGCTATAAAACTACGTTTTTTATTTTTTTTAAGCTATCTAAAATTGATTAGACTGCATTCCAAATCACATCGTTTGGAGTAGGGGCAATAATAGTTATGATTTCTTTTGAAACAGGATGAGTAAAAACTAATTTTCGAGCATGTAAATGAATACCGCCATCAGGATTACTACGGTCAAATCCATATTTCAAATCGCCTTTTATAGGACAGCCAATAGCTGCAAGCTGTGCTCTAATTTGGTGATGTCTTCCCGTGTGTAAATTGATTTCTAAGGCAAAATAATTGTTGAGTTCTTTGATGATTTGGTAATCTAAACTTGCCATTTTGCTATCAGGTACTTCTTTTAAATGCGCTTTGGAAGTATTGTTTTTCTCATTTCTCTTGATGTAATGCACTAGTTTAGCTTCCGCTTCCGCAGGTTTATTTTTCACCACAGCCCAATAGGTTTTTTGGGTTTCTCTGTTTTTAAATAAGTCATTAAGTCTTGTTAAAGCCTTGCTAGTTCGGGCAAAAACTACAATTCCAGTTGTAGGTCGGTCTAATCGGTGCACCACACCTAGAAAAACCTCTCCCGGTTTATTGTATTTATCTTTGATGTATTCTTTAACAACCTCACTTAGTGGTTTGTCTCCGGTTTTATCTCCTTGAACAATATCACCCACACGTTTGTTTATTACAATAATATGATTGTCTTCATGTAAAACCTGAAGGTTGTTTTTATTTGAAAGTTCTTTCATCGATGGCTTTATTTGGATGCAAAAATAACAGTTTTATAGTTGTTATCTTTTAAAAGCATTCGATCTAAATGTTTTTTAGGGATTTATTGAGTTTTATTTTAAAAACAGAATCCAGTTCTTGTTTATTTTGAGGTGATTATACTTTTTTATTGCCAATAATACACTGGGATTTCTTGATTTTTATTTTTCGTATCAAGACGTTCAAGCATAGTGTATTCTCTTTTGATAGTATATAAATCCAACCAAAGTTTAAAAAAGTAGGAGGGTTTTACCTTAGAGTTTCCTTTTTCAATCCAAGATTTAAGCGGAATTTCATTCATCTTTTTCAAGGCAGTTTCTTTACCAAAATGTCGAATCATTCTAAAAAATAATTCGACATCAAAAAGCCATTTTGATATAAATTCTTTTTGGAATAAAAGCGGCGCAATCTCCTTGGTAAACACTTTACAACCACATTGGGTATCGTATACTTTTAAATCCAGAATATTTGAAATAAAGGTGGCAATGATGCGCCCAATTAAGAAACGACTGTTTTCGCGATTGATGGTAGAACCTATTTTACGAATTCGGGAGCCAAAACAAAAAATAATTTCATTTTCTAAATTGTTTTTTACTACCATAAATTCTTCTAGAGTAGTGGCTAAATCGGCATCGAGATAACCTATATAATGTGGATTGAAATTTCGGGTACAATAAAGGATTCCTTGTCTAACAGCTTCGGCCTTACCTGAATTTTTCAATAAGGAAAGCAACTGGATTCTATCAGGATGCGTTTGTTTTAGTTGATCCAAAACAGCGAGTGTGTTATCGGTTGAACCATCGTTTACAAAGCAAATGGAAGCATCGGGATGATGCTCTAAAAAGCGATTGTATTCAATGCTCGAAATAGCATTCTCTTCATTATAACAAGGAATAACAATAAAGGTGTGTGGTATTTCGAGCATTTCTTTTTTTTGGTAAATATAGATTTACCAAAGAACTACTACTTTATAAGGAGTTTAAGAAATAGTTAATATTGTTCTTTCTCGTTAGGGAAGTCTGAAGATTTTACATCGTCTACATATTGGCTAATAGCCGAAGTCATTCCTTCGTAAAGATTCATATAACGTCTTAAAAATCTAGGACTAAATTCGTTATTCATTCCAAGCATATCGTGGATAACCAATACTTGTCCGTCAACTCCTGAACCAGCTCCAATACCTATTACAGGAATTGAAATGCTTTCGGCAATTTGTTGAGCTAATTTTGCTGGTATTTTTTCTAAAACTAACGAGAAGCAGCCTATTTTTTCTAATAACTTGGCATCTTCAACTAATTTTAATGCCTCTTCTTCTTCTTTAGCTCTTACAGTGTAAGTTCCAAATTTATAGATAGATTGCGGAGTTAAACCTAAATGTCCCATTACAGGAATTCCTGCGTTTAATATTTTTTTGATTGATTCTTTAATTTCTTTACCACCTTCTAGTTTTACGGCATGTCCGCCACTTTCTTTCATGATTCGAATAGCCGAACGCAAGGCTTCTTTTGGATCTGATTGGTAGCTACCAAAAGGTAAATCGACTACTACTAAAGCTCTGTCGGCACCTCTAACAACAGAAGAAGCGTGATAAATCATTTGGTCTAAGGTAATAGGTAAAGTAGTTTCGTGACCAGCCATTACATTAGAAGCTGAATCTCCCACAAGTATTACATCAATTCCGGCAGAATCAACAATTTTAGCCATAGTGTAATCGTAGGCAGTCAACATGGAGATTTTTTCTCCCTGTGCTTTCATATCAATTAAGGACTTTGTTGTAATTTTTTTATAGTCTTTTTTCGCTGTTGACATAGTCGTAGTTTTAGGAACTGCAAAAGTAGTAAAACAAATTTGGATGCAATAAATAAAAGATAAATTGCTTTCTATCGATTGCTATTTAGCTCTATTAAAAAGTAGGTTTTAAGATTTGGTTTAAAATTCCTCCACTACTTTTTTTCCTTCTAACCAGGCTACCATATTCAAAACAAGGTAGTTCCAGTTCTGAAATCCTTTGTTTAGTATTGGCTCAGCTGTTTCAGGTTCGTAATATTCATGTAGCGCACCATTTTTTTTGAAATCTTTTCCAAATAGATTTATTGTTTTTCGGGCTAATTCACTGGCTTCTTCTTTATAGCCATATTTTTCTAATCCTTTAAAAACCATGTAGTTTGAAATCCCCCAAATTGGACCTCTCCAGTTAGATGGATTTGCACTTGCTCTTAAACTGTACATTTTTTCCATTTTTGAAAGCGTTCTCACTCCTGCAGGAGCATTGAATGTCTTTGTATTCAAATAATGTTCTTTAACAATTCTTTCCGCCTGTTCAGGTGTAGCGATACCTGCCCAAAGTGCTAAAAATCCACTCCACACTTCGATACGCTGAATTAAACAATCATAATCTCTTGGGTAACCGCTATGGATTATAAAGGAACGTCCTAGGGTATTATCTTCTACATTTGCAACAGGGCGTAAATTTAAATCCACGCTATAGAAGAAACCATCTCTTTCATCCCAACAATTTTTTTGAACAGCTGATTTTAAGTTTTCAGCATCAGCAGCAAATTCTTTACCTATATTAGATAAATTCAGTTGATCTGCTAAGTAGACCATTGCCAATAATTCCTTATACATCAGACAGTTTAGATAAATAGAAGCCGAACTTTTATTAGGTCTGAAGAAAGTACTAGGATCATTATCAACGCCAATTGCAACATCACTTTGCCAATAATATAGTCCTGTAGCTTTGTTTCTATGATGTGATTTGTAGTTATTTACAAATGCCTGAAGATGAAAGAATTTTTCCCGAATCCACTCCGCATTACCGTTATTGGTCTTTGTAATAAATGCCGCATGTTGCGCTAATACAGGTTTGTGCATATTGACATCATAAATATTTTCAGGACGTATATCACGAGGTTTTGAATCTTCCCAAATTACAATTGGCAAATAGCCATCCCAGTCTCCATAATGTAAAAAATTGAGTACACAGCCCTGTTCGTATTTGATGGCTTCTTCTTTGTCTTTTTTGGTGCCAATGTCGGTTAGAATTTGTCGAAGTGCAATGTTGCTTAGCCAGGAATCCCAGTCCCACAATACGTTATCATATTGATTACTTCCAGGAGTAAGAAATGGATAAACTAATGAACCACCACCTTTACGGTACATTCCTTTATAATCTTTATAAACATTAGATTTTATTATCGAAATATAATCGGATATTGAATCTTTTACCTGGCTGTAAGATGATAAACTTCCAGCAAGTAAAACTAACATAAGAAAGGTGGTTTTTTTAGTCATAGTTACAATATTAAAGAGTTTTATATTTTATTCTATTCCACTTTTTTCCTGCAGCCATTTTATTGACTGTTCATCAGTTTCTTTAAATCGCCAATGTGCCGAAATAGGAGTGATCACAATTTCTTTAGGTGCTTTTACAGCATTAAATGCTGCAAGAGTAGAAGTAGGCGGGCAAGTATTGTCATTATAACCAGCTGAATAAAAACCAGGAATACTAATTTTTTTCGCAAAATTAACTACATCATAATAAGACATAGTATTGATTTTTTCAGGACTGTTATTTTTGTATTGATCACTAAACATAGATGGCCATCCTCCAGCTCGATTATTTAAATAACCAGTATTATCACTTAAAGCAGGGTAAAAAGCAGCAATATAATTGACTCTTTTGTCTATTCCTGCAGTAACTATAGTTAGCGCACCTCCTTGGCTACCACCAGAAACTAAAACGTTTTTTTGATCAAATTCGGGTATACTCGTCAAAAAATCAATGGCGCGAACACAACCTAAATAAACACTTTTATAATAATAATTGTCTTTGTCGTTTAAATTTATAGCCCAATAATCTTTTAATTTTTCTCTTTCTACTTGAAAATCTTTATCATTCATTTCAGGAGATACCCCATGTATTTCGGTTGTAAAACTGATAAAACCTTTTTCGGCAAAGGAAGTTATAGGACTTATTATTTTTACTCCCGCTCCCGGAGGATTAAATAAAACAGGATGTTTTTTATTGTCTTTTGGTTTACTTAGATATCCATATAAATAATGACCAACTTTGTAGTTTTGCAGACGAACTAAATAAACATCCACGGTGGCAGTTGATAATTCAGGTTTGTGAGTAACTACCGCATCCATTGGGATTTTATTGTTTTCGGCGATGGCTTTCTTCCAGAAAGAATCAAAATCCTTTGGCAAACTTACCGTTGGCTGAATTTCAAAAGGAGCATATCCTGCTTTGATTTCGTCTTTGTACACATAGCCATCAATTTTAGTCTGTACTTTTAATTGGCGAAAGCCAGGAACAGTCATGGTACCAATGTTGATTTCTCCAACACCATTTTGTAATTTGAGTATTCCTTTTTTCTCAGGAGTCAATTGTTCAGGACCATATTGGTATTCAATTTCTACATTTTCAACTGGGGAGCCATATCTAAGCACACTGACTTTTATAGTCGCTTGTTCATTTAGTTTGTAGTTCCAATCAGCATGATTAGCGGTTAGCACGATGTCAACTAACTTGATTGGAGCTGCGGTGTTTTGCGCTTGTATATTTATTGCAAATAGCCCAAGTAGCAATGTAAAATAGGAGAGTAGTTTCATAGATAAATAGTTAAAACTTCAAAGGGTATAATAGTTTATATTATACCCTTTGGTTATTAGATAGTCAATTTATATAAATTGATTTAATTATTTGATTGTTTTGTTGTTAACAACTACATTTTTAAGCTTTAGCCCTTTGATGATACTTTTATCTATAGAGGCATCTTTAGCTTCCACTTTTAAATTTTCAAAAGTAAAGTTACTTAATTTATCGTATTCTGTGATTTTCATATCATAGAAAACATCACATTTTAAATCGATGTTTCTTAAAGTGATGTTGTCACAATAAGATAGCGGCACTTCTTTTCTTCCTTTTAAATCAAAAAATTGAGTCCAAGGTTTTACATAAATCAAACTACGCGCATAACCTTTAATATTTTCAACAGTAATATACTCGTATTTTTGAGGAGTATCAGGACGCATTTTTAACCATAAAAGACGAACAGCATCATCTACAGTACAGTTGCGAACAAGAATATTTTTGTTGTGAATAGCTTCACTTCCGCTTGTTAAAGCACCATGACAGAAACCAAAATCACAATCTTCGATGATGATGTTTTCATTTCCTCCATTGCTGGCATCTTTATCAGCCCATGGTCCTTTTCCGCCTTTTAATGCAATAGCATCATCATTCACAGCCATATAACAACCTTTAATTAACATATTGGTACAAATATCAATGTCAATGGCGTCAGTACTTGGCGCTTTTACAGGCGCGTGAGGAGAAGTAATACGTAGATCAAGAATTTTTACATTGTTACATTGGTAGTAGTGGCTTGTCCAAAATCCAGAGTTGCGCAATCTTACGTCTTGAACCTGAACATTATCGCATTTCCAAATAAATACTAAACGAGGTCTTGAAACTTCAAGGTTAGTACAATTAGGATTTTCTTTTCTTCTTTGCCAAAAAGCTTCCCAGTATTTCAAACCATTTCCATCAATAGCTCCTTTTCCAGTAATGCTAAAACCATTGTTTCCATAGGCATTAACTAAAGCAGGGAAATATTCAATACTTTGTCCTTCAATTCTAGAAGGCATTATTGGATAATCAGCAATGTTGTCAGAACCTTTTAAGATAGCTCCTTCGCTAACATGCAAATGAGTATTTGGTTTAAAAAACAAAGCACCACTCATGAAAGTTCCTTTTGGAACCACAACTACTCCGCCACCATTTCGGTAAGCTTCGTCAATTGTTTTTTGGATTGCTGCCGTTTGTACAATGGTACTATCATTTTTTACTCCATAATCGGTAAGGGTATAAAATTTACCTAAGTCGCTTGGATTAATTTTTTTAGCATCTAAAAACCAGTTTGGTATTTTAGTCCCATCAGGGAAAACTTGTTCGGTTTTTTTTTGCGAAAATGTTTTTGGTGTAATTGCTAATAAGGCAATAACTAATAAACAGACTTTTTTCATTTTGTTTAATAAGGATTAATAAAATGAGTATTGAATCAATACTTTTTTTGAATTTTGCTTCTCTTTTTGAGAGAAACGAAGATAAGAAAATTTAAAGGAAATAGGTACCCTGTATTTAAAGCAGGATACCTTATACATTAAACGAACAAAGCAGCTTTAGAATTTCTAAAACTGCTTTTTGAATTATTAAGTTATATGAGTTATTTTATTTTTGATCTTCAACTAAAGACCAAGTAAAACAAGCGCCACCTTTGCGGTCTGGGCGAGCTCCTTTGGCGTTAGCCGAACATAGACTGCCCGCATTAGGATCTACAGACAAATAACGATGATTAGCTAAAGACATTAACATAATATCGCCTCTAAGCATGTCTTCCCATTGAAAAGTAGAAGCATTGCCCTGATCTTTAGCTTCAATTCGGACTTCGCCTAAACCAGCGTCACCTTTGATGCTAACAAAACCTGCTGTAACCACTGACTGCAAAGCAATGCGGCCATTACCACGGTCTAAAACTCTAAATTGATTCGCCTTTTTTGCAGCAAATTCACTTTTAGCTTCAACTGGACGAACAAAATTTCTCCAATTAGTCAGTACGCTAGCATCGGCAAGACTTGTAAGAGAGATGATTTGGTTGTACGGAATTGGTTTTGTCAATCCTTTTGCGCGAGGTTCTAAAACTTCAAAAGAATTAAAGTCGGCATAACCACCTTCTTTCGCTTCGGTATTGAAGTTAAACAAAGTATAGCGGACTCCCTGGAAAGTTCTCAATTGATAAGGCATAGTGATGGCTCCACCAATTTGCTCAAAATTGGTACCATCAAAACTATAACTTAAGTAGCCTTTATCAGTATCAAAATTACAATAGGCTCTCAGCCAAATTGTTTTTTTATTTGTTGGAACATCAATGCGTTTGTCTTCTTGTTGGTTGAAGAATTGTAGCTTTTGCTCTGTTTTGTTTTTTATAACTCCTAACCAGGCATAAGGCAGGTTTAAAAGCGCTAGTCCAGCAATATCGCCGTCCTGAAGATGCGAAATGTCAATTTCGGTTGTAGCATAAGATTCTGGTCCCATGGCTCTTTGAGTCAAAGAGTTTCGGGCATCCCAAAAACTTTTTGCAGGAAGCGAATGCAGACGCAAATAACCTTTTCTTTCTTTTAATGACCATTTATTTTCTACAGGAACGTGATTCCACTGCCAGGCATTTTTTAGTGTTGGATTATTAAAGTTGTCATCATGGTCGAAAGTAGCTGTTGGTGTGCTGCTAATTCCTCCTGTATTGGGTTTAACCCAGGTTCTAGGCGAACGCGTTAAGTTTCCTTCCAATCCAAAGTAAGGCCATCCTTCTTTCCAGGTTACAGGCGACAGATTTGTAACCCGTCCAATAGAATTATAGTCCATCATAGACCATCCCCACCATTCGCCAGTTTGAGTTTGTACAATTCCACCTTGATGCATTGGTGTACAACCTGCAAAATTTTCAGGATAAGTGGTAATGTTAAAAGGAGGCCCTTTTCGGGTATCCAAAACGCGAGGTCCCTGGCCTACGCCAAAATTTTCCTCAGCACTCATGTTGTTTACTTCGTAAGGACCATAGGGATTATCGGCACGCAGGCAAACCTGGTAACAAATTGGATCGTAGTTAGTATTGGTAATATAATATTTTCCGTTGATTTTATAAATATGACTTCCTTCGCCGACACCACTTCCAGCAGGAATAATTACTTTTTCGGTTCCAGGAACCACATCCATTAAGTCATCAGTAAGTTGAACCATTTTAACCTGATTGTAACCCGAAACAGCGTAAATTTTTCCATCATCGTCAAAAAGCACGGTTAAATCGTGCAAATTAGCTCTCATGGTTTGTTGTTTCCAAGGACCAGCAGGATTTGTAGCCGAATACACTTGGGTTCCATGACCATTTACATTTGTGAAAATATAAAAAGTACCTTTATTGTATCTAATGCAAGGCGCCCAAATTCCCTGACCATAAAAATCACGACCGTTCTCCAGTCTGGCTTCAGGTCCTACGTTCAAACGATCTGCGGCATAGGTTAACAACTTCCAGTTGACAAGATCTTTAGAATGCAAAACAGGCAATCCCGGCATGGTATGCATCGTCGTTCCCGTTAAATAATAATCATCGCCAACGCGAATTAAGTCTGGATCAGAGAATTCTTCGTAGAATAGGGGATTGGTAAAAGTTCCGTTGCTATTATCTGAAATCCAGGTGTTTTTATACGATTCAGGAACAGGATTAATTAGCTGTTGCGAAAAGGAAACAGAAGAGAACAGAGCTATTATAAAATAGGCTGCATTTTTAGTCTTTTTGCTGTAAAAGCGAGTTTTAGTTAATTGATTTATTTTTTGGTTGTCCGTCATTATGTTTATTTTGGTTTTGTTAGGACAACAAATCTCGCTCTTAATTTTCTTAAAACAAAAAGAAAAGTGTAAAAAGCACACAATTAAAATTAAAAGCAAAAATCAACACTAAAAAACGGAGTTTATTTTTTCTTTAAAAAAGTAAATAAAGCATATATAACTGATAAAACTCCAATTGCAATTACAGTTCCAATGAATTCATTCTGAGTCAAATTCGATAAAAAATAAATAATAATAGCAATGGAAAGTATCGGGATTGTTAAGCCTCCAGGAATGCTAAATTCGTCAGGCTTTGATTTTTTAGTATAACGCATTTTAATCACGGCAAATACAACTCCTAAATAAACAAGTAAAATGGAACTGCTGGCAATAACTACCAAACTTTCAAAACTTCCCGTCGCGGCAATTATAAATCCTAATAAAGCATATACAATAATCGATAGGTAAGGAGTAGCAAACGAAGGATGGATTTTAGCCAGGGCTGAAATTGGTACAACTCTGTCGCGAGCCAGAGCATAAAGCGTTCTGGGATTATTTAAAATATCGCCACTTAAAAAACCAAACATTGATATAGCAGCTCCCACCGTTAGAATGATAAAACCAATTGGACCAAAGACAACATTTGCCGTTGAAGCCAGTGGAGTAGCGGTAAATTGCGGTAATTGACTGCCTAAAACGCCTTGAGCCACGGTTTGAATTAGCATATAAAGGATAACAACGGCTGTGATACTGATAAAAATGGCTTTAGGAATGGTGCGTTTGGGATTGATTACTTCACCCGAAACCACAATACCCGATTCGCAGCCCTGAAAAGCAAAAAACAAAATTAAAGAGGTTTTTCCTAGTTGCTGCATATCAGGGAAACTGGCTATGGTCAGGTTGTTTGTAGAAACTGCTTCCCAACCAAAAACCACCAACAATAATAAAGGAATCAATTTAGCTATGGTGTTGATTTTCACTAAACCAATACCTTGTTTTACACCAATAACATTAATGAAAGCAAGACCAAAAAAGACCACCGTTAGAAATAATAAGCGTATTGCTGTTTCCTGAAAAATAGGATGAGCCGAAGCTAAAACATTTACTAAAGCATTAGAAACTGCGGCATCAGCAAGCAGGGTTCCTGTAACGGTAAACACACCCGCCAAAAACCCTGCATAAGTACCAAAGGCGGTTTCTATATAAGAATAAACGCCTCCTGTTTGAGTAACTTTACTAGCCGCTTCGGCAAAACAAAGCATGATAAGCGCCATTAAAATTCCGCAAAAGACATAAGCAATAATACTTGAAGAACCCATAGATGCAGCAACAATAGCGGGTAAGGCAAAAATTCCTGCGCCAATAATGACATTCATAATATTGGCTGACAAACCCATTACACCTATGGTTCGTTTTAATTCTTCTTCTTGCTTTATCATTTTTCTTTGGTTTGTAACTAACGTGGTTTTATTTAGCTCTTCGAAAACGAAGTTATGAAAATAATTTTTGCTTAGCCAATGAAAAGCCGCATTGTGAATAATTAAACAATTTTGTTAAAAGTGTAGAAAAAATTAGTTTGTCAATTTAAGTTTCATCATTATATCTGTTTGTTCTTCATTTCCTAGTTTAAAAATATGTTTGTCAAATTCTACGAAACCATTTTTTTTATAAAAATTTAGAGCTCTTAGGTTTTCTTCCCAAACGCCTAACCATACATATTCTATCTTTTTTTGTTTTGCAATTTCAATTGCTTTGTCATACAGTAATTGTCCCACTTTTTTTCCGTGAAATTCTTTTGAGACATAAATTCGTTCAATTTCAAGTGCTTTACTGTCTTTTAATTCGGTTTGTGATTCTCCAAAATTAACTTTTAAGTAGCCAATTATTTCATTTTCTATAGTAGCAAAATAGAATTCGGAGTTTTCATCGTTAAGTTCGGTTGTTAGTTTTTCTTTAGAAAATCCTTCTTCCAAATAATCGATCATATTTTGCTCGGAATTGGATTCTGAAAAGGTTTCATAAAAAGTCTGTCTGCCAATTTTTTGCAACTTTTCTAAGTCGTCAATAGTTATTCTTTTTGTTTTTATATTTTCCATTATACCATGATATTACAAGTACAAAAACAGCTGTAAATTCAGCTCAAAATCCCACACGGGCGATAGCAAATTGACTAAGTAATCTTGCTAAGGCTGTTGTGCAATTGACAATTTTAAGGCGTTGCTGTATTTTGATTTAATAACTCTACATTGAAATTGATTTTTGCATTTAAAGCACGAAAAACTTTTATAATTGTATCGAATCTTGCGTCAGTAAGGCTATTCTCAATTTTTGAAATTTGCGCTTTTTTTACACCAACTAATTCTCCCAATTGTTCTTGGGTTAAATTTCTTTGTTTACGAATTTGTTTAATTGTTTGACCAACTAAATCGATTTTCAATTCGTTTTCAAAATTATCTCTATTTGGTGTTCCTTTTTTTCCAACGAATTTATCTGTTACTTCATCTAAACTATATGTTTTCATAATCTTATTTTTTATCGTTAAAATATTTTATTCTTAATGATTCTGCTCTTTCAATTTCTACTTTTGGAGTTTTGTCAGTTTTCTTTATAATTCCGTGAGTCGAAATAACAACAGTATCTTGTTTGTTAGATTTGTCCCAAAAAGCAAACAATCTTAAATATTGTTTGCGGTATAAAGTTCTGAATTCCCAAATTTCACCATCGAGTTTTTTAAAGAGTTCATTATCATTTTTTTCTCTTACTAATTATATAGCTAACACACCAAAAAAGTGTTCTTAATAAAACCATTATAATTGAACCACGGATAAAATTTCTGAATGTTAAATTTAATTCGTAAGATATGTATGTAAGTAATATAATCCATGCTAAACCTAGTATGCCCGCTATAAAAACAATAGTTTTAGTTTCGTCTTCATCATATACAACTGATACTTTTAAAAACACTATTAAAGGCAATAAACTAATTACATACCAACAGACTGATAATGCTAAACATATACCTGAAATAATAAATACTCCTTTGTCAATTATTTCTGGTTTAAAAATATAGATTTGTAAAAAAGTTAGTGGTAATAATGCTAAAAAAATTATTAGAGAGTTTTTTTGGACTGGTTCAATATCAAATATTTCTTTTATCATTTTTTTGTTTAATTTTACCGTTTCGGTTTCACTTCCACTAAACTGAGGCATAATGTTTAAGCGCTTCGCAGTCGAGGATTAATGATGTACGTTTTTTCCATTATGACAAATATTATAAATAGGAAATCATCTTTAAATTCAGGCTAAAATCCTAATCTTGCCAAACAGATATTAGTTGAATTATCGTTTATGTACAATTTTATTTTTACCAGATATTTTTGCGATTTTAATGTTTATTAGTGCATTTTCTATTGAATTTCCAATCCCAATACTTAAAGTAATGTTTGTTCTTTTGAAGAAGTCAATTCTAAGATTTTCTAATTTGGTTAAGTCTAAAAAATTATCCTGAGTTGCGTATAAAATATCGTCAGATCCAATTAGTAATACTTCGCCATTTATCATGCCTGAAATTTCTTTAATCATCCATTTGATACCATCTTTGATAGAATCACTTATTAATTGTGCGGTGTTAGGATCATTATTATACAAAGCAAATTCAATTTTATCGCCAACATTATCACAATCAATCCTTATATAACAGTTATACATTTTTTAATTTTTGAGCGTTTGTAAAACAATCAACATGTTCTTCACTTATTTGAGATACAGAAACTATTCCTTGAGTTTTCGTGTTACTCCAATATTTTCCTTCTAATTTTTTTTCGTCTTTTCCAATAATTAATCTTAGTTCGGTTGCGCCTTCTCTTAAATGTTCGTCATTAGTTTGTGTTGAATCTTTTTTATAAAGATATGCTACATTTTTTAATCCTTTATCTTTATTTAAGGCAAAAGTTTCTGCGTATGAAACTCCAACAAAATCTTTTGTGAATGTAGTAAAATGGATGCGGATGAAACTTTGACGTATAACAATATAGAATTCAATTGGTAATACTTTATTTCCTGTCGGATCAATATAATCTGATACGATTACGCCAGACCAAGTGCCGTTAATATTTGGACGATAAAAAATCCAATTCGAAATCTTCCATTTCCAACCAGTTGTAAAATAAAATGTCCAAAAAAATGTTGTAATGGTTATGCCAAAACTAACCGCTCGTCCTATATTTGCTAGTTCTAATTTTGATTTTAAAATAAAAAGATAGGATATGGCAATAATTGAAGCAAGTGCAATTGAAATAAATACAATGTTTTTTAATTCGTCCTTTTTAAGCATAGTTAGTTTCGTTTTACTAGTTTTCAAATGTATTGAAAATATTCTTACAGATTATTAAGGATGTTTTTTGTTTTCTTTAAAGTTTAACAGGGGTGTTTCCGTAAAAAAAATCCGACTTGTAGCTACAAATCGGATTTTTATATTTTAATTGAAACAGTATTATTTTATAACCCCAATAGAACCTTCGTCAGAAGGAATTAATTCGAAAATAGAATTAGGAGCTAGATTAGGTTCAATTCTATGCGAAACATACACAATGGTCATATTAGATTCCTGTTTCAATAAATTGATAAGTTGGCAAACCATCGCTACATTTTCATCGTCTAAGCCTTCAACAGGTTCGTCTAAAATTACCAATGGTGGATGTTTTAACACCGAACGCACAATCATAGCGACTCTTTGCTGACCAACAGAAAGACGTTTGAACATTTGCTTTTTAAGGTGGGTCATTCCAATTAATTCTAACCATTGATCGGCAATCCTTTTTTGTAAAGTGGTTGGTAAATCATACAATCCGATAGAATCAAAAAAACCAGAAAGAATCATTTGCTCCAGCGTATGATTTCTTGTAAACAAGCTCGTCATATTGGTAGCAAAATAACCAATGTTCTTTTTAATATCCCAAACGCTTTCGCCACTTCCTTTTTTGTAACCAAAAAGATGTAAATCCTGTCCGTAACCTTTTGGACTATCTCCGTTTATTAATGAAAGAAGCGTACTTTTTCCAGAACCATTAGGTCCAATCAATTGCCAAAACTCACCTTGCTGAATCGTCCAGTTGATGTTGTTGACAATCTTTCGTTCCTGATAACTCACTGAAACATTATTCATCTGAATCAACACTTTTTGGTTGTATTCAATGGCATGAGCAGGATGAGGAATTCCAGACTGAGTTATAATTTTTGTTTCGTGTGCCTCGTGAGAAACGCTTTCTAATACAAAAGCATCCGAATTAATTTGTCGGTTATTTGAAATAAAAGGCAGTAAATCGGCAGCACGGTTGATGATTTGGATAATCTTGATTTTAGAAGCCATTTCTTCTAATGATTTTGATAATTCAATACGAGACGCCTGGTCTAAATGATCCATTGGATTATCAAAAATGATAAAATCGGGATTTTGATCCATACAAAATTTCAGGAATTTCTTTTTACGCTGACCAGAAGAAAAAGTGCTTAATTTTCTATGAGAATCCTCCGCCACGGCAATCAATTCAAGGTATTGAAATTCTTTTTGGATAAAATGATCGATAGCTAAATCAGAAAAAAAGATTCCTTTTAAGTCGTTAAAAGGAGCTAATTCGGCCGTAGCTTTTCCTAAAAGAATGGTTTCGATAAAGTTTTTTTTATTGATCTGATTGGATAATAATATGTTCCAATGTGTGGCAGTATTCATGAAAAGGAGCTGTTTTTATTGGGTGCAAAGATAAAAAATCAGCCTTTAGCAAAAGCTATAGGATTTCTTAAACATTTTGTAAAACTACAATTCAGTAATAAGTGCTTTAATTTGGTCTTCTAAAGTAAGCGCATATTGATAGCTGTATTCGAAAATATCATCTGCATTTTTTAAGTTATAAAGACTAAACTGACTCATATTAGGCGGTTCAAAATACAGGTTGCAACTATGTGTTTTTATTTCGACCGAACTTTTCATTGCAAGGTGAAAACAGCGATCCATGATGTTGTTCATATTTACCTTATCAACTTCTTTTTTGATAGAATTGACATAGCTGCCAATGATGATATCGCATTGTCCCATCAGGGGCTCGATAGGGAAGTTGTTAATCACGCCACCATCAACATATAAAGTATCGTTGAAATTTACAGGTTGGAACAACAGCGGTAAGCAGGTGGAGGCCATCAAAGCCTGGGATAAATTTCCAGAGGAGAAATATACCAGTTCCCCTTTTAGAATATCAGTGGCCGTTACATACAACGGAATTTTTAAATCTGCAAAACTATTAGTAGGGAAACATTCTAAAAAGATATCGTGAAAGCCTTTCATGGCAAATAAGCCTTGCCTTTTCATTAATAGGTTAGAAAAACTAAAAATATGTCCTTTTTTTAAAAAGTTTAAAATTTCGTTTACCGAATAGCCTGCAGCATAAAAAGCACCTGCAATGGCGCCTGCGCTAGTCCCCGAAATATGGGTAGGGACGATTCCAAATTCTTCCAGAGCTTTTAGAACTCCTAAATGAGCAATGCCTCGGGCACCTCCGCCAGATAATACAATTCCTATTGTACGTTTCATAAATGTTATCGCTTTTTGGGATTAACAATTGTAATTTTTCTTTTTTGCTTGATCAAAAAAGAAACAAAAAAATCAAGTCTTGCGCTTCCTCGTCGGTCAAATTAGTTTTCGAATCCTAAAAGAAAAGAGCTCTCCGCCGTGGCGGATCAAACAGCTTTTCTTTTTACGGATTCTTCAAACATTTGACACTCGACTGCGAAAGCTAAGGACATTTGAATTCGGTGAAAAAATCGGTACTAAATAGACTTTTAATGATTGTTCAAAAGTTTATGATATTATAAAATCATCGCTTTTGGGAATACTTGCCAAAGCATTAATGGCAACTTCAGGAACGGGATCAATTAATTTACGCAATTTGGTATCCATCCATGCGCCATCAACGGTTATAGTGGCACAAAGAATATTTACTTCGTTTCTAAATTCGTGAGCTATAGACCAGCGAGAAGCATCGGTTTTCATTTTGGCTACGGTGGTATGGATAAATATATGGTCGCTTAGTTTTATTTCTCTTCTAAAGACACATTCTTCTCTAAAAAGGACTGGACCAAAATGTTCGCTTTGGAATGCTTTCAGGGTCAAGCCAAGGCTTTCTAAGATTTCTACACGATGTTGTGCTGCAAAATCATAATACACACTATGACGAACATGGAAATTAGGATCAAGATCTGACCAACGAAAAGAGAGTTGTTTGCTGAAAGATGTCATGTTGTATTTTTAGATTTGGTTTATTATCGAGAAGGTAACTTCTTGTAAATTTAAAAAAATAAGCCGAAAATAAAGAAGTAAGCTACTTTTTGTTGTTTACTTTTTAGATGCAAATCAATATCTTTACAAAATGAGATTTAAAGTGAGTAGTTTTTTATCCTATGAAGTCTTTTCTACAACGACCTTTGTTTTTAATATTCAGGCGATACATTCGGCAAGCCAAGTAATTATTTCGGAAACTCTTACTGTAACTCCTGAGATTGATTATCAGGAATTTGAATTGAAAAATTCAGCAAATCGATTTATCAAAATGGAGGTCGAAAAAGGGACTTTTTTGACACTTAATTATGAAGCTGAAATAGAAGTTTCGTACGAAATAATTCCATCTGAAAAACTTACACAATCTTGTTCTATTATAGATTTAGATAACGAAGTTCTGCCTTTTATTTCGCCAAGTAGGCATTGTGAATCGGATAAATTATTAGATTTTGCACAGCAACAATTTGGGCATTTACCAAATGAGTATGCCAAAGCCAAAGCGGTGAACGAATGGGTTTTTAACACAATAGTCTACAAAGCTGGAACAAGTAATTCCAGTAGATCAGCCTGTGATGTTTTAGCTTTAAAAGAAGGTGTTTGTAAAGATTTTGCTCACCTTGCAATTGCTTTGTGTCGTGCCTTAGACATTCCGGCGCGATATTTTTCGGGTTATGCTTACGCATTGAATCCACCTGATTTTCATGCTTGTTTTGAAGTTTATGTAGGAGGGAAGTGGCTCTTTTTTGACCCAACTCAATTGAGTGTTGCTAATGGATTGGTTAAAATTGCCAATGGCAAAGATGCTGGCGAAGTGGCTGTTGCCAGTTATTTTGGCGAAATCAATTGTACTTTTATGAAGATAGAATGTCATCCCATTTCTTCGGATTTTATTCCTTTTGATAATAAATTAGAAAACAAAGCGGTTTCTTATGGTTGAAACCGCCTTGTGTTGTTTTTATCAAGGATTAATCGTCGATAGATTGTTCTACTAATAATTGGAATTTCCAGCCTGTATTATCGTTTGTTTTTTGCGTTTGTTTTAAGATGATACCAATTAATTCTTCTTTTGGATCGGCAAAATATTGCGTATTGAAATACCCCCCCCAGTTAAAAGTTCCTGCACTGCCTTGACCGCCAAGATCTTCGCCCATTTGGTTTAAAACTCTAAATCCTAGGCCGTGACCAGCATCAGTTTTACCCCATACTTCTCCAATTTGGTTTGCCAACATAAATTGGACTGTAGTTCTGCTTAACAATCGAATGCCGTTTAATTCGCCTTTATTCAAAAACATTTGCAAGAAAGTAGCATAGTCTTTTGCAGTACTCGACAATCCAGCGCCACCTGAGAAAAAGCTTTTTGCTCCTTTAGCAGGATAATTAGTGTCGTAGAAAGTATTTGGAAATGGAATCCATTTTTCATTTTCTTTGGTTTGAACCGTTACCAATCGATTGTATTTTGATTCAGGCAGATAGAAATGGGTATCATTCATTCCTAATGGTTCAAAAATGCGGGTTCTGTAAAACTCGTCCATTGGCATACCTGACATGATTTCGATAAAATACCCAATAACATCTAATCCTTCGCTATAAGTAAACTTTTCACCCGGATTGTGGTGTAAAGGTAATTTGGCTAATTTTTTAACGCTTTCGGCAATGGTGATTTTGTCGGTGGTAAATAAATCGGTTACGCCAGCATCTTTGTAGATTTTTTTAAAACGCGGGTCGCTATCAATTTGTCCGTAACCAATACCAGAAGTATGGGTGATTAAATCACGAATGGTGATTTCTCTTTTAGCAGCCTTGGTAGTGTATTTTCCATCGGGATAAACCGAGTCTAAAACTTGTGCGTTTTTAAATTCAGGGATGTATTTTGCAATAGGATCATCGAGTTTGAATTTACCTTCTTCCCAAAGCATCATTACGGCAGTAGTGGTTATAGCTTTGGTTTGTGATGCAATTCGGAAAATGGCATCAGTTTTTAAACTTTTTGAAGAAGCGTTGTCAGCCATTCCAAAAGCTTTGAAATACACAATTTTTCCTTTGCGAGCCACTAAGGCAATAGCACCTGGGATTTCCGAATCGGCAACTGCTTTGTTAAGCATATTGTCAATGCGAGCCAATCGTTCGCTAGACATTCCTACACTGCTAGGTGTATCTTCGCTGAGTTTAGGAGAGTTCTTTATTGAATGGGTTTGAGCAAAATTACTAAGACTGCAAATTGTAAAAAGAGCAATAAAAAGTTTTTTCATGGTTGGTTTTTATAAAATGGAATAGGTTTAAAATCTCAGTGTATTATTTTATTTCGCAAAGTTTCGCAAAGAAAACTCAGAGTTACGCTAAATGTTTTTTATTGAAAATAGCCCACTGATTGTACTGATGAAACAGATTTAGATGGTTTTTTTAATTTTAATCTGCGAAAATCAGCTAAATCCGTTTTACCTGCCTGTCGGCAGACAGGTCTGTGTTCTACTTTTAAGCAAAGATTTATTCTGGGATTTTTTCTATCAGAATAGGATTTTCGGAGCTGTCATAATAAGTACAAGTCATTTCTATAATATCTACGCGCCATTTGGCAATTCCACATTGGGCAGCGTGTTGGCAAAAAGTAAGATAATCGGTTTGACCATCTTGATGTATGACTAAGAATTCAATAAAGCGTTCTTTGTTAGCCGTAGTGGCAATTGGCATCGCATCGTATTTTGTTTCAGTACTTGCAGCGAAGTCGTTGTCACCAATATAGGCTACACTTCCATTAGCTACAATGGTGTCATAACCTTTAACGCCTAGGTTGATGAGGTCTTGAATATAATTTGGGAAATCAGCACCCGATTTTACTTTTTCATGTGCTGCTTTGATTTGATCTATGGTAAACATATTTTAAAATTTTAGGTTTTCAAATATAGTTTAAATCCCTAAAAAAAATAGTGGTTTTTGTTTTAGAGTTTTTTTAAGAGACTGTACTATTTGGTAGACTTCTGTAGTGGATTGTAATGAAATGTTTTTTAAAACATCGATTTAGTAACGTTTTGGTAATTATAGTTTTGAATGAGTAATTTATATTTGAATGTAATACAGTGTTTTAGCCCCGGTAGAAGCGGCATCCTTTTACTTTTTTCTTTAAAAAGGAAAAGATACAGCGGATGACGGGAGGAGCTTCTAAATGGATATATGACAGTATTGCTTATTGGTTTTGTAAGCCTGCCAGTCAGGTTGTAGTGTCATGTTGTCAGTTGGTTTTGCAATAAATTTAGGAATTACTGACATTTTATTAAGGGCTTTGATATTGGCACAAAGATTGACTTAAGCACTCTGAGTTTTTAAAACATGTATATTAAAATTTAAATATAAATAAAAATGGGTAAAATAATCGGAATTGATTTAGGTACGACGAACTCTTGTGTTTCTGTAATGGAAGGTAGCGAAGCAGTTGTTATTCCTAATGCAGAAGGAAAAAGAACAACGCCATCTATCATCGCTTTTGTAGAAGGTGGAGAAATTAAAGTGGGAGATCCTGCTAAAAGACAAGCGGTAACTAATCCAACTAAGACTATTGCTTCTATCAAACGTTTTATGGGACACACTTTTGCTGAAACAACAGAAGAGGCAAAAAGAGTTCCTTATAGTGTAGTTAAAGGTGACAACAATACTCCACGTGTGGATATTGACGGTCGTTTGTATACTGCTCAAGAATTGTCAGCTATGACACTTCAAAAAATGAAAAAAACTGCTGAAGACTATTTAGGTCAAACAGTTACTGAAGCAGTTATTACTGTTCCTGCTTACTTTAATGATGCACAACGTCAAGCTACAAAAGAAGCTGGTGAAATTGCAGGTCTTAAAGTTATGCGTATCATCAATGAGCCTACAGCAGCAGCTTTGGCTTATGGATTAGATAAAAAAGGAACTGATCAAAAAATTGCTGTTTACGATTTAGGTGGAGGTACTTTTGATATCTCTGTTCTTGAATTAGGAGACGGAGTTTTCGAAGTATTGTCTACTGATGGAGATACTCACTTAGGAGGTGATGATTTTGACCACGTAATTATTGACTGGTTAGCTGACGAATTTAAAGCTGAAGAAGGTATCGACTTGCGTTTAGACCCAATGTCATTACAACGTATTAAAGAAGCTGCTGAGAAAGCTAAAATTGAATTATCTGCTTCTGCTGAAACTGAAATCAACTTACCATACGTAACAGCTACGGCTTCAGGACCAAAACACTTAGTTAAAAAATTATCTCGTTCTCAATTTGAGAAATTGACTGACTCATTAGTAAAACGTTCTATGGCACCAGTTGCTAAAGCGTTGAAAAATGCTGGTTTAACAGTTTCTGATATCGACGAAGTTATCTTGGTTGGAGGTTCTACTCGTATCCCAAGAATCGTTGAAGAGGTTGAAAAATTCTTCGGTAAAAAAGCTTCTAAAGGAGTTAACCCTGATGAGGTTGTAGCTATTGGAGCTGCTATTCAAGGTGGTGTATTATCTGGAGATGTAAAAGATGTATTGTTATTAGATGTTACTCCATTATCTTTAGGTATTGAAACTATGGGTGGTGTAATGACTGTTCTTATCGAAGCTAACACTACTATCCCAACTAAAAAATCTCAAGTATTCTCTACTGCTGCTGATTCTCAACCAACTGTTGAACTTCACGTATTACAAGGAGCTAGAGCAATGGCTGCAGATAACAAAACTATCGGTCGTTTCCACTTAGATGGTATTCCACCAGCACCAAGAGGAGTTCCTCAAATCGAGGTTGCTTTTGATATTGATGCTAATGGTATCATTAAAGTAACTGCAACTGATAAAGGAACTGGAAAATCTCACGATATCCGTATCGAAGCTTCTTCTGGATTAACATCTGAAGAAATCGAGCAAATGAAAAAAGATGCTGAAGCTAATGCTGATGCTGACAAAATTGCAAAAGAAAGAGCTGAAAAATTAAACGAAGCTGATAGCACTATTTTCCAAACTGAGTCTCAATTGAAAGAGTTAGGAGATAAATTAACTGACGCTAACAAAACAGCTATCGAATTTGCTTTAACTGAATTGAGAATGGCTCACCAATCTCAAGACCTTGATGCTATCCAAAAAGGTTTAGATAACGTAAATGCTGCTTGGAAAACTGCTACTGAAGCTATGTACGCTCAAGGAGAGCAAGGTCAAGCTGCTGCTGAGCCACAAGCTGAAGGTGATAACGTTCAAGACGTAGATTACGAAGAAGTAAAATAATTTATTTCTAAATTATATTTTAAAACCGCTCCTGAAAAGGGGCGGTTTTTTTGTGACTATTTCTAAAATGTTAAGTTGTTATAAATTGCCGAAAGTTTTTTGTAATATTACGGGTAAATGATTTTTAGATGAGAAAAATAAAATATAAAAAAGCTAGAAAAGTACAACCGAATCAATTAGAATACACGGGTAAACACAAGAGGCTGGAGTCAAAAATGCAGTTGTTTGTTTATGACGATTTAGATTTTACAGAATATCAAGATTTAGCGATTTCAGATTTTAAAAAATGCATCGATACCACAAAAACAAACTGGCTTAATTTACATGGTTTAAGCGATATTAAAACAGTGGAAGGAATTGGCGATTTTTTTGATATTGATAGTTTTCTGCTTTCAGATATTTTAAATACTACAAAAAGAACAAAATTGGAAGAATCAGCCAATAGTTTGTTTTTTAATATAAAGTCAATATTGCCTACTGAGAATTCGGACAATATTAACGTAGAGCAGATTAGTTTTTTGATAAAAGATGGCGTTTTGATTTCCTTTCAGGAAAAAAGGAGTGATTTTTTCACGCATATTAGAGAAAGGATTCGTACTCATTCTGGAGCGGTTAGAACAAAAAAAGCCGATTATTTGCTGTCTCTTCTTTTGGATGCTGTAATGGAAAATTTCTATATTACTATTGAAAATGAGGAAGAAAAGGTAGAAGAGTTGATTAATTTGTCTAAGAATAGTACTGATCCTAATATTTTGGTACGAATTGAAAAGCACAGGGATAATTTTAGTTTTCTAAAACGCTCTATTATTCCGCTTAGGGATTCATTATATGGTATTAAAACACTAAAAGACGATGAATTATGTAATGTGATTGTAACAGAATCTTATGTTTATTTTTCACGATTACACCAAAAAAGCTTAGAGCTTTTAGAACAAATAGAATCGGATATGGGGATGCTGGAAAGTGCCTCAAATTTCTTTTTTTCATCTCAATCACATAAGATGAATGAGATTATGAAAACACTAACAATAGTCTCGGCTATATTTATTCCATTGACATTTATTGTAGGTGTTTACGGGATGAATTTTGACTACATGCCCGAATTAAGATATGAAAAAGGATATTATACTGTTATTGGTATAATGGTTTTAATAGGAATCCTGATGGTTATTTATTTCAAAAAGAGAAAGTGGTTTTAAAAAGTTATTCTTGATTGTTAAATGTTATTGTAAAAGTAGCTCCTTGGTTAATTTGGCTATCCAATGTAATTTGTCCACCAAGACTCGTAATGTGGTTGTGTACCAAATACAATCCAATTCCATTGCTGTCAATGTGGTTATTGAATTTTTGATATAATCCAAAAACTTTGTCTTTAACTTTCTCAAGATCGAATCCCATACCGTTATCTGAAATAATCAATTGAATTGAATTATTTTGTTTTTCTGTGCGAATAGATATCGTTGATAAAGTATTGGGTTTTGCGTATTTAATAGAATTGGTAATCAAATTTAAAAAGATACTTTTTAAATATAATTTATTAAAAATTACGCTATCTGCTTTAGAAAAATCTATGTCAATTGTAGTTTCCGAATTTTGAATTAAGGAATTAATAGAAATCAAAACCTCATTTAGAATATTATTGAAATCCAGTGTTTCTAATTGTGTTTCAAGATGATTTTTAGAATTTAAAGTTTTGATATACTCGTTTAAATTATCTTTTAAGCTATCGGTAGTGCTTTTTAAAATATTGATTAATTCTAAAGTTTCGTCATCTTTAATGTTTTCAGTATCAATAAGGTCAAAAATAGCAAGCATATTGTTGACTGGTGATCTTAAATCATGAACAGTTGAATAACTAAGCTGTTTGTACTCGTTATTTATTTCTGTAAGTTTTTTAAGGTGTAGTTTTCGTTCCTGTTCTAATTCTTTTTTGTGAGTAATATTTTTAGCAACGGCATAAATCAGTTTTTCATCCTCAACGGGAATAGAAGTCCATAAAAGGCAAACTACATGTCCGCTTTTAGTTATATACCTGTTTTCGAAACCAAATAAAGGAACTCGTTCTCTAAGTTCGTTACGTGCTATATTAGTTTTTTCTTTGTCTTTGGTATAAACAAAACTATTGATGGGCTTAGCTAATAATTCTTCTTCGGTGTATTCTAAGAGCTTAGAAACGGCTGGATTAATTCTCTTAAAATAGCCATCATAGCCAGCTACGCAAAATAAGTCCTGTGATACGTCGAAAAATTTCTCGAAGTTGTTAAAAATGTCAAAAGATTGAACAGTGCTGTTTTCTCTATTTTTTGTCATAATAAATTACTTAAAAATAAGTAAATGAATATAAAATAGGTTTAAAAAGACTTGGGGAAGAATTTTTAATAAAATCAATCGTTAGGGGCTACTAAATTAGCAATAAAATAGGTTCTAATTTAATTTATAGGTTAAATAGAGTCCGTCTAAATAAAAAAGAGGCTTGTTGTAGAACAAACCTCTTTTTATAAGAAAGAATTAACTTAATTTATATTTTGAAAATCCCTCCAAAAGCAATAATTCTTTGAAGAAAAAAGAAATCCTGAGAAGCACTATCGTCAGTACTTTGTGTAGTACGGATATCCTGCATATTGATATAACCTCCTTTTATTTCGCCCTGAATATAGAAATATTTGAAAAACGTAAAGTTAATTCCCGCTTTTGCAGATAAACCATAACCAGAAACATGAAAATCATCATGACGTTCTTTTCCTAAAACAGTTGCATTTGTTTTAGGGTATAAAAGTCCTGCACCTAAGCCTTCAGTTAAATTAATTTGAACTTTATCCGTATTAGGCAAACCAAACCATTTCGAAATATCGTCATGTCTTGAAAATTCTGTATTGACGTAGTTTAAACCATCCGTGTGTTCGTACATCAAAAAAGCAGGAACACCTGGCTGAGTACTACCTTTCTCAAAACCACCTTCCTGAGCACCATATAGAGACATATCTACAGGAGTATTATTATAAACTCTGTTGTGAAAAGATCCAGCTTGATCAGCAGGTAAATTAATGTAACCAGTTACGTTAGCAGTTTGATTTTGCGTCATTACATACTTCATGTGATCCCAACCAATAGCAATACTGTAATGATCATTAATAAAATAACCCATTCTAAAGTTAGTTTGCGGAATTGTCATGTTAGCAGGATTCACGTAATCAACATGCCATCCTTTTGGTTTGTCGTGCGCAACCATATTATCAACTGTAAAGTTGTAATCTTTTCCTCTGAAGTTTACATCAGACTTAGTGTAACTGTCTCTATTACCACCCCAGGAAATAAAGAACTTCCCTTTATTATGAGCGGTGTATTTGTCTTGTATTTTTATGTCTTCTTGAGCGAAAAGACAGTTTGTGAATAAGAATGCTACTAGGGCAGCAGTAAATAAATTTTTCACGGAATTTTTTTTAAAAAAAGATTAGAATTAAAAAGCGTTTATGGTTTTTCTAATAGCAACTAGTTTAGTCATTAAGTTTTCAAAATGATCTAAGTGTAGCATATTTGCTCCGTCACTTTTAGCATTAGCTGGATCAAAATGAGTTTCGATGAAAATTCCATCAACACCTACAGCAATTCCAGCTTTAGCAACTGTTTCAATCATATCAGGTCTACCTCCAGTTACACCAGCAGTTTGGTTAGGTTGTTGTAACGAGTGAGTCACATCAAGAACCGTAGAAGCATATTGTTGCATAGTAGGAATTCCTCTAAAATCAACAATCATGTCTTGGTATCCAAACATAGTTCCGCGATCAGTAACCATCACGTTTTGATTGTTGCAATCCAATACTTTTTGCACCGCGTGTTTCATGCTTTCAGGACTCATAAATTGTCCTTTTTTCAAGTTGACTACTTTTCCTGTATTGGCTGCAGCCACAACTAAATCGGTTTGACGTACTAAGAAAGCAGGGATTTGTAAAATATCAACATATTGAGCTGCCATCTCAGCATCTTCATTTGTGTGGATGTCTGTTACAGTAGGAACATGAAAAGTTTCAGATACTTTTCTAAGGATTTTCAATGCTTTTTCATCTCCAATTCCTGAAAAGCTATCAATTCTAGAACGATTCGCTTTTTTAAATGAACCTTTAAATACGTAAGGAATTTGTAGTTTGTCAGTGATACCAACAATTTTTTCGGCAATGCGCATTGCCATTTCTTCTCCTTCGATGGCGCAAGGACCTGAAAGTAAAAAGAAATTACCACTTTCAGTATGCTTAATTTGAGGGATATTGTGTATGTTCATAGGTAGTTTTTAATGATTGCAAAGGTAGTTATGATTTGCGATTTACTGTTTTGATTTTTGTTTTTTTTGCTGTTAAAATTGCAGGTTAATTTCCAACTAAAACAAAGCGTTTAGCTTTCTTATTTTTTAATACTAAGCCCCATTGGACACATCAATAAGCCTTTTTCATAAATATTGACGTATAAGACAATAGGTTTTTTTTGACCTTGCCAATGAATTTCATAGGCATTAAGAAATCCAGCTCCCATAGTACTTCTTTTGGTAGGAAACGGACAACAAGTTTCTAATTTTGTATAAGTGATTTTTTCTCCTTTAGGCCCAGCCAAAGCATTTAAAAATCGCTCTTCGTTTAATTGTTCGTTATTAGTGTTATAATAAAAAATGTTGATAGGATAATCTTTGTTATAACCGTATTTTTTGTCTTTACTATATTCGGTTATAATAAACGTATTGTCTTTAGAGAGTTTAGGGATAGGAGCATTATCGTCTACGTTTCTTAGGGTTGATTTTGTGCTAATACAGGAACTAGTTAAGAAAATCAAAGCTATTGTAATAATTGTTTTTTTAGCGATTATAAATAGTAGTAGCTTTCTGTTTTCTTGTATTTGCTTGCGCAAATTGCTTATTAATTGTGATTTCATAAAATTGAATTAATTTCGAAATATGGGTTCAGTTAATTATCTTACAAAGATATTGAGAACTTCAAAGTTTATGCTGAAATTTTACTTTTTTTTGAAATACAATTGGCCTAAATTTATCTTCTGTAGCATTTCTCACATTCAATTGAAAAATTACTCTTTAACTTTGAAAAAAAATAATGGATATGGAATGGATTTATCATACCTGGCCTTGGTATATTTCGGGTTTTGTAATTGGCTTAGTGATGCTGAGTTTGATTTATTTTGGGAAACATTTTGGGATGTCATCTAATTTAAGAACCTTATGTAGTTGGGCAGGAGCAGGAAAAAAAGTAGCTTTTTTTGATTTTGATTGGAGGTCACAACGTTGGAATCTTGCTGTAGTACTTGGAGCAATGTTGGGTGGTTTTGTAGCTACACATTATTTAAGTGATGTGTCGAATGTGTCTATAAACCCCAAAACTATTGAACAACTTCAAACGATGAATATTGATGCTCCTCAGGGAAAATTAATGCCAGATGCTTTGTTTTCTAATCAGGTGTTCGAATCTCCTAAAGGAATGCTGATTTTGATAATTGGCGGAATTTTAATTGGTTTTGGATCTCGTTATGCAGGAGGTTGTACTTCAGGACACGCTATTTCGGGACTTAGTAACTTACAACTTCCATCATTAAAAGCCGTTATTGGTTTTTTTATTGGCGGATTAATTATGGTTCATTTTATTTTACCTTTAATTGTATAAGTTATGAAATTACTAAAATTTATATTAGTTGGCTTTGTTTTCGGAATTGTGCTAACTAAATCAGAAGCCATTTCCTGGTACCGCATTTATGAAATGTTTCAATTTCAATCGTTCCACATGTACGGAATTATTATGACGGCTGTGATAACAGGAATCATCGGAATTCAAATTATAAAAAAATACCATTTAAAAGATTATTCAGGAACTCCAATAAATATTGCTGATAAAGAGCCTACTACTGTGCGTTATCTTTTGGGAGGATTGATTTTTGGACTAGGTTGGGGATTAGTTGGTTCTTGTCCTGGACCAATATTTATACTAATAGGAGCGGGATTTACATCAGTAATTCTAGTATTGTTAGGAGCTATGTTAGGTACTTTTTTATACGGAGTTCTAAAAGATAAGTTGCCTCATTAAGATTGTTTTCTAATAAAAAAAAGCATTCGCCACGGCGAATGCTTTTTTATTGGGAAAGTTTGTGTTCAATTAGATAATTTCGGCGCTTAAACCCGCTTCTAATAGTTGAGTACATTGCGGTTTTAATTTAGTAAGAGGTCCTGTTTTAACCGTACATTTTCCATTATAATGAACTATTAACGAACATTGTTCCGCTTGTTCAGCTGTATGTTCGCAAACGCGCATTAGGGTTTCAATTACATGATCAAAGGTATTTACATCGTCATTATAAACTATAATTTCGTTGTTTTTTGCAGTGATTTCTTGTACGCTTACTCTTTCTCTAATTTTTTCTTTAGTACTCATTGTATTGTTTTTTTGTACTTTAATTATTTGATAATAAACAGAGTACTAATTTATGTATTTTAGTGAAACCCAGTTATTTCTTTCTAATTTTTTAACATAAGTTAAACCTTTCTCAGTGCAAGAAGCATCTATAAACGGAATGTCTTCAGTATAAAAACCGCTCAATAATAAAGTTCCTTTAGGGTTCAAACAATCAACATAAGTTTGCATATCATTCAACAAAATGTTTCTATTGATATTAGCAATAATCAAATCGTATTTTTTGTTTTTTAATAAAGCTGCATCGCCTTCATAAACTGTAATGTGCTTGCAGTTGTTGCGTTCAGCATTTTCAATCGAGTTTAAATAACACCAGTTATCAATATCGATAGCGTCTATAGGCTGAGCTCCTTTCATTTCGGCAAGAATAGCAAGAATGGCTGTTCCGCAACCCATATCTAGTGTTTTCAATCCCTGGACATCAATTTCTAATAAATGCTGAATCATCATGTGAGTAGTTTCATGATGTCCTGTTCCGAAACTCATTTTTGGTTCAATCAAAATATCAAATTCGGCATCCGTTTTTGGGTGAAAAGGTGCGCGAACATGGCAATTTCCATCTACATCAATAGGTTCAAAATTCTTTTCCCATTCTTCGTTCCAGTTTACCTGATCGATTTCTTCAAAAGAATAATCAATGTCAAATTCTTCCGAGTGAAGTATGTTTACGTTTTCAAGAATCATCTCGTCCCATAAATCTTTTTGAACAAAAGCTGAAATCCCAGTTTCGGTTTCAGTAAAACTTTCGAAAGCTAGTTCGCCTAATTCGGCAATTAAAATTTCAGAACCCAATTCCTTTGGTTCGATGCTAAAATGGTAGGCGATATAAATATTTGACATATTGATTTAATTTTTTGCAAAGGTAGTATTTCTCTTTTATGAATATTAGAAAAATAAAAAAAGCGATAAAATGAATTATCGCTTTTTAAATAGTATGTAAAAATGATTTTTTAGATTGCAGTAACAATTGCAACAAAATCATCCGCTTTTAAAGCTGCTCCACCAATAAGACCTCCGTCTACATCTGGTTTTCCGAAAATTTCTTTAGCGTTATCTGGTTTTACAGAACCTCCGTAAAGAATAGATACATTTTCAGCAATCTCTTTTCCGAAAGCTTTAAGAACAGTTTCTCTGATGAATTCGTGCATGTCTTGTGCTTGCTCAGGAGAAGCAGTTTCACCTGTTCCAATAGCCCAAACTGGCTCATAAGCCAAAACGATATTTTCCCAAGCTTTTGCATCTACGTGGAATAATCCGTCTTTTAATTGGTTTTCAACAATGTTGAAATGATTTCCTGATTGACGGTCTTTTAATTCTTCACCAAAACAGAAAATAACTGTCATGTCATGTTTTAAAGCAGTATTTACTTTATCAGCAATTAAAGCGTCAGTTTCGTTAAAGATAGCTCTACGCTCTGAATGTCCAAGGATTACAGTATTTACTCCAACTCCAGTTAACATATCAGCAGAGATTTCTCCTGTAAATGCACCACTTTCAGTTTGGTGAACATTTTGTGCAGCAACACTAATGTTTGATCCTTTTAATTGATTTACAGCTCCAGCCAAGTTTACAAATGTTGGCGCAACAATTACTTGTGCAGTAGTATTAGAAGGTACTTTTGCAAGTAATTCACTTAATAATTCGCTAGTTTGTGCTGCATTCTTGTGCATTTTCCAGTTTCCTGCTACAATATTTTTTCTCATTTTGATAGTGTTATATTTGAATTTTATTTTTATTCTATTATTTTTCTAATTGATTTAAAGTCGAATTAATTTGTTCAAAATCAGATTCTATGGCGCGATACAAAGCAATTTTACCTGTTTTGTCTACGATTAGATATCTGGGAATCCAATCTAAATCAACTGCTTTTCCAAAAACGCCATTCATTTGGTCATTTGCCATGAAATTAGCGCCATTGAGATTGTATTTTTCAATTCCAGCTTTCCACTTGTCAGCAGTTTTATCTATTGAAATAAACATAAATGCAACTTCTGGATGAGCCGTTTGTAATTCTTTTATTTTTGGCATTGCTTTTACACAGTCGCCACACCATGAAGCCCAAAATTTAATCAAGAGTGTTTTTCCTTTGTACTTTTTTAGAACATCTTGAAACGCAATTTGATTTTCATTTATCGTTAAAAGTGTTTCTGATAAGGCTGCTTTAGAAAAAGCTGTTTTTTGTCCTTCCGATTTAGAACAGGAAATAGTTACTAAAAGGACTAAAAAAACAATTATTTTTTCTAATTTTTTCATTGGTAACAAAGTTAAAATAAACAATTTGATTGCTGTTTCCAGATTATTATTTTTTAGAGAAACACGATTAAAATAACAAAAACAATGTTAAGAGTTATAAAAACGCAAATGAAAACGTAATAGTGAACATGAATTGTTTATGATTGTAGAGAAATATCTTTGAAATAGTCTTCAAAAAAGATGTTTTTGGACGGTTTTTAGCTTTTTTAAGGCATAAAAAAAGCTCATAAATGCTATTTTTAGTCTTTATGAGCTTTCTTTTTTACAGTTTTAAATCTTCAATATCGTTATAATGTACTTTTTGTTTTACTGTTCCTTTTTCTAAAATTACAATACTTGGATTAGCTCTTTCAATTGTTTTTAAAGCGGTTGCATCGCAAGTATAAAAGTCAAATTTCAGATTGTATTTCTTTTGTGCTTTTTTAATTTCTTCAGTTGAGGAATTGGTCATCCCAATCACTTTGTAGCCTTTGGCTAGAGCGTCTTGGTTTAATTTTTGTAATTTTTGCATTCCTCCATCATCGGCTAAAGCCAAATCGTAAGCAACTACCATTAGTAATTTAGGTTCTAATAATAATTCGTCTTTATAGTCAGAACCGTCTTTCATCATCGTGAAATCATGGATATGAGGGACATAACCTTCAGATAGCACTTTGTCTTTTCGATCTACAAATTCGGCTCCTTCGGGAATATTCGCTAAATCTTTTTCAGAGAATTCTTTTTCTACGCCATTCACCTTATAGATAAATGTCATTTCTACCACAGCAGTAGGCGCTCCTTCGGGAATTTCCATTCCTTTTTGAATGTTTGTACCCACTTTATAAGGGCGAAAATCAATTATTGGTAAATGATTTAAAACATCAAAAACTAAGAAAAAAGCAGCTGCTACACCCAAAGAGGTTATTAGATTTTGAATCCCATTGTTGAAAAGCGGTTTTACGTGTTTTCTATTGAAAAATAAGATTAGAATAAAAACGAGTAAAACAATATCCTTAGTGAAAGATTCCCAAGGCGTAAGGTGTAAGGCATCACCAAAACAACCGCAGTCTTTTACCACGTCAAAATAAGCTGAATAAAAGGTTAGGAAGGTAAAAAAGACAATCATCAATAATAGACTCCAAATGGTGAATTTTGATCTGTAACCAATGAGGAGCATGATTCCTAACAATACCTCTACTATAACTAAAAATATAGCTAACGTTAAGCTAAACGGAACTAAAAAAGGCAGGTTAAAAACGGGTTCACTGAAATATTCGGCTAGTTTATAGGAGAAACCTACTGGGTCATTTAGCTTGATTAAACCTGAAATTATAAATAAAACGCCAACAAATATTCTTGAAAAGTAAGTGATTTTCTTTTTCATAGGGCATATTAATTTTTAGCAAATCCCATTAAAATTAAGGCAAAAATAGAATAGTTAATCATGTCTTGGTAGTTAGCATCAATACCTTCGGATACAATTGTTTTGCCTTTATTGTCTTCAATTTGCTTTACGCGAAGAAGTTTTTGCAAAATCAAATCAGTCAAAGAACTCACTCGCATTTCGCGCCATGCTTCTCCATAATCATGGTTTTTAGCCTCCATTAAGTCTTTGGTTAACTTCACTTTAGCATCATACAATTCAATTGCTTTTGCTACATTCAAATCGGGTTGATCAACAACACCTAACTCCAATTGGATTAAAGCCATTATCGAATAATTGATAATTCCAATGAATTCGCCTGATTCGTCTTCGTCTACTTTTCTAACATCATTTTCTTGTAGACTGCGAATTCTTTGTGCTTTGATAAAGATTTGATCGGTTAAAGAAGGTAATCTTAAAATACGCCATGCGCTACCGTAATCTTGCATTTTATTGACGAATAAGGAACGACAAATTGCAATTACCTTATCGTATTCTTGAGAAGTATTCTTCATTATTGATGTATATTTGTCTAAAATTTTCTCAAAAATAGGGATAAATTTTAAAAGGATTAAACTTTAAAGAAAGATAAAAAAATGACTATTAATTGCAAAGGACAACTGATTGATTTATCGCGACCTAAAGTAATGGGGATTTTGAATATAACTCCCAATTCTTTTTTTGATGGAGGAAGGTATGCAACCGAAGTCGAAATTTTGACTAAAGTCGAAAAAATGCTTGCTGAAGGTGCTACTTTTATTGATATTGGTGCTTATTCTAGTAAACCTAGTGCCGAATTTGTTTCGGAAGAGGAAGAACTAAATCGGATTGTTCCCATTGTGCAATTATTGGTCAAACATTTTCCTGATATTTTACTTTCAATTGATACTTTTAGGAGCGAAGTAGCCAGAGCTTGTATCGAGAATGGAGCTGCTATTATCAATGATATTGCAGCAGGAAATTTGGACGATAAAATGTTAGAAGTTATTGCAAAATATAATGTTCCTTACATCATGATGCACATGCGTGGTACACCACAAACTATGCAAACAATGACAGCATATGAAGATGTTGTAAAAGAAGTTCTATTCTATTTTTCTGAAAAAGTTAGCCAAGCTAGAAGTTTAGGAATTAACGATGTGATTATTGATCCAGGTTTTGGTTTTGCAAAAACAATAGAGCAAAATTATGAGGTGATGCAAAAACTAGAGTTATTTCACAGTTTAGAATTACCAATATTAATAGGGATTTCCAGAAAATCAATGATTCATAAAATGCTGGGAATTAGTGCTGATGATGCATTAAATGGAACTACTTTTTTAAATACAATTGCCTTGACTAAAGGGGCTCATATTTTAAGAGTTCACGATGTAAAAGAAGCTGTTGAATGTGTGAAATTGTATGAAAAAATGAAGTTTTAATATCATTTTTAATTGGGAATTATAAAATAATAAAACCTTGTTGTCCTCAATATAGAGACAGCAAGGCTTTTTCTTTAAGATGAAAAATATTTATTGTTTAATGAGTTGTCCTCTAATTTCACCTGCTGCATAAGTTCCTAGACTATGTATGTTTACATAATAAAGATTGTTTTTAAGATCGGTTTCCTGTGCTGCGCTTAGAGCAGCTGAGCCAGAATAATTTATTGAACCGTAGTTATAACCAGGTGTAGGTGTAACTGTTAAATCAAATAAAGGAACTGCATTTACTCCCACCATTGCCGGACCATGAATATGGGAAATAGAGGGGGTCATTCCATTGTAGGTTCCTGTAAGAGTGAAATATTTAGTGTCATTGTTAAAAACAAGTGTGGCCATTCCAGTTGCACTTGAACTATTAGAAGGAACTTCACTAGTACCGTTTAAGGTAGCTTTAAAAGTTGTGGTGTTTGAGCTCGGATAAGGGTTTGAGTTATCGTCGTAACTATTACCACAAGATGCAGTAGACAATAAAATAATTAAAATTACTGAAAATCTAGACAAAAGTTTCATGATGAAAATTTTTAAAAATTGAATTAATTACCACTTGGGTTTACAAAAATAATTTTGAAAAGTAGGTTTGCTCAATAATAAAAATAATTGATTTAGATGTTTGATTTTTAACTTATTAAAGTTACGTTTTTTTTGAGGTTTAAGAAGAATTATTTTATCTTTTAATATGAATTTAACGATGTTTTTAAATGAAGTTTTAAAAACATTTTTAAGTAAGTTATTAGGGGTATTTCTAGTAAGTCTTTATTGATGATGATAAGGTTCGTTTCTTAAAATGGTAAAACCACGATACAATTGTTCAATAAAAAATAAACGCACCATTTGGTGAGAGAACGTCATTAACGAAAGCGAAATCTTCCCTTGTGCTTTAGCATAAACCGTATCTGAAAATCCATAAGGACCACCAATAACAAATACTAAAGTCTTGATTCCAGAATTCATTTTCTTTTGTAATTCTTCTGAAAATCCAACGCTAGAAAAGTTTTTACCGTTTTCATCCAATAAAACAAGTTGGTCAGTCGAACTAATTTTTGATAAAATTAATTCGCCTTCTTTTTCTTTTTGCTGGCTTTCAGATAAGTTTTTTACATTTTTAATATCAGGGATAATTTCTAAATCAAATTTGATATAAAAAGACAATCGTTTGGTATAATCGTCAATTAAGGTTTGTAAAGCTTTATTATCTGTTTTGCCTATGGCAATGAGTTTGATGTTCATTTTTATGAATAATTTTCGAAAAGGCAAAGATATTAAACTTGTTTTGCATTCTGATAAGCCTTTAAAATTTAGAAAAACTTAGCTTAATTTTATGTTATAATTGATTATTTCGGATTATTTGTGGTAATGACAAATACAATTAAAACTTCGTCAGTAGTGTTAATTAGTGAATGAAAACCTTCGCCACTCATGGCAGTAATACTTCCTTTTTTAAGTATCTTTTTTCGAATGATTCCGTCTTTTTTGGTCATTTCGGTATATTCGCCTTCACCGTGCATGACAATATAAAGTTCTTCTTCATGTCGGGTTCCATGAGTGTGAAAACCAGCTTCATCACCTTTGTTAAAGAAAACCATATAAGCGCCAATGCGATTATTAGTTAATTCGCCTTCGTCAAACATTTGTAGCAAATATACAATACCATTTCCGCCGTACATAGGATTGCGTTTGTCTACTTTAACAACAGTTCTTTCGGGTTTATTGAAAGGAGTAACACTAAGATCGATGTATTGAGATACCAATTCAATTATTTTGGCGTTTTCGATTTCGGAAGTTGTTGAAGACATTTAGATTAGATTATAGAAGTTAATTCTGTTAGTTTTTTCAAATATAATGTTTAAGTCTTTGACAGAATTAGCTTCAGAATAAATTTAAGGGAAGTGGAAACAAATTTTCTATTCCACAAAATATGTCCTACTTTAGCAAGATATAAATTTCTATTAAAAATGATTAGCGAAGTACAATTTCAAAACGAGTTACAACTATTAATTGCTAATGCCATCCGCGAAGATGTAGGCGATGGAGATCATAGTTCATTAGCCTGTATTCCAGCATCGGCGCAAGGAAAAGCAAAGCTTTTAGTGAAAGATGAAGGAATAATTGCAGGAGTTGAATTTGCTAAAATGATTTTTAATTATGTTGATTCTAATTTAGAAGTAGAAACATTTATAGAAGATGGTACTGCAGTTAAATTTGGAGATGTTGTATTTCATGTATCAGGAAGTTCGCAGTCTATTTTAAAGGCCGAGCGTATGGTTTTGAATTCAATGCAGCGTATGTCGGCTATTGCAACTAAAACAAATAGCTATGTGAAATTACTTGAAGGAACAAATGCGAAGATTTTAGATACTCGAAAAACAACTCCTGGTTTTCGCGTTGCCGAGAAATGGGCTGTAAAAATAGGAGGAGGGGAGAATCATCGATTTGCCTTATATGATATGGTGATGTTGAAAGACAATCATATTGATTTTGCTGGCGGAATTACATTGGCTATAGCCAAAACCAAAGCTTATTTAAAAAAAACGAATCGCAATTTAAAGATTATAGTTGAAGCAAGAGATCTTAATGAAGTAAGAGAAATTGTAGCAGCTGGAGGTGTTTTTAGAATTCTGTTAGATAATTTTGATTATGAAATGACAAAGGAAGCAGTTGCTTTTATTGGTGATGCTAGCTTGACTGAATCATCAGGAAATATTAATGAAGATACCATTCGTCATTATGCCAAATGTGGTGTCAATTATATTTCTTCGGGCGCTTTGACGCATTCTATTTACAATATGGATTTGAGTTTAAAAGCAATAGAATAGCTTTAATAAAAAAGTAGCATTAATGTCAGCAGAAATAGAAGAAAGGCTTCAGAAAATCCCATTGTTACGAAATTTTGTGCGTTGGACAAAAGGAATAAAACTCAATTGGCTTAGCGGATTGTCTTTGTATGATTTATTAGAATTGTACATTATTGGAATCACCGAAGCTGCGCTGTCAAATCGTGCGGGAGCTATTGCTTTTAGTTTTTTTATGGCGTTGTTTCCTTTTGCACTTTTTATCCTGAATCTTATTCCTTTCATTCCAATTGATGGTTTTCAAGATGATTTTTTGAATTTTGTTGCTGATGGTGTTCCTCCCAATACATTTTATGCTATCAAAAATATCATTAACGATATTCTCCACAATAGTCATTCAGGATTACTTTCATCGGGATTTATATTATCGGTTTTCTTGATGGCAAATGGATTAAATGCTATTTTAGGTGGTTTTGAAAATTCGAAACATGTTTTAGTAAAAAGAGGTTTCTTTCATCAATATTTTGTTGCTATTGGCATGTCTTTGTTTTTGGCTTTTTTATTGATTATTACCGTTGCTATTATTGTTGTTTTCGAAGTATTTATTCAAAAATTAAATGCTAGTGCTTTTTTAAACGAAAGGATTCCGTTTATAGTTATGGGGCGTTATATGTTCTTGATTTTGATGATTTTAGTAACGAGTTCATTTCTTTTTAAATTTGGAACAAAAAATGAAGAAAACAGATCTTTTATCTCCATAGGTTCTGTGTTTACAACGATTCTTACTATTATTAGTTCCTATTTTTTTGGAGTTTGGGTTCTTCGTTTTTCAAAATACAATGAGCTTTACGGTTCTATTGGGACTTTGTTGATTGTGATGTTTTATATCTGGATTAACTGTATGATTTTATTGCTTGGTTTTGAACTCAATGAGGTGATTAAAAAGTTGAAAAAAAGAAAAGGAAATTAGGGATTAAAGATAATAGTACAAGAGAAAAAGAAATTATGAAAAAGATTGTAACAGTAATTCTAATGTTTGTTAGCTGTGTTTTTTATTCCCAAAACAAAGGAGTTTTAGGGAAATGGAAAACAATTGATGATGAAACAGGGAAACCTAAATCAATAGTTGAGATTTATGAAAAATCAGGAAAAATTTATGGCAAGGTAATAGAAATTCTTGATACGGTTCATAAAAACGATTTTTGTAAAGAGTGTTCGGGTGAAGATGCTAATAAACCTATTCTAGGAATGATTGTTATAAAAGGCTTGACTCAAAATGACAAAGAATACGGTTCGGGTAAAATATTAGATCCTAAAAACGGAAAATTATACCAATGTTTTATTACTCTCGTGGGGAATGATAAATTAAAAGTTCGTGGTTATATTGGAATTTCATTATTTGGACGAACACAATATTGGCAAAGAGTTAAAAATTAATTTTTAATTTCTCTTATTTTATTTAATCCTACCGCCTGTTTATTATGTATTTTGTTGAAGTAATTTTACCGTTGGCACTAGCCAAAACCTTTACCTATAGCGTTTCTGAAGCTGAGTATCATTATATTCAAAAAGGAATGCGTTTGGCAGTTCCCTTTGGTAAAAGTAAAATTTACACTGCTTTAGCAATTGATTTGCATCAAAACAAACCCACTTTATACGAAGCCAAAGAAATTCATCAAATTTTAGACGAAAAAGCTATCGTTACCGAAAACCAAATAAAACATTGGCAGTGGATTGCAACTTATTATATGTGTGCTATTGGTGATGTCTACCGTACAGCTATGCCAAGTGCGTTGTTGTTGGAAAGTGAAACTTTGATTTCTCAAAAAACTGATGTTTTTGTAGACGAAAGTCAGCTTACGGATGATGAGTTTTTGATTTATCAAGCCTTGCAACAACAATCGTCTTTAAAAGTGCAAGACATTATTGGGATTTTGAATAAGAAAAATATTTTTCCTGTTGTTCAAAAACTAATCGATAAAAACATCTTGGTTTTGCAGGAAGAAATGCAGGAAAACTATAAGCCTAAATTGGTTCGATACATTCGTTTGCATTCCAAATATGAATCAAATGAGGGTTTGAATGATTTATTAGAGGTTTTGAAAAATGCAGCTAAGCAAAAAGAAATTCTTTTGACTTATTTTCAGTTAAGTGCCAGAGATAAGAAGAAACCAATTTCGGTAAAGGAATTAGTAGAAGCTTCGAATGCTACTTCGGCGGTGGTGAAAGCTTTAATCGATAAGGAAATCTTTGAAGATTATTTACTGCAACATGACCGAGTGAATTTTACAGGAGAATCTAATGATAGTCAATTGCGGTTAAGTGAAGCACAGCAAAAAGCTTTTGACGAAATCAATACAAGTTTTCTGGAAAAAGAAGTTTGTCTTTTGCATGGCGTTACTTCGAGTGGAAAAACGGAGATTTATATCAAGATTATTGAAGAATATTTAGCAACCGAAAAACAAATTTTGTATTTGTTGCCTGAAATTGCATTGACTACACAATTAGTAGGTAGATTGAGAGCGCATTTTGGAAATAAAGTAGCTGTTTTTCATTCGAAATATAATAATAATGAAAGAGTAGAAGTTTGGAATCAGGTTTTACAGAATTCTGAGAAAGCGCAAATAGTAATAGGAGCGAGGTCGGCTTTGTTTTTACCATTTTCAAATTTAGGTTTTATAATTGTTGACGAAGAGCATGAGCAAACTTTTAAACAAGTAGATCCCGCGCCAAGATACCATGCGCGTGATGCTTCGATAGTTTTGGCTAGCTTTTTTAAAGCTAAAGTTTTGTTGGGTTCGGCTACACCAAGCATCGAATCGTATTTTAATGCTGTAACGGCTAAATATGGTTTGGTCGAAATTAAAGCGCGTTATGGAAACGTGATGATGCCCGAAATTGAATTGGTTGATATTAAAGATAAATATTTTCGTAAAAGAATGACAGGGCATTTTAGCGATGTTTTGATTGAAGGAATTACTACCGCTTTGTCTTTAGGGGAGCAGGTAATTTTGTTTCAAAATAGGAGAGGTTATTCCCCTTTATTAGAATGTATGACTTGTGGGCATGTGCCACAATGCCAGCAATGCGATGTGAGTTTAACCTATCACAAACACAAAAACCAATTGCGATGTCATTATTGTGGTTATTCGATTGCTAAACCTACTAATTGTCATAATTGTTCCAGTATTGATTTGATAACAAAAGGTTTTGGAACAGAGCAAATTCAGCAGGAATTAACGCAGCTTTTTCCAGAGCGAAAAATTGGTCGAATGGATCAGGATACTACGCGAGGGAAATTTGGTTTCGAAAAAATCATTGATAGTTTCAAGAATCGAGAGATAGATATTATGGTAGGTACACAAATGCTTGCCAAAGGATTGGATTTTGATAATGTAAGTCTTGTTGGTATTATGAATGCCGATAATATGCTGTTTCATCCTGATTTTAGAGCTTTCGAAAGAAGCTATCAAACCATGACTCAGGTTGCGGGACGTTCAGGACGTTCAGAAAAACAAGGAAAGGTAATTATTCAAACCTATAATCCTAATCATAATACTATTCAGCAAGTTACTAATAACGATTATACAGGAATGTATAAGGAGCAGTTGTATGATAGACAGATTTATAAATACCCACCTTATTTTAGGATTATAAAAATCACTTTGAAACACCGTGATTTTGATAAATTGAAAGAAGGTTCGATGTGGTTGTACCAAGTGTTGAGTCAAAATTTGAATATGCCTGTTCTTGGTCCAGAAGAGCCGGCTATCAATAGAATCAGGAATGAATATATTAGAAGTATAATGATTAAAATTCCTCAGGATACTTCAGTTATGGGCACAAAAAAAACTATCCAAAAAATATTGAATAGTTTTGATGCTGTTCCGCAATATAGACCAATAAAAACGGCTCTAAATGTTGACTTTTATTAAAGAGTAATTTTAAGCAAAAGCTAAGGCTTTTATAAGATCTTCTTTTTTGTTTCTGCTCAAAGGAATTTTAGTAGCTCCAATTTCGGCAAACTTGCTGTTGAAACGTTCTACCTTATCTATATTAATAATGTAAGATTTGTGAACGCGAACAAATTTCTTTTTGGATAAATCATTTTCAAATGATTTCATAGTCGAAAGAACTAAATTGCTATCGTCCTCGGTAACTACTCTAACATAATCCCCATAAGCTTCTATCCATTTTATTTTAGAAGTATAGATTTTTAATTTTTTCAAATTGCTTTTGATAAAAATATGTTCTCCTTCTTCTTCCTTAATATCTTGTTTAAGCGAATGTAAGTCCATTGCTCTTTTGACTGAGGCATTAAAACGATCTACAGCTATAGGTTTTTGTAGATAATCGGTAGCATCATAGTCAAAAGCTTTCAATGCGTATTCAGCTTTTGAAGTAATAAAGATAATCTGCGGTTTTGTTTTCAATCCATCTAGAAAATCAAAACCACTAATTACGGGCATTTCTATATCAAGAAAGATTAGATCTACGTTGTGTACAGACATGCAACTTTTAGCTTCAATAGCATTGGAAAAATCCCCAATTAAATGTAAATTAGGGTGGTTATTTACTAACTTTGCGATGATCATCCGTTGTATCGAACTGTCATCTACTACGACACAATTAAGCTTCATAATGTTGTAATTTAAGATTTGGTTAAGTAAAATTATTGTAATTTATTTACAAAAACTAATTTTAATCGGCTTTTTTAGCATTACAACGAATATAGTTGGTTTTTGTTTTTTTATTCGAATAAAAAGATTACTTTTGCAGCCAATTTAACAAATAAATACATTTTTTATGAATCATTATGAAACTGTTTTCATTTTAAATCCCGTTTTATCTGACGTTCAGGTAAAGGAAACAGTAAGCAAATTTGAAGATTTTCTTACTAGTAGAGGAGCAGAAATGGTATCTAAAGAAGACTGGGGTCTTAAAAAGATGGCTTACGAAATCCAAAACAAGAAAAGTGGTTTTTACCATTTGTTCGAATTTAAAGTATCAGGAGAAGTTCTTATCGCTTTTGAAACTGAATTCAGACGTGACGAAAGAGTTATGCGTTTCTTAACTGTAAGTCTTGACAAACATGCTATCTCTTGGGCTGAAAGAAGAAGAGCGAAACTTAAATCTCAAAAAGCTTAATTATCATGGCAACATTACAACAATCTGCTTCAGGAAAAAAAGACGGGGATATCAGATATCTTACTCCTTTAAACATAGAAACTAACAAAACTAAAAAATACTGTCGTTTCAAAAAATCAGGAATCAAATACATCGATTATAAAGATGCTGATTTCTTATTGAAATTCGTTAATGAGCAAGGAAAAATTCTTCCTCGTCGTTTAACTGGAACTTCATTAAAATACCAAAGAAAAGTGTCTGTAGCTGTTAAGCGTGCACGTCACTTAGCTTTGATGCCATACGTGGCGGATTTATTAAAATAATTAAAAATTAACATTTGTTGGTTTTCTGAAATATGAAACCTAACTTATTAAATAAAGGACAACAACATGGAATTGATTTTAAAACAAGACGTTCAAAATTTAGGATTTAAAGACGATGTAGTAAACGTGAAAAACGGATACGGTCGTAATTACTTAATCCCACAAGGATTTGCTCAATTAGCTACTTCTTCTGCAAAGAAAGTATTAGCTGAGAATCTTAAACAAAGAGCACATAAAGAAGCTAAAATCGTTGCTGATGCAAAAGCTTTAGCTGAAACTTTGAAAGCTTTAGAAATTAAAATTTCTGCAAAAGCAGGTGGTGAAAAATTATTTGGTTCAGTTACCAATATTGACATCGTTGAAGCTTTAGAAAAAGCAGGACAATCAATCGAAAGAAAATTCGTTACTTCTGGAATCGTTAAACGTACTGGAAAATATTCAGCTACTGTAAGATTACACAGAGATGTTATCGTTGATTTACCTTACGAAATTGTTGCTGAAAAAGCATAATTTTTAAGTTTATAAAATTAAATCCCATCCCGTTGTAAAACGAGATTGGGATTTTTTTTGTTTTAATCTGAAGTCGTTGCGAAGAATGAAGCAATCTCTTCAGGATAAAAATTTTTACTAATAAAAAATGAACGGATTGCTTCGTTCTTTGTGATGATATGAAATACTCAAGATTAACAAAAGAGCAATTTGAAGAATTGCATCCAGAATTCACTAATTTTCTAGCGACTCAATCAATAGATAAAGCCGAATGGGATAAGATTAAATTAGAAAAACCAGAAGTTGCTGAGCAAGAATTAGATGTTTTCTCTGATTTGATTTGGGAAGGTGTTTTGGCGAAAGCTGAATATTTAGAACATTTTTCTAAAAACCATATTTTTCTTTTTCAAACTTTTGATACTCATGTACAGTCGATTGTTTTGAAATCATTAGTAGCTGATGTTGATTTTTTAACTCAGGATGGTTTACAATGGCTTAGTGATAATATGTTTACCGAAACTATCGAAATGAAAGTGGGTAAAAAAGTCTTTACCGAAGAGCGAAGTGCTTCTATTTTCTCGCTAATTCAGCAAGGTGCTTTTTTAAGTGACGGGCAATTATTTAAACAAATAAATACGATTATAGAATCGTAATTTTAATGTTATTTCTTCCTAGATAATATTTAAATTTTGGTTGTCAGGAACCCATTATACTTAATTAGGAAAAAGTGTTTTTTTTATGTGGGTTTCTTTTAAATTGGTTATTTTAGTACGCTGTTTACAGAAACTAAAATGACCAATTTTTTTTATATGGATGTTCTAAATACTATTCAAAAATTAAGAGAAGAACTCAATCTTCATAATTACAATTATTATGTGTTAGATAATGCAACAATCTCTGATTATGAGTTTGATATTAAGCTAAAAGAGCTTCAGGGGTTAGAAAATGCACATCCAGAATATTTTGATTCCAATTCTCCAACACAAAGAGTGGGTGGGGCAATTACTAAAAATTTTCAAACGGTGGCTCATGCTCATCGCATGTATTCTTTGGATAATTCCTATTCTAAAGAAGATTTACAGGATTGGGAAGTTCGAATTCAAAAAGTTTTAGGCGATGTTGATTTGCAATATACCTGCGAATTGAAATATGATGGTGCATCAATTAGTATTACTTATGAAAATGGCGTATTAGTGCGAGCAGTGACTCGTGGTGATGGTTTCCAGGGAGATGATGTAACCAATAATATTAAGACGATAAAATCGATCCCTCTAACTTTAAAAGGGAATAATTATCCTGATAAATTTGATATTCGAGGCGAAATTATTTTGCCTTTTGCTGGTTTCGAAAAAATGAATCAGGAATTGATAGAATTGGGAGAAACTCCTTATTCTAACCCTAGAAATACGGCTTCAGGAAGTTTAAAATTGCAAGACAGTGCTGAAGTGGCTAAACGTCCTTTGGAGTGTTTGTTGTATTTTGTTATAGGAGAGAAACTGACTTTTTCTTCTCAATTTGATGGCTTGGTTTCGGCTAGAAATTGGGGATTTAAAGTACCTAATGAAGCTAAGTTGACCAATAATTTGCAAGAAGTTTTTGATTTTATAGATTATTGGGATACGCACCGTCATAATTTACCTTATGAAACGGATGGGGTGGTTGTAAAAGTAAATAGCATTCAGCATCAGGAGGAATTAGGGTATACCGCTAAATCGCCACGTTGGGCAATGGCGTATAAGTTTAAATCGGAACAAGCGGCTACCAAATTAGAATCGATTTCATATCAAGTTGGACGAACTGGAGCAATAACTCCTGTGGCTAATTTAGAACCTGTGCAATTGGCGGGAACTATTGTAAAACGTGCTTCGTTGCATAATGCGGATCAAATTGAAAAATTAGATATTCGCGTTGGAGATACTGTTTTTGTAGAAAAAGGAGGTGAGATTATCCCGAAAATCATTGCTGTTGATTTGGATAAACGTCCTGAAAATTCTCAGGCGACAGAATATATTACAAATTGTCCTGAATGTCAAACAGAATTAGTTAGACATGAAGGAGAAGCGAATCATTATTGTCCTAATTTCTATGGTTGTCCGCCGCAAATTATAGGTAGGGTTCAGCATTATATTTCTCGAAAAGCTATGGATATTGAAGGTTTGGGAGGTGAAACGGTGGCTTTACTCTTTAATAATGATTTGGTTCATAATTATGCTGATTTGTATGAGTTAAAAGTGGTAGATATTTTGCCTTTGGAACGAATGGCTCAAAAATCGGCGGAGAATTTAGTTAATGGAGTAGAGAATTCTAAAAACATTCCTTTTGAGCGTGTTTTGTTTGCGCTTGGAATCCGATTTGTAGGGGAAACGGTGGCTAAAAAATTAGCGAAGCATTATAAAAATATTGATGCTTTGAGCCAGGCTACTTTGATGGATTTGATATTGGTAGACGAAATTGGAGAACGAATAGCGCAAAGTGTTATTGACTTTTTTGAGAATTCTGAAAATAGAATCATTATTGAAAGATTGAAACAATATGGTGTTCAATTTGAAGTTATTGAAAAGGTAAATCTGAATGCAACCGATAAATTACAAGGGAAAATCTTCGTGGTTTCGGGTATTTTTACTGAATTTTCGCGTGACGAATTAAAGAAAGCCATCGAAGATAATGGAGGTAAAGTGGGTAGCTCTATTTCTTCTAAAACTGATTATGTGGTGGCTGGAGATAATATGGGGCCTGCAAAATTAGATAAAGCAAGCAAGTTGAATATTCCAATTATTTCCGAAATGGATTTTATGAGTATGCTTAATACGAATTAATAATTAGAACTTCATTTGTAAAATTATTTTTGCTGGGAAATAAGTGTTAAGAATTTAACAAAAAGTTTTAAATCGTCATTTACTTTTTTAGATTTGCCGGCTATAGTGTGACTTAATTAATTAATTTTGTTTACGAATAAAGATAAGTTATGTTTTTAAATTACTTAAAAGAGTTTTTGGTAAAGAAAATATTAAAAAACAGCTTACTTAATGTAAAGACTAGCTCGTTTTCTGGTAATGTAAAAACAGTAGGTTTAGTAGTGGATGAAGGTTATTTTTCTGAAACTAAAGCTTTAGTAAAAGAATTGGTCGCAAACGGAATTACTGAAGAGAATATAGAATTGTTGCTTTATAAAAGTAAATCTAATGTTAGTTTTGCTTCTTCGGTAACTAAATTGAAACCGAGCCATTTAAGCTGGAAAGGGCAAATAAAAAACGAATCAGTTAATGCGTTTTTAGCTAAGGATTTTGATTTATTACTGAGTTATTATGATGTTGATAAGGCAATTTTGCTAGTGGTAACTCAGGAATCGAAGGCTAAGTTTAAAGTTGGTTTTTCAACTATTGACAAACGATTGAATAATTTAATGATTAAAACGAATTCAGATAATTATAAAATTTTTATTCAAGAATTATTTAGGTATTTAAAAATATTAAACAAAATAGAATCATAAACATGCAATCATTAATAGGTACTGGTGTTGCTCTTGTAACTCCTTTTAAAGAAGATTTTTCAATTGATACAGAAGCATTAAGAAGAATTGTGAATTTTTCTGTAGATGGAGGAGTTGAATATCTGGTTATTTTAGGAACTACAGCTGAGAATGCTACGCTTTCGCATGACGAAAAAGAATTGGTTATCCAAACCATTATTGAGGCTAATAATGGTCGTTTGCCATTGGTTTTGGGTGTTGGTGGAAATAATACAATGAAAGTTGTCGAGGAATTGAAAACAAGAGATATGTCTCCTTATGTGGCAATTCTTTCTGTTTCGCCTTATTATAATAAACCATCTCAAGAAGGAATTTACCAACATTTTAAAGCTATTTCTGAAGCTTCTACAGTACCCGTAATTGTGTATAATGTACCAGGGAGAACATCAAGTAATATGTTGCCTGCAACGGTATTGCGTTTGGCAAATGATTTCGAAAATATTGTAGCGATCAAAGAAGCTGCAGGAGATATTGTTCAGGCAATGCAATTATTGAAAGATAAACCAAAAGATTTTCATGTAATTTCTGGTGATGATATGACTGCTTTGGCAACTGTATTAGCTGGAGGTTCAGGAGTAATTTCGGTTATTGCTCAAGGTTTTCCAAAAGAATTCTCTGAGATGATTCGATTGGGATTGAATCGTAAAGTAGATGAAGCTTTCAAATCGCAATACTTATTGTCAGATTGTATCGATATGATTTTTGAACAAGGAAATCCAGCCGGAATCAAACAAGTTTTTCAGGCTTTAGGTATAGCTGAAAATACGGTTAGATTGCCATTAGTAAGTGTGGATGAATCTTTGCAGGAAAGAATAGCTGAATTTGTAAAAAGAATAGATAAATAAAGGCTTTTAGCCAGTATTTTTTTAAGCTAAGAAATATTTTGTAGTCGCTAAATTAATAACTAAATTTGCAACCGAAAGTTCGGTATGATTTTTTATGGACTCTAAAAGAGTTTATATTTAAAAATAAAATAAAAAAATGAAAAAAATTGTATCCTTATTGCTTCTAATCGTTCTTTTTAGTTCTTGTAATGAATATCAAAAAGCTTTAAAAAGTGAAAATGTTGCGGTGAAATTTGCTATGGCAGATACTTTGTATGCTCAGGGTAAATATTCCAGAGCGATTCGCCTTTTTGAACAAATAGCTCCAGAATATAGAGGGAAACCTCAGGCAGAAAAAATGTTTTATATGTATGCACAGTCTTATTATAAAACAAAACAGTATTATTTAGCGGCTTATCAGTTTGAGAGTTTTGCTTCAGGATATCCAAAAAGTGTAAAAATACAAGAGGCTTCGTTTTTAGGAGCTAAAAGTTATGCAGTTCTATCTCCTACATATAGCTTAGATCAGGCAGATACTTTTAAAGCGATTGAAAAAATGCAATCGTTTATTGATAATTATCCGAATTCAGAATATTTAGCTGAAGCAAATGGTTTAACCAAGCTGTTATCAGAGAAGATAGAGAAAAAAGTATACGAAAACGCTAAAGGGTACAATACAATTTCTGATTTTAAATCAGCATTAGTAGCTTTTGATAATTTTATTGCTGAATATCCAGGAACTAAATTCAAAGAAGATGCTTTGTATTACAAGTTTGATTCGGCTTATCAATTAGGAATTAATAGTATACCTGAAAAAATGCAGGATAGATTGAATGTAGCTAAAATTTCTTATCAAAATTTGATTAAGTTTGATGCTAATACAAAATACAAAGAAAAAGCAGGCGAGATGTATGCTCGTGTTGAACAAGAATTAAAAAAATATACTAAATAAATAAAGTCATGGATTTAAAAAAGACGAATGCTCCAGTAAATACAATAACTTACAATAAAACTGTTATTGAAGCACCTACTGGAAACGTGTATGAAGCGATTACCATTATGGCTAAAAGAGCTAACCAAATTAATTCTGAAATTAAAAAAGAATTGACTGAAAAATTGGAAGAGTTTGCTACATATAATGACAGTCTTGAAGAAGTTTTTGAAAACAAAGAGCAAATTGAGGTTTCTAAATTTTACGAAAAATTGCCAAAACCACACGCTTTAGCTGTTCAGGAATGGTTAGATGGTAAAATCTATCACAGAGATTCAAATAAATAAAATACTATGTCAGTTTTAAGCGGTAAAAGAATTTTGCTAGGTGTTTCTGGTGGAATTGCCGCCTATAAAACAGCGTCTTTAGTACGACTTTTTATAAAAGCAGGTGCACATGTCCAAGTGATAATGACACCTGCTTCTAAGGATTTTGTAACCCCACTTACCTTATCCACCTTATCTAAAAATCCTGTTTATTCCACTTTCTTCAATCAAGATGAAGAAGATGAAAAATGGAATAATCACGTTGAATTAGGACTTTGGGCTGATTTAATCATTGTTGCTCCTGCAACCGCCAATACTTTGTCTAAGATGGCAAATGGTACTTGCGATAATCTACTTATTGCTACCTATCTATCTGCAAAATGTCCTGTTTATTTTGCGCCAGCAATGGATTTAGATATGTACAAACATCCTTCTACAATTGCTAGTTTTAAAGCTTTAGAACAATTTGGTAACACTATAATTCCTGCTGAAAGCGGTGAATTAGCTAGTGGTTTATCTGGCGAAGGACGAATGGCTGAACCCGAAAATATTATTGCTTTCCTCGAAGCCGATTTAGAAAGTAAATTGCCTTTAAAAGGAAAGAAAATCTTAATTACAGCTGGTCCTACTTATGAAGCCATAGATCCTGTGCGTTTTATTGGGAATTATTCTTCAGGAAAAATGGGTTTTGATATTGCAAAAAGTGCCGCTAATCTTGGAGCTTCGGTTGTTTTAGTTACTGGTCCAACGCATTGTATTGCTAATCATTCTTTGATAAATGTTATTAAAGTGACTTCGGCACAAGAAATGTATGATGCTTGCCATCAATATTATGCCGATGTTGATGTGGCAATAGCTGCAGCTGCGGTAGCTGATTATAAACCCAAAAATGTAGCGGATCAAAAAATTAAAAAAGCCGCTGATAATTTTGTTATTGAGCTTGAAAAAACAAAAGATATCTTATTATCCTTGGGAGAAAATAAAAAGCAACAATTTTTAATTGGTTTTGCTTTAGAAACTGAAAATGAAATTGAGAATGCTAAGGCTAAAATTCAGAAAAAAAACTTAGATTTGATTGTTTTAAATTCTTTGCAGGATGAAGGAGCTGGTTTTCAAAAAGCAACCAATAAAATTACCTTTATCGATAAAGAATTTAAAATAGAACCGATGGAATTAAAATCCAAAGAAGCGGTTGCTGATGATATTTTAAATAAAGTAATAGCTCATTTTCATGAATAAATTAGTTGTATTTTTTTTGTTATTAAGCTTTGGTTTTGTTCGAGGGCAACAGTTAAATTGTACTGTGACTGTTAATGCTCAAAAAATGGGTAATTCTAATCAACAGATTTATAAAACACTAGAAACGTCTTTAAATGAGTTTGTAAATAAAACCGATTGGACCAATCAGACTTACAAGCAGCAAGAAAAGATCAACTGTTCGATGTATATTACTTTATTGTCGAATAGTTCAGATCAATTTACTGCTACTATTCAGGTGCAATCTTCTCGTCCGGTTTTTGATTCTTCTTATGAAACTCCTGTACTGAATATTAATGATAAGGATTTTAGTTTTAGCTATACTGAGTTCGAAAATTTAGTTTTTAATGCTAATAGTTTTCAATCTAATTTAGTTTCGGTTCTCTCTTTTTATAGTTATGTAATCATAGGAATGGATAAGGATACATTTGAGTTTAAATCAGGCGAATCTAATTATCAAACGGCACAAACTATTGGTACCGTTGCACAGCAAAGTAGTTATAGAGGTTGGGGACAAAATGACGGAAACCAAAATCGTTATTTTTTGATTAATGATTTATTATCGCCAACATATGTTGAAATTAGAAAAACCTTATTTGATTACCACCAAGGTTTAGATTTAATGTCAAAAGATAAAAAAGCAGCTAAAGAAAAAATGAAAACTTCTTTATTAGGGCTGAGTAAATTATACAATTCTAAACCGAATGCTTTTTTAACCCGTGTTCTTTTTGATGCAAAATCAGATGAAATTGTTTCTGCTTTTTCAGGAGGACCAAGTATTACAATTGCTGATTTAGTTGATAATTTAAACCGAATTTCGCCTCTGAATTCCAGTAAATGGGCAACATTGAAATTATAATTAGCATTAGATTTTTTTAAAATTACCTCATACAAACATAATACATACAATTAATGATTACTGCACTATCAATAAAAAACTATGCTTTAATTGAGAAATTAACCATTGATTTTTCTAAAGGATTTTCGATTATTACAGGAGAAACAGGTGCGGGAAAATCCATTATTTTAGGTGCTTTAGGACTCGTTTTAGGAAAACGTGCCGATTTAACTTCTCTAAAAAACAAAGAAGAAAAATGTATTATCGAAGCACAATTTGATATTTCAAAATACAATTTAGCCGCTTTTTTTGAAGCCAATGATTTGGATTACGAAAACGAAACTATCATTAGAAGAGAAATTCTTCCTTCGGGGAAATCGCGCGCTTTTATAAATGATAGTCCTGTGAATCTTCAAGAACTTCAGGATTTAGGATTGTTTTTGATTGATATTCATTCGCAGCAACAAACAAGAGAACTTACTGATGAGAATGTGCAATTTGATATCATTGATGCCATTGCCGCTAATCAGCAAGTAATTTTAGATTATCAAGCGCTTCTTAAAAGTTATAAAGCAGATAAGTCGCAATTAAATTCGCTTATTAAAAAACAAGCTGAATCTAATAAAGAACAAGAATATCATACTTTTTTATTAAATGAATTACTTGCCGCTCAATTAAAATCAGGCGAACAAGAAGAATTAGAAAGCACTTTTGAGCAACTTAATAATGTAGAAATTATTAAGGAGTCTATTGATAAATCTTTGGCTATTGCCAATGAAGAGCAATTTGGTGTTTTAAATAATTTAAAAGAGATCAAAACGGCGATACAAAAAATCGCTCCGTTTTCTACTGAATACAAAGAATTGTTAGAACGAATCAATAGTTTGGCTATTGAATTTGATGATATTTCTGCCGAGATGAATCGTTGTTCCGAAAAAATAATTCACGATCCAGAACAGTTAGAGCAAATCAATCAAAAGTTACAATTGATTTATAATTTGCAAAAGAAGCATCAGGTGGCAACTGTTGAAGAATTATTGGCTATCCAAACAAAATTAGAAAATGAAGTAGTTGAATTAGGAAATATTGAAGAAGAAATTACTCTTTTGAACAAAAACATTCAAGAAAAAGCTACAGCATTAGATAATTTAGCAACTACAATTCATAATAATAGAATTGAAGCCATTCCTATTTTGTCTGAAAAAATGATTCAAATATTAGCCACACTAGGAATGCCAAATGTGCGTTTTAATATAGAAGTAACTCAGGGAGAAAGTTATTTTGCTAATGGAAAAGATGAGTTACAGTTTTTGTTTTCGGCAAATAAAGGAACTGATTTTGGATTACTTAAGAAAGTAGCTTCAGGTGGAGAGATGTCCCGAATTATGCTTGCTGTAAAAGCTATTTTGGCTCAGTATTCTAAATTACCGACCTTGATTTTTGATGAAATTGATACAGGAGTTTCGGGTGAAATTGCTATTAAAATGGGTGAAATCATGAAGGAAATGAGTAAGAAAATGCAAATATTTGCTATTACGCATTTACCACAAATAGCTGCCAAAGGAGATGCTCATTTTAAAGTATCTAAATCAACGGTAGCTGAGGATACCCAATCAGAATTAAATTTATTGTCAGACGAAGAGCGCATTGTAGAAATTGCACAAATGTTGTCAGGAACTATCGTTTCAGATTCTGCTCTAAATCACGCAAAAGCCTTGTTGAACTAAAAAAAGTGAGCTATATTTGCCATCCAAAATAATAGCTTTTTCTGAATAAAGTTGTTGTTTATTCCCTAAATAAAAAATAAAAATATAATATTGATACGTTATGATCATAGAACCTAGAATGAGAGGATTTATTTGCTTAACAGCACAGCCAGCTGGATGTGAGCAAAGTGTTAAAAATCAAATTGAGTATGTTAAATCAAAAGGAGCTATTGATGGCGCTAAAAAAGTATTGGTAATCGGTGCTTCTACAGGTTTTGGTTTAGCTTCAAGAATTTCAAGTGCTTTTGGTTCTGATGCAGCAACTATTGGAGTGTTTTTTGAAAAACCACCTGTTGCTGGAAAAACAGCTTCACCAGGTTGGTACAACTCTGCAGCTTTTGAAAAAGAAGCTAAAAAAGCAGGTTTGTATGCAAAAAGTATCAATGGAGATGCTTTTTCGAATGAAGTAAAAAGACAAACTTTAGATTTAATTAAGGCTGATTTAGGTCAGGTAGATTTGATTATTTACAGTTTAGCTTCTCCTGTTCGTACTAATCCAAATACTGGTGTTTTACATCGTTCGGTTTTAAAACCTATTGGAAATACTTTTACAAATAAAACAGTAGATTTTCACACAGGAAAAGTTTCTGAAGTTACTATCGAGCCATGTAGTGGTGATGATATTGAAAACACAATTGCTGTAATGGGTGGTGAAGATTGGGCTATGTGGATTGATGCTTTAAAAGCAGAGAATTTATTAGCTCCTGGAGCTACAACAGTTGCTTATTCTTATATTGGGCCATCAGTTACTGAGGCAGTTTATAGAAAAGGAACAATTGGTCGTGCAAAAGATGATTTAGAAGCTACTGCTTTCACTATTTCTGATAGTTTAGCTGATATTAACGGAAAAGCTTTTGTTTCGGTAAATAAAGCGTTGGTTACTCAAGCAAGTTCGGCTATTCCAGTAATTCCATTGTATATTTCTTTATTGTACAAAATAATGAAGGCAGAAGGAATTCACGAAGGTTGTATTGAGCAAATCCAACGTTTATACCAACAAAGATTGTTTACTGGGGGAGAAGTTCCTGTAGATGAAAAAGGAAGAATCCGTATTGACGACTGGGAAATGCGCGAAGATGTTCAAGCTCAAGTTGCTCAATTATGGGAGCAGGCTGATACTGAGAATCTTGCTGAAATAGGAGATTTAGAAGGATATAGAAAAGATTTTTATAATTTATTTGGTTTTGATTTAGCTGGAGTAGATTATAAAGCAGATACTGACGAAATGGTTCAGGTAGAAAGTATTGCTTAATTTATTTTCGAAAAAATAAACCTTAATTTTTATGTAATGCGTCTTAATTTTAAATGTATAAAAGCATTTAAATTTAAGGCGCATTATTGATTAAAGATTATCTTTGTTAAAATATTACATTTATATTGTATAATTAATTCCACATTTAAGAATATGTATTTTTCTTTGGTTATTCCCGTGTATAATCGTCCGGACGAAGTCGATGAGCTTTTAGAGAGTTTATCAAAATCAGATTATAAAGAAGATTTTGAAATTGTAATTGTGGAAGATGGTTCTACAGTTAGATGTGAAGATGTTGTTAATCAATATGCTAGCAAATTATCGATTTCATATTATTACAAAGAAAATTCAGGACCTGGAGATTCTAGAAATTTTGGAATGAGAAAAGCTAAAGGAGATTACTTTATCATATTTGATTCGGATTGTATAATTCCTGTCGAATATTTAACAGAAGTAGACAAGGCTTTAAAGGAAAATTATGTAGACTGTTTTGGTGGTCCAGACAGAGCATTAGATAGTTTTTCGGATATTCAAAAAGCAATTAATTTTGCTATGACTTCTTTTCTTACTACAGGAGGAATAAGAGGTGGGTCGGAAAAAATAGGTAAATTTCAGCCAAGAAGTTTTAATATGGGAATTTCTCGTAAAGCATTTGAAGCTTCTAATGGTTTTGGAAATATTCATCCTGGTGAAGACCCTGATTTGTCTATTCGATTATGGAATTTAGGCTTTGAAACAAAACTTTTTTCAAAAGCTTACGTATATCATAAAAGAAGAATTGATTGGGATAAGTTTTCAATTCAGGTTAATAAATTTGGTAAAGCAAGACCAATTTTAAATAGTTGGTATCCCGAGCACAATAAAATAACGTTCTTTTTTCCATCGGTATTTATTATTGGATTAGCGCTTGCAGTTGCTTTATTAATATTTACCTATGATTTATTGGCTAAATTATATTGTGTATACTTTTTTGTAATATTTTTAGTAGCAACTTATCAAAACAGAAGCATTAAAATAGGTTATCTTTCGGTAACTGCAGTATGGAAACAGTTTTCAGGTTATGGTATAGGTTTCTTGGAATCTTATATTAAGGTAATTATTTTAAAACAAAAGCCAGAAGTAGCTTTTCCAAAATTATTTTTCAAAGTATAAGATGTCTAAAATTATAGGTTTAACAGGTGGTATTGGAAGTGGAAAAACTACTATTGCTAATTATTTAGCCTCGCTAAATATTCCTGTTTATATAGCTGATAATGCTGGAAGAAAAGTAATGCAATATAAAGAAGTTCTTGAGGCGATTCAAGAAAAATTTGGCAACGCTATTTTTGATGAAAATCACTTAAACCGAGCCAAACTTGCAGAAATAGTTTTTAATAATCCAGAGCAATTAAAAGCTTTAAATGCTTTAGTGCATCCTGCTGTTAGAAAAGACTTTAGTGATTGGTTGATAGAACACGAAAAAAAACCTTTTGTAGTTTACGAATCGGCTATTTTGTTTGAAAGCGGAAGATATCAGGATTTTGATTATATAATAAATATCACTGCACCTTTAGAAACTAGAATTTCTCGTGTTTTAGAAAGAGATAAAAGTAATAGAGAACAGGTATTGAATAGAATTAATGCACAATGGACAGACGAACAACGTGTTTCAAAAAGTGATTTTGCTATTGAGAACATCGATATTGAGTTGGCTAAGCAAGAAATTGATAAAATTCTTAAAATTTTGCTAATTAAGCAATAAGAGTTCAAGGTGTTAATGTTTGGTTAATGCATTATCATCTATAATGTTAAAATGTTAATTTTGTTTTGATGAATAAATTGTTTTTTAGATTTCTTGTTTTATTGATGAGTTTATCCTTGATAGGGATAATACTTGTTCAGGTATATTGGTTTAATACTTCGTTTAAAAATAACGATGAACAATTTAAATTTCATGTAAAACAGGTTATAGGTAATGTTGCTGATAAACTTCAAAAACAAGAAGCCTATAGTTTTTATGATAAATACAATCATTATAAAGACAGTACAGGGAAGATTCCTCAAAAGAATGATTTACTTGAATTTTATTATGTTCAAAAGAATCCAAGAACAAATAAGACAATTGTTTATTCGAACAGTATTATAGCAGAAGATTACAATATTTCGCCAACTTTGTTTAATAAAAGATTCAGCAGCGAGCGATTTAAAAATTTTAATTCTAAAAGAGTAACTGAGGTTTATAATGACAATACAATTGACAAACCTAGTTTACAGCAGAGTCTTGTTCCTGATATTAAGATTGAAAAGGAAGGGAATTTAGATGTTTTAGGTAATGCTCAGTTTGAAATTTTTTTTAAGGATATTGCTTCGGCAATGCCATTAGAAGAGCGTGTTAGTAAAGAAACATTACAGAAATTAATTAAAAAGGAACTAGAAGAATACGGAGTAAACACAAAATTTGAATTTGGAATCTATAATAATGGTATTGCAAGTAAAATAAAGTCGAAAGATTTTAAATTTGACAAAGAGGCCACTTATTCCATTCCAGTTCTTTCAGATAATGAAGGGAATGAAAAGTATAAGTTGTTAGTTACTTTTCCGCATAAGAAGAAATTCTTGTTGTCAGAATTGGTGAGTATCACAATCTTATCTATAGTGTTTACGTTAATTATTCTAATTGCTTATACAAGTGCATTAAATCAATTAATTCGTCAACGTCAAATTTCTGAGATTAAGACGGATTTTATCAACAATATGACGCATGAGTTTAAAACACCTATTGCTACTATTAATTTAGCTTTAGATGCGATAAAAAACCCTAAAATCATTGAAGACAAAGAAAAAGTCTTCAGGTATTTGCAAATGATTCGGGATGAAAATAAACGTATGCATGCCCAAGTGGAGAATGTTTTGAGAATATCAAAACTGGAGAAAAAAGAGCTTGATATAGAAAAAGGTTCAAGTAATGTTGAAGAGGTGATTTATGATGCTATCGAACATGTGAATTTGATTTTGCAAGACAGAGGTGGAGAAATTAATAGTCATTTTGAAGCATCAAGAACAACGGTTTTAATTAACGATGTGCATTTTACTAATGTGATTGTAAATATTTTAGAAAATGCTATAAAATATTCGCCTGAGACACCAGTAATTGATATTTACACCGAGAATATTAAGGATATGATTCTGATAAAGGTTAAAGATCAAGGTTTAGGAATGAGTAAAGTGGCTCAAAAAAGAGTTTTTGAAAAATTTTACCGCGAGCATACTGGAGATTTGCACAATGTAAAAGGTCATGGTTTAGGTTTGTCTTATGTAAAAAGAATAGTTGAAGACCACAACGGACAAGTATTTGTAGAAAGTGAAAAAGGAAAAGGAAGTACCTTCATTATAAAATTACCTCTAATAAATTAGAATATGGAAAATATAAATAAAAAAATTCTCTTAGTAGAAGACGACTTGAATTTTGGAGCTGTTCTAAAAGACTATTTAATGCTGAATGACTTTGATGTTACTTTAGCAAAGAATGGAATGGAAGGTTTTGAGAAATTTAAAAAAGATTCTTATGATTTATGTATTTTAGATGTAATGATGCCATACAAGGATGGTTATACATTAGCTAAAGAAATAAGAGAGAAAAACGCCGAAGTGCCTATTATCTTTCTTACTGCAAAATCAATGAAAGAAGATGTTTTAAAAGGATATAAAGCTGGAGCAGATGATTATTTAAATAAGCCTTTTGATTCTGAAGTTTTGTTGATGAAAATCAAAGCAATTATTCAAAGAAAAGCTTCTGATGTAAAAGCAGAGCAAGTTCCATTTGAATTTATAATTGGAAAGTTTCATTTGAATTCAAAATTAAGATTCTTAAGTTTTGCTGGTGAAGAGCCAGTAAAATTGTCTCCTAAAGAGAATGAATTACTAAAAATGTTGATTCTTCATGAAAATGATTTGATGCCTAGAGAATTGGCTTTAACTAAAATTTGGAGAGATGACAACTATTTTACTTCTCGTAGTATGGATGTTTACATTGCTAAATTGAGAAAATATCTAAAACTAGACGAAGACGTGGAGATTTTAAATATTCACGGAGAAGGCTTTAGGTTAGTAGTTAAAAATAAAGCATAAATAAAAAAGCTTCGAGAAATCGAAGCTTTTTTTATGAATATATAATCCCATCTCGTTCTAAAAAATGAGATGGGATTTTTGTTTTAGTATAATTTTGGATATTTTGATGGATTAACCTCTGAAAATATACTGTATACTTTTTCGTAAATATCTTCGATAGAAGGTTTAGAAAAATAATCACCATCAGTTCCGTAAGAAGGACGGTGTTCCTTAGCTGATAAGGTTTGTGGTTTGCTATCCAGGAATTTATAAGCGTCTTGTTGCTCTATAATTTTTTGCAAAAGATAAGCCGAAGCTCCACCAGGAACATCTTCGTCAATTACTAAAAGACGATTTGTTTTTTCAATACTTTTTGCAATGTCGTGATTAATGTCAAAAGGAAGGATCGATTGAATGTCGATAACTTCGCAATCAATTCCAATTTCTAATAATTCTTTTGCCGCCTGTTCTACTAATCTCAAAGTAGAGCCATAAGAAACTAGCGTAATATCGGTTCCTTCTTTTATGGTTTCAACTACACCTATTGGAGTTTTAAATTCGCCATAATTTAAAGGCATTTTTTCTTTTAAACGATAGCCATTCAAACATTCGATAACCAAGGCAGGCTCGTCACATTCTAATAACGTATTGTAAAATCCTGCAGCCTTTGTCATGTCTCTAGGAACCAAAACATGGATTCCTCTAATGGCGTTAATAATCATTCCCATAGGAGAACCAGAATGCCAAATTCCTTCTAGGCGATGTCCACGAGTTCTGATAATTAATGGTGCTTTTTGTTTACCTACAGTTCTATATTGTAACGAAGCTAAATCGTCACTTAAAATTTGGATGGCGTACAATAAATAATCCAGATATTGAATTTCGGCAATAGGGCGTAGGCCTCTTAACGCAAGTCCTATACCTTGACCGATGATTGTTGCTTCTCGAATACCTACATCGGCAACACGAGTTTCCCCATATTTCTCTTGCATTCCTTCTAGGCCTTGGTTTACATCACCAATGTTTCCAGAATCTTCACCAAAAATCAATACTTCAGGATATTTGGCAAATAAAGCATCAAAATTGTCGCGGATAATCATTCTTCCATCGGTGTCTTTTCTAGCATCTGCAGCATAGGTAGGAGCTACTTCTTTAACTGAAAAGATATTGTTTTTTGATTCCGAATAAAGATAGTCACTAAAAATAGCTTGATTTTTTTGAGTGTATTTTTGTATCCAAAGCGATAATTCGGCTCCAGCAACTTCGTTTACTACTAAGCGCAATGTTTTTCTAGCGGTAACAAGAATTTCTTTCTTTAAAGGATCTTTAATAGATTTTAAACTATTAGAAAGTTTTAGGATTTGGTCTTTGTTTTTACTTGAAGCGGCTACTTTTTCCAATAAGTGAACTAATTCTTCTTTCTCAGCAATGATAGGAGTTATGAACGAATTCCAAGCTGCTTTTTTACCTTCTAAAACTTCTTGTTTTATTTCAGCGTCAATTTTAGCAAGTTCTTCAGCTGATGCTATGTTTATAGCAATCATCCATAAACGCATCTGTCTGATGCAGTCAAATTCTCTTTCCCAGTTAAGGCGCTCGGTGTTTTTGTATCTTTCGTGAGAACCTGAGCTTGAATGTCCTTGAGGTTGCGTTAATTCTTTTACATGAACTAAAACAGGAATATGTTTTTCTCTGGCTAAAGCAGAGGCCTTTTCATATGTGGTAATCAAATCGGTATAATCCCAACCTTTTACAGTTAAGATTTCGAGACCTTCATTGTTTTTATCGCGTTGAAATCCAGATAGAATTTCAGAAATATTCTCTTTAGTGGTTTGGTGTCTTGCATGTACTGAAATACCATATTCGTCATCCCAAATGCTGACTAACATTGGCACTTGTAATACTCCAGCAGCATTTATGGCTTCAAAAAATACGCCTTCAGAAGTACTGGCGTTACCTATTGTGCCCCAGGCAATTTCATTACCGTTATTAGAAAAGTTCTTTTGATTAGGTATGTTATTTATTTCTCGATAAACTTTAGATGCTTGTGCTAAACCTAGAAGGCGAGGCATTTGAGCTGCTGTTGGTGAGATATCTGAGCTTGAGTTTTTTTGCTTAGTTAGGTTTTTCCAACTTCCATCTTCATTTAAACTATGGGTAACAAAATGACCTCCCATTTGTCTTCCTGCTGACATTGGTTCCTGTTTAATGTCAGTGTTGCCATATAATCCTGAAAAGAAATTAGCTATTGTCAATTCACCAATAGCCATCATAAAAGTCTGATCACGATAATAACCTGAACGAAAATCTCCATTTTTGAAAAATTTTGCCATTGCTATTTGTGGCACCTCTTTTCCATCTCCAAAAATCCCAAATTTTGCTTTACCAGTCAATACTTCTCTACGTCCTAAAAGACTGCATTCTCGACTAGTTATGGCTATCTTATAATCATTCAATACTTCAGTCTTGAAATCCTCAAATGTCAATGTAGTATTGTTCTTCTCTTTTATCATAATTGAAAGATTATAATTCATGGCGCAAATTTACTTAAAAACTGGCTATTATCATAATCCATCAAAAGAAAAGAGACTTGTAAATTGATATTTTTATTCAGTATAAAGGACTGTTTTTTTTGAAATAAATAATTATATCGTTGGTTATTTGATTATTTTGTAATTATGATTTAGAAGGATTTAATTTAAAGCCATTTTCGATTAAATAAATTAACTAAGATTTTAGGTGAAAATGTAATGATAAATCGGATTTTTTCATTGTAATTTTTTTGCCCCACTTCCCAGCCATTTGACGAATAAACCGGTAGATACATTTCAAAATAATCGGTCACTAAGTTCAATCGAACGCCGCTATCAAAAGCAAAAGTTGGATTTTGAAATTTGTTTTTTAATATTCCGGCATCACCATAAATTTCTATCCAGTTCCAAATTGAATAACCTCCATTTACAGTACTAATCCATTGATTAGCATAAGGTGTTTTTAGTTTTGATTTAAATCCTCCTTCGGCTATAATTAATTGTTGACTAAAGAAACCGCTGCTTTCAGATCGACCATAATAGCCATAATCAAAGAGGTAGTCAGTAGGTCTGTCTAAGGCAAAATTGAAGAAATCAGAATTACTGTTATTGTAAAGAAAACTCCCAGCATAAAAACGAAAAGTTAGTTGTCGGTTGCTTTCAAATAGTTTACGGTATTGAATTTCGGTAGCTAACTTTCCAAATTTACTAGCAAATTGAATATCTGTCATAAAACTGAAATGCTGATCCACTTCGGTTTTTGTGTCAAAATATTTAGCATTAAAAACCGAATAATTTTCAGTTTGGTTGTCTTCAATTATAATATTGCTTTTTTCTCGGTTAACAAATATTTGACGTAGGTAAATCAGTTGTTTTCGATTGTCTCTAAAATCATTTTCTCTAATTTTAATCTGTACGGTTGGATTTAGTTTAGTGTAAGCAGCATCGGGAGCATAATGAAAATAGGAACCAGATAAAGAATACCTTACATTGTATAGTTTGCTATTGCGATAATTTTGGTTAACACTTAACGAACCAGAACCTGAAAACGTTTTTGCATTAGTTGAATAAGCTGGATTGATGTCAAAAATAAAAGGTTTGTCAAGAATTGTTTTGTTGTGCAAGCGCATACCAGCAATAAATCCATCGTATAAATTGTATTCTATGGTAGGAACATATAAAATCTGATTGTAGTAAGGATCTTCTAAATCCTTCATAAAAACAAATTTTATAGGACGATTGTTTGGGAAAAAGGATTTTAAAGATTTCCAGTTGTTTCTTAGATTGTATTCAGGAACTTCGTTTTTATAATTCAAGACAATTTTTGTAGCATTGTTTCTTTGCATGCTAAAAATACTATCATTAGGAGAGGGTTCTAGCCATTTCTTAAATACAATCTCTCCATTTTTTATTCCATAGACAGGCACAGGAACACTAATTCCTGTTTTGTTTTTTAATGAAAAGTATATGCTGTCATTGGTTTTTGTAACCTTATTGAATTTATAATCAATGAGGTCTCTGGAATTGATAATTGTTTTGAAAAACCAATCAATATTTTTGCCAGTTTGTTTTTTTAGAATGTTTTCAAAATCAGATTCTGATGTTTGTTTTCCTAAATTTTCGGTATAAAATTCATGAATACTCTTCGTTACGGCTTTATTTTCACTGTAGTTTTCTAAAAAACGCAAGCTTAGACCAGCACGGTATTTACTTGCAATTTGTTCGTTAAATTTAATTAAAGTATTCTTTGGGGCACCAAGAGCTTGGTCTAGGTTTTTTCGAGCCATTAGCATATAAAAGTAGCTGTATTGCTCGTTGAAATCTAAATTAGTGAGGTTGAAGCTTTTTAATAATTTGTAAGAAGATGCGTTGCCTAACATTTTAATATTAGGGTAATTTTCTTCAATATATTTCATCATCGTATAAACCTGAATTCCGTTATGAACCCAGCTTTCATCTCTATTATTGATAAATAGACTGTTATTGAGATAGACGTTTAGATAGGTTTTTAAGAACTTTATTTCATAGGCAAATTCATCAGTGAATGGTCTAATAATGGAAGGTAATTGATTGAGACCATAAAAAGGATTTCGTTCGTAATCCGACTGAGAGATTACGATTGTCTTAAACGGATAGTTACCAATTAAATTTTCTACAAAATGAACCACATTATCAATAGCTTTTGCTTGATCCATGGTAGTTATTTTGTCGCCATCTAAATTTGTTATTATTTCAATGTTTTCGCTTTTAAAACTATAAAAACTAGATTTTGGTTCTATAAAAAGACTAAAATCAACTCTGTTTTTACCAGATAATTTACAAATGGAATAGTCATTATTTTGTAAGTGTTCAAGAATATCTAGATCAGATGTAATTGAAAAGGTTTTAGCGACTTTTAGTTCAACGTCAAAATCAGAAATGGCATTGGCAATATCATCTAAATTCTCGTTGCTGTATTTTATAAAAGCATGATTTTCATAGCGGGCAGGAGTGAGGAACCATGATTTTAGATTCATATTACCAAAAGTATCATAGCCAAATTTGGTAAACTTACTATTAGGAATTTTTACACTATAACTAAGTTGAAGACTTATTTTTTGGTTAGGGGCTAGTTTTTCTAACAGTTTAACTACAATAATATCGGGATCATTTTCGGTTCTTTTCCAAGAAAGCGTTTGTTGTTCTTTATTAAGGATGTTGATGTTTGTAGTTTTTCCTCTTTCTTCTTCTTTAGCCAAATGAAATCCACGATAAAATTCATCCGAAAAACGACGTGCTAAAGGCGTTTTTACATCAGCATAAGCATTGTTCCAATCGTTTAATACAATTTCAGAAAGACTATCGGTTGAAGTATTGAAATATTCAATCTCTTGTTTAATGTTTAGTATGTGGGTTTCGGTGTCTATCTCAGCATAAATTTGGCTATGATGTTGCGCAAAACTGCTATTTACCGAAGCAAATACAATTATTAAAAATAGGGCAATTTTAAAAATAGTATTCAATGGGACGTTAGTTTTAAATAGCATTTCAAGATACATTTTTTTATTTTACAGCTAGTATTAAAATAAAAAAAAAGCTGTTAAAAAACAGCTCCTTAAAAATTGGGTTTTAAAGTGTATTTTTTGTAGAAATTATCTAAAACATCAACAACTTCGTCTTCGGTATCTACGATTTTAATCAATTTTAAATCATCAGCACTTACTGTTTCTTCTTGTTCAACCAAAACCGCTTTTATCCAGTCTAATAATCCTGACCAATAGCTGCTTCCAACTAAAATAATAGGGAAACGAGCAATTTTTTTAGTCTGAATCAACGTAATCGCTTCAAACATTTCGTCCAAGGTTCCAAAACCACCCGGCATAACCACAAAACCTTGTGAATATTTAACAAACATTACTTTTCTAACAAAAAAGTAGTCAAAATTCAGGTTTTTATCCTGATCGATATAAGGGTTGAAATGTTGCTCAAAAGGTAATTCGATGTTTAATCCCACCGAAGTCCCACCGCCCAAATGTGCGCCCTTGTTTCCTGCTTCCATAATTCCAGGACCACCTCCAGTAATGACACCATAGCCCGCCTTACTGATTTTAAAAGCAATTTTTTCGGCTAATTGATAGTATTTGTCTTCTGGTTTGGTACGTGCCGACCCAAAAATAGAAACGCAAGGCCCAATACGGCCCATGTTTTCATAACCGTTTACAAACTCTGCCATGATTTTAAAAATCGCCCAACTGTCATTGGTACGAATCTCATTCCATGTTTTTTGTTTTAAACTATCTTGGATTATTTTTTCTTCGTCATTGTCAAAATCTTCTAATCTCATATTATTACACGTTTAATTAGTACTGTTTTTTTTGAGCTTTTTCTTTCGTCTTGTTTAAAAGAAGAGACAAGGTAAAAGGTTGCCACTTATCTGGCTGTCGTCAGACAGTTCTGAGTTAATGGGCTTAGCACTAAAGTAAGACTTTTTGCTCATAAAAGCTAGATAATAGCTTTGTAATTTTTGCGAAAAGCTATTGTAGTTTGTAACTTTTTAAAGGATAATTGATTAAAATAAATAATGGATGAAGATAAAAGGTTTTTAACCTGAAATTCCACTAATTTACACAGATTAATTTGCGAAAATTAGTGGAATTTCAGGTTAATAATCCAACAGTTTATTTTTTATAAATATCTAAAATCCAGTTATAAAAACTATTTTTCCACATTTCAACAGAATGTCCTTCGTTATAGGCTAGTCCAAAACCATGGTCGCCTTTAGAGTAAACATGTAATTCTGATTTATCAACCTCAGCAACTACGGCTGATAAGAATGGAAGCGCTCTTTTTAAAGTCCATTTTTTATCATCTCTGGCAATTGCCATAAAAAAGGGAGGCAAAGTGGTTTTATCTTTTACACTTTCAAGTAATTTTATTTTATCTCCAGCATATATTAAACCTACAAATGCTGGTTTCCAAGGCATTTTTTCGCTAACACTATTAAAAGTCAAATACTCACAAATAAAACCCCCTGCAGAAAAACCAAGTATGCCTATTTTATCTTTGTCAAATTTCAATTTCCCCGCCAATCCCATCATTGTCGAAACAGTTGTATTAACATCTTTTTTTAATGCTTCAAAATAGGTTTCCATCGGAATTATAAATTTTCCTTTTTCGTCTTTTGAGTTTGTACGGTATTTTACCACCATACAAGTTATTCCCTGCTTTGAAAGCCAAAGTGCTAAATCAGTACCTTCTTTATCGACCCAAACACTATGAAAACCACCACCAGGGAAAATAATGGTAGCGATGTGTTTATTATTAGATTCCTCTGCAGGGAAAACCGTATAAGTTGGCTCAGATATATTGCTAAAAACACGATTTTTTTGAGATAACGATCCTGATTTGACAAGTGAATCGGCAAAAGACTCTTTTTGTTCGTGTGTCATTGGATTGTCTTTTATTCCGTTTGGAAACAATGGAATTTCGTTAGGGATTTGTGCTAAGACTAGCGCTGTTTGAAATAGAAAAAATAAGAATAGCGAAGATTTAATTTTTTTCATGGTTAATAATGGTTGGTTAAATGGTTTGTTTTTTTATTGATATACACGTGTTTATATTATATGAATTCCAAATGTATAAAATTTTTCTTGTAAAAAGATAAATAGTTTTTTGAAGAAAACAGTCATTTTACCGCTTTCTGTGAGGGATGGAAACGGCATCCTTTATAGTCTCGTTTTTTACGAGACTATAAAGATATAGTGTACAGCCCGACCTCTTAAAAAAACAAAGCAGTTTTTGTATTGTTTTTTTAAGAGGTCACAGCCGTAAAAAAGTTTGTATTTAAGCGAGTTCTTTTTTCAAGAATTTAGCGGTATAGCTTTTTTTGATTTTAGCAACTTCTTCGGGAGTTCCTTTAGCAACAACTGTTCCACCGCCTTTTCCTCCTTCAGGACCAATGTCAATGATGTAATCGGCTAGTTTGATTACGTCCATATTGTGTTCGATAATTAGAATTGTATTTCCTTTGTCGACCAATTTATTAATCACTTCCATCAACACGCGAATGTCTTCAAAATGTAATCCCGTTGTGGGTTCATCCAAGATATAAAAGGTATTTCCAGTATCTTTTTTAGATAATTCGCCAGCTAGTTTGATACGTTGTGCTTCACCGCCCGAAAGTGTGGTACTTTGTTGTCCAAGTGTAATGTAGCCCAAACCAACATCCTGAATTGTTTTTACCTTTCGATATATTTTAGGAATATTTTCGAAAAAAGGAACGGCTTCATCCACAGTCATATCCAATACATCCGAAATAGATTTTCCTTTGTATCTAATTTCTAATGTTTCTCTATTAAAACGTTTTCCTTGACAAGTTTCGCACTCTACATAAACGTCTGGTAAAAAGTTCATTTCTATGGTACGAACTCCTGAACCCTGACAAGTTTCGCAACGACCGCCTTTAACATTAAAACTAAAGCGTCCCGCTTTGTAACCACGAATCATACTCTCGGAAGTCATGGTAAACAAATTTCTGATTTCTGTAAAAACTTCGGTATAAGTGGCAGGATTTGAACGAGGCGTTCTTCCAATAGGACTTTGGTCAATATCAATTACTTTGTCAATGTGTTCCAGTCCTTCGATTTTTTTATACGGCTGTGGTTTTTTAACGCCATTAAAATAATAAGCATTCAAAATAGGGTAGAGCGTTTCGTTAATCAATGTTGATTTTCCGCTTCCCGAAACTCCTGTCACACAGATCATTTTTCCTAACGGCAGTTCGATAGAAACATTCTTTAAGTTGTTTCCTGTAGCTCCCGTTAATTTCAGGGTTTTTCCATTTCCATCACGACGTTTTGACGGAATTTCAAACTTCATCTTTCCATTGAGATATTGAGCTGTAATGGTATTGGATTTCAGGGTTTCAGCAGGAGTTCCTTTACTGATAATTTCTCCTCCAAATTTTCCTGCTTTTGGACCAATGTCAATCACGTAATCGGCACGTTCAATCATGTCTTTGTCGTGTTCCACCACAATAACCGAGTTACCGATGTCACGTAATTGTTCCAAAGAATGAATCAATTTTTCATTGTCTCTTTGGTGTAAACCAATACTCGGTTCATCCAAAATATAAAGTACTCCTACAAGCTGTGAACCAATTTGTGTTGCCAATCGGATGCGTTGTGCTTCACCACCTGAAAGCGATTTTGAGCTTCGGCTTAAGGCCAAATAATCTAAGCCTACATTCATCAAGAAGTTTAATCTATCCTTAATCTCTTTGATTACTTCAGATGCTATAAGTTTTTGTTTATCTGATAAATGCGAATTTAAATCGTGAAACCATTTGGTCAAATCAGAAATGTCCATAGCACACAATTCAGCAATATTTTTTTCGTCAATTTTAAAGAATAGTGCTTCTTTTTTCAAACGACTTCCTTCGCAAACTGGACAAGAAACTTCGTCCATGAAATCTTTTGCCCAGCGCTTAATAGTTGTAGAACCGCTTTCGTCATGTTGGTTTTTTATGAAAAGAGCAATTCCTTCAAAGTCTATTTTGTAATCACGAGCTACACCTAAATCTTTAGAATTTATCGTGAATTTTTCCTTTCCTCCATTCAAAATCATTTCCATTGCTTCATCCGAGATTGTCTCAATAGCATCGGTAATTTTGAAATCATATTTCTGTCCTATAATTTCCAATTGTTTGAAAATCCAAGTTGATTTGTATTCGCCCAAAGGCGCAAAACCACCTGTTTTTATTGTTAATTTAGGATTTGGAATAATCTTTTTAACGTTGATTTGGTTGATAGTTCCCAATCCGTTACAGTCTTCGCAAGCTCCTTTTGGAGAGTTGAAAGAGAATAAATTGGGTTCTGGATTTTGATATGAAATTCCAGTACTTGGACACATTAAATTTCGACTGAAATAACGCACTTCATTCGAATCCTGATCTAAAATCATTAATACATTCTCGCCGTGATGCATGGCAGTATTAATGCTTTCGTTTAGGCGTTTTTCATTGTCAGGCGTTGATTCAATAACCATTCGATCTACTACAATCTCGATATCGTGGGTTTTATAACGATCCAATTTCATTCCGGGAGTAATGTCTAGAATATCTCCGTTTACACGAACTTTTAGGAAACCTTGTTTGGTAATTTGTTGGAACAATTCGCCATAATGTCCTTTTCTGGCACGGATAACGGGAGCCAGAATGTTGATGCGCTTATTAGTGAAATCCCGGATAATCAAATCTTTAATTTGCTCATCGGAGTAAGAAACCATTTTTTCGCCTGTGTTATAACTATAGGCATCGGCTCCACGAGCGTAAAGCAAACGCAGGAAATCATAAATTTCAGTGATGGTTCCTACGGTAGATCGCGGACTTTTAGAAGTTGTTTTTTGCTCAATAGCAATTACAGGAGACAAGCCATCAATTTTATCAACATCAGGACGTTCTAGTCCACCAAGAAATTGTCTCGCATAAGCCGAGAAAGTTTCTACATAACGGCGTTGTCCTTCGGCATAGATAGTATCAAAAGCCAAAGAGGATTTTCCCGAACCCGAAAGCCCCGTGATAACAACTAATTGCTCACGTGGAATGGAAATATCTATATTTTTAAGATTGTGTACTCTAGCGCCTAGAACTTCAATGGTATTGTCTTTGTCTAACATAATTTTGCTGATTGCTTCTTTCATCGCAATGACAGCAAAGTTACTATTTTGATTGATTCTTTCTAGGTAAGAGTTTGGAAGTTTTGTTAAAAAGAACGTTTATTGAAGTTATAAATTTCAAGAGTTATTTATTAACGTTAATATTATTGTTTTTTAAAATTTCGAAAAATTTATCTTCTTTCCCTTCTTTTTTTAAGTTCGCATAAATCCTTTGAATTAAGGTTTGAGCATCTGTTCTATAAGGTGATTTTGTTTCTGAATAGATGTTATAAGCTTTACATAAATTATCTAATCCATTCTCCTGATCATTAAGGCTGAATACGTAGACGTTTCCTATTCCATAATAGATTTCAGGATTTTTTGAATCTAATTCAGATAGCTTTTTATAAGCTTCAATTGCTTTGTTGAATTCTTTCTTGTATTGGTAAGCTACTGCTATATTTTGCAAAGGCATTGTTCCATTAGGGTCTATTTCTAATGATTTTTGGTAGGCAATAATTGCATTATCGAAATCTTCTAACTTGCGATAACTTAATCCTAAATTATCGTAAGCAAAAACAAATTCAGGATCTATAGCAATTGCTTTTTTATAAAATTCAATCGCTACTTTGTGGTTTTCTTTTTTTGATTCATCCATTCCAAGATGATATGCTTTCATTGCCGCATCATTTTTCGAAATGGATTTTTCATTTAATACATCATTGGTTGTTATTGCTTGTTTCATAGCGCCACAATTAGCCATTAAGTATTCTTCAATGGTTGTATAGTCTTTTTTATATTCTGCTGAATTTTTATCTGAATTGAAATTAATGTCTACCTGCTTGTTTTTGTTATTATCAGCAAGGTTTATGTTTTTGAGTTTTAAACCAATTTGATACGCACCAACAACATTATCGATACATCTACTGATTTTAGAAGTTATGGTTTTTGTTCTAAGATTTGTTGTTGGAATAGAATCAATACAAAGACAAGATTGATCTGATAATTCTTTTAAAAATGTTTCGGTATTTAGACTGTCTTTTTTGTCTTGAGAATAAGCAAAAGAAGAGAAGAAAACTAATGAGTAAAAAAATACAGGTTTTTTCATGTTAAAAGTATTAGAAATCAAATCTAATATTTTTTTTGACACAAAAAATGATTAGTTTAAAATTTAAGAATTTTACGTCTGTATTTCAAAATTAGACATAAAAAAAAGCTAACCGAAATTAGCATTTTAATTATTGTTTTATAAAGTGAAATTATTCTATCGTCATTGATTTTAACTTACTTCTATAAGCTTCTAATGCAGCCGATTTAGAAATAAACCCAAAGTATTTTTCATCTTTGATAACTGGTAAGTAAGTGGCTTTTGTTTTTTCAAATTTATTCATTACCATTTCCATACTGTTAAAAGGATAAACAATATCTAATGGTTGAATCATAATGTCTTTTATCAGGGTATATTTTACGCGGTATTTGTTGAAAATAATTTCCCTGATATTATTAAAATTAACGATTCCTAGTAAATGGCTTTCCTTGTCAACAACCGCAAAATAGGTTTGGTTAGAATGCGAAATCAAATCAACCAGTTTTTCTAAATTATCATCAGGTGAAACAGTTAGGAAATCAGTTTGAATGATAGTATTTGTATTTAATGTAGATAGTACATTATGATCTTTATTGCTGGTAAAAGCATGTCCTTTTTTGACTAATTCTTTAACATCCATCGAATGTTTTTCGAATCGTTTTGAAATGGCGAAACTAATAGAAGCCACAATCATCAGTGGGAGCATTAGGCTATAACCACCCGTAATTTCAGCAATCAAGAAAATGGCAGTTAACGGTGCATGGAACAATCCACTAAGAATTCCGGCCATTCCAATCATTGTAAAATTACTAACAGGCAAGTGAGTCAATCCTGTTAGATTGAAAAATTTTGAAAAAACAAAACCGACATAAGAACCCATAAAAAGGGAGGGAGCAAAATTTCCTCCATTTCCTCCAGATCCTAAGGTTATTGCTGTTGCAAAAACTTTAACCATCATCGTAGCAGCTATAAAAGCAAGTACTATCCAACGATTGTTTTTAAAACTGTTAAATAAGGTATTTTCTAAAATTTCGCCAGCGTTGTTATCGGCTAAGGTTTTAATACTTTCGTAACCTTCGCCAAAGAGTGTTGGGAAAATAAAAATTAGTATTGCTAAAATAGAAGCTCCTAAAAAGGCTTTTTTATAAGGTGTAATTTTTAAACGAGAAAAAAAGTGTTCTGTTTTTTGAAAATTTCGAGTAAAATAGATAGAAACAAAACCTGTGCATATTCCTAGAAGAACATAAAATGGAATGTTGTGATAATCAAATTCCTGTTGTTGTTTAAAATTTAATAAAACCGTTTCGTCTAATAGAATTTCAGAAACCAATGCACCTGTTGCAGCAGCAATCATGATAGGTGTAAAGGCCGAAATACTAACATCGACTAATAAGAATTCGATAGCAAACAAAACTCCTGCAATAGGAGCGTTAAACGCAGCCGCTATACCCGCTGCCACACCGCAACCGATAAGTAGCGTTCTGTCTTTGTAACTTAGTTTATAATTTTGAGCATAATTAGAACCAAAAGCAGCTCCAGTAACCACAATTGGACTTTCTAAACCAGCCGAACCTCCAAGACCTACAGTAAGCGAACTGGTCATAATATGCGCATACATTTGTTTTCTCGGGATGATACTTGCTTTTTTAGCAACCGAATATAGAATTTGAGATGTTCCTTTTTCAATAGTACCTCCCAGGAATCTCTTTACCACAAATACGGTTAACAATAAACCTGCAATAGGCAAAAGACTATTAATAAAGCTTAGTTTTAAAATACTATTGATGTAAGTAGCAAAGGTATAAACGCCATGTGCGAAAGTCTTTAAGACAATTACAGCTAGGGCAGCTGAAACACCCACTAAAACACTCGATAGAAAGATAAATTGCTTTTCTGATAGGATAGACTTAGCCCAATCAATTATAATCTCTAGTTTCGAAAGAATTTTTTTGAACATTTATGCTTTGTTTTTTAGAGTGTACAAATTTACTATTATTTAAGTATGAGACAGGTTTTTTAAAGCTTCTTTTTTGCTTAAAGGCTTGAATTTGCTATTGACAACAAAATCAATTACTTCCTTAGGATTGGTTTTAGCATATTCGCGTAATGACCAGCCAATAGCCTTTTGAATAAAAAATTCTGTTGAGTTTTGATGTTGCAAACAGATTGATTTTAGTAAATCAAAATTGGTTTTTTCTTTGTAACCCAATTGAAATAAAATAGCACTTCGGTTGAGCCAGATATTATCTGAATTTGAAAATTTATTAATTGTAGCTTCAATAGATTCGGGAAATTCTAATAGATATTGTCCTAAAATATATTTTGATATTGTATCCACACTATCCCACCAGGAATTTGTGATAATCAATTGCTCAACGAATTCGATATCATCTCTTTTATATTTTCCTTTGAGTTCTTTTATCAATATTTCGATAGCACAATAATGTAGTTCTCTTTGTTTTTTGGTGTAAAGTTTTGTTGCAATTTCTCGAACATTAGCGCTAACTTCTTTTTTATTTGCAGTCCAAATTGTTTTGAAAATCAGTCTTCTTTCGGTGGTTTTGATGCCGTAAAAAGCAAAATGGTTTTTCATATATGCAGCCATTGCTAAGGCATTCTCACTATTTGATTTTTCTTGAAAAGCTGATTCTAATTGGTTTACAAATGTCATCTTAAAGCGTATTTAATTTTGATGAACAATAGATTTTTACTTCTTCAAAAAAACTAGTAAATTCTTTTTCAAAATCAGCATAATAAAGTGTCAATTCTTCAGAAGCAAAGCGCATATTCGAACTGTTTTTGGTTCTACGATCCATTTGAGTCAAAATTCGTTCTATCCCTTCAATTGATTGATAACTTGAAAGCCAATTTTGTTGTTCCATGTACGGAAGGATTTCTTTGGTTCTTTCGCTAAGTAAATCATGATGTGTATGCAAGGATTGATAGAAACGAGCAACATATTCATCTAAGTCTTCATCGGAATAATTTGCCCAGTTTTTTGCAAGGAAATGATCGTAAAAAATATCTACAATCACACCTGCATAATGGTGGTAGCGTTCGTGAAGACGTTTCGTACTTTCCCTAAAAATAGGATGGGCATCGGTAAAAGTATCAATGGCCCGGTGTAGCAGAATTCCTTTTTGAATCTCCTTTGGGAAATTTTCAAATTGTCTTCCACGAATGCCATCGGCCATAAAATTGCCAATTTTAATAAATTCATTGTTCCCCGAAAGGTAGATGTGTGCTAAGAAGTTCATTCGTCTAAAATATGAATTCTAATTGACTTTTATAAGCAGTCAATTATTATATTTGTGACCAATTTAGATTAAATTACCCAAAATTTTAAAAATAAGACAAGAATGACATTAATAAAATCAATATCAGGAATTAGAGGAACCATCGGTGGTAAAGTAGGAGATAATCTTACGCCAGTTGATGCAGTAAAATTTGCTTCGGCTTATGGAACTTGGTTAAAAAACAGTCAAGGAAATACTGCTAGAGAAGCAAAATTTAAAGTGGTTGTGGGGCGCGATGCTCGTATTTCTGGTCCAATGATTCATAATTTGGTTGTAAATACTTTAATAGGTTTAGGAATTGATGTAATTGATTTAGGTTTGTCAACTACGCCTACAGTTGAAATTGCTGTTCCTTTGGAAAAAGCTGATGGTGGAATTATCCTTACGGCTTCTCACAATCCAAAACAATGGAATGCTTTGAAGTTATTGAACCAAAAAGGAGAATTCTTAAATGGCGCAGAAGGCGAAAAAATCCTAGCTATTGCAGAGGCTGAAGCTTTTGATTTTTCAGATGTAGATAGTCTTGGTGAAATTACAGAGAATGATGCATATATGGATATTCATATTGATGAAGTACTGAATTTAGCTTTGGTAGATGTTGATGCGGTAAAAGCAGCTAAATTTAAAGTGGTTGTTGATGGAGTAAATTCGTCAGGAGGAATTATTATTCCAAAATTATTAGAATTAATGGGTGTTGAAGTTGTGAAGTTGTACTGCGAGCCTAACGGACAATTTCCTCATAATCCAGAGCCTTTAAAAGAGCATTTAACTGACATTTGCGAGTTAGTGGTAAAAGAAAAAGCGCATCTAGGAGTAGTAGTAGATCCTGATGTAGACCGTTTGGCTTTTATTAGTGATGATGGAGAAATGTTTGGTGAAGAATATACTTTGGTAGCTTGTGCTGATTATGTGTTGAGTAAAACACCTGGAAATACAGTTTCTAATATGTCTTCTTCTCGTGCTTTGCGCGATGTGACTAATGCACATAAAGGAAGCTACGAAGCCAGTGCAGTAGGAGAGGTGAATGTAGTGGAATTAATGAAGAAAAATAATGCAATTATTGGAGGCGAAGGAAATGGTGGAATTATTTATCCTGAATCACACTATGGTCGCGATAGTTTGGTAGGAGTGGCTTTGTTTTTAACGCATTTGGCTAACAAAAAAATCAGTGTTGCTGCTTTGCGTGCTTCGTACCCAGAGTATTATATGAGTAAAAACAAAATTGAATTGACTCCACAAATTGATGTTGATGCGATTTTAGTGGCGATGACTGAGAAATACAAAAACGAAGATATTACTACAATTGACGGAGTTAAAATTGACTTTGCTAACGAATGGGTGCATCTAAGAAAATCAAATACGGAACCAATTATTCGTATTTATACTGAAGCTCCTTCGCAAGCACAAGCAGATACTTTGGCATTGCGTATTATTGATGAAATAAAAGCTGTAGCAGGAATTTAATTCTGTAGTTATAAATTTAAAAGCCCTTTCAAATTTGATTTTGAAAGGGTTTTTTTAGTTTTAGCGGTTAAACATATGTTGAAAGCGTCAATTAAAAATTAATTCTAAAGCTTACATTTGGCGTAAAACCTAAAGATTGATTGTTTACTACGATTGTTTTTTCAGAATTATTAGGATCAACTTTATAATAACGATTGATACTATTTTTCTGATTGGTTAGATTGATAATTCCAGCTCGTAGACTTGCTTTTAATTTGCTTGTAAAATTAAAAGTGTAACTTAAAGAAGTGTCTAAACGCAGGAAGTCGTCTAAGTTTTGGCTATTGGGATTATCATAGTTTACAAACGTATTATTTCCATTTTGTACCGTTTCATTCCCTTCAACGGGTTTGGTGTAAGGTAGTCCGTTGTGCCAAATTCCTCCAATCGAAATTTTCAGATTATCTAGAATGTTATAATTGAATCCTAACGTAACCGAATGGCGAATGTCTACATTGTTAGGGAAAATTGATGGAGTAAAACTTTCAAAATCGTAATTATTGGTACTAAAAGTATAAGAAAGCCAAGTGCTGTATTTTTTAGTTGTTTTGTTTATTAAAAACTCAATTCCTTGGTCAGAATAACTGCCGTGAGCCTTTATGTATTGGAAATTATTGTAAAAACCTTGGTTTGAAGCCGTAATTCCGTCAACAATTTTATAGAATCCTGTTAAGTCAATATTCCAATTATTATCATTAAACTCGATGCCAAAAGAAGCCTGTTTACTTTTTGCTATTGGAATGTCTTTGTTATTATGGATTGCGGGTGGTTTTTGGCATGGTGTGGC
>JAZJZW010000005.1:0-41368 GCA_040389425.1 Bacteroidota bacterium | reverse complement strand
AATTGCCAACGTCTTTTTTCTACACCAAGAAAATCATCCTGAAAATCGATAATTTGTGTGGTGGTTTGATTTTTAAATTCGCCTTCTAGTTTTAATGCAATTTGATCTGAAAGTTTTTGTCTCAAATTGATTCTTGGTTCGAATAACAATTTATCAAATTTTTGAAAATAGTTTAAACGCATTCCTAATCTTAGATAAGTATTGTTTTTGTTGTATTCGGCTTCAGTAAAAAAAGCTTGATTTAATAAAACGTCTTTTTTAGTGCTAGAGTAGAAAGGTGCGCTTACTCGAGTTTGGTTGAGCATTCCCGTTTCATTGATTTGGTATCCCGTTAATAATTTTAGATTTTGATTGATATCATAATACAAATTCAATTTGGTTCCCGTTTCTAAAACTTCATTGGCTTCCGTTAAAAGTTGGTCATTGGCTACTCGATAATCGCTAGCATCAATATTGTATCTAGAAAAATAAGTGCTAAGCTGAGAACTGAATCTAGAAGTCCATTGTGCTTTCCAGTTTCCACCATAACCCAGGTTTTTTTGCGAAAGCGTACTGGCTTTAGATTGAGTTTGATCGGTATTATTTTTTTCAGAATAATTCAACTGATTGTTAATCCCAATGATATTGGCTCTAAATTGATGTTTGTCGTTTAAATCAAAAAGGATTTTGGCGGTATAGTCGTAAAAAGAGAAATCTGAATCGCTGTTTTTGTCTGAGTTGTTGGCGCTGATTTCGGTATCTTGAAAGCTCTTTTTATAATACACAGTATAAGTAGGTGTGTTAATCCTATCGGTTATTGAATGTCGGGCTGAAAGATCCAATTCTAGATTTTTTGCCAGCGGAATTTCAACAAAAGCATCAGCGTTAATTAAATTTATTCCGCCACCTGCCGAAAGCTTATTTTTGATTTCGTTATTGGTGCTCATATTGACCGTACTGGAAACACCATCGCTGTATTCAGCACTTGTACCGTTTTTGGTAACGACTACTTTATTAGTTAAATTAGGATTGTAAGCCGAAATCAAACCAAAGAAATGTCCTGAATGATACATTTTGATATTGTCCCAAAGCATTAGATTTTGGTCGTTTGTTCCTCCACGCACATTGATGTTAGCAATACTTTCGTTGCTACTTTCAATTCCTGGTAATGTTTGTATTGATTGCAAAATGTCAGGCTCAGTAAGTCCAGGAAGAATTCCGAATTTCTTAGTGTTTAAAACAGTACTTCCATCGGTGGTTTTTTGTAAACCAGAGGTTAAAAACACATTGATTAAAACAGGATTCAGTTCTTCTTTTGTGGGTTTTAAAAAGATGTTTTTGCAATTGTTTTCAGAAGAAAAGAATTCTTTTGCCATTATTTGTTTGGTTTCATAACCCAAATAAGAAATGCTAACTGTAGCATCAATGGCAATATTATTGAAATTAAAATTCCCGTTTTTTGATGAAACACTTCCTTCTGCGCTATTGTTGATTTTAATAGTCGCACCGGGAAGATTGGTTTTGGAATCTTCGTCGTACACAATTCCGCAAATGGAAATGGTTTTATTTAATGTCGAAATAGTAATGTATCGATTGTCTAAGGCTTTGAAATTAAGCGCAACTTTTGAGTTTAAATAGTCAATTGTTTGTTGAAGATTTAACTCGCTTGATGGTTTTTCGATAGCTATGTTAGCCACATCTTCTACGGCATAAGAAAATTTTATATTGAATTGTTTTTCAATAGTTTTGATGATATTAGTTAAAGGAATTTTGTTAGTTCTTTGTTGTGCTTGACAAAGACTTCCAATGACTAAAAATAAATATATAATCCATTTATTGAACTGCATATTTGTAAAATATAACGGTTTTTCCTTTTATGCTATAACTCAATTGAAGCGGAATTGTAACGGCTTCTAAAGCTATTTTTTGATTGGTATGCGTGAAACTTCCAGTAAACAATTTAGAGGTATCAATATTTTCCGTTTTGATTTTTATATCATATTGACGCTCTAATTCGGCAATTACTTGGTTTAGTGGAACTCTTGTAAATGTAGATTCTTTTTGCATCCAAGATGGATTTTGCGTGTCAAAATCTTCTACATTTTCAATTTGTTTATTGATAACCCTGAAGGTTTTTCCAGGCGGTAATTTTACAGTTTGATTCTTGTAAGTGACACTTACTAATCCTTCAAAACAGCTTACTTCATAATAATTATTGCGTTGTTTGATATCAAAATGAGTTCCAAGTACTTTTACAACACCATCAGTAGTTTTTACGCTAAAGGTTTTTCCTTTTTGTACTTGAAAATAAGCTTCTCCTTCTAGGGTTAAATCTCTTTTTTGGTTCCAATCTTTTTCGTTGAAAGTTATTTTAGATGAAGCATTCAATAAAACTTCAGAATTATCAGGAAGGTTAAATGTTTTTGTTTGTGCAATTCCAGTTTCGAAAGATTGTGTAGTATTGAAAAATAAGAAATATGCCGAAGTTAATAATACCGCAATAGCAGCTGCTACTTTAAAGATTGATTTAAAGTGTAGGCTTCTTACTTTTGGTTCTTTTTTTACAAGGTTTCTATTTTTTAAAGAAGCCAAAGCTTGCTGAGCATCTACTTTTGGAGTTGCTAAGTGAGCCGAATAATGTGCTATCTTCTCAATAGTGTCAAAATCTTCCGATTGTTTTAAATCTTCGATTTCTTTATCAGAAAGCTCAGCGTTAAGCCATTTTAATATTTCTTTTTCCTTTTTCATTAGTTCTCGCTATAGTGATAAGACAACTTAATAGAATTTTACCCTACTGATGTAATTATTTTATGTTTTCAATATGCTCTTTTAGAAGCTTTAAAGCGCCAGACATTCTTTTTTCGACAGCTTTTTGGGTGATGTCTAATATATCGGCAATTTCACGGTATTTTTTTCCGTCGATTCTATTCATTAAAAAAACCTCTCTTTGTGCTTCGCTTAAAGAAGCAATGGCATTTTGGAGTTTGATTTTAAATTCTTCTTCTTCTAAAAGGTATTCGGGAGTTTGATTTGTTGTATCAAGATAAGGCGTTTCTTTTGCGAAAGCCATAACTACTTTTTGATGTTTTATAGTATTGAGGAACAAATTATTTACCGTTGTAAACAAATAAGTCTTGACTTTAGAGAAATCTATTTGAGAACAATTTTCCCAAATTCGAACAAAGGCTTCTTGGACAAGATCTAAAGCGGCATCACTATCGCCTGATTTGTAGTAAGCGAAATTAGTTGCCGACTGAACGTTTTTTATATAAAATTCGCTAAAATGAGATTCTTCGCAAAGACTATTGTTTTTCTCGCTCATTCTTAATGTAGGATTGATTTTTGGTTATTGTAAAATTAGATTAATTTTCTTTATGCTGTATCTTTTGTATACTATCGGTTTTTTTATATTTTAGCAAAATAATTGTAAATCAATTTGTTATGAAAAATTTATTTTTTTTTAATTTTTTAGGTAGGGTAAAATAAGCTTGACTTGTCTTACTAATAGAAATGCGAATAAATAAGCATTAGAAACTATTATAAAATATTAAATTTGTAAATTATGAAAACATTTAAATTGATTACCGGAATTGCATTGATGAGTATCTTTAGTTTAACATCATGCCAAAGCGAGGTTGATGACGTACAAGGAGACAATCCTAATACCAATTCAGCTAATTCAACCACTACTACTAATCTTAAGCGAGTGGCTATGTACGATGGATCATCAGATGATTTTATTGATGGTTCAGCTTGTTCTTCTATTTTGTTTCCTTTTGTTGCTACAGTAAACGGAACACAGCTTACTTTTATAAGCCAATTGAGTTATGAACAAGCTATTTCTATTCTTGGACAATTCAATAATGATACTGATACAGTGGTATTAAAATTTCCTTTAAGAATTAAAATGAGTGATTATACTGAAGTTACTGTAAACAGTCAAGCTGATTATAATGCTATTGTTACTAATTGTACTCAGGCAGAAAATAATAGTACGGCTGCTATTTCATCATTAAATATTAGTTACCCAATTACAATATTAACTTATGATGCGAGTTTAGTACAAACAGGAAGTGTAGTTATTACATCTGAAAAACAATTGTTTACGTACATGACTAATATTAGTAGTTCAGAATATTTTTCTGTTAAATACCCAATGACTGTAACTCTTGTTGATGGTTCTACTGCGATGGTTAACAGCGATGCTGAGTTAAAAGCCAATATTGATGCTGCCTTAAGCCTTGAATCAAAAATAAATGTAGCAGCTGAGAATAAAGAAAAATTAGAAACGATATTAGTAAATGGTACTTTTAAAGTGAGCTCATATATTACTGCAGGAGTGGAATCGGCTTCTAGTTATTATTTGAATAAGACTATTGATTTTACAAACGATTGGAAGGTTAAGTCTATGGAAGCTTTGACTACTATTGCTACAGGTACTTATAGTATGACATCAGACACGGATGTATATTTACAGTTAGGTTTTACCGGAAGTACTAATTTTACTGTATTCAATAATACATGGAAAGTAACAAGTTTTACTACTTCAACTATTACTTTACAAAGTAAAACCAATAGTGCTGTTACTCTGGTATTGAAACAAATTTAACATAGATTAATGTTGGCTTTTGCAATTAAATTTATTTATTTGGATAAAAATTTTAAAAAAGTAGTTCCTAAAACTAAGAAAATGAAGAAAATATTTGCTGTAATTGCTTTAGCTTTTTTGATATTCACATCTTGTTCGAAAGATGATTCAGAAAATGGAATTGTAAAAGCCAACAATAAAAAGACATTAGGAGCTTCGGCACATGATTTATTAGCTGGAGATGATTTTGATAGTATGGTAATTGAGGTAGTTTATGTTGTGGGTTTTGAACCTTCGGCAACAGCCATTAATAATTTTGTTTCTTTTTTAGGAAGTAGAATTAATAAACCAGGCGGAATTACCGTAGAAAAAAGAGCCATTGCAGCACCAGGGAATACCACTTATACTAATGCACAAATTATTGCTTTAGAAGACGCTAATAGAATTCATTATAATAACGGAAGTCAAATTGCAATTTGGGCCTTTTTTGCCGATGCTAAATCTTCTACTGATACAAGCACATCAGTAGTTTTAGGAACGGCTTATAGAAATACGTCTTTTGTAATTTATGAAAACACTATTAAGAAATTAAGTAGCAGTCCTCTTAAACCAATTAGTGTATTAGAAACTACGGTTATAAGTCATGAGTTTGGGCATATTTTAGGATTAACTAATTCAGGAACTCCAATGCAATCAGACCATGAAGATGCTGATCATAAGAGACACTGCAATGTATCGACTTGCTTGATGTATTGGGAATCAGAATCTGGAAATGTTATTGGTGGTTCAATTCCGCAATTAGACGCACAATGTATAGCTGATCTTCGTGCCAATGGAGGGAAATAAATTAAAAAGATAAAGAATGAAAAAAATATATTTAATGCTAGTGTTTCTTGGAGCAATAGTATCAATTAATGCACAAGAACGATTTTCACATCAATCTCACGGAGGGATAAAAGGAGGTTACAATTTATCGGCTGTTAGCTTTGATGGTGAAGGAGAGACGGATCAACGACATGGTTTTCATATCGGGGTTTATGGAGAATCTTTTATTAGTGAAGGTTTTTCTATCCAACCTGAATTGTTGTTTTCGCAACAAGGGTATAAGATTGAGAATAGTTCAGGAACTTTTACTCAAAAATTAAATTACATCAATTTACCTCTGATGTTTAAAGCCTATCCATCTCATAATTTTTTCTTGGAAGTTGGTCCACAAATAGGATTTGCCGTTACACATAAAGAAATATATGATGGTTTTTTTAGTAGTTCACAAGAATTTAACCCTGATAGTTTTGATTGGGGAATGAATTTTGGAGCAGGTTTAAAGACTGATTCAGGAGTTAGTCTTGGTGTAAGGTATCATTTGGGTCTAGGAGATTTATATGATACAGAAAAAGCTCAAAATAGAGTTTGGATGTTTTCGGTTGGATTCGATTTGTAACTAAAAATTTTGCCCCTTAATAAAAAAAAGCTTAGTATAAGTTGCTTCAGCAATTTTACTAAGCTTTTTGCTTTTAACGATGGTGTTTCCATCTTTTGTGAGTCCAGAAATAATATTCGGGAGCTTCATATATTTGTTTTTCTACTTCTTTGATGTAGCGATGAATAATCTCGTAATTAGGAAGTGATTTTGGTTCATCAGTAATTGGAATCAATGTCATTTCATAATAACCTCTTTTTACCTTTTTTACTTTGGCAAACACCACATTGAGATTGTATTTTTTAGACAATAATTCGGGGCCAATGTGGACAGGCGTTTCAATTCCCATAAAGCTTTCCCAGTGGGCAATTTGGACTCTTTTTGGCGATTGGTCGCTGGCAAGTCCATAAACCGACATGATTCCTTTTCGATTATTATTAGCCATTAACGGAATAGTTCTATCGGTAGATACTAATTCGGTATTGTATTTTGAACGAATGTCTTTGGTTAATTTATCAAAATAGCGATTGGCTATTTTTTTATAAACAGCAATACCCTGATAAGATAACTTTAAGTTTAAGGAAAGCAACCATTCCCAACTAGCGTAATGAGAAGCTAAGAGCATAATGCTTTTGTTTTTTGCTTCATATTCTTTAATCAAGTCCAGATTAGTAATCTTGAATCTTTTATCCATTTCTTCGGCTGACATGCTCATGGTTTTAGCCATTTCCATAAACATATCACAAAAATGTCTGTAGAATTTTTTCTCTAAAGCCAAATGTTCTTTGTCAGTAAGATTTGGCAAGGCCATTTTTAGATTTTCTCTAACAGTTGTTTTACGATATCTTATAAGATAGTAAACAATAAAAAACATGATGTCTGAAATCCAATAAAATATTCGGAAAGGTAAAATCGATATAAACCAAAGTAGGGGATAAGCGATTATAAAGACTAAAAATTGCATGCAGTATTTTTTTTAGCAAATATAAGCCAAAAATGAATAAACTTAATAAAGTTAGTAGACTTACTAATGGGTCTAGCGGAATTGTTATATTTACCATTCACAATAAAAACAGCTTATGAATACCTTTTTGATTGCCATAATTCTTGCTAATGTGCTTTTTAGTTATAAAGGATTTAATGATTATTCTTTTTTTAGAAAATACGAATTTCATATTGGAAGTATCCGTTCGGGAGAACAAATTAGAATGCTGACATCGGGATTTCTTCATGCCGATATTGGTCATTTAGTTTTTAATATGATTACACTTTATTTTTTTGCACCTGTTGTTATTGCTTATTTAGGGAGTTTATTGTTTTTAGTAATCTATTTTGCAAGTTTAATTTTTGGAAGCTTGTTAACGCTTGTTTTGCATAAAAACGACTATAATTACAGAGCTATTGGAGCTTCAGGAGCGGTAACTGGAATTTTGTATTCGGCAATTTTATTAGAACCTGATATGATGTTGGGAATCTTTTTCATTATTCCAATGCCAGCTTATGTTTTTGGTATTTTGTATTTGTTGTATTCTATTTATGGAATCAAAGCAAAAAACGATGGAATAGGTCATACGGCACATTTTGGAGGTGCTATTGGCGGTTATTTAATTACGCTATTAGTGAACCCTAATTTAATTTTGACACACCCCTTGATGGTCAGTTTGTTAACAATTCCCATCCTGCTTCTTTTTGTTTTAATAAAGTTGAAGAAGATTTAATGGCATAACTTTTGAATATTGTCTAGAAATTTTAAAATATATAAAAATGAAAAAAGTAATAGTATTTCTATCCGTACTGTTTATGACTTTATCTTATGGTCAGGAAATAAAGCAAGTTCCACAAATAAGTGTTTCTGGAGAAGGAAAAGTAAAAGTAACTCCAGATCAAGCCACTATTTCGGCTACTGTTGAAACTAAAGGAAATGTTGCTAAAGAAGTCAAGAAGCAAAATGACGATAAAATTGATGCCGTTTTAAAATTGATTAAGAAAATGAATTTGGCTCCATCTGATTATAGAACACAACGAGTTAGTCTAAATCCACAATACGATTATGAGAAAAAGAAAACTACTTATAATGCTACGCAAACAGTAGAGATTATTGTTAAAGATTTGAATAAGTATGACGAATTAATGGAAGGATTGGTAGATCAAGGAATCAATCGAATTGACAATGTGGTTTTCCAATCGTCTAAATTAGAGCAATACGAATCGGATGCTAGAAAATTAGCGATGAAAGATGCAAAACACAAAGCCGAAGATTATGTATCCGTTTTAGGTCAAAAAGTAGGACGCGCTATGACAATAACTGATAATTCACAAAGTTATAATCCGCAGCCTGTTTATGCAAGATTTAAAACCATGGCTATGGAAAGTGATGCTGCTGGAGCAAGTAAAGAAACTTTAGCTGTTGGAGAAATCACTATTACGGCTAATGTAAGTGTGAATTTTATTTTAGAATAAAATACTTTTAGAAAGTTAAAAAGCCAGTAATTTTAAAAATTACTGGCTTTTTTTATAGTATCAGATTAATGAAATTAATCTTGGTTTATTGTTTTTCTGTATGGAAAAGCATTAAAGATATGTCTTTTAGCAAATCTTGCAGGAGATTCAGCATTTACCATTTTCACGTAAGTTGCTTTAGGAACACTGATGTATTCGTAAACACTTCCATTAGAAAAATTGATAATCAATCTACCTTCAACAAATTTGTAATCTGTAACTGTTGCAGTTGCAATAGTTTCAGTGTACTCAGGTAAGTTTGCTTTAATAGTTTCAGGATTGATACTTACTAAAAAGTGGTAAGCTTCAATAATTTTTTTACTATTTTCTTCAGCCGCTTTTAAACCAGTTTCATCTCCTTGAAATTTATCAGGATGCGCTTCTTTCATCGCATTACGATAGATGGTTTTTAAATCTTTTAGCTGTGCAGTTTTATCTACATTTAAGAGCTTGCGGTATTCAACTATTTTTTTCATAAATTAAGGTAACTACTTGTCTGTTAGTGTGAAACTGAATATTTTTCAGTTTCAAAGTCGACAATTTTTTTGCAAAGGTACACTTTTTTTTAAGTTTTTTGTTTATCAGCAAAAAAAAAGTAAAAAAGTTTTTTTGTATTAATGTATTGATTTACAGTGTTTATTGTTGTGGTTTGTTATTAGCCTTGTCAAAGTTTCTAGACTTTTTAGGATACTTATTATAACTAATATCACTTGGGTTTTCAATAATTGATTTGATCGTAATCCAATCGCCTAGAGTAAATTTAGCTTGAACCATTTTATAATCTAATAGATATTCTCCACAAAAAAAGTTGTTGTTTTCATCTTTTTCAATAATTCCTGTAAACACTCCTTTTTGTAACATTCTTTCTTCTGAAGCTTTGGTCATGACTGCGTTGTTTAAAAATTTTCAGTGCAAAGTTAATCAATTATTTTGGCTTTAGGCGGTTTTGTACTTTCTGAGTATATTTGCGCTTATGCAAAAAAACTATAAACCACATCCCAATTCTTTTAAAAATACCTTTTGTATCTTTCATGAAGTCTTGCCAGACGCTATTGAAGGTTTGAAACTCCAATTTGAAAGTAAGGCTGGAAGTAGCTATTATTATACCTCTGAAGGCATGTACCGACTTTCTAATCATTGGGGAAGATTAGCTAATAGCAAATGGAGATTAGTAGCTATGGAGCCTGAAACTACTACAAAATATAAAATAGGTTTTGCTAAATGGGAATGTTTTTATCCTGATAATGCAATAGATAAATTGTATTATTTGGAAATGGATTACGCTAAAAATACAGTGAATTATCAGCATAAAAATAATCCAGAATACAATCAGAAAGCTGTTCTTAGAACAACTTTAGAAACCACTAAAAGAATCAAGCAAGTTCGGAATTTGATTCAACTTGATTCCTGGGCTAAACATTTTGATTGTGATGATATAACTCTTTTAAGAAAATTAATTATTGAAGAATTGATTTTTACCAATAAAACATTGGAAGACATAAAAAGAGAAGTTGCCGAGAAAACCAGCTAATTAATAAGAAGTTATTTTTTTAATATCGTCTAAGCTGATGGGTTTACACAGGTATCCTAAAATCCCAGTATTGTTTTTGGCGCGTTCTCTATCTTCAATAGCTATCGAAGAACTAGAAATGTAGATTCTTACTTCGTTATTAATTTGAGATTTTAAAGAGTCCATTTCGTCCACAAATCCCCAACCATCCAGTACAGGCATTTCAATATCAAGCAAGATAATATCAGGGAAATCAGCTTGCTTTTCAATACTATTTTTTAGAGCTTTGATTGCTTTTTTACCATTTGTAAAAGAAAGTATTGATGAAAATATTCCCGATTTAACGATGATTTTATTCATGATGATTTGGTAAATGGGATCATCATCTACAATCCAAATTGTCATCTCTTTCATGATATATACACTTTAAAAGTTGTTCCTAGATTAGGTTCGCTATCAACAGTTATATTTCCTCCCATAGCATCGATTTGATTTTTTGTGATAAATAAACCAATTCCTTTGGAGTCTTCATGATTTGTGAATTTTTTATACATCCCAAATATTTTATGACCATTTTTCTTAAGGTCGATTCCTATTCCGTTATCCGAAACTTGAAGTACTTTCATTTTTTTCTCTGTGAAAAAATCGATGGTAATAGTAGGATTTCGGTCTAAATGACTGTAACGAATAGCATTAGAAATCAAATTGTACAAGATACTTTCCAAGTAAGCAGGGTTGTAGTTGACTTCGAGATCACTTTTGATGGTAGAAATTATTGTAATGCCTTTCATTTCTATTTGATCTGAAAGAATATGAATAGTATTGTCTATAAATTGTTTTAGGTTTAAGTTTTCGGTTATTAGTCCAACATTGGTTTGAATGTTAACTACTTCGTTGAGGTTTAGCATCGTTTCGTTAAGAGAGTCAGAAACCGATTTTAATAATTGAATCATTTCCTCTTTTTCTTCATCCGAATCGGCTGTGGTTATAATATCTACAATAGAAGTGATATTGCTAGTGTGAGATCTTAAATTATGAGATACGATGTATGAAAAGTTTAGAAGGCGCTTGTTTTGTTCACTAACTACATTAAAAGAATTGTTGAGGTCAACTTCAATTTCTTTGTTTTTAGTAATGTCAATCATAATACCTCTTAAACTCTTCGCTTTTCCATCCTCTACAATTACGTTTACAATATCTCTTAGCCAAACAATAGCGCCATTTTTAGCAATCATTCGATACTCAAAATCATGATTTTTAAGTTGGCTGGTTTGTTCTTTGAAAAAGTTAAAAGCATTTTCTTTGTCTTCTGGGTGAATGTGATCAATCCAGAAAGAGTTATCATTTATCCATTCCTCAGCTGTATAGCCCAAAATGTCTTTTACTTTCTTACTAATAAAAGTAAATTCTAAGGTTTGTGCATCGCATTCCCAAACGATACCATCCACGGTATTTATGAGTGATTTAATTCTTTGTTGCGAATTAAAATTAGTTTCTTCGGCAAGTTTACGTTCGGTTATATCTTCTACAATTGCAATGTGGATTGTAGGCGGAGTATTAATTTCCCAAAGAGGAGAAATGGTAAGTTTGCACCAAATGATATCACCCGATTTTGTGATATGTCTTCTTTCCGTTGAATATTCTCTGATGAGTCCTTTTTTTAGTTTTTCGAAATTTAAAAATGACTCCTCTAAATGATCAGGATGAACAATGGCTTGGATGTTTTTTTGTTTTATTTCATGCTCCGTATAGCCTAATAAATCACAATATTTTTTATTTGCTTCTAATAATTGACCCGAATTAGTGTCAATATAAGTTATACCTACTGCAGCTTGGTCAAAAACACTTTTAAATTTAATTTCATTGTTTAAGAGTTTTTCGGCTTGTTCTTGTAGTAAGCGTTTTAATTCAGCTGGTTTTTTGAAAAAAGAATTGGTTAAAAAACCAATCAATAAGGCTAATAATATACCTAAAAGAGAACGGAACGCAAAAGGAGCTACTAGGGAATAGGGTCTAAGATCTACTAAATATAATTTCCAATTTCCATCTGGAATGTAAGTACTGATGGTGTTTTTGGTATTTAATTTCTGTTTCGAAGCTAGAAAGAAAACTTCTTTTTTGTTGTTTGGGTCTATTTTAGAAAGCTGAAAAGCATATTTAGAAGGATTTATTTTTTTTATTTCAGGTATTTTGATTAAAGTGTTTAAGTGGATGATAATAGCCGAAAATCCCCAGAACTTATTGTTTTTATAGACTGGAATACGACCTAAAATTCCTAATCCGCCTTGTTTTAATTCGAGTGGACCCGCAAAATACATTTTTCTGTTCTCAATAGCTTGTAGAGCTTCATATTGATGCTCTTTGGATTTAAGAATGTTAAAACCTATTGCTGCTTCATTTCCCTTTAGAGGATAAATGTATTTTATTATTCCATTAGGAACCAGTTGTACCGCATCGATATTAGTATTGGCAGCAAGAATTTGTTTTCCTACTTCTTCAAAATTTTCAGGAATTCCTTCGTCATTGATCGTTAGTGCCAATGTTAACGCATCGACATAATTTTTCTTTAAAGATTGTTCAATATTTTTACTAATGGATTGAAGGATCACATTCATTTCATCATTCTTAGCTTTTTTAGCAATGTTGTATTGCTGAGAAATAATGAATGAAAAGATGATGCAAAAAAAGATAAAAACTAAAACGCCTACTAATTTAGGTTTGATTATAAACCTATCGTTATGATTTAAAATTGATTTAGTGAAATTCATTATTTGCGAATGAGCTTTAGGGTTGTTGTTTTTGATTTTCATCAAAGTAATGAGCGAAATAGAAACGAAATGTAATATTTTACATCAAATCTATGAAAAATATATTTAAAAAAATATTGTTTTTAATATCTAAAATAGATAGTGTAAGCTTATAGATTATTAATAACTAATTAAACCAATAAATAGTATTTAGGGGTATTAAATTTGAATATTCTATTTAAAAATGATAAACTTTGTGCAAAATAAAAAACAAGTTACGGAATTTATAAATCTGTTTTGAAAAATGTAAATTGTTTTTGTTAATTTAAAGGAGAAGAATATGGGACGAAATAATGAAAGGAATATAAAAAAACATAACGATAAGTTACATAAAGCACAAGCCAAAGCAAAACAAGCCGAGGTATCAAGAAAAGAAAAGTTAAAACAAATTACAAAAAAGTTTAACGAAAACAATAACGAAGAAAATATATAAAGCCACTATGGAAAACGATAAATACGCCTCATTAAAAGCCGAAGTTCAGGAAATTATTGATTTAATAGCAGCTAAAAACGCTAAGGATGCCAATAATAAATTAGTAGATGTTAGCGAATTATTAGATGATATGTTAGACACCTCAGATGAAGACGAGGATTTAGTTGAAATTAGTAAATACCAAGTTTTATTGAATCAATTGTATCAAAAGATTGTGGCTCTTAATGGTCAAGTTTAAGTTTTAAATAGTATGAATTTATGTTATTGTAATTCTCAAAAAACATTTAAAGATTGTTGCGAACCTTATATTAAAGGGGATAAAAAAGCACCTAATGCAGAGGCTTTGATGCGTTCCCGTTATAGCGCTTATTCAACACATCAGGCTGATTATTTAGTAGCCACTACTCATGTTTCTGAACGGAACAATCATTCTAAAGAAGATATTTTGCTTTGGGCAACCTGTAATAAATGGCAAAAATTAGAAGTTCTTAAGTCTACTGAAACTACTGTAGAATTTAACGCTTATTTTTTAGATCAAAATAAATTACCACAAATACACCATGAGTTTTCCACTTTTGTTCAGGAAGATGGAAATTGGTATTACGTTGATGGTGAATATTATTAATTTACTTTTTTAATTTCTTTTTAACTTAAAATTAATAGCTGTTCAGTTGAAGTACATTTTAAAATAATGTAATTTTAATGGCTATGGAAAAGAGCAATAAAAAAGGTTTCTATTTTAAACAGTATCAGGCTCCTAATCAATCTCCGTTTGATAGACTTTTTGAGATATTCAAAGAGTTAATTACACATACTTCTGGGGATTTTGATGAAGCTATCGACTGGTTGCGGGAATTAGACAAGGAATATAAACTGACGGATGAACAGTATACCATTGATGATTTTATTGAAGATTTAAAGAAAAAAGGGTACATCAAAGACGAACTGAAAGAAGATGGGACTTCAGGTCTTGGAATAACTGCAAAAACCGAAAGAGCCATACGGCAACAAGCTTTAGACCAGATATTCGGAAAACTAAAACGTTCTGGTAATGGCAATCACAAAACTAAACATGCTGGAAACGGTGACGAACATACAGGTGAATTTAGAGAATTTCATTTTGGCGATAGCCTGGAAAGAATTTCACTGACTGAAAGTTTACGAAATGCCCAAATCAATAATGGTGTGGATAATTTCATGCTGACTGAAAATGATTTGGTTGTCGAAGATACGCAGTACAAAGCTCAGATGAGTACCGTTTTGATGATTGATATCAGTCACAGTATGATTTTGTATGGTGAAGATCGTATTACGCCAGCCAAGAAAGTAGCTATGGCATTGGCAGAATTAATTACTACCCGATATCCAAAAGACACTTTAGATATTTTGGTTTTTGGAAATGATGCCTGGCCAATTGCTATTAAAGATTTACCTTATTTAAAAGTAGGGCCATTTCATACCAATACAGTTGCAGGTTTGCAATTGGCAATGGATATGCTTCGAAGAAAACGAAATACCAACAAACAAATTTTCATGATTACTGATGGTAAACCCAGTTGTGTAAAGGAACGTGATGGTTCTTATTACATGAACAGTAACGGTCTCGATGAATATATAGTTGACAAATGTTATACTCAGGCACAACAGGCTAGAAAATTACATATTCCAATCACCACTTTTATGATTGCGAGCGATCCGTATTTGCAAAAATTTGTCAATAGATTTACTGAAGCTAACCAGGGAAAAGCTTTTTACACAGGCTTAAAAGGTTTAGGCGAAATGATTTTTGAAGATTATGAAACGAATAGGAAAAAGAGATTGAAGTAGTTAGTTTGCAGTGGTCAGTTGTTAGTGTTCAGTAAATCTAATAATGACAAAATAAGAATAATATAAGAACGTTTGTTTGATGAAATCATATTGTAATCTTACAATTTTTCAATCTTTAAATCATTCAATTTAAATTTAACATGAAAATAGAAAATATAAATACTTTAGGCGAATTAAAAGCTTCTGGCTATAAAAGTAAAAGCATAAAAGACGAATTGCGAAACAATTTGCGAGAAAAAATTAAATTAGGAATTCCTACATTCGAAGGCGTACATGGTTTTGAAAACACAGTGATTCCTGAGTTGGAACGCGCCATTCTTTCGCGTCATAATATCAATTTATTAGGACTTCGAGGTCAGGCCAAAACCAGATTGGCTCGTAAAATGGTTGAATTGCTTGATGAATACATTCCGTTTGTGAGTGGATCTGAAATAAATGACGATCCTTTAAATCCCATTTCGCGTTTTGCTAAAGATATTATTGCAACGAAAGGTGACGAAACACCGATTTCCTGGTTACACAGAAGCGAACGTTTTTTTGAAAAACTGGCGACTCCAGATGTAACTGTTGCCGATTTAATAGGAGATGTTGATCCAATAAAAGCTGCCAATTTGAAATTATCGTATGCCGATGATCGTGTGATTCATTTTGGGATGATTCCGCGTGCTAATCGCTGTATTTTTGTAATTAATGAATTGCCTGATTTACAAGCCAGAATTCAGGTGGCTTTATTTAATATTTTACAGGAAGGCGATATTCAAATTCGTGGATTTAAGGTAAGAATGCCACTCGATATGCAATTTGTATTTACAGCAAATCCTGAGGATTATACTAATCGAGGAAGTATTGTAACGCCATTGAAAGATAGAATAGGTTCGCAGATTCTAACGCATTATCCAGAAAATCTGGAGATTGCCAGAAAAATTACTGAACAGGAAGCTAAGTTAGATGCGACTCAGAATGATGCGGTGTATGTTCCATCTTTAGCCAAAGATTTATTAGAACAAATTAGTTTTGAAGCCAGAGAAAGTGAATTTATCGACCATAAAAGTGGTGTTAGTGCCAGAATGAGTATTACGGCTTATGAGAATTTGTTAAGCACTGCTGAACGTCGTGCTTTAAAAGCAGGAGTTGATAAAACTACTTTACGATTATCTGATTTTATGGGGATTATTCCATCTATAACAGGAAAAGTAGAGTTGGTTTATGAAGGAGAGCAGGAGGGAGCTGCCGCGGTTGCTGAACGTTTAATAGCTTCGGCAGTGCGTACCATTTTCCCTGCTTATTTCCCTAAAATTGAAAAATTAGAAAAACCAAATGAAAAAACGCCTTATTCGGATTTAATAGAATGGTTTTTTGCCGAAAGCGGTTTCGAATTATTAGATGATTGTTCTGATGACGAATATCAAAATATTTTAGCTGCTATAGTACCATTAGAAATTTTGTTAAAAGAATACCAGGCTGATTTGGCAAAAGAAGATAAGTTTTTCATGAAAGAATTTATTCTTTGGGGATTAGTTGAATTTCGAAAACTGAGTAAAGACCGAATTGCCGAAGGCTATCAGTTTAAAGATATTTATGGAAGTTACATCAGTAAATTGTAGGTTTTTATAAATTTGAAACACAAGGATTTAGATTCATTTCTAAATCCTTTTTTATTTGTGGTAATAAATTGTAGAAATGTAATTGGTACGTCTTTTTAACCTACATTCGTCAGCTAATCCTATTTGGGATTATCGTTCTTAATGGAAAAAAACTTTGAAGCTTTAATCGCTTCGTATATTGAAAATAAAGTGGGAATATCAGAACACTTTTTATCTGATGAATTGACTGATAATCTAAAACAAAATCTATTTTCTTTAAACAATCAAAGTTTGTTGAAAGACGCAGGAACAGGAAATTCCGATGCAATTGCTTACGATAGTGCTGTCCGCAGTGATTCTATCTATTGGTTGGATAAAAAACATAATAATGCGTTCGAAAACGAATTTTTCAAACATATTGAAGATTTTATTCGCTATTTGAATCAAAGCTGTTACACAGGAATTACAGGATATGAATTCCATTATTCTTTATATGAAAAAGGCGATTTTTATCTGAAACATTTAGATCAGTTTCAAAATAATTCGAGTAGAAAATTTTCTATGATTAGTTATTTAAATAATAATTGGCTACCCTCAGATGGTGGAGAATTGTTAATTCATCAGGATAATAACAATCAAAAAATAAGTCCCACACAGGGGAAAACTGTTTTCTTTAAAAGTGATGAATTGGTTCACGAAGTATTACTGACTCAAAATACAAGAATGAGTATTACGGGCTGGTTAAAATGTGATTAATTAGAATAAAAAAATCCGTTTCAAAACAACAATTTGAAACGGATTTTTTATTTAAGTGATGTGATTTATTCTGTTAGCAATGAGCGGTCTAAGTGAACGTAACCACCATCGCAGAAAATAAACTGTCCAGTAGTATGCGAAGATCTTTCAGAAATTGTAAACAAGCAAGTATCAGCAATTTCATCAGGAGTAGTCATTCTGTTTTCTAATGGAATTTTCTTCACAATAGATTTCAATTTTTCTTCTCCATTTTCCAATGTTTTAATCCAGGTGTCATAAGCAGGAGTCCAGCTTTCAGCAATGATTATTGCATTTACTCTTATCGAATGTTTGATTAAATCAACTGCCCATTCGCGGGTTAATCCTAAAACACCACCTTTTGCAGCAGCATATCCTGAAGTTCCTCCCTGACCTGTTAATCCTACTTTTGAACCAATATTTAAAATAGGACCTTTCGATTCTTTTAAATAAGGTAAAGCATATTTAGCAGCTAAAAAGTAACTAACCATATTTAGCTTTAAAGAATCCATGAAGTCTTTGTAAGAAGCGTCTAAACCAGCTCCATCATTTACCCCAACATTGTTGATTAAGGCGTCAATTCGACCGTATTTAGCAGCGATTTTAGCAATTGCTTCTTCAATTTCTGCAGGATTAGTAACGTCAGTTTTGCAAAACAAAGCGTCTGTTCCTTTTTTTTGTATTTCTTCAACATAAGCAAAACCTCTGTCGTTTCGGTCAATTACAGCAGGAATAGCACCTTCAGCAACCAAATGTTGCAAAATAGTTTCTCCAATACTTCCTTTAATTCCTGCAGCACCCGTAATAACGACTACTTTTCCTTTTAATCCTAAATCCATAATTTATAAGTTATAAAATTGCATTGCATTGGCTCCCATAATGGCAGCCTGCTCGTCTGAGCTTAATTTTGCAATGAAATTGGTTACTAGTTCTTTTGTTTTTGTATAATTTCCAGCTACCAGACAAACCGGCCAATCAGAACCAAAAAGTATTCGGTTTGCACCAAAAGCTTCTAATACTAATTGCATATAAGGTTCGATTTGTTCTGGAGTCCAACTATTGTAATCGGCTTCGGTAGTCATTCCGGATAGTTTACAATACACATTTGGGTATTCACTAATCGCTTTCATTGCAGCAGCCCAACCATCATAAAATCTGTCTTTTATGTATGGTTTTGCAATGTGGTCAATAACAAATTTTTGATTTGGAAAACGTCTTACTAATTCCAATGTCACTCCTAATTGATGAGGGAAAATAAGAATGTCATAAGTAAAATTGTATTGCTCTAAAGCGGTAATTCCGTTCAAGAAATCAGGGCGTAACATAAAGTTATGATCGGCTTCGCCCTGAACCACATGTCTAAAACCTTTCAGTTTTGGAAATGTGCTGTATTGTTTTAAAACGCTATCAATATTCGAAGCTCTTAAATCAACCCAACCAACAACGCCTTTAATGAAGTCATTTTTTTGAGCCAAATCTAAAAGAAAATCGGTTTCAGCCAATGTTTGATCGGCTTGAACTGCGACACAACCGTCGATTCCATTTTCTTGGTAGACCGTTTTTAAATCTTCAGGCAGGAAATCTTTACGAATCACTTTCATGTCATCGTCTATCCAAGCGTGTTTTTCAGCTTCGTATATCCAAAAATGTTGATGTGAATCTATTGTCATGACTATTTTAATTTAAAATCTACAGTAGCTTTAATTACGCCTGTTGCAGGATTTAACCAACTATCGAAATTAGCAATCATTTCGGTATAAGGAACGCTGTGGCTAATATACGATTCTGTTGGGAATTGGTCTAAAACACTAATTACGTGTTCAAAATCTTCTGTAGTAGCATTTCGGCTACACATTAAAGTCATTTCTTTAGCGTGAATCGCTGGATGGCTGTAGGTCAATTCTCCTTTCGATAAACCAACTAAAACAAAACGACCACCGTGCGACATATAATCAGGACAAGATTCTAAAGCGCCTTTGTGTCCAGAAGCATCAAAAACAGCAGTACATAAATCGCCATTAGTAATTTTAGTGATTTCTGCTACTGTATTTTCTCCAGCTTTTACTGTGAAATCGACACCAATTTTTTCTTTGGCGTAAGCCAAACGCTGTTCGTTCATATCGATAGCGATTACTTTAGCACCAGCAATTTGAGCCAGTTTCATAATCCCAATTCCGATAGGGCCACAACCTACAACTGCCGCAGTTTCTCCTGGAACAATTGCAGCTCTACGAATAGCGTGAGCACCAATTGCTAAAGGTTCAACGATAGCCATTTGGTCATCAGACAAATTATTTGCAGGTAAAAGGATAGAGGCAGGAACAGTAATTTGTTCTTGCATACCACCATCAGTGTGAACACCTAGAACTTTAATATTAGTACAACAGTTTGTTTTTCCGTTTCGGCAAGCAATACAAGTACCACAGCTTACATAAGGCATCACCACAACATTGTCTCCAGCTTTAATTCCTCTAGGATTGTCTCCAATTTCAAGAACTGTAGAAGCTAATTCATGTCCAAGAATTCTAGGATAGCTAAAAAAAGCCTGATTTCCACCATAAGCGTGTAAATCAGTTCCACAGATTCCTACCTTATTGATTTGTAATAAAGCTTCATTTTCTTTTCTTACAGGAGCTTCTTTTTCTTTTAAGATAAATTCGCCTGGTTTTTCGCAAACAATATATTTCATTATGTTAAATTTAATTCATTTTGATTTGTTCCAACGTTTGAACAGTATTAAAAATAAAAAAACACAGATTTAAAAACCTTGTGTTTTCTTTAAAAGGAGCTATTTTTGCTCACTCGATTGAACAAATATAAAAACAAATTGGAGAATAAAAAAAAATCTACAATAAAAGATATTGCTGCAGTTTTAGGTTTAACACCTTCGGCTATTTCTAAAGCTTTGAATGATCATCCTAGAATAAGTGATAAGACTAAAATTGCTGTGCGTGAAGTAGTGTTGCAATTGGATTATCAGCCTAATTATTTGTCTAGTGCCTTGCGCAAAGGAAAAAGTAATCTAGTAGGAGTGATTATTCCGCGTGTCAACAATCATTTTTTTTCTTCGGTAGTTGAAAATATTGAGAAAGTATTAAATCTGAATGGGTATAATATTATCATGACGCAGTCTAATGAATCGTATACCAAAGAATGCCAGGAAATAGATACCTTGTTAAAAATTCAAGTTGATGGAATTATTGCTTCGATGGCTAATGAAACGACCAATTTAGAATATTACCAAAAGATAAAATCCAAAGGTGCTGAACTGGTTTTATTTGATAGAGGAGAAGAAGAATTAAATGTAGATTATGTAGGGATTGATGACTATAAAAGTAGTCATTTAGTTGTGGACCATTTGGTTTCCCAACGTTGCACACGAATTGCCCATATTGCAGGTTTTAAACATATCAGAATTTATAAAGAAAGGATTCGAGGCTATAAAGATGCACTTGAGAAATCGGGATTAGCAGTTAAGGAAAATTGGATTATCGAAAGTAATTTACGTATAGAAGACGGACGCCGAATCATGCAAGAATTATTAGATGCTCCCGAAAAACCTGATGCGGTTTATGTAGCCAGTGATATTGCGGCTTTAGGAGCTTTGCAGGTGCTTTTAGAAAATAATATTAAAGTTCCAGAAGAAATAGCATTGATAGGTTTTAGTGATGAGTCTTTTACATCGCTTACGCAGCCATCTATTTCAACCGTGAATCAGCACAGTGATCAAATAGGGAAATTAGCTGCTGAAGCTTTCTTGGAACGAATGGAAAATCCTAAAAAGAGAAAACCAATTAACAGAATCATTTTAGAACCTGAATTGATTATCAGGCAATCGTCTAATCGGGGATTCTAGTTTTTTTTAGTTACTAATTCACGAATTATTTTTCTTAATCTTTTCGAGACTTTGCGAAATAAAAGGAACACAGATTAAGCAGATTTAAAAAATTTCCACAGATTAAAAATAAGACTCTGTGAAACTCTGAGTACTCTTTGCGAGACTTTGCGAAAAATTTAATTCATTATTCAATTTTCCCATATACCGGAACAATAAAATTTCCATTTAGAAAAGATTGTGTTTCAATCTGACTTTGAAGAATAACGCCTTTTAGATTTTGTTCCAATAATAATTGTGCTGCTTGAACCAAAGGAGCAGCAGTTGTGGTTTGTATTGCTCTCAATTGATGATTACCTACTTTTTGCGGAAGAATACATTTGGCAATTTCTCGTCTTCGTAAAATACCATTGCTGTCTTTGCCTTCTACCGCGGCATATAGAATAATTTGGTCGTTTTCAATTAGTGGAATTTCCTTTTCCATGATTTGCTGTAATTCAGCAATTGTATTTTCGTGATTCCCAATAGCAACTAATTGTTTGTGAATCCAATCGTAATGTCCCGGATAGCGCAGAGTTTTATAATCTAGGTTACGAACTTTTCCTGCTAAGACATCAGGTAAATCAGCAGCGCCACCTGAGGTTAAATCGGCTTCATAAGTGACTCCGTTGATAATAATAGAAGTTTTTTCGGATAAGGCAGGGATTTCGGTTTTGTTGAAATTCCGAATTGTAATGGCTTTTTTAAGATATTCAGTCGCAACGCCCACAGGACTCCAAGTAAATCCATAATAATGTGGAGCTACAGCGTTTCTAGTTAATGCGCCCACTTTAAATTCTAATTTATCTACTGTTTTGACTTTAAAATCAGCACAGAATTGCTGGAATAGCGCATTAGCAAGCACATCAATATAGCCGGGAGCAATACCCGTTTGTAAAATAAAACCTGTGGTAGCATCTTGGGCTAAAGCAATAATCTCTTTGGTTTCGGCTACATATTCGGTGAGATTAGCGTAATGCAAATGATATTCTTTGGCTAGATTCGCTATTCTTGGCGCCTGACTTCCTGTAAGACAATCCAAAATGATATCCGCCTGATTTAAAATGCTTTTCATTTCATCAGTCAATTCCTTTTCAGGAAGCAGAAAATGATGAACAGAACATGGTTTTGTGCTTCCTTGTTCAATCCATTGCGCTACCGATTTAGCTTTAGAAAGCGTTCGGTTTCCAATAAATAGAGTGGGAGTAACTTCGCTCCATTCTGCCAGAATTAAACCAGCTGCTTCGGCTATGCCACCCGCTCCCGCAATGATAATATTAAAATGCTTTTTCATTTCTTAAAGTTACGATTTTTTGATTTTTTATCGAAATCTATTAAGAAAATACGCGCTAGATTATCTGGAATCCAATCAAGTTAAAAAAGAGTTCCCTGTTCAAAAGTAGGTTTTGGATTATCCATAAATTCAAAATAGTCAATTATTTCAAACTGTTTTATGTTAGGATTAAAACAACGCAAGGCGATACGATCACAAATAAAATTCAGCTCAATTGGGTTTGAAAATAAACGATAGGCAACAGCAATCTGTTCTGCACTTAATTGACGAGCAATAGACAAATGCGGTTCATTATTTTTAAAAAGTGTTTTTACGCGAAAGAATTGATTGATATGTTTCAAGATTTGTTTTAAATCTATTTTCGAAACTTCGTCAGGAGCTATAAAAAAGGCTCCGTTGGGATAAGTATCTAATGAATTTAAGCAAACATCAATTGGTTTTAAGCTGTCGCAAATATTGGATAGCTGTTTTTTAATTGATTCTATTTCCGAATCGCTTGCCATAAATTCATTAATGGTAATGTGTGCTAATGAATTTTTGCTGTGATACCAGCCAATTTCTTTGGTTAAAGCTTCCTTCATAGCTTTAACTTCTGCAATATTATTTTCAGAAGGGCTGATGACTAAAGAATATCGATTTTGCATTTTAGTTAAATAAAAAATAGACGTTTTTTAGTTGATGTGTTTTTCTTGCATCCTTTCTAATTCTAAACTCAATTGATTGCGTTTGTTTTCAAGTTGTTGCATTTCATCTTTCAAATGATTGATCTCGGTTTGGATAGCATTTAATTCTTCGTTTCTTTCATTAGCTGTTCTAAAAAATTGGAAATCAGTTGCTTTTGTTAGGCTGTTTTTGGCTTCTTCTAATCTGGTTTGGTTTTCGATTTGTTTGATTTGAATTTTTGATAGTTCAGAATTTATAGTTTCTTTTCTTTCTTTGGCAATTCGTTCCGCATCTAATCTTTCTTGTTCTTCAAGGCGGCTTTTTTGCTCTTCAATTTCTTTTTGTTGCAGCTGAAATTGTCGATTTTCACTTTCGGTTTTGCTGTTTTTTTGTTCGAACTCTTTACTTCTATGTTCTTCTAAAATATTTAAGACAAATACTCCAATAATAAAAAATGCGAGAAATGAAATTAAATAAAAGGTACTTTTATTCAATCCCATAATTTTAGTCTTTTTTTCTTCTCTTTTTGGTATTGGCGGAGTAGCTTTAAAAGGCGGAGGAGTGATTATTAAGACAAATTTTAATTCGTCTATTTCTTCCGCATTTTTCCAATCAGGCATTCCAGAAGACCATACTGGAGTTTTTGCAGTAATTTGTTTGATTTTCAATTCTTCTAAATCAAAAGGACCGCTGCTTTCGGTACCATTATGTAAATAATATTTTTTCATTTTTTAAATTTACTTAGCCTTTGCGAAAGTATTAAAGTTTACCGAGTTCACAAATAGATTTTTGAAATGACTACTTTAACTAAACGATGAGAAATACTGTTTTATTTGAAATAGTTTGAAAAGAAGAGGGATTTAAGACTGTTTAGAGTTAATTATAAAGGTATATTCTTGCTTGTTGTTGAAAATTTTAATAATACAATCTAAAATCTAGAAATTTACAAAGTGCGTAATGTTTTTTATGCAATTCTTCCATAATTTCTATTGGATCATCTGAATCTTGAAACAGACTGAAAAAAACGCTGTCTAAGTGGATGCTGTCAATCTTAGTCTCTGTAGTTCCATAGCCTGAAATAGCTCTTGCTCCAGTAATATCTATAAAGTATTGGGCTTCTTCTTCGGTTAGGTCTAAAATTTTTTTATTAGCAAAATGAACAATTTTACCTTTTAGTTTTCCTTCAAATAATTCGGCAATTTCTTCTAAGCTGTAATAATAATCATGTAAGCAAATATTGTTTTCCTGCCCAGGCATTACTAAATAGATGATCTCGTAATCTTTAAAATTATGATCGTCATAAAGTAAGGCGCCTAAGCTTTCTTCTAGGCCTTCAATAGTATCACAAGTTTTGTAAATACTAGCAATTCCATGTGATAAAGCCAATACTTCCAAATTTTTAACCACTTCTGTTTCGGTGATGTGGTCCACATCAGGAACAGCTTCGAGACAAAAGATAAAGTTTTCATTGTTCATGAAATGTTTTTTTTGTTTTAAATCAACTTCAAATCTATCAAAATATTTTTGATAAAGATTACCGCTTTAGCAGTAATTACTGGGGTTTTATTATAAAACATACAATAGGTTCTGCTTTTATGATAAAACATACTGTTATAACGGTAAAAAACAAGTGTTTTAAATTGGAATGTTTTAGAGTCTAGAATAAAGATGTTTGAGTATTTTAGTAAAATCCTGTACTTTAAGGCTGAATACTGCTACTGCTGACTGAATACTACTTTCCGATACAAAAATTAGCGAAGATATTTCCAAGCAATTCATCGTTAGTAACTTGACCCGTAATCATCCCGAATTGATATAAAGCTTCTTTGATATCGAGTGCCATAAGGTCGCTAGAAAGGTTGGTTTCTAATCCGTATTTTACTTTTTGGATCTCTTCTAAAGCTTTTAGTAAAGAGTCGTAATGTCTTGTATTTGTAACAATTGTTTCGTTATTGCGTAAAGCTCCAGTATTAACAAAGGATAGCAATGTGTTTTTAAGATCATCAATTCCAACTTTTTCTTTGGCCGAAATAGTTATCAGTTGTGAGTTGTTGGTTGTGAGTTGTTCTTTGATTGTTGTAATTTCACTTGGTGACAGTTGGTCAATTTTATTTAGAACAATAACTAATGGTTTTAAAGGAAATTGGTTTCTTATTTTTTCAATTTCAAATTTTACGTTTACTAAGCTGTCAGCTGTTAATCGTGAACTGTCAATTAACAATAAAACTACCTGTGCCTGTTCTATTTTTTCGAAAGTTTTCCTGATTCCGATGCTTTCTACTACGTCCTGAGTTTCGCGAATTCCAGCCGTATCGATGAATCTAAATCCGATTCCGCCAATGACTAATTCATCTTCGATAGTGTCTCGAGTTGTCCCAGCAATATCAGAAACTATGGCGCGTTCTTCGTTCAATAAAGCATTTAATAAAGTCGATTTTCCCACATTGGGTTCACCCACAATAGCAACAGGAATTCCGTTTTTGATTACGTTTCCAACGGCAAATGAATCTACCAAACGTTTTAAAACAAATTCGATTCGGATAATTAATTCATTAAATTGAGTTCTATCAGCAAATTCTACATCTTCTTCGGCAAAGTCTAATTCTAATTCGATTAAAGAAGCAAAATTCAGCAGTTCTTCACGTAGTTTTGCAATTTCATTAGAGAAACCACCGCGCATTTGCTGCATTGCAATTTGGTGTGAAGCTTCGTTGTCTGAGGCAATCAAATCGGCTACGGCTTCGGCTTGTGATAAATCGAGTTTTCCGTTTAAGAAAGCACGCAGCGTGAATTCGCCAGCATCGGCCATTCTACAGCCATTTCGAAGCAATAATTGGATAATTTGCTGCTGAATATAAGTAGAACCGTGGCAGGAAATTTCAACAGTACTTTCGCCAGTATACGAATTAGGTCCTTTGAAAATAGAAACTAAAACCTGATCTAAGGTTTTGACACCATCAACAATATGTCCTAGATGTAAAGTATGTGTTTTTTGCTGGGTTAAATCTTTTGCTTTTATAGATTTGAAAACCGAATTAGCAATCTGGATGGCGTCTTGCCCTGATATACGGATGATAGCTATCGCTCCAGCACCTGAAGCTGTAGCCAGTGCCACTATAGAATCGTTGTTTAGCATTTTCTCAATTATTGGCTGTAAAGGTACTAAATCTAATGAAGTATTGTCTAAAGGACTAATATAAAACCACAATTATTTGGGAATTAATACGTTAAAATTGTATCTTTATTGAGTGAGTTGAAGTCTAATTTTATAAGTGATTTAAAATGAAACGCGTCTTATTTCCTACCGATTTTTCTGAAGCAGCAACCAATGCTTTTGTTCATGCCTTAGAGTTTGCCAATAGCATTGAAGCCGAGTTGGTGTTGTTGCACGCCTTTGATTTACCTGTTTTTGATAGTCAGTATTTCCCTGAAAATTACATGATGATTTATGAATCAGTAGAATTGACTCAATTTGAGATTTTTAAAGATGAACTTCCTAAGCTTCATGCAATTGCTCAAAAACGCAACTTAAGCGGAATTAAAATGACGCATCGATTAATGGATGGTACTTTGTTAAGTACTATTGATAGATCCATCAAAGAAGATGATATTGATTATGTAATCATGGGGACTGAGGGCGCAACGGGCTGGACAGAAGCCATACTAGGAACGCACGCCACCGCTGTTATTAGCGATGTTTCAATTCCAGTATTAAGTGTTCCAATGGAAGCTCGTTTTAAGTCAGTTAAGAATATTGGTTTTACAACCCGTTTTAGACCTAAAGATAAAGTGGCGTTGAGACAAGTTTTAGAAATTGCTAAAAAAATGAAAGCAAAAATCAAATGTCTTTATGTTAAAACGGATAATTCAGATTTGACTAAAGAAACTATTAAAGAATGGGAAAATGAATTTGCCAATGAACCTGTAGAATTTAATGTTATTTTTAGTGAAAATATCAAAGAGAGCATAATGGATTTTATTATGTTTAAAGAGATTAGTATTTTGACAATGCTAACCTATAAACGTAATTTTTTCGAAAGTTTATTTCATCACAGCTTAACTCAGGATTGTGCTTCTCATTTTGATATTCCTGTTTTGTCTATTCCAATTAAGTAAATTATTTATTTTGCAAAGAGAACTGCTTTTAACCGCAAAGCACACAAGGTTTTTTTATATTTATTTCGCAAAGATCCGCAAAGGAGACACAAAGTTTCGCAGAGTTTTTTTATTTTTAATCAACGAATTAGCGGTATATTTTTCAATTATAATCTGCGAAAATTTCTTAAATCCGCTTCATCTGTGTTCCAAAAAAGAATAAAATATGCTAATTTGACGAGAAGCTAGTTTATATTTGTGTCTCATTTGATACATTATGGATATTTATAAGTCTAAGCTTGTTTTTTTTACTGGCGAATTAAACAAAATCAATACAAAATACAATACAATCAGCCTGTTTAGGCTGCTGAGTGTATTTCTAATTTTGGTTTCGGTATATTTTTATATTCAAGATTCCGAAAGTGTTTGGTTGTTTTTGAGTTTCTTGTTTTTTGTTTCTTTTTTGATTTTAATGCGCATTCATACTCGTTTGTCTTTTCAAAAAAGCTTGACAAAGGAATTGTTAGCCATTAATCAAAATGAAATTTCATTTCTAAAAAGAGAACGAAATCCTTTTGAAAACGGCGAGGAATTCCAAAATTTTCATCATCCTTATGCTTATGATTTGGATGTTTTTGGTCCCCATTCTTTATTTCAGAATCTAAATAGAACAGCCACATTTATTGGAAAAAAAACGCTTGCTAATCAGTTATTAGAGCTAAATAGTAATGAGTCAATTCTTGAAAATCAAGAAGCGGTAAGCGAACTTAAATCAAAAATAGATTGGCGTCAGGATTTTTTGGCTTTAGCCAAAGTTGCTAAGGACAATCAATCCAGTTATGAAGCTTTATTGAAATGGAGTAAAAATACAGCAAAGGATTTATCAAAAAGTGCTAGTGCATTGTCTTATATTACTCCAGCCTTATTTTTAGGAATATTTATAGCTTATTTGATAACTGATAATACTGTTTTAGTTAGTAGTTTGTCTTATTTGTTTGTTATCAATTTAATGATTCTGGGGAAATTTTTTAAACGAATTCAATCTGAAATTGCTAATTCAGAGAAAATAGATGCTGTTATTCATCAATATAGTTTATTGGTTGAAAAAATAGAAAAAGAGAAATTTGAATCTAAAAAACTAAAGGATTTACAACAAAGACTCCAGTTTAAAACGCTAAATGCCAGTGCGAATTTGAAAACATTATCGGAGTTGTTTTCTAGAATGGATACTATTTCTAATTTGGTTACTGCTATGTTGTTCAACGGAACTTTTTTGTTTAATCTTCATGTTTTAAAAGCTTTGTTGAAATGGAAAAAAGATCATGCCGAAGTTCTCGAAGATTGGTTAAATGTAATTGGTGAATTCGAAATGTTGAATAGCCTGGCAAATTTGGCTTATAATAATCCTGATTTTGTTTACCCAACAATTAATTCTGAGTATAAAATTAGTTTTTCAAATTTGAGTCATCCTTTGTTGAATCCAGAAACTAGAGTAGGGAATGATACTCATTTTTTTCCTCAATCTTTTATGATTTTAACGGGCTCGAATATGTCTGGGAAAAGTACGTTTTTAAGAAGTTTAGGAATCAATATGGTTTTGGGCGGAATTGGTTCTGTAGTTTGTGCTTCAGAAGCTACAATCCATCCTTTGCCCGTTTTAGTTTCCATGCGACTGTCAGATTCTTTGTCGGATAGCGAATCGTATTTCTTTGCCGAAATAAAGCGATTAAAACAAATTATGGATGCTTTAGAAGAACAGCCTGCATTTGTTTTGTTAGACGAAATTTTAAGAGGTACGAATTCTGATGACAAACGCAACGGAACAATAGAAGTACTTAAAAAAGTAATTGCTAAAAAAGCGATTGGCGCTATTGCTACACATGACATCGAAGTCTGTTTGACTACCAATGATTATCCAGAAATTTTGAGTAATAATTGTTTTGAAGTCGAAATTAAGGATAACGATCTGCATTTTGATTACAAATTGCGTGAAGGAATTTGTCGAAATAAAAGCGCTACTTTCCTGATGAAGAAAATGGAAATTATTTAGTCCTTTATAATTATCTATTTAACTAACCAATGTTGTGTTTTTAGCCACGAATTCACTAATGATTTTATATGTGTCATTTTTAGATTGCACCAATATAGACAAAGTCGATTAGAATTTGTGAAATTTCAGAATATAGAATTCGTCTATAATTAGTGAATTTGTGGCTAAAAAGATTAGTATAAATAGTTGACAGTTATTCTAATCTTTTATATTTCATATTAAAATAAGTTAGCACAAAAAAAGCCGCTTTTCTTGGAGGAATTGCGGCTTTCTTAAATATAAAAAATGGTTGGTTAATAACGTAACTGGGATGCAATGATAAGTATTATATTTGGATATCAAAAATAAAACTTAACATTTTCTTAATTTAATTTTTAACTATTTAACATTACTGGCATAACAAGCATAGTAACGGTTTCGCCTTCTTCTAAACCATCAATTGGAGTTAGAATTCCAGCTCTGTTTGGTAATGACATTTCAAGCATAATCATGTCTGATTGTAAGTTAGTTAGCATCTCAGTTAAGAAACGAGAGTTGTAACCTATTTGCATATCGTCACCTTGATAATCACAAGTTAATCTTTCTTCGGCTTTGTTTGAGTAATCAATATCTTCAGCAGAAACATTTAATTCAGCACCTGCAATTTTTAAACGAATTTGGTGTGTAGTTTTGTTAGAAAAGATAGCCACACGACGTACAGAACTCAAAAATTGAGAACGGTCAATCATTAATTTATTTGGGTTTTCTTTTGGAATAACTGCTTCGTAATTTGGATATTTTCCATCAATTAAACGACACATTAAAATGTAGTTGTCAAAAGAAAAAGTTGCATTCGAATCATTGTATTCTATTTTTACTTCAGCATCTGATGTAGCCAAAATGTTTTTTAAAATAGTCAATGGTTTCTTTGGCATGATAAAATCAGCTACGTGAGATGCAGTAACATCAGTACGAGCATATTTTACTAATTTATGAGCATCAGTTGCAACAAAAGTTAATCCTTGTGGCGAAAACTGGAAGAATACTCCTGACATTACAGGGCGTAAATCATCATTTCCAGCAGCAAAAATTGTTTTGCTTACTGCAGTTGCTAAAACATCAGCAGGAACTAAAGTTACTGATGGTTCTTCTAAGTTTACTGCTTTTGGGAATTCTTCTCCCGGAGCATAAGCTAAGGCATATTTCCCAGAATTAGAACTGATTTCTATAGTGCTATTTTCTTCTACAGTAAAAGTTAAAGGTTGTTCAGGGAATGTTTTTAGGATTTCCAATAGCAATTTAGCAGGTACTGCAACACTTCCTTTGCTAGTAGAATCGATAGCTAAAGTAGCTGACATTGTTGTTTCTAAATCAGAGGAAGAAACGGTTAATTCGTTATTGTCTAATTCGAATAAGAAGTTGTCCAAAATAGGCAAAGTATTGCTGCTGTTGATAACGCTTCCTAAAACTTGTAATTGCTTTAATAAGTACGAACTCGATACTATAAATTTCATCTGTTATATTTTATTTTTTAGGTATCTTTTTTTAGAATTTACAAAGGATACATTTTTACAAATATATCGTAAACAAATCTAGTTTTGAAAATTTTTTATTAACATCTATCGGTGGTATTTGCGCTTTCTTAAAAAGCTAAATACGACTCCGAAAATAGCTAAAATTAGAATTGGAAGCCCGATAGTTATGACTTGCGTTTGGGTATAATTTTCTGAAACTTTGTTTTTGTCTAATAAAGGCAAATCTAAATCTTTGCTTCGAATGTTAATAAGTCCAGTGTCATCCAGTAGGTAATTGACACAATTAAGCAAGAAATCTTTATTGTCGTATAGATTTCCTGAGCGTTGGTCAAAGCCTAATTCAACTGGAGCATAATTTTTATCCAATTGATTTTTGATGATATCACCATCCGAAATTACAATCATTTTACTGTCTTTTCCTTTGGCTTCAAAATGACTTTGGTCGAAAGCTAAAACTCTGTTTTCAAATACCGAATGAAAATTTCCTTCAAGTAAAACCGCCATTGGAATATTTCCAGTATTGATGTAATGTTTTGGGCTGGTTTCTTCGGCAACGATATTTAGATTTATCTCCGAAGGGGCTCCAACCTTTTTAGAATATTGAGAAGACTGTAATAAAACCGTTTTCTTAATTCCGTTTTTCAAAGTGTCAATTGGATTAGCAAAATCAAATTTAACACCACCTAAATTTTTCACAATTGGATGTTGGCTGGTAGGATAAACAAGAGGTGCAAATTTCCAGTTGAAAGTTTGGTATTGAGTAGCACTTCCTTGTTCGCCAGTAGCCAGTTTAATTGGACTTCCTTGCTCGTCTTTTACAATATCAGGATTGATTCTAATCCCATATTTAAAGAACATATCATTTAAATTCAAATCTCTAGGGTAAGCCAATGTTGCTCCCGAAGCATTGTACAAACTATCCATTTCTACCGCAACCTGATCCACAAGCCACATGGTTTTTCCGCCATTGATGATGTATTGGTCTAATACCTGTTTTTCGGCATCTGAGAAAGTTTCTGTTGGTTTAGCAATGATGGCTAAGTCGTATTTTTCTAAGGCTTCTAAACTCGCCACAGGACTTTTAGCAACCGAATCTAAAGTGAATGGTCCAATGTGGTAGCTTTCGCGAATTTGTAATAGAAATTTAGCAATTAAAACATCCTGAATTTCTCCGTTTCCTTTAATTACAGCAATCTTTTTCTGCTTTTCCTTTGTTATCTTGTTCAAAGCATCAGCAATGGAATATTCTAAATGCTGTACCGAGCCAATTACTTTTTCAGTAGTCGAAGCTCCCATGATGTTTTTTAACAAAGGAATATTAACTTCTTTGTTGTGATAAACAGCAATTGCCCATGGAAAAACCATTGCCTGAGATTGCTTTCCTTTGTCGTTAACGGTTATGTTTACAGGTGTCAATCCTTTCATGTACAACGCTTTGATGTTGTTCATGCTTTCGTCTTCATTTTCTAAAGGATTCACAAATTCGAAAATAATATTCGAATTATAAGCTTGAAATTCTTCTAATAATTCTCTGGTTTCCTGTTGCAATCTTTTAAATTCGGCTGGCAAATCGCCTTCCATGTAAATTTTTATCGAAAGTGGTTCTTTGACCTCTTTAATGATGTTCAAAGAAGTTTGTGATAAGGTATAGCGCTTGTCTTTAGTTAAGTCAAAACGATGAAAAAAATAATTACCAATTAGATTGATTAATAGTAAAATAGCAATTGTAATTACTACTGATTTAAGGTTTCTTTTTTGAGCAGTCTTCATTACAATTTAAAAGATTTAAGTTGGTACGCAGTAAACGAAAGAAAAGCTACCATAAGGCTTATGAAATAAATAATATCTCTGGTGTCAATAACTCCGCGGCTCATACTTTTAAAATGATTTTGCATTCCTAAAGCCGAAATAAACGAAGAAAAAGACGGAATAATACTTGAAAAACCTTCGAAACCAAAATAGAAAAAGAAGCATAAAAACACCGAAAGTATAAAGGCTACAATTTGATTATCGGATAGGGTAGAAGTAAAAATTCCAATGGAAGAATAAGTGCCAATTAAGAATAAAAGTCCAAAATAAGAACCAATAGTACTTCTCATATCGATATTGCCTTCAGGTGATCCTAAGTTTGAAATTACTTCGATGTAAATAAATGTTGGAATAATGGCTATTATAATTAAGAGTACAGCTCCAAGAAATTTTCCGTTAGCTATTTGCCAAACGGACAATGGTTTAGTGAGTAGTAACTCAAGTGTTCCTTGTTTTCTTTCGTCAGAGAAAGAACGCATGGTTACCGCTGGAATTAAGAAAATTAGAATCCAGGGAGCAAGGCTGAAAAAAGGAGTCATGTCAGCAAAACCTGAATTGAGGATGTTATATTCGCCTTCAAAAACCCACAGGAATAATCCGTTGATGATTAGAAAAATGGCGATAACTAAATAACCTATGGGCGAACCAAAAAAGGATTTAATTTCACGTAATAATAGGGCTTTCATATAGTGTTTATGGTTATTTGTAAATTTTAAAAAAGGCTAATATTAATTCTTAAATTTAATGGTTACAGCATCGCGATAGTTTAGTCCTAGCAAACTATTTGCCGAACCAATTTTGGAAGGATTACTTCTAAAAATGGCAATTTCTAGAAACCCCGCTTCGTTAAAAATGGCTAGTTTTTCACCTTCATAATTCTTGATTGAATATTTCTCAGAATTAGCAATGGCGGAGTAATTAGGTAATATCGTTTTAATGTTTTTGGTTTTCATTTGGATTTCATAAGGACGGCCTTTGGCTACCTCTAGAAATTGTTTTTTAGTGATATTGGTCACCACATTCCCAAAATGGTCAATGTAAATTACATGTCCTTTCAAGCTGTTGTTGTCATCCGAAGTCACGGTTTTCATTTCGGTCACTTCTTTAACCGAATTGATTTCTTTACCAATGACATTCAGTAAGCCCCCTTTGGCAATATGACAAGCTACTGTTACAAAAACATCCAATCCTGAAGCATCCGATGGTAAGCGATCATGAATATTAATGGATACAATTTTTTGAGGAACAATCTTTTGCGAAAGCATACTTAAAATACCATTATCGGCAGCAATAAAATAGGAATCATTCCATTGCATCACAATATGTAGATTTTCTTTATTCAATTCCATATCCACCCCAATGAGGTGAACCGTACCTTTAGGAAAACTAGAATAGGCTGCGCCAATAATGTAACTTGCTTCTACAGTGTTGAATGGGTCTATATCGTGCGAAATGTCAATAATTTGAGCTTCTGGATAATCAGATAAAATCTTCCCTTTTAGCGCCCCAACAAAGTGATCTTTCAAGCCATAATCGGTAGTAAGGGTAATTATTGACATATTTTTGTTTATAACTATTGGTGAAATCTAAAATTAATTTTCATTAAATTTGAGAAATGCAAAGCTAATAATTAGTAAATTCATAAAAGCAAAAAAGCAAAAACAAATTCTAAATATTAACCAAATAAAACCTAAGGTCTAAGTACCTTTTGGATTGGATTTTTAATCGATTTAGTAATATTATAAAAACTATACCTTTTGAACGAAAGAATCATCGAGCTCATAGACATCGCTCCAAAAGAGTTTTGGGGTGCTCAAGACACTCATCTTGAAACCATTAAAAAGTACTATCCAAAATTAAAAATAGTTGCCAGAGGGACAACTTTAAAAGCATTTGGGGAAAAAGACATTCTGGACGAGTTCGAAAGGCGTTTTCAAAGATTGATGCTTCATTTTACCCGTTACAATAATATTGATGATAATGTTATTGAACGCGTAATTTTAGGAGATGGTCTTGAAGACAGAAAAATGAGTCCTAATGATAAAATTTTAGTACATGGAGTAGGTGGGAAAATCATTAAAGCAATGACTCCTAACCAGCAACTATTAGTTGATACTATAAACAAAAACGATATGGTTTTTGCAGTAGGGCCAGCTGGAACAGGAAAAACCTATACTGGTGTAGCAATGGCTGTAAAAGCATTGAAAGAAAAGCAAGTAAAAAGAATTATTCTTACTCGTCCGGCTGTAGAAGCAGGAGAAAATTTAGGTTTTCTTCCGGGTGATATGAAAGAAAAGCTAGATCCATACATGCAACCGCTTTATGATGCTTTAAGAGATATGTTGCCTAATGAAAAATTAGAAGATTATATTGCAAAAGGAATTATCCAAATTGCACCATTGGCATTCATGCGTGGACGAACGCTAGATAATGCTTTTGTAATTCTTGATGAAGCTCAAAATACTACGCATTCGCAAATGAAAATGTTCTTAACTCGTATGGGGAAAAGTGCCAAATTCATGGTAACTGGAGATCCAGGGCAGGTAGATTTGCCTAGAAGAACAATTTCAGGACTTAAAGAAGCCTTATTGGTGTTGAAAGATATTGAAGGAATTGGGATTATTTATCTTGACGATAAAGATATTGTAAGACACCGATTAGTGAAAAAAGTAATTGATGCTTATAAATACACTGAAAATCAGGATTAAATAAAGTCAATAGCAATAGGCAATAACAATGACAAAAGGACTACGACTCTAATTTAAGGTCGTAGTTTTTTTTATGGAAATAACGAAACATTAAAAATGTGATTATAACAGTAGTATTGTTTTAGTAGGAGTACCTACGAAAGCAAGCTTAATGTTAAATTAGTGTTTTTTTGAATGTAAAAATGTTTAACAAAAAAAGCACTATAAACTTTGTTAATGTTCTCTTTTAAGATAACTTTGTCCAATGGTAAGAACAATTGTATTTTACGAAAATCACTTTATTAAATTTTATCAAGATCAAAATGATAAAGTGAAAGGAAAAATTCAACAAGTTCTTGAATTGATAAAACAAATTGATCGCGTTCCTGAAAAATTTCTAAAACATTTGTCAGGGACTGATGGTTTGTATGAAATAAGAGTAGAATATCAATCAAATATTTATAGAATTTTCTGCTGTTTTGATGAAGGTAAATTGGTAATTCTTTTTAATGGTTTCCAAAAGAAAACGCAAAAGACACCAAAGAATGAATTAGATAAAGCAATAGAACTGAAGAAAGAATATTTTCTACAAAAGAAATAATTATGAGCAAGTACGATAACATTAAAACTTTTGAAGAGCTTCTAGACGTTGAGCACGGAAAAATAGGAACAGAAACACGTAATAAATTTGAGGAAAGTACTCAAATGTTCATCATTAGCGAGATGTTGAAAGAGGCTAGAAAAGAAGCTAAATTAACACAAGAGCAATTAGCTGAAAAAGCAGGGACAAAAAAAAGTTATATTTCAAAAATTGAAAACGCAAAAGGCAACATTCAGCTTTCTACTTTAATTAGAATTTTTGAAATTGGTTTGAATAGAAAAATTGGTTTGACATTTTTATAATAGTTAGTTTAACACAATATTTGGTGTAAACCAGAACTTTTTCCAAAGTTAAATTCTTGTTATTTAAGCCGATGTTCGGAGTAGTTTCTTTGTATTCCCTTTTGAATTGAATATTTTTGCATATTAACAACGAAAGCGAATATGATAAAAGAAAATATAAAAGTAATCATCAGCGATTTAGATGGAACATTATTAAATGCCGATCATCGAATTTCAGATTACACCAAACAGGTTTTTAGAGAATTATACGATCAAAATTATTTAATTATTGTAGCTACGGGGCGTCATCACTTAGATGCCATGCCAATAATTGAAACCTTAGGATTCCCAATTTATTTAGTTACTTCAAACGGAGCTAGAATTCATTCGCCAAATAAAGAACTGCTTTTTGCAACTAATATGGATAGCGAAGCAGTGAAATCGGTTTTAGCAATGGATATTCCTGCCGAATATACAACGGTTCTTTTTAAAGAAAATGTGTGGCAAACCAATAAACAAAACGATAAGTTATTGGAGTTTCAAACCGAACTGAATTATGTTCCCGAATTAGTAAACTACAAAGAAGTGACTGATTTTGATTGTATCAAAATATTTTTCACCCATGAAAGTCACGGAAAACTAATTGAATTGAGAGAAAAAATATTGGAGAAATATCCTGATACTTTTAGTCATGCTTTTAGTTTGCCGCATTGTTTAGAATTCATGGATAAATCAGTAGATAAAAGTGTAGCGATAAAACGAATCTTAGAATTAGAAAATTTCGAATTTCATCAGGCTATTTCTTTTGGTGATGGTTATAACGATGAAGGAATGCTAAATGCTACTGCTAAAGGTTTGTTGATGGGAAATGCACCCGATAGTTTAAAAAACAAATTAGCGCATCTTGAAGTGATTTCAAAAAATAACGAAGATGGAGTGGCAAATTATTTAGCAGATAAAATACTGAATAATATCAGTTTGGTATCCAAATAAGAAAAGAAGAAAGAACATTGCTTTTCTGTACAAAATAATCCTAAATTTGCATTCTTATAAAATCAACACAATACGTATCTAAATGAGCAATACAATTACAACAACTAATTTTAATTTTCCAAATCAAAAATCGGTTTATAGAGGTAAAGTAAGAGAAGTTTATAATATCAATGACAATTTATTAGTAATGGTGGCAACAGATAGGCTTTCGGCTTTTGATGTTGTTTTACCAAAAGGAATTCCTTATAAAGGACAAATTTTGAACCAAATTGCTACTAAATTCATGGAATTGACTCAGGATATCGTTCCAAACTGGTTGATTGCTACTCCAGATCCAAGTGTTGCTGTAGGTCATTTATGTGATCCTTTCAAGGTAGAAATGGTAATTCGAGGGTATTTGTCAGGTCACGCTTCACGCGAATATGCTGCTGGTAGAAGAGCAATTTGTGGTGTTGCAATGGCAGAAAGTTTAAAAGAAAATGATAAATTTCCAGAACCAATTATCACGCCAACGACAAAAGCGGATAATGGAGAGCACGATGCTGATATTTCTAGAGAAGACATTCTTGCAAAAGGAATTGTTACTGAAGAAGATTATTTAGTATTAGAAAAATATACAAGAGCTTTATTTCAAAGAGGAACTGAAATCGCTGCAAGTCGCGGATTGATTTTAGTGGATACCAAATATGAATTTGGAAAAACTAAAGAGGGAGTAATTGTGTTAATCGATGAAATTCACACTCCAGATTCTTCTCGTTATTTTTATGCAGAAGGATACCAAGACAGGCAAGACAGAGGTGAAGAGCAAAAACAATTGTCTAAAGAATTTGTACGTCGTTGGTTAATTGAAAATGGTTTCCAAGGACAAGAAGGACAACAAATTCCTGAAATGACTGATGCTTATATTGAAACCGTTTCGGATAGGTATATTGAGTTATACGAGAATATCATTGGCGAGAAGTTTGTAAAAGCTGATATTTCTAATATTAACGAACGTATTGAGAAAAATGTTTTAGCTTATTTAGAAAGTGTAAAATAATTCAATAAAATTATAAAATCAAAAAGCCGTCTTGTTTTTACGAGACGGCTTTTTTGTGTTTTAAAAATAGGATTTATAATAGTTGTAATTGCTTATCCTGGATTTTAGACATCGAAATTAAAGCTACAATAGCACCAATAGTAGCAAACAACATATCCGATTGGGTGTCCCAAACATAGCCTTGTGTCCCTAGAAAAGCATCGCCGCCATCTCCAGTTGCTATAGAAACTCCCCATTCAATCCATTCGTAAGCGGCGCTAATAGCAAGACAAATGCAAACAATAATAAAATTGAAAAAGCTTTTATTGCTAATTACTGCTTTTCGAATAAATAATTCTCTAATTATCATAGCGGGAACAAAGCCTTGTGCAAAATGTCCAACCTTATCATAATTGTTTCTGCTTTGATGAAAAACATCTCTGATGTAATCAAATAAAGGAACTTCGGCATAAGTATAATGTCCGCCAATAAACAAAATAGTACACTGAATGAGTATTAGTAGATAAGTAATATTGGTAAATCGAAATTTGTTAAACGTAAAAACTAAAATTAAAAGACCGATTATCGCAGGGATTATTTCTAGAAAACAAGTAAAAACTTCTTTTGGATTAATGATTGACCAAATTAAAGTAGCAAAAAACACAGACAACATTATATAAATGTTCTTCATTTGAAATGATTTTGTAATTAGGTCTTTTTTTAGCCCTGACCTGTCTGCCGGACAGGCAGGTAGTAGCGATATCCTTTTGTCTCGTCTCTTTTTAGAGCGAGACAAAAGATAAAGCGAATAGCAGGATTAGCTCCTGAGACTATTATTTAAAATAAGAGAAAGTCTCGTTGTTTTCTATTTTAAGGATTGTTTCGTAGATTAGTTTAATCACATTTTCTACATCTTCTTTGTGAACCATTTCAACAGTGGTGTGCATATAACGCAAAGGAAGCGAAATCAAAGCCGAAGCAACTCCGCCATTACTGTATGCAAAAGCATCAGTGTCAGTTCCGGTAACACGAGAAGAGGCTAGACGTTGAAAAGGAATTTTGTTTTCTTCAGCTGTATTAATAATTAAATCTCTCAAGTTGTTTTGTACCGCTGGAGCATAAGTAATAACCGGACCTTTACCAATTTTGGTTTCACCTTCGATTTTTTTGTCAATCATTGGAGTTGTAGAATCATGACATACATCAGTAATAATAGCTACGTTTGGTTTGATAGTTTGTGTAATCATTTCGGCACCACGTAAACCTACTTCTTCCTGTACCGCATTAGTAATGTAAAGTCCAAAAGGTAATTTTACTTTGTTTTCGTGTAAAAGTCTCGCTACTTCGGCAATCATAAAACCTCCCATACGGTTATCGATAGCGCGACAAACAAATTTGTTTTCGTTTAAAACCACAAATTCATCAGGGTAAGTAATCACACAGCCCACATGAACACCTAGTTTTTCTACTTGTTCTTTAGTCTCACAACCTAAATCAATAAAAATATTGCTGATTTTTGGGTTTTCTTCCTTGTCTCTATTTCTGGTGTGGATAGCTGGCCAACCAAAAACACCTTTTACAATTCCGTTTTTAGTATGAATGTTTACGCGTTTTGATGGTGCAATTTGGTGATCTGAACCACCATTTCTAATTACGTAGATTAAACCGTCTTCAGTAATATAATTTACATACCAGGAAATTTCGTCTGCATGACCTTCAATTACAACTTTAAAAGGAGCGTCAGGATTGATAATCCCCACAGCTGTTCCGTAGGTATCAGTTATAAAAGTGTCTACATAAGGTTTTAGATACTCCATCCATATTTTTTGACCGCTACTTTCGTAACCCGTCGGTGAAGCATTATTAAGGTAGCTTTCTAAGAAAGCCATTGAATCTTTGTTTAGTATTGATTTTGTGCTCATAAAAATATTTTTTCGCTAAATTATAAATTTGCTATTACAGTTGCATAGATATTGTATAATTTTACAGCAAAATATTACCTTCATGAAATCTATTTATTTTTTAGTATTCTTTTTATTAATGTCAATTGCTGGTTTTAGTCAGACAGTACCTTATGATCCAAATGCAATGGGGTATGTGTTAACTGAAAAAGACAGTATTTTGAATGATACAATTGAATTGCCTGAAATTGTAATTTCAAAAGGAAAACTAGATCCCGAAGCTAGAAAACAATACCTGCTATTGCAAAGCCGTGTTATTAGAACTTATCCTTATGCTAAACTAGCAGCAGATAGATTGACTAATCTAAATATAGGTATGGCGCGTCTTCATTCTGAAAGAGAAAAAAAGAGGTATTTTAAAATTGTCGAAGATTATCTTACTAATGAGTTTGAAGCAAGACTTAAAAAACTATCCCGAAGTCAAGGGCGTATTTTAGTCAAGCTTATTGATAGACAAACAGGAAAAACTACCTATGAATTGATCAAGAGTTTAAAAAGTGGGTGGAAAGCCTTTTGGTCTAACACGGCTGCCAGTGTTTTTGATATTAATTTGAAGTCTCAATATGTCCCTTTTGAGTCAAATGAGGATTATCTAATAGAAAATATACTCAAAGAAGCCTTTGAAACAGGTAGACTGCAGAATCAACCCGCAGCAAAACCATTAGATATTGATGCTCTAAATGATTTTTGGGATTCAAAACTTTCTAAAAAACCGTAAAATCTAATTACACCTTATATATATGAAGCTTGTACTATAATATAGTATGAGCTTTTTTTTTGGAGCTATTTCCCGCTATTCACTGCAATCTTGTTTTATGAACCCCATAAAACAAGGATTTTCGTTACTATCAGGGCTAGGGAATGGACTAAATAAGAAAGTTTACGAGATAAAATAACTATTTGATAACAGTCTAAAGCATCTAAAACCAAAGAAAACTGCCCAAAAAGCATAAAATGCAATACCAAGACTGAAAAACTTCGTTCTGCAAAGTTCATGTTTCCAGCTAATTAAAAAATAGTTTAGAAATAGTTACTAAAATCTATTGTTTAAAGGAATAAACTACCTACTTTTGCACCCGCAACAGCGACAAACGTTCTAAGAAATACT
>JAZJZW010000004.1:0-183551 GCA_040389425.1 Bacteroidota bacterium | reverse complement strand
GACACCGCCACAGCAGGTTGTGTGATGGTTACTTGCGCCGTAGCAGTACAAGAACCGTTCGCATTTCCGTTAGGAGCAGAAGCCGTTAGCGTATATGTTCCAGCAACTAATCCAGTATTTGAAACAACTTGGTTTTGAGCATTAGTGATGACTACTGTTGAACCTTCGCCGTTGGTTACTGCGATAGATCCGTTAGCCTCACCAAAACAAGTTGCGTTAGTAGCAATTCCGCTTACCGACACCGCAATAGCAGGTTGAGAAATAGTTACTTGAGTCGTAGCGGTACAACTATTAGCATCTGTTACAGTTACTTCATAAATACCAAAACCAATTCCTGATAAATCTTTTGTTGTGTTTAATATAGGATTAGTATCTTTTTTCCAAGTATAAGTATAAGTTGGGGTTCCTCCAGATATTGATAAAGTTATTGTACCATCATTACCATTATAACATTTTACATTAGTTTTTGTAGGAGTTATTATAATTGGTGTAGAACGTGTAATTGTTGTAGGAGTTGAATTTGCTTCAGCACATAAACCACTTTTAACTACAGCTCTAAATTGAGTAGTTGTAGTAATGTTTGTAGCAGTATAGGTATTTGTTGTGTTTGCAATAGGCGTCCAGTTTGTTCCATCAGTAGATGATTCCCATCTTACAACTGATCCAGTATGAGTTCCTAGGGTGAGCATAGTGCTATTTGTGTTTGTACATACAGTAGTTCCTCCAGTTACTGCTCCAGATACTGTTGAAGGGTCAACAGTTACCGTAACTGTAAATGTACTTCCAGTACAACTACCAGATTTAGGAGTTACTGTATAAACTACACTTTTTGTTAAGTTGGTTGAGTTAATTAGAGTACCACTAATGTTTGCAGCATTTGTTCCTGCTAGTGTTCCTGTAATTCCTGTTACGCTTGGAGCATTCCAACTATAACTAGTATCTCCAGGTACAATTTCTGAACCACCAGTTGCAGGGGAAACGCTAAATGAACTGCCACTGCAAATAGAGGTAGTTTTATTTGTTATAACTGGTGTTGTGCAACAAATTCCTGCAGTAATATTTGAAACTATTTCACTATCGGTATTTTGTGGAGAGGATGTATCTGTTACAGTTAATTTTATGTAGTAAGGATTGTTATTCCCAGGTGAAAATGTTGGAGATTGAATTGTAGAAAATTGTGTCCAGGTTGTATTATCAGTTGAACTTTCCCATTTATATGTATAGATATTATTACCTCCTGTTGTTGTACTAGTTAAATTAATAGTTCCAAATGAAGTTCCACCTGGACAATTAGAATTATACGTAAATTTAGCAACTAATGGTGTAGCAATTATTGTGTTTCCATACGTTCTACACTTAGAAGGAGATATACCACTACAGCTTGCCCCACATATACTACCACTACCGTTACCCCATCCCACAAATGGGCTAGACATTGAAAGAGCTTCTCCACAAGTCCATGTAAATGGTGTAGGATCCACTGCAATCGTAGGAGTATTATTATTTAAAACTACATCAAAACATCTCGAATAAGATACGGTATTACCTGCAGAAGTTATATCACCTGCTAAAAAAATACCTTGTCGAGTTGAATTAGTTGTGTTTGTAATACTTACAGCGAGATAAACATTTACATTGCCTGGAAGCGAGCAGGCTGAAGTAGTTAAGGGAGTTCCGGCTAAATCAGATGCAAGATAGATTTTATTTAGTGTAAATTCTCCTGAAGAACCAGGAGAGTTCCAACAAGCTTTTGTCAACTGAGCAGATGTAGATATTGGTAAAATACTAAAAAATAATAAATATAAAATAAGGTTTAAAACTCCTCCTAATCTTATGTTTTTATTTTGTTTTAATTGGGGTAAAGTTGTTTTCATACAATCAATTTTAGTAGGTTGGAGCTAAATTTTATGTTTCAATGTAAAAAATAGAGTATTGTAAATTTCTGACGAACTTAATTATATTAAATTTCTGTAGTAAATTTTCTCCTTAAACAACTCAAAAACTCGTTGAAACGCCTTTTTTAATCATAAATTAGTTAAAATTAAGATGTATAAAATGAAAATCGTTCGTCTTTAAGTGTTGATATATTTAAAAAATGTCATATTTGGATGATTATTTTTTATTTAAATTTTTACAAATAAGTGTTAAAATATAAGACTAACTTACGATTGTTTTTTTAAATAAATTAAAAAAACATCGATAAAGTGACTATAAATACCGATAAAGTGTATTTTTGTAGGTTTTTGATTTCGTTTTTGTTAATAAAAATATTGTAAAAAATGAATGGTTAAAATTTATAAAAAAACGGTTTGTGTTTTAGGCATAAATTAAGAAATGAGTCTATATCTAAAAAGGGAAAAATAAAATCGAGATGTTTAGCTTTTCTTTTGTAAATTGTAAGTTCGATTTGTGTTTTTAAGGATTAATTACAATTAAATTCGTTTATATGAAAAATTTAGTATTAGTAAGACATGCAAAATCAAATTGGGATACGCCGTTAAAAGATATTGATAGACCTTTAGATCAACGTGGTTTGCAAGATGCTCATTTAGTTTCTTCAAATATTCAAAAACATATTCCAAGAAAGTATATCATTTGGAGTAGTTCGGCAAAGAGGGCTTCGGATACAGCGGTTATTTTTGCTCAAAACATCTTATATCCTATAGAAAATATTGTTTTTAAAGAGGATTTGTACACTTTTGACGAAATACAATTAGAGGATGTCATTAAATCATGTGCAAATACATTTGATAGTGTAATTCTTTTTGGACATAATGCTGCAATTACAAATTTTGTTAATAAATTTGGAGATGTATTTATAGATAATGTTCCTACAAGTGGATTTGTTTCATTAGAATTTGACACTGATTATTGGGAAAAAATAAATAAAGGAAAAACTAAAAAAATAATAATTCCAAAAGATTTTAAATAAAAAATGTTTGATCAAAAGTATATTGATAGAGAAAAAAGTTGGTTAGCATTTAATGCCAGAGTACTTCAAGAAGCCGCAGACGATTCGGTTCCATTATTAGATAGATTACGATTTTTAGGGATTTTTTCCAATAATTTAGATGAATTTTTTAGAGTTCGTTTTGCAGCCATTCGTAGATTGAGTTTATCTGGAAAAACGGGAGAAAAAATATTAGGAGGTATCTCGGCACAACAATTAGTAAAAGATATTACTGAAATTGTTATCGAGCATCAAACAGAAAGTTTAGCAATTCTTAAGGATATTGAATCCAAATTAGAAACCGAAAACATCTTCATTATCAATGAAAATGAAATTACGGCTGAACAAGAAGTTTTCTTAAAAGATTATTTTATCCAAACCTTAAGTCCCGAATTAATTACCATTATTTTGAATGACTTGGCCGAATTTCCTTTATTGAAAGACAATATTGGTTATTTGGCTATAAAATTGGTAATGAAAAAGAATGCCGCGGTGCATTATGCTATTATTGAAATTCCAAAAACAATGAATCGTTTTGTTGTTTTGCCTTCAAAGGATCATAAGAAATACGTCATTCTTATCGACGATGTCATTCGACATAACTTAAAAAGCATTTTCAATATTTTTGATTGCGAAAGTATTTCTGCTCACATGATTAAAATTAGTAGAGATGCGCAATTAGATATTGATAGTGATTTGAGTAAGAGTATGTTGGAGAAAATTTCGACTAGTGTAAAAGATAGACGAATAGGAGAGCCTGTGCGTTTTATTTATGATCAATTGATTGAAGAAGACACCTTGACTTTTTTCTTAGATAAGATGAAAATTGTATCTACTGATAGTATCATTCCTGGTGGTAGATATCACAATAGAAGAGATTATATGGAGTTTCCTAACTTAGGAAGATATGATTTACTCTATAAAAAGAACATACCATTACCAATTCCTGAGCTGAATTTGGAAGGCAGTATTTTAGAAAAAATCAACAAGAAAGATTATCTTTTACATGCGCCTTACCAATCGTTTTCTTATTTAACTAAGTTTTTAAGAGAGGCTGCTTTAGATCCAAAGGTAACTTCGATAAAAATCACGCTGTATAGATTAGCTAAAAATTCCCAAATTATTAGCTCATTAATCAATGCGGCTAAAAACGGAAAAGAAGTAACTGTTCAAATAGAATTGCAAGCTCGATTTGATGAAGCTTCAAATATTTCCTATGCTGAACAAATGCAAACCGAAGGGATTAATCTTATTTTTGGTATTAAAGGATTAAAAGTACACAGTAAAATATGCGTTATTGAAAGAAATGAAAACGGAAAAACAAGACGTTATGGTTTTATTTCTACAGGAAATTTCAATGAGGCAACCGCTAAAATTTATACTGATGTAACTCTTTTTACCAGTCATCAACAAATTTTAAAAGATATTTCTAAAATTTTTGAATTTTTCAATATCAACTATAGACTGCATCGTTACAAACATTTGATTGTTTCACCACATTATACACGTTTAAGATTCTACAAATTTATTGATAGAGAAATATCCCATGCTCTTGCAGGAAGAAAAGCATACATGAAATTAAAAATGAATAGTTTATCTGATTTTGCTATGATTGATAAGCTATACGAAGCAAGTAATGCGGGTGTTAAAATTCAATTAGAAGTTAGAGGAATTTGTTCTTTAATTCCTGGAATTAAAGGCATGAGCGAAAATATAGAAGCTATAAGTATTGTGGATAATTACTTAGAACATTCACGTATTTATATTTTTGGAAATGGAGGACAAACGGAAGTTTATATCTCTTCAGCCGATTTTATGACTCGAAATCTAGATGGACGTGTAGAAGTAACTTGTCCTATTTACGATCAAGATATTAAAAACGAGCTTATCGAAAATTTTGATATCTGCTGGAAAGGAAATGTTAAAGTCCGCTTTCATTCTTATAAATTAGATAATGTTTACCGTAGTAATGATGGTAAAAATATATTTAGAGCACAAATAGAAACCTACAAGTATTATCAAAGAAAAGTGGGTTTGTTAGAAGAAATTATCCTTTAACTAAAGCGATTATAAAAAATTAAAAGGGAGAAATGATTAAAATAAAAAAATACGCAGCTATTGATATTGGATCAAATGCCATGCGATTATTAGTTGTCAATATAGTTGAACAAGAAGGAAAAGAAACACAGTTTAATAAAAGTTCTTTGGTGCGTGTCCCTATTCGTTTAGGACAAGATGCCTTTACTGTTGGAGAAATTTCGGCTGAAAATACGGATCGAATGTGTGATGCCATGAAGGCATTTAACCTTTTGATGAAAGTTCATAAAGTAGAATCATATAAAGCATTTGCAACTTCGGCTATGCGTGAAGCTTATAATGGTAAAGAAGTAGTAGCCCTGATTAAGAAAAAAGCCGATATTAAAATTGAAATTATCGACGGTAAAAAAGAAGCGGCTATAATTGCCTCGACTGATTTGCATCATTTATTAAAAACAGATAAAACCTATTTGTTTGTAGATGTAGGTGGGGGTAGTACCGAATTTACTTTGTTTTCTGATGGTAAAATTGTAACCTCAAGATCTTTTAAAGTAGGTACGGTTCGTTTGCTGAACGAAATGGTTAGTGGAGTAGTATGGGACGAAATTGAAAAATGGATTAAAGCCAACACTGCCGATTATGACGAAGTTTCCTTGATAGGTTCTGGTGGTAACATCAATAAACTTTTTAAAATGTCGGGTAAAATGCAAGATAAGCCCTTGTCTTATTTGTATATCAATTCACAATATGCCTTTTTAAATTCGCTTACTTATAACCAAAGAATTTCCGAATTAGGATTGAATCCTGATCGTGCCGACGTAATCATTCCAGCAGTTCGTATTTATTTAAACGCAATGAAGTGGAGTGGAGCAAGAAATATCTATGTGCCTAAAATTGGACTTTCGGATGGTATTGTTAAGGCGATGTATTTTGGTAAAATATAAATTAATATGAATAAAACTAGATTAGAAGCTTTTAGTGATGGTGTTTTAGCGATTATAATAACCATCATGGTTTTAGAATTAAAAGTTCCCAAAGGAGAAAACTTTAGTGATTTAATAACTCTTTTTCCGGTATTTATTAGTTATGTTCTAAGTTTCGTTTATGTAGGGATTTATTGGAACAATCATCATCATTTATTGCAAAGTTCTTCAAAGGTTAATGGTAGAATTCTTTGGGCAAATCTTCATTTACTTTTTTGGTTGTCTTTAATTCCAGCATCTACAGCCTGGATGGGCGAACATGATTTCGCAAAAGCTACTGTAACTGTTTATGGTGCGGTATTGTTTATGTCTTCGATAACTTTTGTGATATTACAAAATACAATTATCCATTATGATGGAAAAGAATCCTTTTTAGCACAGGCTATAGGTAAAGATAAAAAAGGGAAAATTTCTCAGGCTTTATATCTACTGGCAATTATAATTTCTTTTTTTAATCAATGGATTTCTGCATCAATCTATTTAATAGTTGCTTTGATATGGTTAATTCCTGATACCAGAATAGAAAAGAAGATTTTGGAAAACGAAAATAATTAAAATTTAAGCATTTAAATCTAATCCAAATGTTGTTCTTAATAGATCAATATTTGGATTTATTTCGTGTAAACGATTGTATCTGTCTTGATCGTTTAACGCTCTTTTAATAGAAACACTTTCATTTACAATAACTTCTATATTGATATTATGATTGTGTAGATGTCCTCTCAAATGTCCTAAAAGTCCATTCATTTCTTTTTCAAAATCTAATTTAGAACCTTCGTTAGGTAATTCAATACTTATTGTTGTTACGTTTAAAACAGGATCATTAATAAGTAATAAGGATTCCATGATTTTGAAACCTTTATCCCCTAATCTTTTTGCATAATTATTCCATTGCAATAACATTTCGGTTTCTGTAAAAGCTTCAGTTGGTAAATCAACAGTTTCTCTAACAATTACTTTTTTGCTGTCTTCCAATGCTTTTTTAGCTCGAATACTAGATAATGATAATGCCGAGAATTGAGGTCCAGTAGATTCAGTTGCTACTTTTTTAGGAATTTCAGGAGTTTGAATTGCTGTTTCAACTTCTTTTTGAGCAATAATTGGCACAGTTGCTACTTCAATAGGTTTAGATTGTTCTACTATTGAATAGTCGTTTCGTCTGAAATAAGTGGGTGGAATTATAAAGGACTCAGCTTTTTTTTTTCTCCATCAAAATTGATAGAGGCTAATTGCATCAAGCAAAGTTCAACCAGTAAACGCTGATTTTGACTGAGCTTGTATTTTAAATCGCACTCATTTGCAATAGAAATTCCTTGTAAAAGAAACTCCTGTGTACATTTTTGAGCTTGAATTCCGTACATTTTTTGAGCCTGTTCCCCAGCTTCTAATAAACTTAAAGTTGAAGGTGTTTTACTAACCAATAAATCTCTGAAATGAGAAGCTATTCCTGCTACAAAATGATGCGAATCAAATCCTTTTGAAAGGATATCGTTGAAAGCCATCAGTAAATCAGGGATTTTATTCTCTAAGATTAAATCGGTTACACTAATGTAAGTTTCATAATCTAAAACGTTCAAGTTTTCAGTAACCGCCTGGCGCGTCAAGTTAGTTCCACAGTAGGAAACCACTCGGTCAAAAATGGACAAAGCATCACGCATGGCACCATCCGCTTTTTGAGCAATGATATGTAGAGCATCATCTTCAAAATCAATTCCTTGACTTTGCGCTACTTCAGCTAAATGTTCTTTGGCATCTTTTACGGTGATTCTTTTAAAATCAAATATTTGACAACGCGATAAAATTGTTGGAATGATTTTGTGTTTTTCGGTCGTAGCCAAAATAAAAATGGCATGTTTTGGTGGTTCTTCTAATGTTTTCAAAAAAGCATTAAAAGCCGCTGATGACAACATGTGCACCTCATCTATAATATAGACTTTGTATTTCCCTGTTTGTGGCGGGATACGAACCTGATCTATTAAGTTTCTAATATCATCAACTGAGTTGTTTGATGCAGCATCTAATTCGAAAACATTAAAAGCAAAGTCTTCGTTAGGATCATCATAACCAGGTTGATTGATTTTTCGAGCCAGAATTCGGGCACAAGTAGTTTTTCCAACACCTCTAGGTCCTGTAAATAATAGGGCAGAGGCAAGATGATTGTTTTCTATGGCATTTAATAAAGTATTGGTAATCGCCTTTTGTCCCACAACATCATTAAATGTTTGAGGACGATATTTACGTGCCGATACTATAAATTGTTCCATAGAATTTTTATTCGAAAGCAAATATAGGATTTGAAAAATCAAAAAGCAAATACCAAATTCCAAATAAAAAAATAAAAAACGAAATCATTCTTATGGATTGGAAGGTTTCAGACTTTTGGTTCAACAGACCAAAAGTCTTCGAGATAAATAAGTTCAAATATTAACCGCAAATTTCACAAATTCTCACAGATTAATTTGTGAGAATTTGTGAAATTTGCGGTTAAAAAACTTTTAGAAGCTAAATAAAAATACACTAAAGACTATAGTTTTAAGAAATTTTTGGAACCAAATAAAAAGACGTTTTTTTTATTTTTTTCTAGCTTTTATACTAATATTTAATAGAAGCTGAGCGGTTTCGGTAACAGAATTAGCGGCAAAACCAGCTACGTAAACGCCTTTTTTTCCAGATTTAGATTGGATACCAAAAACAATTGCTTCGTCATCAGGATTGGATTCACCTTCATAACGATAGATATGTTTGATTTCGAAATTATCTGGGTTTTTTAGAATCACATCTTCATGTTGATTAAAGTCGTAATTAAAACCATTTTCGTTCAATTCGTTCAAAGCTTTTATGACGGTTTTGTAGTGATATATAGGATCCATGACGCTAAATATTTAAAAGTTAAAAAGTTACTTAAATATAACTAATTTATTTCTAATGGCTTGTAAAATGCTTGTTAAAGTAATTTTGTTAAGCTTGTTAGCCTGCTTTTATTGTTGTATTTTTGCCACACAGACCGCCTTATCGCCGTTTTGAGTAATCAAGGGGGAGGAAAGTCCGGACACCATAGAGAAGCATAGCGGCTAACCGCCGTCATTTTGTCTTTCGGGACAAGGTAGGACAAGTGCAACAGAAAGTATGTACAGGTAATGCTGTAGTGAAACCAGGTAAACTCTATGCGGTGAAATACCAAGTATATCAGCATTTAAGGGTTTCTCGTCCGTTGTTGAAGGGTAGGTAGCTCGATCTCGTTGGTAACAACGAGGCTAGATAAATGATAAGGATTCATCTTTGGATGGATACAGAATCCGGCTTATAGGTCTGTTTTTTTTTTAAAAGATTGTACAATCTAATAGTGAACCATTAAGAAGTTAAGTTTCATTAAGTCATAAGGCTTGATTTTCTAAATTTCTTGATGGTTTAATTTTTATATCAATAGTAGTTATGCAAACAAGAATTGGGATTTTAGGACTTGGTGGAGTAGGTGGTTATTTTGGCGGACTTTTGGCGAAAGCCTATGCTGAATCTGATGAAATCGAAATTGTATTTATTGCTCGTAACGAAACTCAAAAAATAATTGCTGCAAAAGGATTGAAAATTATTTTGGATGAAAGTGAATATGTTGCTTTTCCAAAATTAGTTTCCAATAATCCTGATGAAATAGGAAAATTAGATTACCTAATTTGTGCAACCAAAACTTATGATATAGAAGAAAGTTTGATTTCTATTCAAAAATGTATCAAAAAAAGCACCATCATTCTACCTTTATATAATGGTGTAGATGCTCCTGAACGCATCCAAACGCTTTTTCCTGAAAATGAAGTTTTACAAGGTTGTGTTTATGTTGTTTCTTTCATTCAATCTCGAGGTGTGATTCGGAAAATAGGTCATTTTGAAAAACTGTTTTTTGGTTCTTCAATGGCTTCAATTGCTAAATTAAACAAGCTTCAAAGTATTTTTGAAAATGCAGGAATCCAAAGTCATTTGTCTGAAACTATTGAAGAAACAGTTTGGGAGAAATTCATATTTATTTCGCCTTTGGCTTCGGCAACTTCTTATTTGAATCAGAATATTGGAGAAATTGTTAACTCGGAATCGAATAGAAAATTCTATGTTGCTTTGTTAAATGAAATTACAATGGTAGCGGCTGTAAAAGGATTGGCTATTCCAAATGATATCATTTTGCAAACGATTCAAAAACTTCAAAAATCACCTCAAGAAGCCACTTCGTCTATGCACCGCGATATTTTAGCGGGTCATAAATCGGAATTAGTTTCTTTGACTGAATTTGTAATTAAAGAAGCTGCTAAATATGAAGTAGAGACACCAACCTACCAAATGGTTTTCGATAAATTAACGACCTATTAGGATTTGCAATTCGCTCTTTGTTTCACAGAGATTCTCGGAGAAAAACACAAAGATTCACAAAGTTTTTACAATGAAATCCTTTGTGAATCTTTGTGTTTACTTAGTGCTACTTTGCGAAAGAACTTTTCTATTCTTCTTCGTTCTCATCTTGAAATGAATCATCGTCTTCATCAAGAGAGTCTTCTTCTAATTCTTCATCCAATTCAAATTCGAAAAAACTAAAAATCGAACCACCATAACTTTTTTGAAAAGAGAAATTAGGCAAGTGATTTAATTTGGTATACTTAGAATGTTCAATAACCATCATCCCATCTTGGTTCAGAATGTTTCTTTCAAAAACAAGCAAAACCACTTTTTCAAAAGTAGCCTGGTCTAATCCATAAGGAGGGTCGGCAAAAACAATGTCGAAAGAAGCATTGCATTTTTCCAGAAATTTAAAAACATCACTTTTGGTCGCCGCAATAGGAAAATCAAATTCGGCAGCCGTTTGTTTGATAAATTTTACACAACCAAAATCGCCATCAACAGATGTAATTGGTGAACTACCACGTGAACCAAATTCATAACTGATATTTCCAGTTCCGGCAAATAAGTCTAAGATTTTTAAACTATCAAAACTAAAATGATTGTTCAAAACATTAAACAAAGCTTCTTTGGACATATCGGTTGTAGGACGAACGGGTAAACCTTTTGGTGGGCTAATGCGTCTTCCTTTGTATTTTCCTGAAATGATTCTCATGAATTGAAAAGTATAAAATGATTTCTGTTTTCGACCTCAGAAAAATAATTGTTCCATCGTAAATCTTCCACGTCTATGAGTGAAACATTGCGAATATATTTGTAAGCCATTTTAAAAAACGGACTTTCGGTAGTGATGTTCCCAATTAATTCCAAAGGGAAATTTTCGGGATTCATATTCAATTGTTCGGCTGTGAACAAAATATAGTAGATAAAATCTTCGGGAGTTTGGTATTCTAAAGAATTAAACAATAACAACTTCTGATTTTGGATAACCACAATTTCAAAATGAGTGGGACTAAAATGTACCATCATTTTTTTAGTATCTATGTTTTTGGAAGCATCCAATAATTTAGTGACTAAAATACTATTGGCATGTTTATAATCGAAAGTTCCAAACTTGTCGATAAAGAAATTATTCATATTCACATAAGGAATATAAACGGCATTGATTTCGTAATTGCTGATTTCGTCAAAAGCAAAAAAATCAGTTTTAAAAACCTTAGTATTGTATTGCAAATAGCTTCCTAGATAATTTTCATCAAAAAGAGGAGCTGGCACAAAAGTCGAAAGATTGTTGTTGTGAATAACCAATACATCATCATACTGTTCATTTAATTCAGGATGTTCCTGAAAAGCATTCACAAACAAATCTTCAATCTTAAGATTTTTATCAAAATGATCAAATTCAATTTCTTTGAACGTAGAAACCGTATTGTTCAATGTGTCAAAACAGCAAAAAGAAAGTCCAGTCAAGGAAACTTGAATAGAGAGTTTTTTATATTTCTTTTCGGTGATGTCCATTAATGATGTTTTTCTGAATGGCAAACTTACAAATTTCAAATGTCAATAGCAATGAGAATATCATTATCAAAAAACAATCGCAATATCAATAAATCAATTTCAATGACAATATCAAAAAATCAATTGCAATAAAAATAATTAACTGTCACATTTAGCGAAGTCGAGATGCTTGATTATTGATACATAAATAATAGGTAGAAAAGTTTTTGACTTTGACAAATTGACATTGCTATTGATTTTTGAAATTGTCATTTATTAAACGTAATTTGCGGTAAAATAAAATACATGATTTCCTCCCAGTTTTACAGTCTTTTAAAAAAGAAATTTCCTTTTAGTCCCACATACAATCAGGATGTTTTTTTTCAGAAGATTGCCATTTTTTTGACTGAAACTACTAATGACAGTATTTTTGTTCTTAAAGGATATGCAGGTACGGGGAAAACTACGGTGATTTCGACCATAGTAAATAATCTGGTTGAGATTAATCAAAAATATGTCTTGCTGGCGCCAACAGGTCGTGCGGCTAAAGTAATTGCCAATTATTCGGAGAAACCAGCATTTACTATTCATAAGAAAATTTATTTTCCTAAGAAATCTTCGGGTGGAGGCGTGTCTTTTACTTTACAACAAAACAAACATAAAAACACCATTTTCATTGTCGATGAAGCTTCGATGATTTCGGATGTTGATTCCGATTCTAAAATGTATGCCAATGGTTCTTTGCTTGACGATTTGATTTCTTATGTCTATTCTGGAACCAATTGCAAGATGATTTTGCTGGGAGATACAGCTCAGCTGCCTCCAGTAAATTTAGATGTAAGTCCTGCCTTAGATATTCTAACGTTGAGTATGAATTATAATAAGGAAGTTGATTTTATCGAATTAGACGAAGTTATGCGCCAGGAAGAAAGTTCAGGGATTTTGTATAATGCAACCGAACTTAGGGAATTACTGAAAGATTCCTTCATCACCGATTTTCAGTTTAATGTTAGGAAGTTCAAAGATATCGTTCGTTTGATTGACGGTTACGATATTCAGGATGCTATTAATTCGGCTTACAGTAATTATAGTATCGAAGACACTGCTTTTATTGTGCGTTCTAATAAAAGAGCGAATCAATATAATGAGCAAATTCGAACAAAAATTTTAGATAAAGAAAGCGAACTTTCTACAGGCGATTTCCTGATGGTGGTCAAGAATAATTATTTCTGGTTAAAAGATTCTGACGAAGCTGGTTTTATTGCCAATGGTGATATTATCGAAGTTTTGGAAATTTTCTCTATCAAAGAATTGTACGGATTCAAGTTTGCCAATGTCAAAATCCGAATGGTCGATTATCCAAATCAAAAGCCATTTGAAACCGTTTTATTATTGGATACCATAAAAAGCGAATCGCCTTCTTTGACTTATGAAGAATCAAATCGTTTGTACCAAGAAGTATTGAAAGATTATGAAGGGGAAACCAAATTCAAGCAATTCCAAAAAGTAAAAGCCAATGAATATTTTAACGGACTTCAGGTGAAATTTTCTTATGCCATTACTTGTCATAAATCGCAAGGAGGGCAGTGGAACACCGTTTTTATAGAGCAGCCGTATTTACCAAATGGAATTGATAGAGATTACATCCGTTGGTTGTACACAGCCATGACCCGTGCTAAAAATAAATTGTATTTGATAGGATTTAAGGATGAGAGTTTTGTTGAATAATTCATTTATTGGATTTCTATAAAACTTATTTTTCTAAAAGTACAGCCTCTCTATGCTGAATGCCCCATTCTAACATTTTATCTAAAACACCTCCTAAAGATTTTGCCGATTCGGTTAATTCATATTCAACTGTTATTGGAGTAGTATCATAAACGGTACGTTTGACCATGCCATTCATTTCTAAATCTTTCAATTCCTTCGATAACATTCGAGGAGTAATTTTTGGAATATTGCGCAATATCTCTGTAAATCTTCTTTTTTCAAACAGTAAAGACCCTATAATTGGCAATTTCCATTTTCCATTAATCACATTCAAGGTGTCATTAACAGCTAAAACAAACTGAATGGGACAAGATTTGGCTTCTTTAAAACTGATTATATTTTCCATTTTTCCTTTGATTATCATGTTACTATACTAAAGGATATCGATATACTTTAGTATAGTAGTATACTTTAAGTAGCAAAGATACTTATCTTTGAACTATTAATAATCGATAATATTTAAAAAAGATGGATACAAAGATTTTAGTTACTGGTGCTACAGGAAATTTTGGAAAATTAACAATCGATTTTCTGTTGAAAAAAGGCGTAAATGCAAAAAACATATCAGCTTTAGTTAGAGAGGAAGCGAAAGCAACAGATTTGGCAGCAAAAGGAATTAGCTTGAAAATAGGAGATTACGATAATTACGATTCTTTGTTGGCAGCATTTCAAGGAATCGATAAACTGTTATTGGTTTCAGGAACTGATTTGGCTAACCGTAGCAAACAACAATTGAATGCGGTTCAAGCCGCAAAAGAAGCAGGAGTAAAGCATATTATATACACTAGTTTTGAACGTAAAAATGAGACAGAGACTTCTCCTATTGCCTTTTTAGCTCAATCACATATTGATACTGATAACGCAATTAAAGCAAGTGGACTGAACTATACTATTTTTAGAAATAATTTATATTTAGATGTATTACCTATGTTTTTAGGAGAACAGGTTTTAGAGTCGGGCATTTATTTTCCGGCTGGAGAAGGTCAGGCGGCTTATGTTTCAAGAGCTGATTTAGCCGAAGCTGCCGCTGCTGTTTTAATTACCGAAGGTCATGAAAATAAAGAATATTCAATGAATAATGTAGCGAATTATTCTATGAAAAATATCGCTGATATATTAAGAGAAATAACCAATAAAAAGGTAAATTATATAAATCCAACTTCAGAAGAATATGCAGCAACTTTAAAAAGTGCGGGCGTTCCTGAGGAATATATTGGAATGTTTGTAGGTTTTGCCGAAGCTATAAAACAAGAGGAATTTAAAGTTTTAACTACTGATTTAGAAAAACTATTAGGTAGAAAACCAACAAGCTTAGCCGATTTTTTAAAACAAGTTTATGCTAAATAAATGGTTACAGACTGAAAGTCGTTAGTAATATCAATTAACCACAAATTATACAAATTAATTAGTGCTAATTTGTGTAATTTGTGGTTAAAAATAAAAACATTGTTTATGAACACTTTAAACGATTTACATAAAATTTCAAGCACTTTTTCGAATACCGAGAAAATGCCTGTATTGTTTTTGGGACATGGTAGCCCGATGAATGCCATTGAAGAAAATCAGTTTGTGGCAGGTTTTAGGAATATGGCTAAAACATTGCCGCAGCCCAATGCCATTTTGTGTATTTCGGCACATTGGTTTACCAAAGGAACAAAAGTTACCGCAATGGAAATGCCTAGAACGATTCATGACTTTGGTGGTTTTCCAAAAGAGTTATTTGAAGTGCAATATCCTGCTCAGGGTAATCCTGATTTAGCTATTGAAACTAAGGAATTGTTATTGCCCGCAGAAGTGGAACTCGATCACGAATGGGGATTGGATCACGGTGCCTGGAGTGTCATTAAACATTTGTATCCCGAAGCTAATGTTCCCGTAATTCAGTTGAGTATTGATTATTCTAAATCGCCGCAATACCATTTTGAGTTGGCGCAAAAATTAAGTGCTTTACGCAAAAAAGGAATCCTTATAATAGGTAGCGGAAATATCGTCCATAATTTAAGATTGGTGGATTTCTATAATATGGACATAGATAATTATGGATTTGATTGGGCAATTGAAGCCAGAGAAAAAGTAAATCATTATTTAGTAGATGGTAATTTTCAAGCCCTGATTGATTATGAGAAAAGAGGAACTGCGGTACAACTAGCAATTCCAACACCCGAACATTATTTGCCTTTAATTTATACATTGGGATTAAAAGAAAAAAACGAAGAACTCAGCTTGTTTAACGATAAATTATTGGGAGGTTCTTTGAGTATGACTTCGGTGAAGATTGTGTAGAATATTTGAATGTTACTTTGTTTAAAAAAATAGTAAAATGGAAAAGCATTATCTAAGTTTTATCAAGTTTGGTGAAAAAGCTCATATGGAAAAATTGTTTTATGAAGGTGAAATCTATTGTAATGAATTAAAATATTTTTCACAAATAGAAAACAATAATAGTATGGCTGATGAATATGACGGTGCTGATTATATAATTCAAGCGAAGAATTTAAAGTTTAAATTGCAAGATAAAAATTTAACAACTACAGATAATACTCAATTGTATAGAAGAAATTTAGATTTATTAGGTAATATCTATTGTCTCTACGGAATCGAAAATACTGCATTAAAATTAACAGATAGTTTTGTAAAAATAAATTTAGATTTAACCACAATTGATTGGGGAGATACAGCAGTTTTTATTTATGATACAAAAGAGTTTTTAAAAAGAGTTAGGGTTGCTTTTGAAGCCAAGAATATGAAATTTACAGTTTCTCCAGTTACTTATTATGATCATGAAACATATGAAGGAAAGTTAACTCCTTTTCATAAAAGGGAAAAATTATTTGAAGGACAAAAAGAAATAAGATATTGGATACCCAATTTATTTAATTTGATTCAAAAAATCCATATTGGAAATATTTCAGATATAAGTTTTATTGTTCCTAAAAAAGATATTAATAAAATCGAGTACGATTTTAAATGAGGTTATGTTAATGTCAATTAATAATTACAAGTAAAAAATATATCTTTGCGCCTTTCTGCCTTTGAGGCAAACTTAAATTTATATGAAAATAATAGCAGTCATTCCCGCACGTTACGCCTCAACAAGATTCCATGCCAAATTAATGCAAGACCTCGGAGGAAAAACAGTGATTCTAAGAACTTATGAAGCAGCAGTAAACACGAAGTTGTTTGATGATGTTTTTGTGGTTACAGATTCGAATTTGATTTTTGACGAAATAGTTACTCATGGAGGAAAAGCCATTATGAGTATCAAAGAACATGAATCAGGGAGTGATCGAATTGCTGAAGCGGTTGAAAATCTAGAGGTTGATATTGTAATCAATGTACAAGGTGACGAACCTTTTATAAATGCCGAGCCTTTGAAAGAAGTTATCGAAGTTTTTAAAAACGATACTGACAAAAAAGTCGATTTGGCTTCGTTGATGTATGAAATAAAAGACGAGGAAGAAATCAACAATCCTAACAATGTAAAAGTGGTGGTAAACCAAAATAACTTTGCGTTGTATTTTTCACGTTCGGTGATTCCGTTTCCGCGCGAAAAAAATGTAGGCGTTCGTTATATGAAACACATCGGGGTTTACGCTTTTAGAAAACAAGCCTTATTGGATTTTTATAGTTTACCAATGAAATCTTTGGAAGCGTCTGAGAAATTAGAACAATTGCGTTATTTAGAATTTGGCAAACAAATTAAAATGGTCGAAACCACTCACGCTGGTATTGGAATCGACACTAAAGAAGATTTAGAAAAGGCTAGAAAAATAGTTTAGTTTTTAAGCCAATCTTTCAATAACAATCAATTCGTTGTGTTTTTCAACTCTTGGAATCGATTTGATGGTAAAATTTTCTTTTTTGAATTCTGTGATTAACTTTTCATTGCGAAGATTTTCGGCTTCGTTTAAAAGCATCGTATTAAAAAGTATAAATCCTTTACTTTTTAAAAGAAAACAAATTCGATCAATAAAAAAAGATTCGAAAAGAAAATTAGGCATTTTGGTATCCTGAAAAATATCGACAATAATTAAATCGTATTTGTCTTTGGTTTTCAAAACAAATTCAAAAGCATCGTCAATTATAATTTCGAGTTTCGGAATCTTATTTAGCTTAAAATAAGTATTGGCAACATCAATAATTTCTGCATCAATTTCAACTCCTGTGATTTTTCCTTTAAATTGGATGTCGTCAACTAAAGTTTTGATAACACTTCCACCAGCAACGCCAAGAACTAAAATAGATTCCATTTGTTTTATTTTGGCAAAGCCAATATTCTTTAAACCTAATTTTAAAATTCGTTGTAAGCTTCCATAGGAATAATTAGTGTTTTCGGAATCTAAAACCAAATCTCCATTTGCCCAGGTAATTTCTAAGGATTTACTTAAAGCCGATTTTTGAGTATGAATTTTTATCGGATAGAAGAAGCTCAGTATTCGTTTTAGCATGGAATGGGTTTTTACCAAAAATAAGTTTTATATTATTGAAATCGCCTAATTTGGAATTAAAAATAGCAGAATAATTTCCTTACAAGGTTAAAATAATAAAAATGAATATTTTTTTAAATTCTTAAAACCAAGGAATATTTTTTTTCGTACATAAGTTAACCTTTAAAATCAAACTTATGAAAAATCTATTTATTTCTTGTGCTGTAGTAGCGATATCATTAGCTTCATGCAATAATGATGATACCCCAATGAGCAATCCTGAATTAACAATGGTTACATCTAGTAATACTTCAGGTAAGGTTACTTATGTTGATTTATTAGAAACTAATGCGATGGTTAAATCCTTTACAATTTCTTCCTTAGATGCTGAAGGGATTTCATACGACCCTAACACTGATAATATTGTTGTGGCTTCTCGTACCAATAATAGACTGGAATCTTATTCAGGTGTTAAAGCAGCTGCTTTGTCTGGCGGAACAGCCTTGACTGTTTCATTAAGTGGCTCTAATCTTGATTTTACTAATGCTAGAGAAACAGCAGTATCAGGAGATAAAGTTGTTGTGGCTCAGGATCAATTGGCTTCAAACGGCTTAGTGAATAAATTATTGGTTTACCAAAAAACTTCAACAGGTTTCACTCTTTTAAATTCCTATACTACCAGCTTTAAATTATGGGGTATTCATATGGACGGAAATGATTTATATGCAGTGGTAGATTTAACGGGTGATATTGTTCAGTTTAAAAATTTCATGAGCAATGCCTCAGGAGCAATAACTGCAACTAAAAGAGTAACCATCGAAGGTATTGTGCGTACACACGGAATCACTTATTCGGTTAATGATGATTTAATGGTTCTTACCGATGTGGGTAGTGCTACTTCGGACACTGACGGAGGTTTGGTATTTATTAAAAATTTTGCAAGCGTTTTTGCTTCAACAGCTAATATGGGAACGATTATCACAAGCAGCCAAATAAGAATTTATGGTCCTAATTCTACATTAGGAAATCCAGTTGATGTGGCTTACGATAATGTCACTGATGTTACTTATGTAGCCGAACGTTTAAATGGAGGAGGAAAAGTATTGAGTTTTAGTAAAGCAACAGTATCGGGTGATGCTACACCATTGACTTCAAGAGCTGAAGCAGGTGTAACTTCAATCTTTGTTATAAGAAAGTAAGAGTAGGTTTTACTTGGTTGAATGGCTCCAAATGTGATTAAAAGCATTTGGGGCTATTTTTTTTGATTTGGATTAAAGCTTTTAAAAGTACCATCTTTATAGAAAAACACTATTTTTTCAATCCCTTCATCAAATAGAGCCGCTGTCATTCCGATAGACTGTTTAGCTGGAGTTGGTGTTTCTTCAATACTTTTATTCGAAAACAAATCTTCAACAGCAATAGAATTACTAGTAGGAACGGTGGGAGAGTCGACTACAGCGTCTAATTGAGTAGGTATTTCATTGGTTTTAGGAAAATTGCCTTTACCGTTTAAAATCCAATATAAATCAACATCGGGATATACATCTAAAATTTTGAGAATAAAATCCAAGCTTGGTTTGTTTCTTCCAGAAAGTAGGTGAGACAAACTAGATCGTTGTACACCAATTTTATCAGCAAAAGCAGAAGCATTGATGCCGTAATAATCGAGTATAATTTCGAGTCTTTTTATGAAATCGTCAGTGTTTACCATTGTAAATTGCAGTTTTAGAGAATGGGTTTACAAATGTAATCAATTCAATTCAAAACACCAAAATTACAGTTGTAAACTAGATAAAACAAGGCTATTATGTTAAATTTTGTATTTACATGAGTTGAATTAATTGACTGAAAAACAAGTAAGTAATTATTATGTTTGAATTAGGTAACATTTGTTAATCTTTGAAGTTTCTGAAGTAATAAAAGAATCAAACAAATTGTTTACAATTCTAAAATAATCGAATTTCAATCAGTTTACAAATGTAAAAATAAAGATGTTTACTTTTGTAAATCAAATATAAAAGATTATGAATTTAGAGCAGTTGTTTCTTGACAACAAGGAAAAAACGATTGAAGGAAGGTATTTGACTTTGGAGTCAATTGAACCAATATTAAAACGAATTAATACTGATAACCAACTTTCGATTATTGGGAAATCAGTTCAAGGAAGACCTATTTATAAATACATCATTGGAACTGGAAAGACTAAAATTTACCTTTGGTCGCAAATGCACGGTAATGAAAGCACTACTACAAAAGCGTTGTTTGATTTTTTAAACCTACTTCATAGTGGTTCTGATTTGGCAATAGAATTTTTAACTCAGTTTACTTTTTGTTGTTTACCAATGCTAAATCCTGATGGAGCACATGCGTATACACGTGTAAATGCAAACGAAATTGACTTAAATAGAGATTCTCAGGATTTAACTCAGCCTGAAAGTAAGCTGTTACGAGCGGTTTTTGAAGAATTCAAGCCTGATTATTGCTACAATCTTCACGATCAGCGTACAATTTTTGGTGTTGCCGATACTGGAAAACCAGCTACTTTGTCGTTTTTAGCACCTTCTTATAATGATGAAAGAGAGATAAATAGTTCGAGACAAAAAGCTATTAATTTAATTGCAGGGATGAATGCTGTTTTGCAAGAGTATATTCCTGGGCAAATAGGACGATTTGATGATTCGTTCAACATCAATTGTATAGGAGATACATTCCAATATTTAGGAGTGCCAACGATTTTGTTTGAAGCAGGGCATTTTCCGGGAGATTATCAAAGAGAAGTGACTAGAAAATTTGTTTTCATATCCTTGGTGTCGAGTTTTAAAATACTTAACGAAAACGTTATAGAAATTAATAGAACGGATGATTATTTGAATATTCCTCAAAATAAAGTCGTTTTTTATGATTTTATATACAAAAAGGTTAAAATAAATTATGACGGTATTGAAAAAATAACGAATTTTGCTGCTCAGTATAAGGAAGAGTTAGTTGATGGCGAAATCAATTTTAACGCTTATGTTGCAAAGCTTGATGAATTAGATGGTTTTTTTGGTCATGAAGTTTATGACGCTCAAGGAACTACTTATGAAGATGAGTTTGGAAATTTTCCGAAATTAGATCAAAAAGCAGATTTTTGTTTAGATAAAAAACTTAAATTTGTTAACGGATTGATAAAAAAGTAATTTTTAGTACGAGTTTATCATTTTTATGTATAATTTTATGCCTGAAAATGATAATTAATAATATAATTAGAGAAATATGAGTAAGTTCCGTTTAGATGAAGTTGATCATCAGATATTAGACATGTTGATAGACAATACGAGAGTTCCGTTTACGGATATTGCTAAAAAATTATTAATTTCTGCTGGAACAGTACATGTTAGGGTTAAGAAGATGGAAGATGCTGGAATTATCATGGGATCATCATTGGTTCTTGACTATGATAAATTAGGTTATTCTTTCATTGCTTACGTAGGTGTGTTCTTGAATAATACTTCGCAAACTAAGTTTGTTTTACAACGCATTAACGAAATTCCTTTTGTAACTGTTGCTTCTGTAACTACTGGAAAATTTAATATTTTCTGTAAAATTAGAGCAAAAGACACTAAACATGCTAAGGATGTGATCTTTATGATTGACGATATCGATGGTGTGTACAGAACTGAAACTATGATTTCCCTTGAAGAAAGTATAAACGATAAAAAGCGTTTGATGCATACTATTTTTAAAAATATGTAATCAACTTGAATGCAATGTTTAAAATAGTACCTCAAGTTGACTCTTGGGGTTCTTTTTTTTCAAAAGCAACAATACACTATAATTAACTTAATAATTCAACATAATTTATGTATACGCTTCCTAAAATAGAACGTTTCAATCAAAATGTTCTCTCTAAATATAATATTTACAACAGCGTTTTCATTACTTTGCCTTTTGATTCTATTGATAACACAGGTGCTTTATTGCCTTTATTCACAGATGTTTGTGAAACAGGTTTTAAAAAAATGGAAACACCTAAGGAGATTTTTGAATTCTTCGCAAAAAAATATTTGCACACTGATGTAGAGGCTGATAATATTGATTTAATGTTTCGTTTTATCCAGTATATTGAACGTCAAATTGTATTATTTGATGCTGTAGAAGATGCTGCTTTTCCAATTGTGAATAATATGGAGGGACGTGGCTCTTTGAGAGATATCAAAGAAAAATCGGATGCTAGAGGGAAAAACGATGAATTAGTTGAGTTTTTAGAGAATTTTAATGTAAGAACTGTATTAACAGCACATCCAACACAATTTTATCCGGGAGCTGTTTTAGGAATTATCAACGATTTGACACAAGCCATTCGTGACAATAACCTTCTTCAAATTAAACAACTTTTAGCGCAATTAGGAAAAACTCCTTTTATAAAAAACGAAAAACCAAATCCTTTTGACGAGGCGGTAAGCTTAATTTGGTATTTAGAAAATGTATTTTATAACACCGCTGGTGATATGATGCATTATTTAGAAACTAATATTTCTCCAGAAGGAATTAAAAATCCAATTATCCAACTTGGTTTCTGGCCAGGAGGAGATAGAGATGGTAATCCTTTTGTAACTACTGATATTACTTTAAAAGTTGCTGATCGTTTAAGAACTTCTATTTTGAAATGTTACTATTTTGAAATGAGAAACTTAAAAAGAAAGTTGACTTTTCCAGGTGTAGATGTCTTAGTTGCTGAGCTTGAAAATAAATTATACCGTTCTGTGTTTTATTCTAGAGGCGAAATTTACATCACCTTAGAAGAATTTAAGTCACAATTAAATAAGATTAAAACTATTATTGTTGAGCAACATCAGTCTTTATACGTTGATGAATTGGAAGCTTTACTTATTAAAATAAATTTATTTGGATTCCATTTTGCTACTTTAGATATTCGTCAAAACAGTAAAATTCACGATGCAGTGTTTAGAGATGTTTTTGATTTTTACTTAGAAAAAGGAGAAGAAGTTTTCCCTAAAAACTATTACGAATTATCTGAAACTGAAAAGTGCGAAGTTTTAACTAAGGCTCAAGGTGATTTAAATCCAGCTGATTTTAAAAACGAAATGACTAAATCTACGATTGAGTCTATTGCTGCAATTAAACAAATCCAGGCAAGTAATGGAGAGTTAGGAGCAAATCGTTACATCATCAGTAATAACGAAAATGCGGTGAATGTTTTAGAGACATTTGCGTTGATTCGTTTGAGTAATTGGGAAAAACCTTCAGTTGACATTGTGCCATTGTTCGAATCGGTTGACGATTTGCAAAATGCTCATAATGTAATGGAGCAATTGTATTCTAATCCAGTTTATGCTGCGCACTTGGCTAACAGAGATATGAAGCAAACTATTATGCTTGGATTCTCTGATGGTACAAAAGATGGTGGTTATTTAATGGCTAACTGGAGTATTTATAAGGCTAAAGAAGAATTGACTGCTATGTCTAGAAAATATGGCGTTAAAGTAATATTCTTTGATGGACGTGGTGGACCACCTGCTCGTGGAGGAGGAAAAACACATAAATTCTATGCTTCTTTAGGACCAAATATCGAAAACAAAGAGATTCAAATAACAGTTCAGGGACAAACCATTAGTTCTAATTTTGGAACTTTAGATTCTTGTCGTCTAAACTTAGAAAATTTATTAAGTGCTGGAGTTACAAATCAGGTGTTTAATAAAGATTTAAATAAATTATCAGAATCAGAAAAAGAGGTGATGAGCCAATTATCTGATTTAGGATATAAAAAATACTTAAGTTTCAAAAATCATGATAAATTCATTCCGTACTTAGAGAAAATGAGTACGTTGAAATATTATGCAAAAACCAATATTGGAAGCCGTCCTTCTAAAAGAAGTAAATCTGAAAAATTAGATTTTGCAGATTTAAGAGCAATTCCGTTTGTGGGTTCTTGGAGCCAATTAAAACAAAACGTTCCTGGTTTTTATGGCGTAGGAGCTGCTTTGAAACATTTTGAAGATACAAATCAATGGGATAAAGTTCAGGATTTATACGATAGTTCAATGTTCTTCAAGACATTGTTAGAAAACAGTATGATGTCATTGGCTAAATCATTCTTCCCATTAACTGCTTATATGAGAAATGATCCTGAATTTGGAGAGTTTTGGCAAAATATCTATGATGAATTTTTAGATACTAAAAGATTATTATTGAAAATTGCTGGTCATCAAGAACTGATGGAGAATTACCCTGATGGACAGGCTTCAATTCAAATTAGAGAGCGTATCGTATTGCCATTATTGACAATCCAGCAATATGCTTTATTGAGAATTAATGAATTGAATAAAGAAAGTGTTCCAAATGATAAATTGATCAAAGTGTACGAGAAAATCGTAATGCGTTCTTTGTTTGGAAATACTAATGCAAGTAGAAACTCAGCTTAATATTAGATTATGAAGCGCACTGATATTCCAGAAAACGAATATTCTATATTTAATGCTACTTATATAAAAGAAGCAGGAGATGGTGATTTACATGAAGACTTAGAAATAAGTCTTCATGATTTTATTCGATTTGTTCAGGATATTCCAATGGATAAATTTGATTATCGTTATGCCGAAGGCAAATGGACAATCAAAGAAATTATCCAGCACATTATTGATGCCGAGCGTGTGTTTACTTATAGAGCTCTTAGAATTTCAAGAAATGATAAGACGCCATTGCCAGGTTTTAATGAAGATGATTATGCGGCAAATACCAATGCAAATGACAGACATTTACAAGGATTGTTAACCGAATTATCAATTGTTCGCCAGAGTACTTTAGCGCTTTTTAAGAGTTTGTCAGAAGAACAATTAAAAAGAATTGGAATTGCTTCTAATAATGAAATTTCAGTGCGAGCTCTTGGTTTTATTATCATCGGACATCAAAAGCATCATCAAAAAGTTTTCAAGGAAAGATACCTTTAAAATACTAAAAACAAGTTGACCAAATTTCTAACTTGTTTTCAAAAGACATCGTATTAGCGGGACTTGTAGAAGGCATTACATAATAAGTAATGCCTTTTATTTGCCCAAAATTTTTCATAAAATAACGGTGACTTTCTTTTCCGTTGAAGATGATTTTTTTGATTTTTGGATATTTTTGGAATAGATTTTCAAAATCATTTGGTTTATGATTCTTAATGTGAATATCCAAACTTCCTTTGCGTTCGCAATTTTCTAAAACATCCCAAATTCCAATTTTATTGGCTTGTAATAATTTTATTTTTTCTTCGAAAATTGTTGAAGCTGGTAATTTATCGAATAAGGTGTAGATGATTTTCCAAAAATGATTGCGTGGATGTGCGTAGTATTCCTGTTTCTCTAAAGAAGCAATTCCAGGCATGGTGCCCAAAATTAGAATTTCAGTTTCGTTATTGACGAAAGGAGGAAAGGAATGAATCATAAATTCTTAAATGTTGTTTTCTTCTTTTTCGATAATTGCTAAACCAAGCCTAATTTTACCGTAGTCTACTTTTTCTTCAAAGTGGTCAAAATAGGGTTTTAAAGCAGCGGGTTTTTCTAGCTTTATTCTGGCTTCAGCTATTAGTTTAACTTCTTCTTCTGAAATAAATTGGTGTAAATCAATTGAAGCGCCATCTACATATAATTTTGCTAAATGAGACATGATGGTTCCAATGCCTAATTTTCTTTTTACTGCAATTTCATCAATCGAAAATCCTTCCTGATATAAAGATAAGGTTTCTTTGTAGGTGCTTGATTCTTTTTTGTCCCGAAGCTTCGGGATTACTTTTTTATCTTTTTGAAAAGCTATAATGGTTTTAATAAAGGCATCACCATATTTTTCTAATTTGGCTTTACCAACACCGTCTATTATGATGAATTCTTCTTCGCTCATTGGGCGATTTGTTTCCATTTGGCGTAAAGCTGCATCACTAAAAATGACATAAGCAGGTACATCTTCTTCTTTAGCAATTTCATAACGCAATTTACGCAAGCTTTCAAAAAGCGAATTAGCTACCGTTTTTGTTTTAGTTGTTTTGTTTTCGGTTTTTTCTGTCTGTGCTTTTATAACCGTGTTGAGTTGAACTTTTTCTGCTTCAAAGAGTACTTTTTTTGCTAAAGGAGTAAGTCTGATTTTGTTTTGTTGATGAAAAGCGATTTCGCAATAACCCAAATTAATTAATTGAATTAGATATTGATTCCAATCGTGCCAAGAGGTTTCAATGCCTACACCATAGGTTTTTAAGTTTTGGTATTCTTTTTCGTAAATGTAAGCATTTTTAGAGCCTCTTAAGAAATCAACGATTACTGGTAAAGATTCTGCTTCTTTAAGTCTAATAATGGCTGAAAATGCTTTTTGAGCTATAATTGTTCCGTCAAAAAAGGCGGGAGGATTTTTGCAAATGTCGCAATTGCCACAATTTTCGGTTACTATTTCGCCAAAATAAGAAAGTAATATTTTTCGGCGACAACTCAATGCATCGGCATATTGTTTCATTCTTTCTAGTTTGGCCAATTGGATTTCGGCATTTAGTCCTTGTGAAGCAAATTTTTGCAGCTGAATTAAATCGCCGTAGCTTTCGAATAAAATAGTTTCTGAAGCCAAGCCATCACGACCTGCACGACCAATTTCCTGGTAATAGCCTTCAATATTTTTAGGTAAGTTGTAATGAATTACCCAACGCACATTAGATTTATCAATTCCCATCCCGAAGGCAATTGTAGCACAAACTACCTGACATTGATCGTTGATGAATTCATCTTGAGTTTTGGAGCGAAGATCGCTATCTAAACCTGCATGATAGGCTTTGGCTTGAATTCCTATTTTGCTTAACTTTTCGGCAAGTTCTTCAGTTGTCTTTCTGCTCAAGCAATAAATAATACCAGATTCATTTGGTTTCGATTCGATAAAATCGATAATTTGTTTGACTCTGTCTAATGCTGGTCGTACTTCTAAACTTAGGTTTTTTCGATCAAAAGACGCAATAAAAACCGAAGGATTTTTCAAGTTTAATTGATTGATAATGTCTTGACGTGTAGCTTTATCAGCAGTTGCAGTTAAAGCTAAAATTGAAGTAGAAGGGAAGCGGTTTTTTAGATAGCCTAAATTTGTATAAGCAGGTCTAAAATCGTGTCCCCAAGACGAAATACAATGTGCTTCGTCAATTGCAATCAAACTTATGTTTATGGAACTAAAAGCATTCTCTAAATACGATAAGCTTTCAGGAGCAACATAAACTAATTTTACTTTGTTGTTTTTTAAGTTGTCAATATGCTGTTGTTGTTCCGCTTCTTTTTGAGTACTATTAATAAAACAAGCAGCAATTCCATTGGCTTTTAAGCTATCCACTTGGTCTTTCATTAAAGCAATAAGCGGCGAAATTACGATAGTAATTCCCGGAAATAACAAAGCTGGTAATTGAAAACAAATGGATTTTCCGCCACCTGTAGGCATAATTGCTAAGGTGTCACCGCCATTTAAAATAGTATTTATGATTTCTTCCTGATTGGCTCTGAATTTTTCAAAACCAAAATTTTCTTTAAGCGTAGTATGTAAGATTTGGGAAGTAATCATTTTTAAATAAATAAGTTGAAAGCTTTTAAGTAATAAAAAAAAGGAACTCTTTATTTGAGTTCCTTTAGTTTATGTTTTTTTTATGAATTAGTCTTCATCATCTTCGTCATCGTCATCATCATCTGAACTATTTTTGTCATCTGAATCTTCGTCTTCATCATCTAGTTCTGGCTTGTCTACATTGTCATCTTCGTCATCATCGTCATCACTAATGTCGTCATCTAAATCTAGACCTTTCATTGGAGCGATTGGTTCGATATCGTCATCGATTTCATCGTCTTCATCAAAATTCTCGATTCTATCAGCAAGTTTAGTACTTACTTTTACTAAATAGATAGTGTCTTCAGTGCGTACTTCAACAGCTTCTATTAATTCGTTTTTAGCATTTCTAAAACGAATGATATCTTCGTCGTCATATCCATCAGGAAATTTTTCAACCAATAAGTTTAAAATTTCATTTGTCAGCTTAGCGTACTCAACTATAACTCTTTTCATAAAAATGGTATTATAAATCTAATAAATAAGCAAAAATTAATGGTGCTACAATAGTAGCATCGGATTCAATGATAAACTTAGGAGTTTTAATATCTAATTTACCCCAAGTAATTTTCTCGTTTGGAACTGCCCCAGAATACGAACCATAACTGGTTGTTGAATCTGAAATTTGGCAGAAATAACTCCAAAACGGAATATCGTGCATTTCCATATCCTGATACAACATTGGAACGACACAAATAGGGAAATCTCCAGCGATACCACCACCAATTTGGAAAAAACCAATACCATTTTGACTGTTCTTTGGATACCAATCAGCAAGGAAAGTCATGTATTCAATACCCGACTTCATTGTAGATGCTTTTAATTCTCCTTTAATAACATAAGAAGCAAAAATATTACCCATAGTACTATCTTCCCAACCTGGAACAATAATAGGTAAATTTTTCTCAGCTGCAGCATACATCCAGCTATCTTTTAAGTCAATTTCGTAATATTCTTCAAGAACACCAGAAAGTAACATTTTGTACATGAATTCATGAGGAAAATAACGTTCTCCTTTGTCATCAGCATCTTTCCAGATTTTGTAAATGTGTTTCTGCAATCTACGGAAAGCTTCGTGCTCAGGAATACAAGTATCAGTTACACGATTTAATCCTCTTTCTAATAAAGCCCATTCGTCTTCAGGTGTTAAATCACGGTAGTTTGGCACTCTTTCATAGTGAGAGTGTGCTACTAAATTCATGATATCTTCTTCAAGATTTGCTCCTGTACAAGAAATAATTTGAACTTTATCCTGACGAATAATTTCAGAGAAGATTTTTCCAATTTCTGCTGTACTCATTGCACCAGCCATACTTACCATCATTTTAGCACCATTAGCTAATTGTTGTTCGTAAGCTTTTGCGGCATCGACTAAAGATGCAGAATTGAAATGTAAATAGTGCTTTTCAATAAACTGACTGATCGGTCCTTTACTCATTTTACGGGGTTTAAATATTTTGTAAATTTATGTGTATTTGAATCTAAACTGGCTCAAATATAATGAAATTATAAATCTACTAATTGCGTGTTTTGTTAATTATTTTTTGTTGTAACCTAAAATTTTCAATACATCATCAGAGGTTTGTTGCTCCGAAAATACTTCTGTAGCCAATATACCATTTTCGTCTCTATCTATTAAGATATGCTTGGGTTGCGGTATCAAACAGTGGTGTAATCCGCCGTATCCTCCAATGGTTTCCTGGTAAGCACCAGTATTGAAAAATCCGATATAAAGCGGTTTTTCTTTGTTATATTTTGGTAAATAAATGGCATTCATGTTCTGTTCCGAGTTATAGTAGTCGTCACTATCACAAGTTAATCCTCCTAAAAGAACTCTTTCATAAGTGTCGTTCCAACGATTTACGGCCAACATGATAAAACGCTTGTTTATTGCCCAGGTATCAGGAAGTGTGGTAATGAAAGAAGAATCAATCATATTCCATTTTTCCCTGTCGTTTTGTTGTTTTTGATATAGAATCTGGTAAATCGCTCCACCACTTTCTCCTACAGTATAAGAACCAAATTCAGTAAAGATGTTTGGAACATCAACTTCGGCTTCGTCACAAGCAATTTTAATCTGATTGATGATTTCGTCAATCATGTATTGGTAATCATATTCAAAAGCAAGTGAGTTTTTGATTGGAAAACCTCCTCCAATATTCAAACCATCTAAAGTAGGACATTCCTTTTTAAGAGCGATGTATACTTTGATACATTTTACCAATTCGTTCCAGTAATAAGCGGTATCGTTTATTCCGGTATTGATAAAGAAATGAAGCATTTTTAATTCAAGATTGTTATTGTCCTGAATTTGCTTTTTATAAAAATTAACGATGTTCTTGTAACCAATTCCTAATCTAGAAGTGTAAAACTCAAATTTAGGCTCTTCTTCAGCAGCAATTCGAATTCCAATTTTGAATTTTCCTTTGATTTCCGCCTGAAGCAAATCTAATTCTTCGTAATTATCAATAATTGGAATAGTATTTTTATGTCCATGATTGATTAAACGAGCAATATTTTCAATGTATTGATCTCTCTTGAAACCATTACATAAAATATAAGTGCTTTTGTTGATTTTTCCGTTTTGCAATAGGTTTTCAACAATATTGATATCAAAAGCTGATGAAGTTTCAACGTGGATATTGTTTTTGAAAGCCTCATTCATAATGAATTCAAAATGAGAGCTTTTGGTGCAATAACAATAGTAATATTTTCCCTCATATTTGTTCTTTTCCATCGATTTACGAAACCAGCTTTTGGCTTTGTTGATGTTATTTGAAATTTGAGGTAAGTAAGTAAACTTTAATGGTGTACCGTATTTTTCAACTAATTTCATCAAGTCAATATTGTGAAATTGAAGATTGTCTTTGTTGAGTTTAAATTCTTCTTGAGGAAAGTAGTACGTTTGATTTATTAAGTCAGAATATTTTGTATTCATTTTGTTTTTAGAGTTTTACGTTTTGTAGATTAATAAAATAAATTAAGCTACAATTCAAACCCTAATATTTGCATATCTAATTTGTAACTTTTCGTTTTCTACTTTTAGGTATTGAAAAACATCAAAATTAAATCGACCGATAACCAAATTCAAACGCTTCAATATTCTTAGGAAAGAACTATTGTTTACGCTCTGGTTTTGGTTGTGATTTCTATGTTTTTGATCTTTTTTCATTGCGGCAAATGTAAAAAATAATATATACGTAATGCAATCCTTTTTTATAAAAAAAATAGTTAAGATTTATAATCTTCAAAGGACTTAAGAATTAATTCATTCTCAACTTCTTGGTTGATTTTTATCTTACCAATACCTTCAATTAAGGCAAACTGAATACTTCCATATTCATTCTTTTTGTCGTGAATTAACAATTCTAAGATAGGCTCAATGTCTTCTTCTTCGAAAATGATGTCTTCGTAAATTGATTTCAAGACATGTTTAATTTGAGTATATTCTTCCTTAGTAATTAAACCTTTGTTTAGCGAAATAAAACTCTCTAATATCATTCCCACAGCAATTGCTTCTCCGTGAAGTAAGGTAGTTTTAGTTTCGCTTTCAAGAAAATAACCTTCAATAGCATGACCTAAAGTATGACCAAAATTCAACGCTTTTCTAATATTTTTCTCCGTTGGATCTTGTTTTACAATCTCATTTTTAATTTCAACTGATCTGTAAATCAATTGGTCAAGAGAATCAAAATCAATTGTAGAAATATCAAGGAATTCTTCCCAGTATTTTTTATCGTAAATCAAACCGTGTTTCAACATTTCGGCAAGACCAGAACGCATCTCATTTTGAGGAACGGTTTCTAGAAATTGTGTATCGATAAGAACCATAGAAGGCACATTGATAACTCCAATTTGGTTTTTTAAATTGCCTAAATCAACACCGTTTTTCCCACCAACAGAAGCATCTACCATAGAAAGTAGCGTAGTAGGGATATGAATAAAATCAACTCCACGTTTGAAAGTTGAAGCCACAAATCCACCAAGATCAGTAACAACACCACCACCTAAATTAAGAACCAGACTTTTTCTATCGCCTCCAAGCTCAGTCAATACTTTCCATATTTCAACACAGGTTTCGATGTTTTTGTTTTCTTCACCTGCTTCAAATTCGATTATTTCAACATTCAAATCAGTTTCGATATAAGGCAATAAATTTGGTAAACAAAACTCATTGGTATTACTATCTACAATAATAAATATGTTCGAATATTTATTCTCTGCTAAATGAAGATTTAAAGCTTCGTATGCTTTTTCGTTAAAATAGATTGGGTAGTTATTGGCTTGAATTGTCTGCATTGTCGTTAATTAATTTGAATTGCAAAATAAGGTAATTTCTAGTAATTAATATTCATAACTCTGGCTATATTTGTTTTAAATAGCAAAAAAAATGAAAAAGATATTCGATAATACCCAAATAGCTTTTGCTTTAAAAAGCGATAGTCATTTGAATGGATCTTATTTTCTTTTTAAAATGATGAATTTTAAACTATTGGTTAAAATAGGGACAAGAATTATCAAGCTAGCTTTAAAATTACATTTACCAGTTGAAAGTTTAATTCGAACAACCATCTTTGATCAATTTTGCGGAGGTGTTAATGAAGAAGATTGTCTCAAGGTTGTTGATACGTTGTTTACCAAAGGAGTTTCGGCTGTTTTGGATTACGCTGTTGAAGGAAAGGCTGATGAAAGTGAGTTTGAGAATGCTTTCCAAAAGATTTTGACAATAATTGAATTTGCCAAAGAACGTCGGGCAATTCCTTTTGCCGTTTTTAAACCCAGTAGTTTTGGAAATATCGACCTGTATGAAAAAATAGGTGAGAAGCAAGTTTTAACTCAATTGGAACAGCAAGAATGGAATAGAGTAGTAGTCCGTTTTGATAAAGTTTGTCAAACTGCTTATCAAAAAAATGTTTCTATTTTAATTGATGCCGAGGAAAGCTGGATGCAAACCGCTGCCGATGATTTAATTCTTGGAATGATGTGCAAATACAATAAAGAAAAAGCCATTGTTTATACTACTTTGCAAATGTATCGTTGGGATCGAATGGATTATTTGAAAGTAATCCATCAAAAAGCTAAACAAGAAGGCTTTTGTATCGGTATTAAATTAGTTCGTGGCGCTTATATGGAAAAAGAAAATGAGCGCGCCGAAGAAAACAATGTCAAATCTCCTATTTTTTCTAGCAAACAAGAAACTGATTCAAGTTATGATGATGCATTGGCTTATATTACTGATGATTTAGCTGTCTTTTCTCTTTTTGCAGGAACGCATAATGAAGCAAGTGCTTATTATTTGATGGAATTGATGCAACAAAAAAGTATTGCTAATAATGATTCCCGAATTTGGTTTGGTCAATTGTATGGAATGAGTGATACCATGAGTTTTAATCTTGCTGACAATGGATATAATGTGGCTAAATATTTGCCTTTTGGTCCTGTGAAAGAAGTAGTACCTTATTTAATTCGTCGTGCTCAGGAAAATACTGCAGTTGCAGGACAAAGTAGTCGGGAATTACAAATGATAATTAAAGAAAGACAGCGAAGAAAAAGTGATAATGTGTAGCTTTTTATTCTAAAAACTTGGCTTTTAATTCAGGAGTTGGAATCATGCAATGTTCTTTTTTTCCATACCAGCGATAACGATTTGCGGCAACATAATCATAAATAGTATCGCTGATTTTTTTTGGTAAAATTTTAAAAACGTTCAGCAAACTATAAAAAGAACCCAATTGTGAAGCAATTTTTAAAGCAGCTTCCGATTTGTAATAATAGGCAATTCCTGGTTCGTACAAAATAATGCTATCAGTTGTTTTCGGGTCTAAGCCAATATAACTACAAATTTCTTTCCCTAAATCTGATTGCAAAGCCACAAAGCGAAATACATCTTTTTTGTCGCGTTCAATGATAAACTGGACCGCCGAATTGCACAAATTGCAAATACCGTCAAAGAGGATAATTTTTTTATTTTTTGGAAGGTTTAGCATTGTTTTTAGGTCATTGCGAGGAACGAAGCAATCTCATAAAGTTTGTTATCCTCAATTTATTCCACTTTTATTATTCAATCATTATATCTTTAATTTCCTCAAATAAATCTTTCCAAGTAGGATTTATTGAACGAATTAATTCATTTTTAGTTTCTCTTGAGCCAGATTTTATCTGTTTTTCTCTAGCTATCGCATCCCCAATCCATTGAAATTGTTCGTAATATACTAAGATGTTTACATCATAACGAGCAGAAAACGATTTAGAATATGTTTTGTTTATATGTTCTAAAATTCTTTTTGGAAGATTTGAAGTCACACCTGTATAAACTACCGTTTGGTGTTTATTAGTGATAATATAAACAAATCCTGGTTTCATGTTTTTCTATTTATAAATCATTACAAGTAATTAATGTTTACAAAAATTGAGGCTTCACTGGATGAGATTGCTTCGTTCCTCGCAATGACTCTAGCTACTTTTTCTTAACTGCTTCGACTAAGTCTAATTCGTCTAAACTTACTTTAGAAGTAAAGATTCCGTAATTGACAACAGCCTTGTTTTTCTCAATAGCATCAATACTTCCCACCGCTTTTCCGTCTAACATGCGCACGCGATCCCCTACTTTTAAGATAGCTTTTGGCTTTTCGATTACTGGTTTTAATTTTTTCTCTTTCTTCTCTTTTCTAATTTCTTCAACCTGAACTGTAACTTCTTCAATTACTTCTTTTTTCTTGGCTACAATGGCTTTAGCTTCTTTTGGAGTCGCTTTTTTACGCTTCGAATTTTCAATTTCTACAATTTTCAAAAACTCGCCAATAAGCTCTTTTTTGTTTTTATTGTTGAAATATTTCTCGGCAATATCTTCTATTTTTTGACCAATGTAAATCGTCTTTTGATTGCTATCATACAATTCCTGATAGCTTTCTAATTTCTGTTTTATTTTGACATTGATGTTTTCCATTTTTTTGCCTTCTTCACGCGCTCTGGTTTCTTCTTCTTTTAGATTCTGAGAGGTTTTTTCGAGCTTAGAACGTTCTTTTTGTAGCGTAGCAATGGTTTTGTCAAAACGAACTTTACCAACTTCGATTTTCTTTTTGGCACGATTGATTAAGCCAAACGGAATTCCGTTTTTCTGAGCTACTTCAAAAGTAAATGAACTTCCAGCCTGTCCTAAAGCCAATTTGTACATGGGTTCCAATGATTTTTCGTCAAACATCATGTTGGCATTGGTAGCAAAAGGCAATTCGTTAGCCAGAATTTTTAGATTCGAATAATGGGTAGTGATGATTCCAAAAGCTTCACGATGATAGAATTCTTCTAAGAAAATCTCCGCCAAAGCACCTCCTAATTCTGGGTCAGAACCCGTACCAAATTCGTCAATCAAGAACATCGTTTTACTGTTACACTTCTTCAGGAAGTAGTTCATGTTCTTTAATCGGTAACTATAGGTGCTTAGGTGATTTTCAATAGATTGATTATCTCCAATATCCGTTAAAATTCTGTCGAATAAAAAAGTTTCAGAACGTTCGTGAACCGGAATCAACATTCCTGATTGCAGCATCAATTGGAGTAATCCCACCGTTTTTAACGAAATGGTTTTTCCTCCAGCATTAGGACCAGAAATAACAATGATTCGGTTTTCCTGTTCTAATTCGATAGTTTGTGGATAGGTTACTTCCTTTTTTTGCTTGTTTGTCAAATACAAAATTGGATGAAAAGCATCTCTAAAATACAAACGTCTTTCTTCTGTTATTGCGGGTAAAATTCCGTTGATTCTATCGGCGTATTTTGCTTTTGCAGCAATGACATCTACATCACTTAAAAAGTCCTGATATTCTTTTAATAAGCTTAAATATGGACGAATAGCATTCGATAATTGCTTTAAAATACGAGTGATTTCTTCTTTTTCTTCATATTCTAAATTGCTCAATTCACGCGAATATTTCAGTGTCATTTCAGGTTCGATGTAAGCGATACTTCCTGTTTTTGAACTTCCTAAAATAGTACCTTTTACTTTTCGGCGATACATTGATAATACAGCCAAAACACGTCGGTTTTGTACAAAACTTTCTTTAATATCGTCCAAATAACCCAAACCATTGTATTGTGTCAAGGCAATTCCAAAACTTTGATTCACTTTGCCACGAACCAGATTCATGTTACGGCGTATTTCCAATAAATCAGCAGAGGCATTGTCTTTTATTTCGCCATATTTATCAACCACAACATCAATTTGCGAAATTATTTCCTTGGTTAACTCAACTCTGGAAGCTCTGGCGTTGATGTTTGGATAATAATCATCGAATTTCCTTAGGAAATTCAACAGGAAATTCACTGTTGAAGATAATGTAGCAATTTTTCTAAAACTTCCCACTTCTAGAAAACTGTCTTCAATGGCCAGAAATTTAATTTCGTATGTTATCGCATCAAAACCGTGATTTGGAATCGCATTGTTATTTTGAAAAGAAGAAACATATTCAGAAGTTTGCAATAAAGATTGCATCAAAGTCTCTTTGTCTCTAAAAGGGGCAATTTCTAGTGCTTTTTCCTTTCCAATTTCGGTATTACATATCTCTGAAATGGTTTCGAGAATAGTTGGAAATTGAAGGTCTTGTAATGTTTTTTCGGTGATGGATATCATTCTTTTAATCTAATTCTTTTGTGCAAAAATAGTTAATACTTAAGACTCTTTTGCAGAGATTCTCTAAGTTTTCTCAAAGATACATCAAGATTGATTAGAAATAATTAAGCCTTAGCTTATCTTGCTGTTTTCTCTGTGTATCTTTGCTTTGAAATTTTTTAAATTATGCAAATCAATCTTAATCCTGAGTGGGAAACTATTTTAGCTGACGAAATACAGAAGCCGTATTTTAATGATTTGATGTGTGCAGTAGAGCAGGAGTATCAAACTACAATTTGCTATCCACCCAAAAACTTGATTTTTTCAGCTTTTAATTTTTGTGATTTTTCGAATGCGAAACTCATTATTATCGGTCAAGATCCCTATCACGGCGAGGGTGAAGCGAATGGTTTGTGTTTTTCGGTGAATGATGGAGTTAAAATTCCGCCTTCGTTACGCAATATTTATCGCGAAATCAATGATGATTTAGATAATCTTTTAATGCCTGCTTCTGGAAATTTAGAACATTGGGCTAAGCAAGGTGTTTTGTTGTTAAACGCTTCGCTTACGGTACAAAAAGACAAACCTAATAGTCATAAGCATTTGAAATGGAATCTCTTTACTGATGCTGTTATTCAAAAGCTATCTGATGAAAAAGAGCAGCTTGTTTTTTTACTTTGGGGAGCATTTGCGCAAAAAAAAGGAAGCAAGATTGATAGAAACAAGCATTTGGTTTTAGAATCTGGGCATCCATCTCCAATGAGTGCTAATCAGGGAAAATGGTTTGGAAACAAACATTTTAGTCAGGCTAATTCTTATTTAAAAGCCAATAATCAATCAGAAATTGATTGGGTTTTATAGCTTTAAAAACCTAGTTTAGAATTCTTAATTGAATTTAAGACTGTGAAAAACAGGTTGCATCAATTCTTTTAGTGTTTGTTGATCATTTGCTAAATAAAAATAGTAAGCGTCTGCAACATCTTCTTTGTGTAAGGCTACCATCATGCAGTATTTATAATCCTGTCCAAATTCCTTTCCAGCTTCGACCATTGTCATAGCTCCCCAATCGGCATTGAATTCAGACTTAATTGCCTCTTTCGGGAATGTAGAAGATCCTTTAGGCATTTTTCCTCCTGCAATATTGAAAGCAATTGCTACGAAAGAACCTTGATATAATTTATTTGGGTTAAAGTTTACTTCGTCCGGTTTTTTGTTTTTTTCTTTCTCAATGTGATCTTTTAACATTTTATCTAATGGGTGTAGAGCAAATCTAACTTCAAAATTCTTTTCAACATGTTTAATAGCATAATCATAATTCATCTGCATGTTAGAGATAATTGGTACTTCCTTAAAGTCTTTTGGCATTTCAAAGCTCATTTTAGCTTCAAGTAATTTTTCCTGAAATCCAGAAATGGTTTTTTCGGTAGTGAATGAAGTAAGAATAATTAGAAAAAGTCCGATTGCTAATATTGTAATTTTTTTCATAGTCTATTTTTTTGAATGATGGATAACACATGAGTAACTTCACACTTCGAATAATTGTGTTTGAATGTGTTTCCTTTTTCAAATATAAACTAATTTCTTACAATTATATAGGGTTTTATTTTCTTTAGTAAAAAAAGAAAACCATTTAAGCTTTCGAAAAAACTTAAATGGTTTATGTGGTAAAAAAAGTTAAAACTTACTTTTTTATAATATTTTCAAGAATTGCTTTATTCTCTTGGTTTTTTACTGTCAAAATGATTTCTACATTTTTAGCTGTCTTTCCTTCAATGACATATAGTTTTCCACTTTTTCCAAAATCGGTGTCGCTTTTGTCAAAATCAACGTCACCAAATTCTAAAGTCTGTCTTACATCGGCAGTATCAACCCATTTTTCGTTTAAAACTTGTGTTGCTTTTGCAGAATATTCAAAAGGTTTGTTTCTAATGTCGTTTAAAACACGAGAATTTGGAAAATAATTACAGCGGGTATCTTTTCCACTAAAAACAAGAGCTACAAAAAAGCAACCTAATACTAAGCCTATTAAATAATAGGAAAATCGTTGTACAAACTTCATGAATTATTTTTTTTGCAAAGGTAATTGAAAGTTTACTTAAAACACAATTAAATTGATGTCGTTATTAGGTAAATCAAACCAGTCACCGATGGCTCTGTTGGTCAAAATACCATGATAAGTATAGATTCCGTTTTTCAAGCCTTTATCGCAACGAATAGCGCTTTCGATTCCGCCATCTTCGGCAATTTTCAATAAATAAGGAGTGATAATGTTGCTAATAGAAAGCGAAGCAGTTTTAGAATAGCGAGAAGGGATATTAGGAACGCAATAATGCAGAATATTACTTTTTATAAATGTTGGTTTTTCGTGGGTTGTCACTTCAGAAGTTTCAAAACAACCTCCTGTATCAATGCTGACATCGACAATTACAGCGCCCTTTTTCATGTGTTCTACCATAGTTTCAGTAACAACAACTGGACAACGCTCTTTTCCACGCATAGCACCAATAGCAACATCACAGCGTCTTAGTGCTTTCATTATGGCTTTTGGTTGTATCGTCGAAGTAAAAATCCGTTGATTTAAACTATTTTGTAGTCGTCTTAATTTGGTAAGAGAATTATCAAAAACTTTTACATTGGCACCTAAACCAATAGCGGCTCTTGCAGCAAATTCTCCTGCAGTTCCAGCACCTAAAATAACTACTTCGGTAGGAGAAACGCCTGTAATATTTCCAAAAAGAAGTCCTTTTCCGTATGAATTAGCAATCATCAATTCGGCAGCAATTAAAATGGAAGCCGTACCAGCAATTTCGCTTAAAGATTGAACTATAGGATAGGTTTCATCCACATCTTTGATATATTCAAAAGCTAAAGCAGTGATTTTTTTCTTGGTTAAGGCTTCGAAATAGCCTTTTTTCTTGGTTTTTAATTGGATAGCCGAAATAAGGATCGTTTGATTATTCATCATGTTGATTTCGGCAACAGTAGGCGGTTCTACCTTTAAAATCATCGGACAACTGAAGACTTTTTGAGTGTCTTTAGTGATTTCGGCACCTACTTCAGAATATTCTTTGTCAGAATAACTAGAATTTTCTCCAGCACCTGATTCTATCATCACCCGGTGACCATGACATATTAAGGAACTCACAGCATCTGGAGTTAAACAGATGCGACGCTCTTGGTAGCTAGTTTCTTTAGGAATACCAATAAATAGTTCACCTTTTTTTTTAGCTATTTCCAGTTTCTCTTCTTGAGGTAATAACTGTTGTTTTGTAAATGGAGTTATTGATATAGACATCGTTTCGGTACTAATAAAGAGTAAAATTACACAAAAAGATTAGAAAAATAAGCTTTCTATTCTGATAAAAACACAAATGCATTTATTTATTAACATTAAGCCGCTTTTTTTTAGCTTTTATAGGTTTTATTAAGAAGTAATTTCGGAATCTGTTTTGCTTTTTTATATATTAAAATATTGATTGTCAATAATTAATAGTGTATAAAACAGATTTTAAAACTTCTTTTTTACTTCAAATTAGCATCTGTAAAACAGAACTTAGTTTAATTTTAAAAGACGTTTTCCATCTGCAAGTACTTCGATTGTAATTGTCGAATAAGTATCAGGAAGGAGATTGGCAATGTTTTCAGCCCATTCGATAAAACACCAATTTCCCGAATACAAATAATCATCGACTCCCATATCCAGAGCTTCGGTTTCGTTTTTTAAACGATAAAAGTCAAAATGGTAAACCGTTTGATTGTCTGATGTTTCGTATTCATTAACTAAAGAAAAACTTGGGCTACTTGTAGCTTCAGTAACTCCTAAAGTTTTACACAATTGTTTGATAAAAGTAGTTTTTCCAGCACCCATTTCGCCATTAAAAAGTAAAATTTTGTTGGGCTGAGCCGCTACAATTAATTCGGCAACATTGTCTATTTCGTTTAATGAAAAAGTGATTTCCATATTTTATTTTTTAGTCCTTAGTCCTTAGATTCTTAGTTCTTAGCTGTAAAACTAAGGACTAAATACTAGGGACTAAACTACTATTTTGGATTAAAAATCAAACATGGAATAATCATCTCTTCAAGAGAAATTCCACCATGCTGATAGGTGTTTTTATAATAACTCACATAATGATTGTAGTTGTTGACGTAGGCCAAAAACAAATCATTTTTTGCAAAAATATAAGAACTGCTCATATTAATAGCAGGTAAGCCAATTTTTTTCGGATCTTTTACAGCATAAACATCTTTGTTTTCATAAGTAAGACTACGACCGGTTTTGTAACGCAAATTCAAACTGGTGTTTTTATCTCCTACAACTTTTGATGGGTTTTTGACGTTGATAGTTCCGTGATCGGTGGTTAAAATCAATTTAAAACCTAGTTTTTGTGCTTGCTGAATAATTTCTAACAAAGGCGAATTCTTGAACCAACTTAAAGTCAACGAACGATATGCCTTATCGTCGGCAGCAAGTTCTTTTACAACATCCATTTCGGTTTTAGCGTGCGAAAGCATATCTACAAAATTGTAAACTACCGTAACCAAATCGTTGTCTTTTAAAGCTCTAAAGTTCTCTACGAGCTTTTTGCCCGAAGCTAAATTGGTAATCTTGAAATAATCTTCTTTGATATTTAATCCTAATCGCTTTAATTGTGCCGATAAAAATTCGGCTTCAAATAAGTTTTTTCCACCTTCATCAGGATCATTTTTCCAGTATTCAGGATGCTTTTTTTCCATTTCTACAGGCAATAAACCTGAGAAAATAGCATTTCGGGCATATTGTGTAGCTGTAGGTAAAATAGAGTAGTATGGCACTTCTTTTTCTAGTTTGTAATAATCAGAAACCACACTTTCAAAGGCTTTCCACTGATCGTATCGTAAATTATCGATTACTACAAACAATACGGGTTTGTCTTTCTTTTTTAGTTCAGGAAGTACTAATTCTTTGAATAAGGTGTGCGACTGAACGGGTTTATCAGCCTTTGGTTCAAACCAATCTTCGTAATTGCGCTCAATAAACTTTCCAAATTGAGAGTTGGCTTCCACCTTTTGAGATTCTAAGATTTCAATCATACCTTGGTCGTTGATATCTTCGAGTTGAAGTTCCCAAAAGATTAGTTTTTTATACAATTCTATCCAGTCTTCATAGCTGTTGACCATGCCCATTTCCATCGAAATTTTTCTGAATTCCTTTTGGTAATCCAAAGTCGTTTTTTGAGAAATTAACTTCGAATTGTCTAAATTCTTCTTTAAACTTAACAAAATCTGGTTTGGATTCACGGGTTTAATCAAATAATCGGCAATTTTAGAGCCAATGGCTTCCTCCATGATGTATTCTTCCTCACTTTTGGTAATCATAATCATTGGGATAGCGCTCTTTTTCTCTTTCATTTCTGATAAAGTTTCGAGTCCGCTCATTCCAGGCATATTTTCGTCTAAGAAAACAACATCAAAGTTCTCTTTTTCAAATATTTCAACCGCATCAAGACCGTTATTACAAGTCGTGACTTCGTAGTTTTTTTTCTCTAAAAAAAGTATGTGTGGTTTTAAATAATCAATCTCATCGTCAACCCAAAGTATTTTTATCTTGTCCATATATGTAAATAGCAAATCAAATTAATAGTTAATCAAGAACGTCAAAAACGTTTGTTCATTGTGCAAATTACAGTTTTTATACGCTTGAAGTTGCTAATATTATGATAAAATTTCTTTCTTGTTATTAGTAAAGAGTACTTAGTAATTAGTCCTTAGCCGGAAAAGTGATAGGTTTCAGATTTTTATATTTTAGAAAGGAATTAGAATAGTTACTAAATAATTATTTTATTTTCTAACTCATAACTACTACTTATTTGTTAATAACTCTAAATTTAAAATTAGAAAAATTATCCTACTTTTGAAAGTAACAGTAAATGGTTTAAAAAATTTACTAGCTTAGTAATTAACTGCTTTTTCTACATTAATAAAAAAAATATGAATATTTTACATCTTACCGATCTACATTATAATTCAGAATCTTATGAGAAATTTACTCAACATGATGTAATTGAAAAACTTTTAGAATATTTAAAAACTATAAGTACAAAAATTGATTTAGTAATTTTTTCTGGTGATTTAGTTTTTAAAGGGAATGATATTGAAGATTTTAAAAAAGCAAAAGCAGTATTTTTAGATAAAATTTCAATCACTTTAAATTTACCTATTGAAAATATAATACTTTGTCCAGGTAATCACGATATGGATAGATCTTATAAATCTGAGGGATTAGAGGAAAGGTTTGAAACAAAAATTAAAGATAGTGATAGTCTTTTTAAATTTTTTCAAAATAATGATACATATGATTACAGAACTAGTTTAAACACGTCCAAAAATTACAATGATTTTATTAAAAGTTTTTATACAGATTCCAACAATAATACTATAAATGAATTATATTCAATTCATAAAAGAAATATTTGTGGACAAGAAGTGGCAATTATAACAATTAATTCATCTTGGAGATCTGTGGATGATACTTCAAATGGTAAATTGTTATTTCCAAAATTTTTATTAGAGGAAGCATTAAATTTAGTGAGAAATATAAAGAGCAAATTCATAGTACTACATCATCCAATACACTGGTTTAAGGATTTTAATCAAGGTGAGTTACAAAACTTAATTTATAAATCATGCAATATTATGTTCTCAGGTCATATTCATGAATCTGAGATAACTACACATTATAAACAGAATAATGGAATTTTTGCTCATGTTTCACCAGCTTCATTGACTTGGAATAAAGATTATATAGGTTTTTCAATTATTGAATATGATATTAAAAATGAATCAAATGCAAATGTATATAAACACCACTATTCAAAAGAAAAAGATCACTTTGAGTTTATAGATAAAGTTGAAGTAATAATTCCTTCAGGTGAAGAAAAGGCTGAACAAAATAGAATTCGTGAAAAAATTAGTTTAAAAATTGGTTCCGAACTTTTAAATGCAAAAGATCTTCTTTTGAATAATAATTATGACGATGATAATGATAATCTTTTTTTAGATTTATTTAATTCACCAAAACTTAGGTTAAAACCTAAACAAGAAGTTAGTGAAAGTGTAAATGAGAGTGATAAATTTTACTTTGAAAATATTTTAATTAATGAAAAAAACTTCTTTATATATGGCTATGATAAGGCTGGAAAATCGACAATTTTAAAATATGTTCAACTTTTTCATTTAAAAAATTATACTAAAAACGGAAACATACCTTTTTATATTGATTTTAAAAATGATAATTCTTTATCTCTTTTTGACGATATTAGAAAATATTTTGGAATAAATAAAGCTACTACTGTTGATTTAATAAAAAACCATAATTTTAGATTACTCATTGATAATTTTGATATTAAAAATTCTTATGTAAAAGTTATAGATGATTTTTTAATAGAATATCCAAATGTAAATTTTATAATAACTTCTGATTATTTGACTTCTAGACTTTTTGATGATTATGAATTAGATGATAGAGATTATCAAAAAATCTATTTACATGATATATCAAGAAATGACGTAAGAACTTATATTGAAAAGAATGTACTAATTGATAATAGAGATCATGATAATATTTTAGAAAAAATTATAAATTTCTGTAAACAAATTGAATTACCATTAAGTTATTGGACCATATCTTTATTATTAATGGTTCATAAAAAATCTCAAATTGATCTTTCCAAAAATATATTCAATTTGTTAGATTTATGTGTTGATGAAATTTTGCAGAAAAAATTTAATGTTCTTTCTAATAGTAAAGTTTCTTTTCCTCAATTAAAAGGAATTTGTGCTCATTTAGCTAAGTTTTTGCTTGTTGATAATAATGCAAATCTTTATTCTAAAACTTATGCTGAAATTTTACAAGAATTAGATTCGTATTTTGAAATTCACAATAGAATAAAAGCACAATCAAGAGAGATACTCGATTATTTAATTAAATCTGGAGTATTGAAAATCAATGATAATGATAGAGTTACTTTTAGATTAAATGGAATTTTTGAATTTTTCATTGCACAATGTATGTCAGAAAATATAAAATTCAGAGATGATTTATTGAAAGATGAATTGTATTTGTCTTTTAAAAATGAATTTGAAATTTACAGTGGAATGAATAATAATGATATAGATTTTTTAAAATTAATTTTTAATAAAACAAATAAATATTTTGAAAATATTAATTCCCGATATCATGACATTGGAGAAACTGATAAGATTTTAATTTCCAAAGTTTCAACAAAAAATGATGTTAATCTTGAAAAAATAGTCAAAGAATTAAAACCTGCTGATCCAATTGCTAATGATTTTAAGGATGCTTTAAAAGATCAATATGATGGTATTTCTCCTTTGAATAGTGATGTAACATTGAAAAAAATATTTGATGTTTCTAATTTAGATTCAGAAGTTTATGAAAGGTATATAGCAATTTTAGCACGAGTTTTTAAAACAATGGATGGTGTAAATGATAGAGAATTACTTTCAAAAATATTAGACTTGTTATTAGATACATACATAAATTTTGGCTTCTTTATGTATGAAGAATTTGAAGAAGATTTGTCAAAAGTTTCAGATGCAGAAAATCAAAATGTTTTGGAGATAATTAGTAAATTCTTACCTTTTATAACTCAGATTACAATGTCAGAGAATATTGGTCAGCACAATATTGAAAATTTATTAATATTAAAAATAGATGAATTAAAAGTAAATTATAAACAAAACCAATATAAATTGTTTATATTATATTATATTTTGATGGATATTGATGAACAAAATATTTTTAATTACGCAGACGAATTAATTGATTCAATGGAAATAGGGGTATTAAAATATTCAACGATAGTAAAACTTAATTACTATTTTGCTTTTAAATGTTCTAATAATAAAAAACTTGCACACTTTTTAAAAGAAAAGATTAAACAAGCACAATTAAGATTAGATAATAAAACTGATAAAGGTAGTTTACAGAAAGGTTTAGATAAAAAAAGTAATCAATTTTTAAGAAAATAAGTTTTTATAAAGTACAATTACTCAATAAAGTATATAAAAATCTTAATTAATACTTCCTAAAATGAATCCCAAAATAACCACACTTACAGAAAAAAAACTAATTGGCTACAAACAAAATATGAATTATGCGGCTTATAATCCTGCTCCTTTATGGCAGCGTTTTATGCCTAGAAAGAAGGAAATCACAAATGTGTTAAGTACAGATTTATTTTCTGTTCAACTATTTCCAGAAGGTTTTTGGAGTAATTTTAATCCTAATACTGAGTTTGAAAAATGGGCAGCGGCGGAAGTTACTGATTTTGATACTGTTCCTGCCGACATGAATTCTTTAATAATTCCGGGTGGCTGGTATGCGGTTTTTGATTACAAAGGCGATGCAAGTGGTGCCGCCGCTTTTTTCGAATATATTTTCACTACCTGGTTTCCTGATTCGACTTATGTAGTGGACAATAGACCTCATTTTGAAATATTGGGTGAGAAATACAAAAAAGACGACCCCAATTCAGAAGAAGAAATCTGGATTCCCATTCGATTAAAATAAGTTATACCATTTATGATTATAAATAAGTCTTATTGTCAGTTCGAGCGGAGTCGAGAACATTTACAGCATCTCGACTCCGCTCGATGTGACAAAAAACAAATAGACTGTTGTATATTCATAAATGTTTTTTTTTTTTTTTTAATTATGAAAACGAAAAAAGCCATTAAGTACTGAACTTAATGGCTTTTTGAATATATAACCTAATTTAACTCTGGTAAAAGAACTAAGCTTATTGCCATCCTCCGCCTAAGGCTTTGTACAATTGGATAACGGCTTTGTATTGTTGAAATTTATTATCAACCAAACTTAATTCGGCATTTAAAGCAGCATCTTTAGCTGTTAAAACTTCTAAATAAGTAGCTAATCCGTAAGTTAATAATTCATCTGAAAAGCTAGTTGCTTTTTTCAGTGCATCAACTTGTTTCTCACGAACGCTGATTTTGTAGGTTTCGTTTTTGTATTGTGCTAAAGCATCCGAAACTTCCTTTCCTGCAGTCAATAAAGATTGTTCAAACTGAATATAGGCTTTTTCCTGATTGGCTTTTGCAATTTCATATTTGGTTCTCACTTGTCTTTGATTGAAAATAGGCTGTGTTAAACCAGTAACAATATTAGCAAAAATAGAATTGGCCGAAAACCATTCTTTTAAGTCAATACTTTGCAATCCGCCAGTAGCTGTGATTTTAAGTGATGGGTAAAAACCACTTTTAGCCACATTAGTCATTTCAAAATTGCTAATCAAATTGTACTCGGCTGCAATCACATCAGGACGGTTTCTTAGTAAATTAGTAGGAACACCAACAGTAATTTGAGGTTGTATTTTTTGCAATTCAAATCGGCTGCGTTCTATTTTTTTAGGAGTTTCGCCTAAAAGAATACTCAAAGTATTTTCTAATAAAAGCGCATTGTTCTTTAAATCGGCAATGATTAATTCAGTTGCATATTTTTGAGCTTCGGTTTGTTTTACACCCACTTCAGTAACATTTCCAGCTTTTTTAAGTTGCTTGATGGTTTCGATACTTTTATCTCTATTAATTAAAGTTTCTTCAGCTACTTTTATCTGAGCATCAATAGCCATTAATTGGTAATAACTACTAGCTATAGAAGCAATTAATTGTGTTTTTATCGCTTGATTTGCTGCTGTAGTCTGTAAAAAAGAGGCATTGGTAGCACGTTTATTACTTCTGATTTTTCCCCAAATATCAGCTTCCCAAGATAATGTTCCTGTTAACTGGTATTGGTCTGTATTCAAAACACTTAAGAAACTTCCTGATTGACTGTTCTTAGAAATTTTGTTGTGTGTCCAATCGGTTCCAGCAGAAAGAGTAGGAAAGTAGCCCGATTTTCCTTGCTTCATAGTCGCTTCGGCAGCAGCTAGATTTTGCATAGCAATTCTAATATCCAAGTTGTTTTCCAAGCCTTTTTTGATGTAACCTTGCAAAAGTGGATCTGTAAAAATTTTATCCCAAGCTGTATTCGCTAATGAAGCAGTGTCGGTTGACACCACTTCATTTCGATATAAATCTTCAGTTTTTAATTCAGGTCTTTTATAATCTTTTGCAACAAAACAAGATTGTAATAAAGTTGCTGATATCGCTAATATGGCGATTTTATATATTTTATTTTTCATTTTCTTCGTCTAAAAGTGTAATATCTGACTCTTGATTTTCTACAGGAAGTGGTTTTGTAGAAACTCTTTCCTGTAAGTTTTGGAAAATAATAAACAATATAGGTATTACAAAAACGCCTAAAATTGTTCCGATAAGCATTCCTCCAATAGCTCCAGTTCCAATGGCTTTATTACCTACAGCACCTGCTCCCTGAGCTAACATTAACGGTAATAATCCAAGTATAAATGCAAATGATGTCATCAAGATAGGACGCAAACGAGCCACAGAACCCTGAATAGCTGCTTGATTTACGCTTAGACCTTTTCGTCTTGCATCGGCAGCAAATTCTACAATCAAGATGGCATTCTTGGCGAGTAATCCAATAAGCATGATTAAGGTAATTTGCAGATAAATATTATTACTCACATTAAAGAAGTAAGCAAAAATAAATGCTCCAGCTAAACCTACAGGCAATGATAATAAAACGGCAAAAGGCAAGATGTAACTTTCGTATTGGGCAGCTAATAAGAAATACACAAACACTAAACACAAGATGAAAATAAACGAAGTTTGTCCACCAGCGCTAATTTCCTCACGTGTCATTCCTGAAAATTCATAACCATATCCAAGAGGTAATTTTTGGCTAGCAACTTCCTGAACTGCTTTAATAGCATCTCCTGAACTAAAACCTTCATTTGGAGCACCAGTAATTTTAACAGATGTAAACAAGTTGAAACGGTCGATAGCTTGAGGTCCAAAAACTTTTTCTAATTTTACAAATTGCGAAATAGGAGCCATTTGTCCATTGTTATTTCTAACCAATACTTTGTTTAAAGATTCAGGATCGCTTCTAAATAGAGGTTCTGATTGATATACTACACGATATTGTTTTCCAAATTTATTAAAATTGGAAGCATAAACTCCACCATAATAACCTTGCATTGTACCTAAAATATCAGTTACACTTAGACCTGATTTTTTAATAGCAGCAACATTCAAATCAATTCGGTATTGTGGATAATTTGGTGAAAAAGAAGTAGCAGCATATTTAATTTCTGGACGGCTATTTAAAGCTGCTAAAAAGTCATTATTTACAGTACTTAATTCTTGAATAGTTCCCCCTTTTTGATCCTGCAATTGCATTTCAAATCCGTTAGAATAACCAAAACCTGATAATGTAGGACGTGCAAAAAATAATATTTTGGCGTCTTTAACAGTAGCAGCTCGTTTGAATAATTCCTGTACAACGGCGGTTATTTCTTGATTAGCTCCTTTACGTTCAGCCCATGGTTTTAATTTTAAAATTACCATACCATAATTACTACCAGAACCACTAATTATACTTCTACCAGAAATACGAAGTATTTCTTTAATTTCTGGCATATCTTTTATTTTGTTTTCTACTTGTAATAAAACCTCTTCTGTTCTTTTTAACGATGTTCCTGGTGCTAATTGAACGTCAGAAAAGACAGCTCCAGTATCTTCACTCGGTACAAAAGCTTTTGGAGTAGTATTTAATAACAAGACAAATACACCAGCAAAAACGGCAATTCCTAAGAAAGCCAACCATTTACGTTTAACTAAAAACTCAACTGATTTTTTGTATTTATTAGTTGTTGTTTCAAATCCAGCATTAAATGCAGTGTAAAAACGTTCTAAAAATCCTTTTTCTTTATTAGGATCATGTTCTTTCAAGAAAATAGCACACAAGGCTGGTGATAGAGTAAGTGCATTAATTGCAGAAAGCACAATAGAAATAGCCAATGTTAATCCAAATTGTTTGTAAAAAACTCCTGCCGATCCACTAATAAACGAAACAGGAATAAATACCGCCGACATTACCAATGTAATAGAAATAATAGCACCACTAATATCTCCCATGGCACTGTGAGCCGCTTTTTTAGGATCGTGTTCTCCAGCTTCCATTTTAGCATGGACGGCTTCCACAACAACAATGGCATCATCCACTACAATTCCTACCGCAAGTACTAAAGCAAATAAGGTTAATAAGTTGATGGTAAATCCAAATAAACTCAAGAAAAAGAAGGTTCCTAAAATAGCCACTGGTACCGAAATAGCTGGGATAAGTGTTGATCTCCAATCTTGTAAAAAGATAAAAACAACAATAAATACCAATATAAAAGCTTCTATTAAGGTATGAATAACCTTCCTTATAGATTCTTCAAGGAAATCATTAGCATTAATCAATGAGGTATATTTTACTCCTTTAGGGAAATTTACCTTTGCTTTTTCCAATTCTTTTAAGGAATTTTCAATAACCTCTTGTGCATTAGACCCAGAGGTTTGTGCTATCGCAATACCCACCGATTGTTTTCCATTTGTAAGGGTAGTACTAGCATAATTAACAGCTCCCAATTCTATTCTAGCAACGTCTTTTAGTTTAAGAACTTCTCCATTTGGAGTAGAACGTACAATAATATCTTCAAACTCTTGTGTGCTTTGTAAACGGCCTTTGTATTTTAAAACATATTGAAAAGATTGATCGGCACTTTCTCCCAATTGTCCTGGAGCGGCTTCAATATTTTGTTCTGCTAACAAAGCTGTAATATCCGAAGGAACTAAGCCATAAGCTCCCATAATATCTGGTTTTAACCAAATACGCATAGAATAATCTCTTTGACCAAATATAGTTGCATCTCCTACACCAGCAACCCTTTTAATTTTAGGTAAAATGTTAATGTTGGCATAGTTTTGAAGAAAAGTCATATCATAATCAGGATTTTCGCTGTATAAAGAGAAAATCAAAATATTGTCACTCTGTCTTTTTGAGGTGGTAACCCCAGCTTTGGTAACTTCTTGTGGTAATAAAGGTGTCGCACGTGATACACGATTTTGAACGTTTACGGCAGCCATATCAGGATTTGTACCTAATTTAAAATAGATATTAATCGATGCTGAACCATCATTATTTGAAGTAGAAGTCATGTAAGTCATATCTTCAACACCGTTAATTTGTTCTTCTAATGGTATTACAACCGAGTTCATTACTACTTCGGCACTTGCTCCTTGGTAATTAGCTGAAACTGATACGGTAGGTGGTGCTATTTCGGGATATTGCGAAACAGGAAGGGAGATTAACCCTAATATTCCCAGTATAACGATGATAATAGAAATCACCGTTGACAATACAGGTCTGTCAATGAATTTTGAAAACATATGTGTTATTTATTCGGGTTAGTTAATGGCTTTTTTCTCTGGATTAATTATAGTAGCATAATTAACCAATTCTGGTTTAATTGAAGTTCCTTCTGAAACTATACCAACTCCCTCAATAAGAATTTTATCATTTATATTTAATCCTTTGTCAACTACAAAATATTGACCACCAGCTACTGCACGCACTTCAATTGGAACTGCTTTCACTTTATTGTCTTTATCTACGATAAGAGCAATAAGCTTGTCTTGCATTTCTAAAGTAGCATTTTGTGGAATTATAATAACATCTTGTAAATTGGTTGGGATTTTAATGGTTCCACTTCCTCCAGAACGTAAAAATTTATTTGCGTTTGAAAATCGTGCTCTTACGTTAAACGAACCTGTTTGTGTATTGGCTTGACCACTAAAAGTTTCAATTTTGCCTGCTTGCTCATATTGCATTCCATTGCTTAAAATCAAATTGACATTTGGCATTTTAGCAATTTTTTCTTGAAATGTTTTTCCGCTAGAATTCATCATGATATCCAATTGTTGTTTTTCATTCACTGAAAAATAAGCATAAATGGTACTAACGTCCGAAATACGAGTTAAAGGTTCAGCCGTTTGACTGCTTACATAACTTCCTAATCTCAAAGGCAAAGTTCCTACGATTCCGTTAACAGGACTTTTGATTGATGCGTAGTTTATTTTTTCAATAATACTTTGATACGTACTTCTGGCACTCGCTAAATTTGCTTTAGCAGTTTCTAGTTGTACATCACTAATAATATTGCGCTCTACTAATGGTTTTAAACGACTAACTTCTACTTGAGCAGCAGTAACTTTTGCTTTTGCAGCAGCAGCATCTTGATTTGCAGTTTGTGTTTCTAATTTAAAAAGTAATTGTCCTTTTTTAACTTCCTGCCCTTCTTGAACATATATTTTTTCAATATAACCGTCCACTTTTGCACGAATATCAATATCGGTAACACCTTCTAAAGTTGCAGGATATTCAGCTAATAATGTAGTGTTTGATTTTTTAATTTCAACCACCTTATAAGGCATAACAGGAGGAGCTGCTGGTGCTTCTTCTTTTTTACATGAGAGCAAGCTTAATGAAATTAACATTGCGCTGATAAAATATTTTTTTTTCATGTTGGTGTATTTATTGAGTTTTATTAATTATTATTTTTGATGACTACTTCAATTTCTTTAAATTCTGAAATAGTATGAACGATTAATTTTTCTACTTCTTGCAAATGAGTTTTATATGCCTTGATGTTTTCTAAATTGCATTTTTCGGCAGGGCAGGAAGCTGTTTTTTCTCTATAATCAACCATTTTGTCAAGAATGAATTCCTCTGATTTGATTAATTTTAGATAATTCTTCAAACGATCACTTATAGGAGCTGCTTTGAAATATTTTTTTCTATCTCCAACTATAGTGAAATAAGTGATTTTATCCATTTTTAGCAGCAAATTCAAATTTGTCGAAATTGAACTTTTACTGGCAGATAATTTTTCAACTAAGCTTTCAAAAGTTAAACCTGATTTACAGCCTTCGATAATTAAAGTACCTAAAATTCGAGCGGCAAGGGGAGGGATATGGTATAAAGATTCGAAATAGATTCCAAACATTTCAATAAGTTCTTCACGTTCTTTTTGAATAGTGTCCATGGTAATTTTTTTGCAAAGATACGATTGGTTCGTAAAACACCGAACTAAATGAACTGTTTTTTGTTTTTTTTAACTTTATTTTTAATTTACTACTTTAAAAACCAGTGAAATAGAAAAAAGAACTTGATTTCCAAAGTCGTTATATGGAAACGCTTAGTTCATTTAAACGCTAAATTCTTTATATTTGTTGACCAAAATCAACCTAAGAGTGGCTCAAATAAATAAACTTAAAATATTCAATGACCCAATTTATGGGTTCATTAGTATCCCTAATGCTTTAATATACGACTTAATACAGCATCCTTATTTTCAGCGATTAAGACGTATTTCCCAAATGGGTTTGTCTTATTTAGTTTATCCGGGAGCTAATCACACTCGTTTTCATCACGCTTTAGGTTGTATGCATTTAATGCAGAAAGCAGTTGATGTTTTGCGTTTTAAAGGAGTTTCGATTTCTGAAGAAGAAGAAAACGCACTTTATATTGCTATTATTTTACATGATATTGGTCATGGGCCGTTTTCGCATGCTATGGAAAAAAGTATTGTTGAAAATGTGCATCATGAAGAGATTTCTTTGTTGTTTATGCGTCAATTGAATGTAGAATTCAAAGGAAAATTAAGTTTAGCTATTAAAATTTTTGAAGGGGATTATCATCGAAAATTCATGTTGCAGTTGATCTCTAGTCAATTAGATATGGATAGAATGGATTATTTAAAACGGGATAGTTTTTACTCCGGTGTTGCCGAGGGAAATGTCAATTCAGAGCGTTTAATACAGATGATGAATGTGGAGGACGACTTTTTAGTTATTGAAGAAAAAGGAATTTACTCGGTTGAGAAATTTTTAATGTCACGCCGATTGATGTATTGGCAAGCTTATTTGCATAAAACCAGTTTAGTGGGCGAATTGATTTTGACAAAAATCTTAAAACGAGCTAAAGAACTAGCATTAAAAGGCGTAGTTTTACCTTGTAGCGAGCCATTGCAGTTTTTTCTGCAAAATAAAATTACCTTAGAGGCGTTTGATACTGAAACACTCGATTTGTTTTCTCAATTGGATGATTTTGACATTATTAGCGCATTAAAAGCTTGGCAAAGACAAGATGATTTTATTTTGGCTTCTTTAAGCAAAATGATTATCAATAGAGATTTGTTGAAAATACAATTAACCAGTGATAAGGTAGCTATCGAAGATTTAAATCCGTTAAAAGAGCGTTTTGCTTTGGAAAATAATATTAGTGTAGCCGATGCTAACTACTTTATTTTTAAAGGAAAAATAAAAAATCAAGCCTATGATAAAGAGGCTGAACCTATACGAATTTTGAAAAAAGACAGAACAGTTGAAGATGTTATTGAATCATCAGATCAATTGAATTTAAAATCCTTATCAAAATCGGTGACCAAGTATTATATTTGTTTCCCAAAACAACTAGTCTAAATCCTCATTTAAAATCTATTTTTTTATATTTTTGTCGGAATGAAATTTACAGCAGAACAAATAGCGGGCGTTTTAGAAGGTGAAGTAGTTGGGAATCCCCTGGCTGAAGTATATGAGCTATCTAAAATTGAAGAAGGAAAAGTAGGTTCTCTAACTTTCTTGTCTAATCCCAAATACAATAATTACATATATACTACCGAGGCTACAATAACCATTGTAAACAAAACTTTTGTCCCTGAATCAGAAATAAAGACAACTTTAATTAAGGTTGAAGATGCCTATATGGCTTTTTCTAATTTATTAGAATTTTATGATCAGGCTAAAAAAGCGAGTAAGAAAGGAATCGAAGCTCATACCGTATTAGCTGAAGATGCTAAATATGGAGAAAATTTTTATTTAGGTAGTTTTAGCTATGTTGGTACCAATGTGACTATTGGTGATAACGTAAAAATTTATCCAAATTGTTTTATTGGCGATAATGTTGTCATTCGCAATAATGTCACTATTTTTGCCGGCGCTAAGATTTATTCTGAAACTATAATTGGTAATAATTGTACTGTTCATGCAGGAACGGTAATTGGTTCGGACGGTTTTGGGTTTGCACCCAATGCTGATGGAACTTACAAGAAGATTCCTCAAATAGGAAATGTGATTATTGAAGATGATGTAGAAATAGGTGCTTGTACCACAATTGACAGAGCAACATTAGGCTCAACAATTATTAGAAAAGGAGTAAAATTAGACAATCAAATTCAGGTTGCTCATAATGTAGAAATAGGAGAGCACACTGTAATTGCTGCACAAACAGGAATTGCTGGTTCAACTAAAATTGGTACAAACGGAATGATTGGTGGACAAGTAGGAATATCTGGACACTTGATAATTGGAAATAATGTTAGAATCCAAGCGCAATCAGGAGTGGCAAGGAATATAAAAGACGACGAAGTTTTGCAAGGAAGTCCAACATTTGGCTATAGTGATTTTAGTAAATCCTATGTTCATTTTAAAAACTTACCAAAGATTATCGCAGAAATAGACGAATTAAAAAAACAAATATTAAACCAAAAAAATGGAAACAATGGTTAAACAGAAGACCATCAAAACAGAAATCTCGCTAACGGGAGTTGGGTTACACACCGGAAAAGAAGTTAAAATGACTTTTAAACCAGCTCCAGTAAATAATGGTTTCACTTTTGTTAGAGTAGATCTTGAAGGACACCCTGTTATTGAGGCAGATGCAAATTATGTTGTAAATACTCAAAGAGGAACTAATTTAGAAAAATTAGGAGTTAAAATTCAAACACCTGAGCATGTTTTGGCTGCTTTGGTAGGATGTGATTTAGATAATGTTATCATTGAATTAAACGCTTCTGAACTTCCTATTATGGATGGTTCTTCTAAATATTTTGTTGAAGCCTTAGAAAAAGCAGAAGTAGAAGAGCAAAATGCTAAACGCAATGTATATGTAGTAAAAGAGGTTATTTCTTTTACTGATGAAGCTAGTGGTAGCGAAATTCTAGTAATGCCTAGTGAACATTATACTGTAACTACAATGGTTGATTTTGGTACTAAAATATTAGGTACACAAAATGCAACACTTAAAAATATTGGTGATTTCAAAACTGAAATTGCTTCTTCTAGAACTTTTAGTTTTTTACACGAATTAGAATCTCTTTTAGATAACGGATTAATTAAAGGTGGCGATTTAAATAACGCTATTGTTTATGTTGATAAAGAAATTTCGGCAGCTACAATGGAGAATTTAAAAGTAGCTTTTGATAAAGAAACCATCAGTGTTAAACCTAATGGGATTTTAGACAATCTTACTTTACATTATCCGAATGAGGCTGCAAGACACAAATTACTTGATGTAATTGGAGATTTAGCTTTAATTGGAACAAAAATTCAAGGGAAGATTATCGCTAATAAACCAGGGCATTTTGTAAATACACAATTTGCTAAAAAAATGGCTAAGATGATTAAAATCGAACAAAGAAATTTTGTTCCTTCTTATGATTTACATCAGGAACCATTAATGGATATTCATAAAATTATGTCTGTCCTACCTCATAGACCTCCATTTTTGTTGATTGACAGAATCATCGAAATGTCTGAGAATCATGTTGTAGGGATGAAAAATGTAACAATGAATGAAAGTTTCTTTATTGGTCATTTTCCAGACGCGCCAGTAATGCCAGGGGTTTTAATTGTAGAGGCTATGGCGCAAACAGGAGGGATTTTAGTTTTAAGCACCGTTCCTGATCCAGAGAATTATTTGACTTATTTTATGAAAATGGATAATGTTAAATTCAAACATAAAGTACTTCCTGGAGATACATTAATATTTAAGTGTGATTTGATTACTCCTATTAGAAGAGGTATTTGTCACATGCAGGCTAATGCTTATGCTAATGGAAGATTAGTTGCTGAAGCGGAGTTAATGGCTCAAATTGCAAAAAAACAACAATAGATAATAACAGTTCCTCACTGTTACTATAAAAAGATTTTTAAACAGTAATTAAGATAATTAATTATAAAAACAAAAAATAGATGAATCAACCGTTAGCTTATGTTCATCCTGGTGCTAAAATCGCCAAAAATGTGGTTATTGAACCTTTTACTACTATTCATAATAATGTGGTAATTGGTGATGGTACTTGGATAGGTTCTAATGTTACCATCATGGAAGGAGCAAGAATTGGTAAAAATTGCAATATTTTTCCTGGTGCAGTTATTTCGGCAGTTCCTCAAGATTTGAAATTTGGTGGTGAAGATTCATTGGCAATTATTGGAGATAATTGTACTATTAGAGAGTGTGTAACAATCAATAGAGGTACGCTTGCTTCAGGTCAAACCGTTATTGGAAATAATTGTTTAATTATGGCAGCGGCACATATTGCTCATGATTGTGTGGTAGGTGATAATGCTATTATTGTAAACGGTGTTCTTTTAGGTGGTCACGTAATTGTGGGTAAACACGCTGTACTAGGTGGTTTAGCTGCGGTGCACCAATTTATTAATATTGGAGATCACGCTATGGTTTCAGGTGGTTCATTAATTCGTAAAGATGTTCCTCCTTATACTAAAGCAGCTAAAGAACCTTTGTCTTATGTAGGTATCAACTCTGTTGGATTGAGAAGAAGAGGTTTTGCAACCGAAAAAATTAGAGAAATCCAAGATATTTATAGAATTCTATACCAAAAAAACTATAATACTACTCAGGCTTTAGGGATTATCGAAGCTGAAATGGAAGCTACTCCTGAAAGAGATGAAATTATCGATTTTATTAGAAATTCATCTCGTGGTATTATGAAAGGATATTCAGGGAATTACTAATCCTCACCCCAGCCCTCTCCAAAGGAGAGGGAGTAAAATTAAATTAAAAAAACATATAGTATAAATTAATAAGTAACATTCCATCCAGGCACCCTTCCCTTTGGGGAGGGCTGGGGTGGGGAAAATCATAAAAAAAATGGCATCTACATCAGATATTAGAAACGGACTTTGTATTAAATACAACCACGATATTTATAAAATTATCGAATTTTTACATGTTAAACCAGGTAAAGGACCTGCTTTTGTAAGAACTAAATTAAAAAGTTTAACAACTGGAAAAGTATTGGATAATACTTTTTCGGCTGGACATAAAATTGAAGATGTTCGTGTTGAAACTCATACTTACCAGTATTTATATGCTGAAGGAGATCAATTTCATTTTATGAACAATGAATCTTTCGAGCAAATCACTTTAAGTAAAAGTATTCTTGACAATCCAGATTTATTGAAAGAAGGTACTAATGTAATGGTTCAGGTAAATACTGAAACTGATTTGCCTTTATCAGTAGATATGCCAGCTTCAATTATTCTTGAAGTAACTTATGCTGAGCCAGGAGTAAAAGGAAATACAGCTACTAATGCTACTAAATCAGCAACTGTTGAAACTGGTGCTACAGTAAACGTTCCTTTGTTTATCAATGAAGGAGATAAAATTAAAATCGATACTGCTTCAGGTTCTTACATGGAGCGTGTAAAAGAATAGTTTACAGTATTGAGTGTTCCAGTTTGAAAGTCAAACTGGACACTGAAAACTGGATACTGAATACTAAAATTTATGAAATTTACAACAGCATATTCTTTAAAAGAAATCGCAGCTTTACTTAATTGTGAATTTGTAGGAAATGACAATTTTGAGGTTTTGGGCATGAACGAAATTCATGTGGTTGAAAAAGGAGATATTGTTTTTGTAGATCATCCTAAATACTATGATAAAGCATTACAATCGGCAGCTACGATTGTTCTGATTAATAAAAAAGTGGAATGCCCTGTGGGAAAAGCGCTTTTAATTTCAGATGATCCGTTTAGAGATTTTAACGTTCTTACTCGTCATTTTAAACCTTTTCAATTTGCTAATGTAGCCATTTCACCATCGGCTATTATTGGTGAAGGAACTGTAATCCAACCCAATTCTTTTATTGGAAATGGAGTGGTTATTGGAAAAAATTGCGTGATACATTCTAATGTTTCTATCTACGACAATACGGTTATAGGAGATAATGTTATAATTCACGCAGGAACTATTCTTGGTGCTGATGCTTTTTATTACAAAAAACGTCCTGATGGTTTTGACCAATTGTTGTCAGGAGGTCGAGTAGTGATTAAAGACAATGTGGGAATTGGAGCTCTTTGTACTATTGATAAAGGAGTTACTGGTGATACTACCATTGGAGAAGGAACAAAAATTGACAATCAGGTTCATGTAGGTCATGATACTGTAATTGGAAAAAAATGTTTGATTGCTTCTCAAACTGGAATTGCTGGTTGCGTTGTTATTGAAGACGAAGTAACTATTTGGGGACAAGTAGGGACAACAAGTGGAATTACTATTGGAGAAAAAGCTGTTTTATTAGGTCAAACTGGAGTAACTAAATCAGTTGCTGGTGGTAAAACTTATTTTGGTACACCTATCCAAGAGTCAAGAGAAAAGCTAAAACAATTGGCCAATATCAAAAAGATTCCTGAGATATTGGATAAATTGAAACAATAAAAAGCTACTGTAAATATTGTGTTTTGTTGAAAAAGACAATAATTTGTGAGTAAGCTAACAAAATGAGTAGAATATCAATCTTTTTTTTGATAAGAAAACCACTCAAAATAATTTCGAAAGGCTTATTTTTGCATCATACATTTAAAAATCATATAAAATATATATCATGAGTGTTTTAGTTAACAAAGATTCTAAAATAATTGTTCAAGGATTTACAGGTAGCGAAGGAACTTTCCACGCTTCTCAAATGATTGAATACGGAACTAACGTTGTAGGTGGTGTAACTCCAGGAAAAGGTGGAACTACTCACTTAGATCTTCCAGTTTTTAACACTGTTAAAGATGCGGTTGAAAAGGCTGGAGCTGATACTTCTATTATTTTTGTACCACCAGCTTTTGCTGCTGATGCAATTATGGAAGCTGCTGATGCTGGAATTAAAGTAATTATTGCAATTACTGAAGGTATTCCAGTTGCTGATATGATTAAAGCTAACAACTACGTTAAAGAGAGAAGCGCTAGATTAATTGGACCTAACTGTCCAGGTGTTATCACTCCAGGAGAAGCTAAAGTTGGTATTATGCCAGGTTTTGTTTTCAAAAAAGGAACTGTAGGTATTGTTTCTAAATCAGGAACTTTAACTTATGAGGCTGCAGACCAAGTTGTAAAACAAGGTTTAGGAATCACTACTGCTATCGGTATTGGTGGAGATCCAATCATTGGAACTACTACTAAAGAAGCAGTTGAATTATTAATGAACGATCCAGAAACTGAAGTTATCATCATGATTGGTGAAATTGGTGGTCAATTAGAAGCTGATGCTGCTAAATGGATTAAAGCTGACGGTAACCGTAAGCCTGTAATTGGTTTCATCGCTGGAGAAACTGCTCCTGCTGGTAGAACTATGGGTCATGCTGGTGCTATTGTTGGAGGTTCTGACGATACTGCTGCTGCTAAAAAACAAATCATGAGAGACAACGGAATTCACGTTGTTGATTCACCAGCTGAAATTGGTAAAAAAGTTAAAGAAGTTTTAGTTGGAGTTTTAAATTAAGCTGTAAAACTAAAATTTAAATAAATTAGGCCTCACATTTGTGAGGCTTTTTTAGTATAAAACAGAATTAAAGAAATACATTTGCACTCGATTAAAATTAGGAATACTGATTTTGTCTAAAATAAATTAAAAAAAAATAATAATTGGTTTCGAAAACACTTCTTTAATGGAGTCTTTTTTTTTAAATCAATTCAAAAGGAAATAAATATGTATAAGGAATTAGAAGGATTCAAAGTAAAAAATCAATTTTCATTAACAACAGAAGATAGCTTAGAAGAAGTATGCAACGCTACGGAAGGTTCTGGAGTATTTTTAGTTTTTGATGTTGCTGATGAAAAAGAATTAATCATGGTAGGTTCTACTGGAACAATCCAAAACGATGGTACTTTGAAAACTAAAAATGGTGGTTTGTACGATAAAATTGTAAACGGTCACCAATTTGCAAAAACAGGAAGAAAATATTCTTGGCCTGCGCAAATGAAAAAAGAAGACATTAGTCGTTTAGAAGTAGTTTGGTACGAAACTTTTAATGATGATACTAAAGTGATTCCTACTTTTGTTGAAGCTCAAGTTTTACAAAACTTTTTGAGCGAAAACAGTAAATTGCCAAGATGGAATGTAGCTTTCTAGTTCATTTTCAACAGAATAAAACATTATATTTAAAAGCCTTGCTTCGGTAGGGCTTTTTTTATGTTACAAATTTTATAAAACAGCTAAATCGTTTATATTTGTATTTCAATTTAGTAAATAAACTTATATCACAATATGAAATTACTTGAAGGAAAAGTAGCTATTGTTACTGGCGCAAGTCGCGGAATTGGAAGAGGAATTGCCGAGGTTTTCGCAAAAAATGGAGCCGATGTAGCTTTTACTTACAGCTCATCTGTAGAATCAGCTTTGGCTCTTGAAAATGAATTAATTGCTTTAGGAGTGAAGGCAAAAGGATACAAATCGAATGCAGCCGATTTTAACGAAGCGCAAACTTTAGTAGATACTGTTTTAGCTGATTTTGGAACTGTTGATATTTTGATCAATAATGCCGGAATTACAAAAGACAATTTGTTAATGCGTATGTCAGAAGCTGATTTTGATCAAGTAATTGATGTGAACTTGAAATCGGTTTTTAATATGACTAAAGCCATTCAAAAAACATTTTTGAAAAAACGTGCAGGATCAATTATTAATATTAGCTCAGTAGTAGGAGTTTCTGGAAACGCAGGACAAACAAATTATGCAGCTTCTAAGGCTGGTGCAATTGGTTTTACTAAATCGGTAGCATTAGAGTTAGGTTCTCGTAATATTCGTTGCAATGCAATTGCTCCAGGATTTATCGAAACGGAGATGACCGCTAAATTAAGCGAAGATGTAGTTAAAGGATGGAGAGAAGGAATTCCTTTGAAACGCGGTGGATCTACTGAAGATGTTGCCAATGCTTGTTTGTTCTTAGCTTCTGATATGAGTGCTTATGTTACAGGACAAGTTTTAAATGTTTGCGGTGGAATGCTAACTTAATAAAGTTTACAGTAATTAGTCTCAGTCTACAGTTACTGGGTACTGAAAACTGAGACTGAATACTAAAAAGATGACGACAAACACTATTTTATTACTACTTCTTTCTTTATTAGTAGCTGGTGCTTTGTCTTATTTTAAATATTTTTATAAAGCCAAGAGTGATTCGAAAATCAGTTTACTCTTGGCTTTTTTACGTTTTTTAAGCATTTTTGGAATCTTATTGTTATTGATAAACCCAATTATAACAACAAGTAATATTGAAATGCAAAAACCACCGCTTGCGGTTGTGGTTGATAATTCAAGTTCTATTTCATATTTAAAAGCCGATAAAACGGCTGCTGAATTATATTCGAAACTAAAAAACAATTCGGCATTGAATGAAAAATTCAATGTTCAATCGTATCAATTCGATTCGGAGTTGCTGTCTTCGCAAAAATTAGATTTCAAAGGAACACAAACCAATCTTGATGTTGTTGCCAAAGATTTAAAGGCAATTAACAGAAACAGCAATTTTGCAACAGTACTTATTAGCGACGGAAATCAAACTTCGGGAAATGATTATGTGTATGCTTTTGATACTGCTAATAAGGTTTATCCAATAATTTTGGGAGACACTGCTAAAGTATTGGATTTAAAAATTAACCAACTGAACGTTAATAAATATGCTTTTCTAAAGAATAAATTTCCAGTTGAAGTATTTTTGCAATATTCAGGAAATAAAAATATAACTGCCGATTTTCAAATTAGCCAAGGAAATTCAGTTTTAAATAAGCAGAAAGTTTCTTTTTCGCCTAATAAAAACACCGCTGTTGTTAATCTTTTATTGGCTGCAAATAAAACAGGAACGCAGTTGTATAAAGCCAGTTTAATTTCGAATGAAAAAGAAAAAAACAGCTATAATAATCATAAGAACTTTGCTGTAGAAATTATCGACCAAAAGACAAATGTGGCTATAATTTCTTCGATAAATCATCCCGATGTGGCTGCTTTAAAACGAGCAATTGAATCTAATGCACAACGTAAAGTAAGTGTTCTTAATCCAAAAAAAATCAATTCATTAAGCGATTATAATGTTTTGGTTTTGTATCAGCCAACGGTAGAATTTAAATCTATTTTTGATGCTGCTAAGTTAGCGCGTATTAACTCATTTGTTATTACTGGTACGCATACTGATTTTGGATTTCTAAATCAAGTTCAGAATAATTTAGATTTCAAAATGACTGCACAAAAAGAAGATTATTTGACAGAATATAATTCGCAATTCAATCTTTTTGCTATTGATAATATTGGTTTTGAAAATTTTCCTCCTTTACAAAATCCCTATGGAAAAATTAAAACTAACGGAAACACCGCTGTTTTACTTTCCTCGAAAATTAGAAATATAGAAACCCAAGCTCCTTTGCTTGCTTTTTCTGAAAATCAAGGAAGTCGAGCTGCTTATCTTTTGGGAGAAAATAGTTGGAAATGGCGTTTAGAAAGTCATATTACAAATAATTCTTTCGAAAAATATGATATTTTTATTGATAAAGTCATTCAGTTTTTAGCAACTAATAACGCTAAAAAATCATTAGTTGTTAATCATGAAAGTTTTTACAATTCAGGTGATGCCATTGAAATTACAGCGCAATATTTCAATAAAAACTATGAGTTTGACGAAAAAGCGCATTTAACAATCAAAATAAGCAATACCAAAACCAAGCAAAATAAATCATACGATTTGCTAAAAGCAAATAACGCTTATAAAGTGAATTTGGATGGATTAGCAGCTGGAAGCTATAATTTTACTGTCAAGGAATTGAATTCGAATGCGGCGTATTCAAATCGTTTTGAGATTTTAGATTTTGATATTGAAAAACAATTTGTCAATCCTGATTTGGATAGATTAACTCAATTAGCCAATTTAACAAAAGGAAAACTGTATTTTCCAAATCAAATAGATGCTTTGATTAAATCGCTTTTAGCAGATGAAAATTATAAAACCATCGAAAAAAATAACGTCACGCGTTCGCCTTTAATTGATTGGGAATGGCTGTTGGTGCTTATCTGTAGTTTTTTAGCAATTGAATGGTTTGTTCGAAAATACCACGGTTTGTTGTAATGATTTGGTTTTTCAAATTTGAGCATAATTTTACATTTTAATACAAATAGTTGATTTTGAAAAAACAATCAAAATTCCTTCCTGAAAACGGAATCTTTAATTTAGAAAAACATACCAGAACGCAGCAATTTATCTTTGTTAGCTTACTATTAATTTGTTTGACAGGAAAAATTAGCCCGCCTATTGCACTTTTACTAGGAATAGCCGTTGCAAATATCTCAGGACATCCGTGGTTGCACTTAAATCATAAAATCATTCATATTTTGCTTCAGGTTTCAGTTGTAGGTTTGGGTTTTGGAATGAATATCACTAATGCTTTAGTATCTAGTAAAGAAGGTTTTTTACTAACAATTGCAACGCTTTTCAGTACACTTTTGTTAGGCTATTTTTTAGGGAAATGGCTTAAAACGGATACAAAAATATCGCATTTAATTTCCTGTGGAACAGCAATTTGTGGAGGCAGCGCCATTGCGGCAATTACACCAGTAATTAAATCAGATGAAAAACAAACTTCAATAGCCTTAGGCGTCATTTTTATATTGAATTCTATTGCTTTGTTTGTGTTTCCAATTATTGGTCATTGGTTGCAATTATCCCAAGAAGATTTTGGATTGTGGTGCGCCTTATCAATTCACGACACCAGCTCAGTAGTGGGAGCGGCTAATAAATATGGAGCATCGGCATTACAAATAGCAACTACGGTAAAATTAGCGCGTGCTTTATGGATTATTCCTATTGTATTGCTTACCAGCTTTTTGTTTAAGAACAACGCAAGCAAAATAAAAATTCCTTATTTTATTGGATTTTTTATCTTGGCTATGATCGCTAATACTTATGTTGCTCCGCTTTCAATTGTGACACCATATATTGTGTCAGTTGCCAAAGTAGGGCTAACCGTTACCTTATTTTTTATTGGTTCAGGACTTAGTAGTTCAGTTTTATTAGCAGTTGGAATAAAGCCACTATTACAAGGAATCCTGTTGTGGGGATTTATTGCAATAATGGCTTTGTTGGCAATTTTGTATTTAAACTAATTTTCTTAGTTCTTTATTTTTGATATTTCTTTTTCTTCAAAATATCAGATGCTGTTTGGTAGAAAGAAATGGTTTCGTTTTCTAAATCAGTTCTTTTTTCTTTTAACTCTTTTTGGTTATAATACAATTGAAAATCAGCTTCAATACCTTCTTTTGGCTCTAATGTAAGGGCGTATTGTTTTACTTGCTGTTTAGGCGAAAGAATAGTTAAAACATTGTCTTTAATCAATCCTAAATCTTGATAAGTAGCAATTAAGGCTCTTGGCTTATAATCGGCTTTTAAAACATCCTGACCAAAGAATTTAGATTGGTAATTAAAGTTTAATAATCCTAAAGCCGTTGGCATCATATCAATTTGCGACATTAATTGAGTGTAATGTCTTGGTTGAATAAATCCAGGGCTATAAATCATTGCTGGGATTCTATATTTATCCAAAGGAAGCTCGGTTTTTCCAGCACTAGAAGCACAGTGATCGGCAACAATTACAAATATGGTATTTTTAAACCAAGGTTGTTTTTGGGCCATTTCGAAGAATTTCTTCATTGCAAAATCAGTGTATTTTACACCACCATTACGTGATTTAGAATCTCCCGGAATATCAATTTTATTATTTGGATAGGTAAATGGTCTGTGATTACTCACGGTCATCCAGTGATTAAAGAATGGTTTTCCGGTTTGAGCCTCAGCATTCATTGTTTTGATAGCTTTGTTTACCATATCTTCGTCACAGACTCCCCAAATGTTTGAGAAGGTGATTTCTTCAGGCTTGAAGGATTTTTTATCTACAATATCATAACCATTTCCTGTAAAGAAATCTTGCATATTATCAAAAAAGGCATCTCCTCCATAAAGATATTTTACTTGGTATCCTTTGGATTTAAAGATACTTCCTGTAGAGAATTTATTTTTATTGTCTTTTCTTTTTACTACACTTTCTCCAGCTGTAGGAGGAAGACACAAAGTAACTGCTTCTAGTCCACGAACAGTTCTATTTCCCGAAGCATATAAATTGGTAAAAACTAAACTTTTAGTCGCTAGATTATCTAAAAATGGAGTGATGTTTTCTTTGTTTCCGTACATTTTCATAAAATCGGCACTATAGCTTTCTATGGTAATCAAGACTACATTTTTATGTATTTCAGTACTGTCTGATTGTATGTTTCTAGTTGTAGAAAAACCTTGAATATTTGGTAATTGTTGATTCAGCAAAGCATAAGCTTGATCTTCTGGAAGTGTTTTATAGAATTTAAAATAGTCTAATTCACTATTCATAAAAGCCAAATAGAAACGATAAATCCCATTGGCCTGCAATTCATTGGTAAACACATTCGAAGCATTTTCGGTTTTTGCAACATTTGGAACTGCCCAAAGTGCTAGTCCAAATAATAGAAAATAAATAATCGAGATTTGTATTTTTTCAAAAACTGTAGGGATTTTTTCGATATAAATCTTTGATCTTTTGATGATGAAATAAGTGATAATTCCAGCTACAATAAACAAAGTAGTAAAAATAGGAATTACAGGATAAGACTCCATGATGTTTCCAATTACCTCATTGGTATAAACCAAATAATTAACCGCAATAAAATTGTATTTTACTCCAAATTCATTCCAGAAAAAGTATTCGCTAATTGCATTTTGCAAAATCAATACTACATATAAAAACATCACAAAGGCAAATAACCAATACCTGATTTTATCTCTTTTTTTAGGCGAAAAAAGCAATAAAGCAAATAAGGCTGTTTTAATCCCAACAAAGATTAATCCTACTGTTGATAATCCGCCTCCGTACTCCGAAAGGATCGATTTTCCTGAAAGAATGTAAAGGAATAATGCAACTAATACTCCTAAAATTATGTATCCATAGGGCTTTTGATATTTATCATTGGAAATAAAAATAAGATAAAGCCATAAAAAAGAACTGGCTATAATAAAAACAAGTACATCCGATACTAAACCTAAAGAGAATATCTTTAATGTTGCCAAAACAGAAAAAGAAGACTGAGTGATGGGATGAAAAATAAGTACAATTCTAAGAATGATACTAATAGCTACATAGAATAAGGTAAGATTGTAAAACGGAGCTAGTTTTTTTGAAAGAAACATATTTTGTAAAATTTTTTTGTAAAAGTAAAAAAAATGGAATGATGTTGTAATTTATGTTGAACAATATTCGAAAATTAGTTGTCAAGACATTGAAATCATTATCAAAACGCTATTTTTTAACAATTTGTTCATTTTAAAATTGAAATAAAAATTGCTTCGTATTTAAAATAAAAAGTATATTTGCAATCGAATCTAAAAGATTGTTAAATTTTATAGTATATGTTATCAAATCAATTGCATCATCATCATTTACATTATTGCTCTCAAGCGATGTGTTAATGGTATGCGTGTAAATCATCATATTAAAAAACCCGTTTGAGTACATCAAACGGGTTTTTCATTGTGTGTTAAGTCCTTTGTACTCAAACACATTCAATAAAACATAAAAAAACAAAACAATGAGTACGTTAAAAATTGCAATTCAAAAATCAGGTAGATTAAACGAAGAAAGTATTCAAATCTTGAAAGATGCGGGGATTTCTATCAACAATGGTATCGATCAATTAAAGGCTGAAGCGTCTAATTTTCCATTGGAAGTTTTGTATTTGCGCAATTCTGATATTCCTCAATATTTGATTGATGGAGTAGTAGATATTGCTATTGTAGGAGATAATTTATTGGTAGAAAAAGGAAAAGACATTGAGGTAATCCAAAAATTAGGATTTTCTAAATGTAAAGTTTCAATTGCTGTACCTAAAACTTTTGAATACAACTCTATTCAAGATTTAGAAGGTTTGCGTGTAGCAACTTCTTATCCAAATACGGTAATTGATTATTGTAATTCAAAAGGAGTAACCGTTGATATTCACCAAATTTCTGGTTCAGTCGAAATTGCACCAAACATTGGTTTGGCTGATGCTATTGTAGATATTGTTTCTAGCGGAAGTACTTTGTTTAAAAACAATTTGAAAGAGGTTGAGTTGATTTTGAAAAGTGAAGCAGTTTTGGCTGTTTCTCCAAAAGTTACTCCTGAAAATCAAAAAATCATCGACACTTTAAAATTCAGAATCGAATCGGTTTTAAGAGCCCGTAAGTCAAAATACATTTTGATGAACGTTCCAAATGATAAAATTGAAGCGGTTAGCAGTATTCTTCCAGTATTGAAAAGTGCTACTGTAATGCCATTGGCTCAGGAAGGCTGGAGTAGTGTGCACACTGTAATTGACAAAGATACTTTCTGGGAAGTTATTGACCAATTGAAAGCTGCAGGAGCAGAAGGGATTTTGGTTTGCCCAATTGAGAAAATGGTACTTTAGAATTATAAATTATTTAGTATGAATTATGAGTTTTTGAAAACTTGTTAATTTATGCTTTTGCAAACTTTGCGATAAACCTTTGCAATCTTTGCGGTTAAATATTGAAGTAATGAACAAAATATACAATCCAACACCCAATACCTGGGCTTCTATTTTAGAAAGACCAACAAAAACGGTAAACGATATTGAGCAAACGGTAAAAGAAATTTTTGCTGCTGTTCAAAAAGACGGAGATGCGGCTGTTGCCAAATATACGACTCAGTTTGACGGCGTGTATTTTGAAAATAGCGAAGTAACCGCTGCTGAAATTGAAGTTGCTATTGGTTTGATTTCTGAAGAATTAAAAGTAGCTATTTCTTTGGCAAAAGCAAATGTAGAAAAATTTCACCAAGCTCAAAAAACAACTCGTGTTTCGGTTGAAACGGCTGTTGGAGTGCAATGCTGGCAGGAAAAAAGACCAATTCAAAAAGTGGGTTTATACATTCCTGGCGGAACTGCGCCTTTATTTTCTACGGTTTTAATGTTGGCAGTTCCTGCAAAAATTGCAGGATGCAACGAAATTGTTTTGTGTTCGCCACCAGATAAAAACGGAAATATTAATCCTGCTATTTTGTATGCTGCTAATTTATGTGGTGTAACTAAAATTATAAAAGTAGGAGGGATTCAGGCAATTGCAGGAATGACTTTTGGAACTAAAGCAATTCCTAAAGTATATAAAATTTTCGGACCAGGAAATCAGTATGTGACTGTAGCCAAACAATTAGCAACTCAGTTTGGAGTAGCGATTGATATGCCTGCTGGACCTTCTGAATTGTTGGTTGTTGCTGATGATTCGGCTGTACCTGCTTTTGTAGCGTCTGATTTATTATCTCAGGCAGAACACGGAACTGATAGTCAGGTAATTTTGGTTTCTACATCTAAAGCGATTATTGATGCCATTGAAAAAGAAATTGAAACGCAATTAGAAGTACTTCCAAGAAAAGCGATTGCCGAAAAAGCGATTGCAAATTCTAAATTAATATTTGTAGAAAATCATCAAATTGCGTTGGATTTAATCAACGAATATGGTCCTGAGCATTTTATTGTTTGTACCGAAAAAGATGATTTTTATGTAGGTGGAATTCAGAATGCTGGTTCGGTTTTCATAGGGAATTATACTCCTGAAAGTGCTGGAGATTATGCATCAGGAACCAATCATACATTACCAACGAATGGTTATGCTAAGAATTACAGTGGCGTGAATTTGGATAGTTTCATGAAATCAATGACTTTCCAAAAAATATCTGCAACTGGAATTCAGCAAATTGGAAATGCAATAGAAGTAATGGCAGAAGCAGAAGGCTTACAAGCCCACAAAAATGCTGTTACATTAAGATTAAAGAGTTTAGAATAGATATAAGAAGCAAGAGTCAAGAAGCAAGAAGTTTAAAATTATAAATAAAGATTCAGTGATAAGTCTTTTTTTTCTTGCATCTTTTTCTTTTCTCTAAAAAAATATAAAAATGAAAAATTTCGATATAAATACTCTTGTTCGTGACAATGTAAAGGTTTTAAAACCTTATTCTACGGCGAGAGATGAATTTGAAGATTTTGATACAGCAAAGATGGTGTTTTTGGATGCCAATGAAAATCCGTATCAAAATGGAGTAAACCGTTACCCAGATCCACAACAGACTTCTGTAAAAGTGATTTTAGGAAAAATGAAAAACCTAAATCCGAAGCAAATTTTGTTAGGAAACGGAAGTGACGAAGTTTTGGATTTACTATTTAGAGCTTTTTGTGAGCCTAAAATAGATAATGTAATCAGTTTGCCTCCTACTTACGGAATGTATGGTGTTTTAGCAAACATCAATAATGTTGAAAATAAAGAAGTTTTATTAACGAATGATTTTCAGCCACAGGTAGATAAAATTTTAGAAGCAGTAACCGCTACAACTAAAATTATCTTTTTGTGTTCACCAAATAACCCAACAGGAAATTCTTTTTCTACAGAAAGTGTAACAACTTTGTTAGATAAATTCAATGGATTTGTGGTGATTGATGAAGCTTATATTGATTTTTCAGATAAAGCGAGTTGGTTAGAGAAATTAGACCAATATCCAAATTTGATTATCACACAAACTTTGTCAAAAGCTTATGGTTTGGCTGGAATTCGTTTGGGAATTTGCTATGCTTCTACTGAAGTGATTGCTGTTTTAAACAAAATAAAACCGCCTTATAACGTTAATGAATTGACACAACAACGTGCTTTAGAACGTTTGAGTAATCAAGCTAAAATTGAAAATGAAATTACCTCAATTATAGCAGAAAGAACGGAATTACTTTCTGTTTTAGATAAAGTATCTTATGTAGAGAAAATTTATCCAACAGAAGCTAATTTCATTTTGATAAAAGTGGATAATGCTAACAAACGTTATGATGAATTAATTGCAAAAGGAATTGTAATTCGTAATAGAACGACACAACCGCTTTGCGAAAACACTTTGCGTTTAACTATTGGAACTGCGGAAGAGAATAAAAAATTGATAGAGGCTTTGGAAGCTATTAATTAAATAATTATAAAATGAAAAAAATAGTATTCGCATTATTAGTTTCCTTAATTGCAACTTCTTTTGTTAAAGCACAAGACAAAGAAAGTAGTGAAACAGGAAAAATTTATTTTCTAAGATCAACAGGTTTTCAAGGCTCTGCAGTTGCATTTAAAACCTTTATCGATGGAGAATTTGTTTGTAAATTGAATAATAAAAAATATTCTATTCATGAAGTTCCTGTTGGTAAACATGAATGTTCTGTTCAATTTGGAGGAAAGACATCTAAAGAAAAAGCAGAAAAATTTGAAGTTCAAGTTGAAGCAGGAAAAATAACCTATGTACAACTTGTTTTTGAGACAGGTGTTTTTATCAATAATATTTATTGTGAAGAGGTTACTGAAAACACAGCAAAAAAGAAAATGGAGATATTGGTTGAAGATACCAAATGCCTTTAATTACAGACGATATTTAATTTACAAAATAAATGAAAAAAGTACTTTTTATAGATCGTGATGGAACGATTGTTTTGGAACCAGAAGGATACCAATTAGACAGTTTAAACAAATTGGAATTTTACCCGAAAGCTTTTCAATATTTGGCTAAAATTGCTAACGAATTGGATTATGAATTGGCAATGGTAACCAATCAGGATGGTTTGGGAACAGATAGTTTTCCAGAAGATACCTTTTGGCCAACACAAGATTTTATCTTGAAAGCGTTTCAAAACGAAGGAGTGCTTTTTGACGATATTTTTATAGATCGTTCTTTTCCAGAAGACAATGCGCCTACACGCAAGCCGCGTACAGGAATGTTGGCTAAATACATTGATAATCCAAATTATGATTTGGCGAACTCTCTGGTACTTGGTGATAGATTGACTGATGTTGAATTAGCTAAAAACTTAGGTGCAAAAGCTATTTTCATGAATACAACTGATGGTGCTGGAAGTGAAGAAATCAGTGCTAAAAGAGAAGAATTGGATGCAACAATCGTATTACAATCTACTGATTGGAAAACAATTTATGAGTTTTTAAAGTTGGAGGCTCGTACAGCATCAATTACAAGAAAAACACACGAAACTGATATTTATATCAAATTGAATTTGGACGGAACAGGACAAAGTAAAATTGATACTGGAATTGCATTTTTTGACCATATGTTAGACCAGATTTCGCGTCATGGACAAATGGACTTGGAAATTAAAGTAAAAGGCGATTTAGAAGTTGATGAACATCACACTATCGAAGATACAGCTATCGCACTTGGAGAAGTGTATGCGAAAGCTTTAGGGAATAAATTAGGTATTGAGCGTTATGGTTTTTGTTTGCCAATGGACGATTGTTTGGCGCAAGTAGCAATCGATTTTGGTGGAAGAAACTGGTTGATTTGGGAAACTGAATTTAAACGTGAGATGGTAGGTAAAATGCCGACAGAGATGTTTTTCCACTTTTTCAAATCATTCTCTGATGGAGCAAAAGCGAACATCAACATTAAAGCCGAAGGGGATAATGAGCATCACAAAATTGAGGCAATCTTTAAAGCTTTTGCGAAAGCGATAAAAGTAGCGGTAAAACGTGATACAGAGAAAATGATTTTGCCTTCAACTAAAGGAATGCTTTAATATAAAGTAGATGGACGCTCAAAAATTTGCAAAAGAATGGATAGAATCTTGGAATTCTCATGATTTAGAAAATATTCTAAAGCATTATTCTGAGGATATTGAAATAACTACGCCAATGATTCGATTGGCTGCAGGGATTGAAAGCGGAACATTAAAAGGAAAAGAAGCTGTTGGAGAATATTGGAATATCGCATTAACAAAAATTCCAGATTTGCATTTTGAATTAATTGATGTAACCGAAAGTATTAATTCAGTTGCTTTATATTATAAATCTGTAATGAATAAAATGGCAATTGAAGTAATGTTTTTTGATAAGCAAGGGTTGGTGAACAAAATGATAGCTCACTATTCTTAAAATTTTATAATATCTAAAATAGATGAAAATTGTAATTATAAATTACGGAGCAGGAAATATTCAAAGTATTCTATTTGCTATAGAAAGACTGGGATTTACTGCTGTGTTGACCAATAATCCGGAGGAAATTAAAGCAGCGGATAAAGTGATTTTTCCAGGAGTTGGAGAGGCAAGTTATGCCATGAAAATGCTAAAGGAAAGTGGATTGGATTCTTTAATTCCTACTTTGACACAACCTGTTTTGGGAATTTGTCTCGGAATGCAGTTGATGTGCAATCATACCGAAGAAGGTGATACTCAAGGTTTGGGGATTTTTGATGTGGATGTGATTAAATTCACTCCAAAAGTAAAAGTGCCACAAATGGGGTGGAATGTTATTTACAATCTAAAATCAGAGTTGTTTAAGGAAATTGCTGAAAAAGAATACATGTATTTAGTACACAGTTTTTATGCGCCAATGTGTGCTGAAACGATTGCAACTACTGATTATGAAGTGGAATATTCATCGGCATTAGAGAACAATAATTTTTACGGAACACAATTCCACCCTGAAAAAAGTGGAGATGTGGGAGAACAAATTTTGGGTAATTTTTTGAAATTGAATAATTAAAAAGATAAAATGAGAATAATACCAGCTATAGACATCATCGACGGAAAATGTGTTCGTTTATCGAAAGGTGACTACAATACTAAAATCATATACAACGAAAATCCATTGGAAGTTGCTAAAGAATTCGAAGCACATGGAATCGAATATTTGCACTTGGTGGATCTAGATGGTGCAAAATCAAGCAAAATTGTCAATTATAAAATATTGGAACAAATTGCTTCTCAAACCAAATTAAAAATTGATTTTGGTGGTGGATTAAAATCCGATTCTGATTTGAAAATAGCTTTTGAAAGTGGTGCAAACCAAATTACAGGTGGAAGTATTGCTGTAAAAAATCGTGCAGTTTTTGAAAAATGGATTGCTGAATATGGTTCGGATAAAATTATCTTAGGAGCTGATGCTAATAATGAAAAAGTAGCAGTTTCTGGTTGGTTAGAAGATTCTAATGAAGATTTAGTTCCTTTTATTCAGGATTATCAGTCTAAAGGAATTGAGTATGTTATTTGTACAGATATTGCTAAAGATGGAATGTTAGAAGGACCTAGTTTTGATTTATACGAAAAGATTTTAAAGCAAGCCCAAGGATTAAAGCTTATTGCTTCGGGAGGAATTTCTACCTTTGACGAATTACCAAGATTGGCCGAATTAGGTTGTGAAGGAACCATTATTGGAAAAGCAATCTACGAAGGAAGAATTTCGTTGAAACAACTAGAGAATTATATTTTAAATAAATAGATTTTTCGCAAAGACACACAAAGAAAACACAAAGATTCGCTAAAATTTTGTGTAACTCTGTGATATCTTTGCGAATCTTTGTGAAATAAGAACAACATGCTTACAAAAAGAATCATACCTTGTCTGGATATTAAAAACGGAAGAACAGTTAAAGGTGTAAATTTCGTAGATTTGCGCGACGCTGGAGATCCTGTGGAATTGGCCAAAATTTATTCGGATGAAGGAGCAGATGAATTGGTGTTTTTAGATATTTCAGCTACAGAAGAACGCAGAAAAACCTTGGTTGATTTGGTTCGAAAAGTAGCTTCAACTATCAATATTCCGTTTACTGTTGGTGGCGGGATTGCAGCAGTTTCTGATGTTGAAGTTTTATTGCAAAACGGAGCTGATAAGGTTTCTATTAATTCATCAGCGGTTAAAAACCCGCAGTTAATTAATGATTTGGCACAAAAATTCGGAAGTCAATGTGTGGTTGTGGCTATTGATGCAAAGCAAATTGACGGACAATGGATTGTACATTTGGTAGGCGGAAAAGTGCCTACTGAATTAAATCTTTTTGACTGGGCAGTAGAAGTGGAGCAAAGAGGTGCGGGAGAGATTCTATTTACCTCAATGGATAATGACGGAACGAAAAATGGATTTGCTAATGAGGCTTTGGCTAAATTATCAACTTTGGTAAACATCCCAATTATAGCTTCAGGTGGAGCTGGAAATATTCAGCATTTTGTTGATACATTTGTGGACGGAAAATCAGATGCAGCATTGGCAGCAAGTGTTTTTCATTTCAAAGAAATCGAAATTAAAACGCTAAAAAAAGAATTAAAAAATAACAATATAGAAGTTAGATTATAGAAGATAGAGAAAAGAAAAAAGAAAAAAGAAGTTGTGTCAAATAAGCTTCTTTCAATTTTTCAATCTTTTAAATCATTCAATCATTAAATTATAAAAATGGAAATAGATTTTTCAAAAAGTGCACACGGATTAATTCCTGCCATTATTCAAGATAGTGAGACTAAAAATGTTTTGATGTTAGGCTATATGAATGCTGAGGCTTATCAAAAAACGATAGATACTCAAAAAGTAACTTTTTTTAGTCGCTCTAAACAACGTCTTTGGACAAAGGGAGAAGAAAGTGGTCATTTTTTAAATTTAGTTGATATTAAAAATGATTGTGACGGAGATACTTTGTTGATTCAGGCCGTTCCAGTTGGACCAACTTGTCACACAGGTGCCGATACTTGTTGGCAAACTCCAAATGACAATAATTATGGTTTTATTTCGAAACTAGAAGATACAATTCAAACTAGAAGAGAAAATGCCGATTCAGAACAAAGTTATGTAGCTTCTCTTTTTGCAAAAGGAATCAATAAAATTGCTCAAAAAGTTGGTGAAGAAGCGGTAGAAGTAGTGATTGAAGCCAAAGATGCCAATGACAATTTATTTTTAAGCGAAAGTGCCGATTTATTGTTTCATTATTTGATTCTGTTACAGGCCAAAGGTTACAAGTTAGATGACGTAATCGACGTTTTAAAAAGTCGTCAGAAATAGCAGCCATATTTTGTGTTAATTTATATAAAAACGAGTCTATTAGAGAGCAAAAATCCTTTCTAGACTCGTTTTTTCTTTTTCCAAAAAAAAGCAATCCCTATATTTACCCTATTAATTAATCATTATACAACAACTTATGATTTTTGATAAAAACCATTTTTCAGAAAGCTTAATCGATACTAAAATAAAAACAGGATTACATATCATATTGACCACTGACGAAGACGATTCACGTCCCGTTTATATTTCAGGGAATTTCAATGATTGGCTCACCCAAGACAAGGAATTCATCATGGAAAGAATGGGTACGGGATTGTATCATTTTAAATTCACTCATGATTATGTGTTGCCTGAAACGGTTTTGTATAAGTTTACTAAAGGCGATTGGAGCTCTGTAGAAATTGATGCAAATGGAGAAAAAACCGAAAATCGTTCGACCTCAAAGCTCACCGTTATTCAAAAAGAGCATGTGTTTCGCTGGAGAAGAAATTGGTTGCCTTTTAAACCTAATTTCTTACCTCAAATTCAATTGATTTCGGATGAGTTTGAAATTCCACAATTAAATACTACACGTAAAGTCTGGGCGCTTTTGCCGCATGATTATGATCATTCTAACGAAAGTTATCCTGTAATGTATTTGCAGGATGCACAGAATTTATTTAACGAAAACGCAGAGTATGGCAATTGGGAAATAGACAAAAAACTGGCGGTAATGTCCGAATATCAGGTTGGAAAAATTATCGTAATTGCTGTAGAACATGCCGAAGAAGATAGAGTGAAAGAATACAATGTTGGCAAGACAGTTTTAGGAAAAGGACGAGGGAAAAAGTATATCGATTTTTTAGCTGAAACCTTAAAGCCTTATGTGGATAGTAATTTTAGAACTAAGCCAGAAAGAAAATTCACAGGCATAGGAGGGAGTTCTATGGGAGCTTTGGTAAGTATTTTTAGTGGTTTAAAATATCCAGAAGTTTTTGGTAAATTAATGATTTTTTCACCTTCACTTTGGGTTGATCCCAAAATAAGAATTAAAAATAAAGTGGATTCTGAAGACACTAAAATATATTTGTATGCAGGTGGTGATGAAAGCGAAACGATGATTGAGCATGTTCAAAAATTTAAAAAAACGATGCTCAAAAAAGAATTTGTTGACGATAAAATGAAAATTAATCTAAGTATTAATAAATTAGGGAAACACAACGAAAGCTACTGGAGTGACGAATTTCCTAAGGCGATAGAATGGCTGTTTTTTAATTCTAAAGACAATTAACTATATGAAAACAACAAAGATTGATGGTTTAGAAAATTTCTCAGGAACAGTTTTAGTTCCTGTTTTTGAAACTTCAGCTAAAAATTTGATTCCTATCAAATTCGGAAATTTAGAAATTGCCTCTAAAGTTTTTTACGGAAAAAAAGACAGCTATTATTTGGCTGAAAAAGAAGGTAACGTTTATATTTTTATTGGATTAGGAAAAGCTATCGATTACAAGTCATTAAAGACAATATTTAGAAGAATCGCATCAAAAGAAAAAGACACATTTACAGCAAATGTGTCTTTATTTTTACCAGAGGTTTTTACTGAAGAGCAGGTAGAAGCTGCTATTTCGGGATTGTATTTAGGAACTTATAATATTGGTCATTATAAAAAAACTGAATTACATCCGTTTTTAAATGCTGATTTTGAACTAAATATTTTATCTGATGTTGATTATTCAAAAGCAATTAATAAAGCTCTAAAAATTGCAAATGCGCAATTAGAAACTTTCTCTTTAGTTGATTTACCACCAAATAAAGTAACTCCAAAATACCTTGCTCAATGGGCCGAAAATAAAGGGAATAAATACGGTTTTGATGTAAAAGTATTAGGATTAGAAGCAGCTAAAAAAGAAAATCTTGGTGCTTTTGTAGCTGTGGGAAAAGGTAGTGATAACGAAGCTCAATTTGTAATTATGAATTACAGTCCTAAGGCTGCTGTTTCTAATTTAAAACATATTGGACTTGTAGGCAAAGGAATCACTTTTGACACAGGAGGTTTGAATATCAAGACTGCTGGAATGGTGCACATGAAATGTGATATGGCGGGTGGAGCTGCCGTTTTTGGTGCCATGCAATTAATTGCCGATTTACAATTGCCTATAAAAGTTACCGCTATCGTACCTTGTGCAGAAAACTCGGTTGACAGTAAATCTTTTTTACCTAGTGATGTAATCCAAAGTTATAGTGGAAATTCTATTGAAATTATTGATACGGATGCTGAAGGTCGATTGGTTTTAGCCGATGGATTATCCTATTTAATTAAAAATTACAATCCTGAATATATTGTTGATATTGCTACGCTTACAGGAAGTAGTGTGGCTACTTTTGGATATGAATGCGGGGCTTTGTTTACCAATAATGATTCTATTTCTAAAACAATTCAAGAAGTAGGGGAATCAATTGGCGAACGTTTGTGGCAATTGCCATTGTGGGACGCTTATAAAAAAGATATTGAAAGTGATATTGCTGATGTGAAGAATTTTAGCGGAAAACCAGTAGGTGGAGCCATTAGTGCAGCTAAATTTTTAGAGTTTTTTACCCAAGAACACACTGCTTGGGCACATCTGGATATTGCAGGTGTGGCATTTATTGACGATGAATTTACAAAAACAAAACATGCAACCGCTTATGGTGTGCATTTATTGACTAAATTCATAGAAAATTTATAGCTCATGGAAAATGCTAAAACTTTCGTTTGTATTTCAAATTATTTCAAAGGAACTGATTTTTTAATTCAGTTAAAGGAACTTGGCAATACCGTTTATCTGGTTACCAGTGAGAAATTAAGAGAGAAGCCCTGGCCAAAAGAGCATATAGATGAAATTTTCTATATGCCAGGTTCGGATACCGAATGGAATTTAGAGCATTTGTTATTAGGAATAGGCAATTTGATGAAATCTAACAAGGTGGACGCTATTGTTGCTTTAGACGATTTTGATGTTGAAAAAGCCACCTATCTTAGAGAAAATCTTCGAATTGATGGTATGGGGCAAACTACGGGACGCTATTTTAGAGATAAATTAGCGATGCGAATGAGAGCCAAAAGTTGTGGCATAGCAATTCCTGCATTTTGTTCCTTATTCAATGACCATGACATCAATACTTTTGCTGATACCATTCCTGCTCCCTGGGTTTTAAAACCGCGTTCTGAAGCTTCTTCCTCAGGAATTATTAAGGTTTTGGATAAGGAAAGTTTGTGGATTCAAATTACCGAAATGGGGAATAATCGTTTTAAATACTTATTGGAACAATTCAAACCTGGCGATGTCTATCATTGCGACAGCTTAGTTTTAGACCGTAAAATTCTGTTTAGTCTGACATCGAAATATTTGGCTACGCCAATGGAAATTTCACAAGGTGGTGGTGTTTTTAGAAGTACCAATATTCCATACAATTCAACTGATGATGCCGAAATAAAAAAAGTAAACGAGTTAGTTTTAAAAAGTTTTGGACTAAAACAAGGCGCGGCACATACTGAATTTATAAAATGTAAAGAAAGCGGCAAGATTTACTTTCTGGAAACTTCCTCTCGTGTGGGTGGTGCTCATCTAGCCGAAATGGTCCAAGCAGCATCTAATATCAATCTTTGGAAAGAATGGGCTACTATTGAAGATGCTTTGGTTAAAGGAAGAGAATATAAACTGCCTAAGCTGAAAAAAGAATATGCCGGTATCGTTTTGACTTTATCTAAATTCAAACATCCGGATTTGTCTTCATTTACTGATGCTGAAATTTGTTTTAGAGTTCCTTTAGATTATCATGCGGGATTAATTATAAAATCAGATAAAAGTGAAAGAGTTTTAGAATTGTTAAACAATTATGTGAATCGATTAACTTCTGATTATACTGCGGTTGTTGAACAAAATAAAGTAACTAATTTGCATTAAGCTTAATTAATTTTCTTGAAAATCATTTTACAAAAAGACTTCAGCTACATGAGAATTCTTTGTTTTTTCATTTGTATATCATTCTTTATTTCGAACGAAACAAAAGCCCAACAGCTTTTAGATAAACAAAACATTTCGTTTACTAGACAAGATAGTTTACGTGGCAGTATCACTAAAGAGAGATCTTGGTGGGATCTAAAACAGTATCGTTTAGACATAAAAGTAAATCCTTTATATAGCACAATTACAGGTTCTAATACTGTTAAATATAAAGTATTACAGCAGTACAATATCATGCAGATTGACTTGCAAATTCCTCTAGAAATAACTAAAATCATTCAAGATGGAATTACTTTAAAATACCACCGTGACGGAAATGCTTATTTTATTGATTTGGTTTCAGTACAAAAAGTAGGAGCTATAAAAGAGCTTACTGTTTTTTATGGCGGTAAACCAAAAGTAGCTGTCAATCCGCCTTGGGATGGAGGAATTACTTGGGAAAAAGATGCTAACGGAAAAGCTTTCATAGCTTCGTCATGTCAAGGTATTGGTGCTAGTATTTGGTGGCCAAATAAAGATCATATGTATGATGAAGTTGACAATATGTTTATTAGCGTTAATGTCCCGTCAGATCTAATGGATGTTTCCAATGGACGTTTGCTGAGTGTTAAAAAGCAAAAAAATGGAACTACTACTTATAATTGGCATGTTTCTAATCCAATAAACAATTACGGAGTTAACATCAACATTGGGGATTATGTTTCTTTTTCGGAGAAATATAAGGGAGAAAAAGGAATTTTAGATTGCAGCTATTATATTTTGAGAGACAATTTGGCGAAAGCCAAAAAACAATTCAAGGAAGTTCCAAGAATGTTGAAGGCCTTTGAATACTGGTTTGGTCCTTATCCTTTTTACAAAGACGGCTATAAATTAGTCGAAGCGCCCTATTTAGGCATGGAACATCAAAGTTCGATAACTTATGGCAATGGATTTGAAAATGGCTATTTAGGAGGTGATTTAAGTGGAACAGGCTGGGGATTAAAGTTTGATTTTATTATTGTTCATGAATCAGGTCACGAATGGTTTGCTAATAGCATTACCAATAAAGACATTGCTGATATGTGGATTCATGAGAGTTTTACCAATTATGCTGAAAGTCTTTTTCTGGAATATTATTACGGAAAAGAAGCGGGATATACTTATGTGCGTGGGCTTCGAAAAAATATTATGAATGACAAACCTATAATTGGACACTATAATGTAAACAATGAAAGTTCAAGTGATATCTATTACAAAGGTTCGAATATGTTGCATACGTTGCGCCAAATTGTGAATGATGATAAAAAATGGAGAAGTATTTTGAGGGGTTTAAATACTACTTTTTATCATCAAACCGTAACGACAAAGCAAATTGAAGATTATTTAAGTCAGGCTACAGCGATGAATTTGTCGGCTTTTTTTAATCAATATCTAAGAGAGGTTAGCGTACCTAAATTAGAATATTATTTTAAAGAAGGACAGTTTTTTTATCATTGGACAAATTGCGTTTCTAATTTTACGATGCCTCTAAAAATTAGCATTAACGGAGTTGAAAAATGGATAAATCCACAGACGGATTGGAAAAGTGAGCCAAATATTGAAGAAAATTCAAAATTACTAATCGATTCTAATTTTTATGTATCTGTGACTAATATTACCCAATAAATTAGACTAATTTTATCCTGAAATTCAGAACTAATAAAACCGAATTCTATCAACATGAGACAATCTTTCTTTCTTCTGTCTTTTTCTTTAATGCTGTCTGGGGTTAATTATGCTCAAAATAGCAAAGTCAACTCAAAAGAATTGCTAACTACTGCAGATTCGGTTGTAGTAGCTCCTAAATACAATTTAGATTCCATACATTTAGCGCCATCGAGTGAAATGCTTGACGAAGAAAGTTATTGGAAAATTATTGAAACTTCCCTAAAAGAAACTAAAAACCAAGAAGATCAGGAAGTGTATCTCATTTCGGCATTAGAGCAGCTTTCTCCAAAGGAAATGATAGGTTTTCGTTTACGCACAGACAAACTTTTATTTGATTCTTATACTTCTAATCTATGGTGTGCGGACTATGTTATTAGCAATGGAGCTATGGAAGATGGTTTTGATTATTTTAGATGTTGGTTGGTTTCCAGAGGTAAAGAGGCGTTTTATAAAGTTCAAGAAAACCCAGATTATTTGGTTAATTTGGTTGAAAATGAACCAAAAGCCTACGATTTTGAAGGCTTTTGGTATGTAGCTGTTACTGCTTTTAAAAACACAACTAATAAAGAAGCAGATGCTTATATTGATTATGAGAATTTTAAAACCACTGACGATAATTATCCCATTTTAGATTTTAACTGGAATGTAGACGAACCAAAAACAATGGAAAAAGTTTGTCCTGTATTATTTAAAAAATTCTGGAAGAAATAAAGTATTATTCTAAATATCACATATTTCAATAGCTTTTTTTAAAGAGCTAAAACCATCATCATTTATAGGAATAAATTCTTGCGACACATAGCCTTTGAAACCAGTTTCGGCAATAGTTTTCATGATGGCTGGATAATTTAATTCTTGCGTTTCATCAATTTCATTTCTACCTGGAACTCCCGCAGTATGATAATGTGCAATATATTGATGATTTTCTTTGATGGTTCGAATTACATCGCCCTCATCAATTTGCATATGGTAAATGTCATATAATAATTTAAAATTTTCTGAATCCAATCGTTTAGCTAACTCAACGCCCCATTTTGTTGTATCGCATTGATAATCGATATGGTCAATTTTACTATTGAGTAATTCCATGACCAATGTCACCTTATATTTTTCCGCCAAAGGAATTAACGCCTGCAATCCTTTAACACAATTATTCCAACCTTCTTCGTCTGTTTTTCCTCTTTTGTTTCCGCTAAAACATATTAAATTCTTATAACCAGCTTTAGCTACTAATGGAATCATTTCTGAATAATTTTTAATAAGGATTTCGTGAAATTTTTCATCATTAAAGCCATCTTCCAAATTAATTTCGGCGCCATTGCACATTGGAGAATCGAGTCCGTATTTTTTTAATATTGGCCAACCTTCCGGAGAAATTAAATCAATTCCCGTGATTCCCATTTTTTTTGCTTCAATGCAAAGTGTTTCCAAATCAACAGAATCAAAACACCATCGACAAACAGAATGATTGATATTTCCTTTTAGAGAGACTGATGGATTTGACATAATGGAGAAAATTATTATGAAGAATATTTGGAGTTATATTAATTTAAGAATAGTGAATTTAGATTATCTTTCAAACAATCCAATGGTTCCGCCCACCCAGTCTTTGTCCTGATTGTATTTTACACCAATCATTTCGCCACGACTCAAACGTACTAAATTACACAGCAGAGTGGGAGCAGCATCTTCTTTTTTCCAGGTACACAGCATTCTCACTTCGGCTTTTACCTTTCCATCTGGAGATTGTACAATAGGTAAATAGTTTACTTTTTTCTGAAGAATATACAGTTCTTTATCAACGACTGCTTCAATATCTTCCTTTTTTACATGAAAAATCACGCCAGCTCCTGAGAAAGAAAACAGCGGTTTTAAAACGTAATTTTCTAAATCTTCTGGGATTTCTTTAAGCTCGCTCAACAAAGTGGTTTCTATAAAATATTTTCCTTTTAGAAAAGGCAAGATAAACTTACTGATTCTGAAAAACCAATTGGGATGTCCAGCCCATTCCACATCTAAATCATCCGAAAAGCTAAAATTCAATTTTAAATCGTTACGCAAATTCAATTCGTCAAAAATGACTCTGTTGTAAATGCGCTTGATTTGGATTTCTTCTCCCTTTTCGTTTTTGTAAAATAATTGTTTTCTTTTTTTTATCACATCGCTAACACAAACAATAGACAAACCTAAATCCCTTTTGCAATAATAAAAATCAATTTTTGTGTTTTGCTTCTCAGGTTCAATTTCTAATAAGACAACATTCTCTTTAGGGTGATTATTAAGAAAAACAGCTTCTAAATTTTCAAGATATTCCTCGGGAGTAGCGTTGTTGAAAAACGGAGTCAAATCCTTTAAAAAAGGATAATGATTTTGAAGTTTTTGATATAGATTTATTTGATAATTAAACAAAGAAGGGAATCCCTGTACTTCAATTAATTTAGGAATTATGTTTCCATCTTCCTCACAAATCCCAAAATCTATAGCCAAAAATGTTGCGTGATTATCTTCATTTGGTACAGAATTATTTAATTCTAATGCTTTGTTTGTAAGTTGATTAAAATTGTCTTTTTGAACTAAAGCTATAACTTCGTTACAACCTTCAATTAGTTGCGATTTTAATTCTTTAGAAATAAAAAAAGGAGTTTCGCCTAATCTAAAAGTAGGAGAATAATCAAAATCGGATGCAATATCTTTTTTTAGTGCTTCGTATTTTTCTACGGTAAATTGCGTGTTGAATAATTCTCTATATTTAGAAATCATAGAACTTTTTTGGATTTATTAATTAGACATGATTTTTTTAGATTGCATCAAGTCGGTAATGGCAGCGCGAAGAAAATTTGGAATCAGCGTTTCGTTAGTTCGATATATTTTATCATCATCTACTAAGTCTTCAAGCATATTTCTAAATTTTCTTTTGCCTTTCATTTTGCGTATTTTGTCTTTGACTTCTTTATTTCTTAGGTGCGAAAGAAAACTGATAGGATCAGCCTCAGGATGAAATTGGGTGCCCACTAAATGATCGGTAAAACGCACCGCCATAATGGCTCTTTCGTATTGCACATGATCTCGAATTTTTTCTAAAGAAAGGATTTTAGCTCCTTTTTTAGCAAAAACACTCAGTTTAGGTTGCACTACCTGGTAATCTCTGGAATCGATGGCGTAAAATGGATCGCCAAGCCCTTCAAATAAAGGATCTTTAAGTCCATCTTTAGTTTTATGAATGCTCATTACGCCAAATGAAGTATCGTTTCTTTTGGTAATTTCGGCCAAGCCAAAGTGTTTACAAGCCATTTGATACGAATGACAAATGAACATCACATGCTTTTTTATTGGATTTTCAGTATTCCATTTTACTATAGAATCAATAAAAGCGTAGAACTTTACATCCCAATCGCCATCTCCTTCCAACGGATTTCCTGGACCTCCAGTAGAAATATAAATATCAAATTGATCTATTTCAGGTAACTCCGATTTTCCTCTTACATCAAATATTTTAAAATCGACAAAGGGCGCGAATCGACTCACAACATCAATAATACAACGCATTCCTTGATTGGGTTCCCCATTATACATATCTAATATTGCTATTGTAATGCCTTCATTTTTCATATAAACCAATCCTTTAAAATAATTACTCAAAGATAAGATAATAATTTACAAGCCTTTAGTAAATTCGGTGGTAATAAAATCAACTACTTTAGTTAGGTCTTTTGATTTTTCAAAAATAGCTAGTTGTTTATCGGCACCCGTTCCATTTTTTAGAATTTCATGGGCGTAATTAATGTGTTCTCTACTGCCTAATTCATCCACCACATCTTCAATAAAATCCAATAATTCTAAAATAAGCATTTTGGTTTCAACCTCTTTTTGAAGTCCAAAATCAATCATGTTTCCATCAATTCCATAACGGGCAGCTCGGAACTTATTCTCTTTAATCAGTGCCAAACGATACGTATTGAACTTTAAATTTTGAGTATTAAGACGGTACAATTTAGCTACAACTGCTTGAATTATTGATACAATACACATGGTCTCTTCAACCGTTAATGCCATATCGCAAATTCTAAATTCGATAGTATCATAAAAAGGATGCAGACGTAAATCCCACCAAATTTTCTTCGGATTGTCAATACAATTGGTTTTTACCAGGGTGTTTAAATAATTATCATAAGAAGCTACCGAATCAAAATATTCAGGTAAACCTGTTCTTGGAAATTTGTCAAAAACTTTAGTTCTATATGATTTATAACCCGTTTGTCTGCCTTCCCAAAAAGGAGAATTAGTAGACAATGAGAAAATATGTGGCAAGAAATAACAGGCTTGATTGATTAATTTTAAGCCAATTTCACGACTCTCAATTCCTACATGGCAGTGCATTCCAAAAATTAAATTAGAACGGGCAGCATCTTGCAATTCATTAATAATGTTGTGATAACGTGGATCATCGGTTATGGGTTGATCCTGCCATTTTGAAAATGGATGCGTTCCTGCACCACCAACAATAAGTCCTTGCTTATCGGCTAATTCGACAATTTTTGTCCTTAAAAATTTAATCTCGCATTCGGCTTCTTTTACATTCTTACAGATATTTGTTCCTACTTCCACAACCGATTGGTGCATTTCGGCCTTTACCTGTTCGTTCAATAATATTTTAGCTCCATCAACAATTTTTGATAAATGGGAGCGTAGATCTCTGGTTTCAGGATCTATAATTTGGTACTCTTCTTCAATACCCAGAGTAAAAACAGGCAATTTCTTCATTCTCCCTTTCGTATTTAAACAGTCTCTTTTTTCTTTAGAAATCTCTACGTTTTTTTGCATTTTTTAAACCTAATCTATTTAGTTGTAACAGCATCTTTGATAAACGTTCCCCAAGTCAAATTTATTTTCCCTGGCTTTTGTTTTTTTGCGGCAGCAATTGCCATTTTTGCAGCTTCTTCAACTACCCATTCGAAGTTTTCAGGACCTACAGAATTAACATCAGCATCAGGAGCTGGATTTCCAAAATCTATAGCATAAGGAATTCCGTCGCGAACAGCAAATTCCACCGTATTAAAATCATATCCCAAACCTTTACAAAGACGTATTGTGTAGTCTTTTATAGTTGCCAATAACTTTTTGTCTACAGCAGGTCCATCTAGCACATAACGCAAATGCGGTTGGTTCCTAGGTTCGTATTGCATGATCTTAACGGCTTTGCAACCTAAGCAATAGACTCTGAAATATTCAGTAAAAACAATTTCTTCCTGTAATAGCATCACTAATTGTCCCGTTTCGCGGTGTTTTTGCCAAAACTCTTCTTTATTTTCCAAACGATAAACATTTTTCCATCCACCACCAGCATAAGGTTTCATATAAGCTGGAAATTTTACATAGTCAAAAATCCCTTCCCAGTCTAATGGAAAAGTAAGGTTTCTAAATGAATTAGAAGTCGTATCCGTAGGATGTTCAGTCGAAGGAAGAATTACGGTATTAGGTAATGGAACTCCCAGCGTATCAGCTAAGGCGTTGTTGAAAAATTTATCATCGGCACTCCACCAAAACGGATTGTTGATAACATTAGTTCCTGTTAAAGCAGCGTTTTTAAGGAAAGCGCGATAAAAAGGAACATCTTGAGAAATTCTATCAATAATTACAGCATATTCGCCTCCTTTATTTTGTATCACTTTATCTATCGATACAGCTTCGGCTATAATGTCTTTTTCGTTTTTCGAATTTACTCGATCAATAAAAGCCTTTGGAAAGGTATCTTCCATTCCAAATAGAATTCCAATTTTCTTCATACTTGTTGTTTACTTTAACTATTTTATAATTTATGTTGGTTACTAGTTTATACAAATTTTATTCGAGACAAATAATGTGGAAACATCTCTTTCCAAAGTGGCCAATCGTGTTGTCTATCTTGTCTGATGTCAAGCCAATGATTCATATTTTTTTCTGCCAATAGCTTACTCATTTTTAAATTGGCATCAAAACAAATATCCCAATTGGAAGTTCCTAGAGCAATATCCATATTCCATAATTCGTAGTCATTTAGTCCCGGTAAATAATCATCAGGACAATGATAAAAAACGTTGTCGTTATGAAAACCATCTAAATAACTTTTGATATTAAAAATACCACTCATGCTAAATAAATGACTCACATAACCCGGATGTCTAAAAGCGAAATTAGTAGCATGATAGCCACCAAAACTGCAACCCGCAACAGCCACTTTCCCCGTAGGTGAATTGTGTCTTACTTTTTCAATAATTTCATGACAAAGCATTTTATCATACCAATTATGATTTTCTATGCGATGTGCAGGATGAATTCGTTTGTTATAAAAACTGTCCTTGTCAATACTATCAGGACAATAAATTTGTATTAATCCTTGCTCGAGATACCATCTTGCCGATTCGATTAATCCCATGTCTTTATTTTCATAAAAACTCCCCATCGAAGTAGGAAACAGGATTACAGGATAACCTGCGTGTCCAAATACAAGCATCTCGGTATCTTTATTCAAATTAGGAGAATACCACTTATAATAGCTCTCTTTCATAGATATAATTTATTTTTTAGCAGTTTTTGTTTTATACTAATTATAATCAAATAAATGACACTAAATCTGCAGATAGTATTGGCAGTTTTACATTTAACTAAAAAATAATACTCTCTTTATTATTACTGAATATTGGCTGTTATTTAAGCCTTAAATATAAGAATTTTAAATCAATTTATTAACATCGATTTTGCAAAGCTTACAGTGTTTTTAAAATTTTATTGTTTATAGAATAAAATTTATCATCTCTGAACCTAACCTTTAGTTAGTCAATTCTGAGGAACGAGGAATCACATCAAATAATTTATACAACAAAGATTCCTCATTCCCAGAAAGGACAAGTTTGTTTATGTTTTTGTGGTATCTCCAGAGTTAAATGGACTTACTGAATCAGTTCGCTATCGTTAGGGGACGTAGCAAAAAATGTTATTGTGTAATTCTTTAAATCGGTTTTTAGTTGTTTTTTATTGAACCAAACTTTGATCAAATAGTTGAACCTGATTTTTTAATCTTTCAATAAGCATATTCATCATGCGCTTGTTTAAACTCGATGAGTTCTTTATGTACAATGAATATTCATCTACTGTAAACAAGGCGATAATCATTCCTTTTAGGGCGTTTCTAAACTTGATGTCTTTTTGAATCGCATTTTCTATCGTTGCTAATTTTTTTTCGACACTCAGCAAATAGAAATCCCGTTTGTACTTACTAATAAAATTATGAAAAGAAGCAATGAATAAATCATTCTGTAGTTTTAATATGGGTCTCAAAACTTCATTTTGAAAAATTTCATCGGTTGAAGATTGGGTGCTTATGCTACCAATAGCTGCACCTCGGAACTCGCTTAAAAAACTATCTCTCTGGCTCATATTTTTTTCTTAAATATAGAAAAAAAATTACTGAAGATATCTTATTTTAGCATAAATAATTTTACAATATGCGATTTCACACTAGAAAATGGGTTAAACCCGAAGACCTGAATCCAAACTCCACTTTGTTTGGGGGGAAACTATTGGCTTGGATAGACGAAGAACTGGCTTTATATACCATTATTCAATTTGAAAATTCAAAAGTGGTAACTAAATACATGTCGGAAATCAACTTTACAAGTTCAGCAAAACAAGGAGATGTAATAGAGATAGGTATTGATGTGGTTCGTTTTGGTACAACTTCAATCACCTTAAAATGTGCTGCTCGAAACATGATGACCCGCGAAATAATAATCACCATAGACAGCACGGTAATGGTTAATCTAGACGAAGATGGAAAACCAAAACCGCATGGAAAAACTGAAATAGAATTTGTAAAAGACCGCTTGTAGTTTTTAATTTTGGAACACAGATTAAACGGATTTAAGAAATTAACGCAGATTTAAAAATTAAACCGCTAATTCACAAATTATTGAACTTAAAATAATTTGCGAATTAGTGGTTTATTTGTTTCTAACGTATTTCAAATGTCCTTAGCTTTCGCAGTCGAGCGTCAAATGTTTGAAGAATCCGTGAAAAAAAAAGCTGTTTGAGCGTAGCGAGTTCTTTTCTTTTAGGATTCGAAAACTAATTTGACCGACGAGGAAGCGCAAGACTTGATTTTTTTGTTTCTTTTTTGATCAAGCAAAAAAGAAATTATTTAATCTAATTATAATAGACAACGATCTAAATTAAGGTAAATTTCTAACAATATTTTTTCTCTACATAAAAAGTTCCAAAAGGAAGCAAAGAAGCTATTAAAACAATCCCAAAATCTTTTACATTCCAGCTTTGCATACTTTTTAATAAAAACGCTAATATAATATAACCTATAAATAAAACCCCATGACTCATTCCAATAGGATATAAAAGACTGTGGTACAATTCAAAATTATTAGGCTTTATAAAAAGCATATTAGAAAATAAAACTAAATAAGAAATTCCTTCAAGGATAGCAGTAATTTTAAAAATTTTAAGCATGGGTATTATTTTAATTATTTGCGCCAAAAATAAGTAATATCATTGATTTTATAGGTATTAAAACCCAAAGTAATTTACATTTGTATTCACAAAATTTTTATAATGAGCAAAAGAGATTTAAAAAAATATTTGGGCGAACTCGACAAAGAACAGCTTCAGGAACAGTTACTGGAATTATACGATAAATTCGTTGCCGTAAAGGAATATTATAATTTTGTGTTTAATCCCAAAGAAGACAAACTCCTTCAGGAAGCCAAATTGAAAATCTCAAACGAATATTTTCCTGTTGGAAAAACCAGAAGAGCAAAGATGCGCCGCTCAGTAGCTCAAAAATACATCAAACATTTTATAACGCTGGGAGTAGACCCTTTTGTAATTGCCGATATGATGCTGTACACCATCGAAATTGCTCAAACTTTTTCGGCTGAAAATCACGTTAAACAAGAAGCTTTTTATAAAAGTATGCACAATTCTTTTGATCAGGCTGTGCAATTTTTAGTCGCAAATGGGATTTTGAGTGATTTTAAAGTTCGAATAAATGGTATATATACCGAAATTACCAATCAAAAATGGAAAAATAGAACGGATTTCTTGCTAATTATCGAGCGAATTAGCTAAGAATGGCTTGTAAATCAAATTATTTCAAATTAAGTTAATAATTTAAATTAAATATAACAGGATAACTGTTTTTTAGTGGTATTTTTGCAAAAATTCAACAAAAAGCAATGTTCGAAAGCAGTATAGAAATAGAAAAAACAGAAAAAAAAGAACTTTATGCCTACCAAAAGGGGGATATCGATGCCATATTTGAGCGCATTGATAATGGCCCTCAGCAACATCACCTGTTATATCAATTACCTACAGGAGGTGGAAAAACAGTAATATTCTCAGAAATTGTTCGCCGTTACCTTTCAAAACACGATAAAAAAGTAGTTGTCTTAACACACCGTATCGAGTTGTGTAAGCAAACTTCTAAAATGCTAAAAGGTTTTGGCGTTAAAAATAAAATCATCAACTCTAAAGTAAAAGATTTACCAGACCAAAACGAATATTCTTGTTTCGTAGCGATGGTAGAAACCTTAAAAAACCGTATCAACGACGAGAAATTGTTGTTGGACAACATCGGTTTAGTTATTATTGATGAGGCGCATTATAATTCATTTAGAAAACTATTAAGTTCATTTACTAATGCCTTTATATTAGGAGTTACAGCTACACCGCTGAGTTCTAATATAAAATTGCCTATGAATCAAAGCTACAACGAATTAATCGTTGGAGACACCATTAGTTCATTGATTGAAAATGGATTTTTGGCTAAGGCTACTACTTATAGTTATGATGTAGGTTTGACTTCATTAAAAGTAGGTATTAACGGAGATTACACCGTTAAATCATCTGATGATTTGTATACCAATACTTTGATGCAGGAAAAATTATTGCATGCTTATACTGAAAGATCGATGGGTAAAAAAACCTTAATCTTTAATAATGGTATCAATACATCCTTATATGTATATGAAACTTTTAGAGAAGCAGGTTATGAAATTCGCCATCTGGATAACACCAGCAGCAACGAAGAAAGAAAAGAAATTCTACATTGGTTCAAACATACACCTGATGCCATCCTTACTTCGGTAGGAATCCTGACAACAGGATTTGATGAGCCAACAGTGGAAACCATCATATTAAACCGTGCAACCAAATCATTGACATTATACTATCAAATGATTGGTCGTGGTTCTCGAAAATTACCTAACAAAGACGATTTTTCAGTTATTGATTTAGGTAATAATGCCGCGCGTTTTGGACTTTGGAGTGAGCCTGTAAACTGGCAACACATCTTTAAATCGCCTGAATTCTATTTGGAAAATCTACGTGATGATGCCGAAATCGAGTTGTATTTTAAATACACCATGCCGCCTGAATTAAGAGCCAAATTCCCTAATACCGATGATGTAACTTTTGATATAGACGAAGAACACAAACTAGCTATTAAGCAAAATTTACGTTCTAAAGTCGTTCTTGACAAGTCTTTAGACCAACACGGAACCATGTGTGTTTATAATACGGAGACTTTGCAAGAGGCAAAATCACTATCAAAAGAATTAGATAACGATATTGAATGTCGTATCAAGCGTTATGCAAAATGTCTAAGTCAATGCAGTAAAAACTACCGCGAATGGCTTATTGAAGATTACAAACTAAAACTGACTTTGTTAATAGGGAAGAAGTATCGTGAGAAAATCATGAACGAACCTGATGATGAAGATTAAAATAAGGAGCTAATTCCCGCTATCCGCTTTATCTTTTTCTCCCGAAAAAAATCGGGATAAAAAGGATACCGCTTCTATCGGGGCTAGCAAAACTGTTTTTCATAAAAACAATAAAAACAAAACAATGTCTAAACAATTCTCAGAATTAGGAATTTCGACAGCTTTATTACAATCCCTGAATGAATTGAATCTTGTTGTGCCAACAGCCATACAAGAACAAGTAATTCCGTTATTATTAGCAAATCAAACTGATTTGGTAGGATTGGCAAAAACAGGTACGGGAAAAACTGCCGCCTTTGGTTTACCTATTTTACAATTAATAGATAGTTCTAAACCTGTTGTACAAGCTGTAATTTTAGTTCCAACAAGAGAATTAGGACATCAGGTTTTTAAAAATTTAGAGAGTTTTGCACAGCACTTACCTCAGGTTTCTATTGCAGCAACCTGTGGAGGAATACCAATAAAACCTCAAATTGAACTTTTGAGTAATCCCACTCATGTTGTGGTGGCTACGCCGGGACGTTTGATCGATTTATTGCAACGAAAAGCCATTAGTTTAGCTGAAACCCAATTCTTAGTTCTCGACGAGGCCGATGAAATGGTGAGTATCCTAAAAGAAAGTCTGGACGAAATTGTTGCCGAAATACCTAAAAATCACCGCACTTTTCTGTTTTCGGCTACCATGCCTGGAACAATAAAGCAATTGATTCAAAACTATTTGAATAAAAATGTGGTGCAAATAAGTGCCAACATGGAAACTTCGGGTAATCAAAGTATTGATCACCAATACATTGTTGTAGATCCTATTGAAAAATTAGATGTATTAATGCACTTTTTAAATTCAAGAGAAGGACAACGCGGAATCATTTTTTGCAAAACAAAAGCAGCCGTAAATAAATTAGCTAAAAATTTAGCGATTAATCGTTTTTCGTCAGGAGCATTGCATGGTAGTTTGTCACAAGGAATTCGTGATAGAATTATGGAGCAATTTCGCGAAGGACACATCAATATCTTAGTCGCTACCGATTTAGCTGCCAGAGGAATTGACGTCAAAGAAATTGCTTATGTAGTCAATTATCATTTGCCTGATACTTATGAAAATTATGTGCACCGTAGCGGAAGAACTGCTAGAGCAGGGGCAAACGGATTGTCGTTAACGGTTTTACAGGCCGAAGAAGAAGCTGAAATTGCCGATTTTGAAAAAGAATTAGGTATCCAATTCAAACCATTTTCAAAACCTTCAAACAACAGTATAGAAGACAACAACACCTTGCTTTGGGCAAAGCAAATTTTTAAAACCAAGCCCAATCACGAAGTTGATGCCGATTTAAAAACGAAAATAAAAACTGTTTTTCATCATTTAACCAAGGATGAATTAATTGAAAAAATACTAGCCCATCATTTATTGCAAAATAAAAACCAGGCAATAGAAAAACCAGTTAAAAAGCTAAAACAAAAAAAATAAAAACAAACACGACATCCTTTGCCAACTAACAAAGGATGTTATTTTTAAAATTGTACACAAATTATGGAAATCGTAATTATCGGAGGCGGTTTTGCAGGAATGAATCTTGCTAAAGAACTATTGAATCAAGAAGGAGTACACGTAACTCTGGTTGATAAAAATAACTACAATTTTTTTCCACCGCTTATTTATCAGGTAGCAACGGCTTATTTAGAGCCATCTAGTATTAGTTATCCTTTTAGAAAATTTTTTGCTGGAAAAAAGAATCTGCAATTTCGTTTAGGAGAATTAGTAGAAGTAGTGCCTGCTGAAAACAAGGTAATTCTAAGCAATGGCGAGTTAAACTACGATAAATTAGTTTTTGCAACTGGAGCCGAGACGAGTTATTTTGGTATGGAAAACGTGAAAAAGAACGCCATTCCAATGAAAACCCTGAACGATGCTATTGTAATGCGTAATACCTTGCTTAAAAACCTGGAAAAAGCAGCCATTACTAAAGACATTCGTAAACGCCGAAAATTATTGACTATTGTAGTTGCTGGAGGAGGACCTACAGGAGTGGAGATATCAGGAATGTTTGCCGAAATGCGTAAAAACATCTTCTTAAAAGAATACCCTGAGTTTGGAACCACCGCTAGTAATATTTATTTAGTTGATGGTGCGCCTGCTTTATTGACGCCAATGAGCAAGCAATCTCAGGAACAAACTTATAAAGCCATTACTGATTTAGGTGTTGTGGTAAAATTGAACAATAACGTAGTAGATTATGTTGATGATACAGTTCATTTTGCTAACGGAGATACCATTCAAACTAAAAACTTAATTTGGGCAGCTGGAGTTACAGCACGCGAATTTAAAGGACTTCCTGCTGAAAGTTACGGTCGTGGAAAACGATTAACTACGGATGCTTTTAACAAAATTGACAGAACCGAAAACATCTATGCCCTTGGTGATACTTGTATTCAGTTTAACGATGAAGCTTTTCCTCATGGACATCCACAGGTGGCACAAGTAGCAATCCAACAAGGAATTAATTTGGCCAAAAACATAAAATTAGAAATCAACCAAAAAACATTAGTTCCTTTTAAATATGTTGACAAAGGTTCTATGGCAATTATTGGAAAAGCCAAAGCTGTGGTTGATTTACCAAAACCAAAAATGCACTTTAAAGGAACTTTTGCCTGGATTATTTGGTTGTTTATCCACTTGATTTCGTTGATTACTTATAGAAACAGAGTAAAAACATTCTACAACTGGATGGTTGCTTATTTCTCTAAAGACAATTCATTGCGAATGATTATTAGACCTGATAAAAAGCTGAAAGATATTTAATTGTTTTACAACTCAAATATAAAACCGATACAAATACTGTATCGGTTTTTTTATGCTCAAAATTTACAGATTAAGAAAAAGATTATTCAATGCATTCAGCAGCAGTAATCAAACAGTCTGAAGCTCGTATCAAGCAGTCCGAAGTATATAAATGAGAGTCCGAAGTTCGTATCAGGCTGTCCGAAGCATTCATCAGGGAGTCCGAAGCTCGTATCAGGCTGTCCGAAATATGCAGGAGGCAGTCCGAAGCTCGTATCAGGGCATTCTTTTTTCTTTGAACACCCTATTTTACTGGGCGGAGCACAAAAAGAGCTAAAATGAAGAAATTACACATTTTGTAGGTTTGTGACTATTATTATCTATATTTGAAAAAAGAGTTAAACGAAACGCAGCTTCGCCAATTTACCCAATTTTGGGTTTATATACGCAATAACCTTGTGTAATATACTAGTTGGTGGCAATTTAACCGCAGAATCAGGAAAATAACGAAAAAAGTATATGAAAATTTCAAACATAATTCTATTAGTTGCTTTTCCTTTTTTTATTTGTTGTAATAAAAAACAAGAACAAAAAGATACTATAAAAACTAATGATTCAATTTTTGCTTACAACCAAAGCGAAACTAAAAAAGAAGATACAGTTTGTTTAAATGAAGAAAAACGAGCAGAAAAAGATATAAAAAATGAGAAATTAGTTTATTTCTATTTTCGTGGAAAGACAAAAATGTTTAGAAGCAATAAAGAAATGAAAACTTTGCTTTCAGCTTATAATATAGAAATGGATTCTGCTTTATTATATTGTACTCCAAACCTAAACGGATTTAAAAGAAATTGCTACGCTTCTAAAATGGGAATTGCTATTGAAAAAAAATATGGTAATGATTTTATAAACTCATTAAGAAATTTAGCTGAAATTCAATTTGCAATAAACAATCCAAATTTAGTATTCAAATTTGAAGAGTGTGATACAATATCAAGATACCCAAACACAAAAAATTATTCAGATTTTTTTAAAAAGCCGAAAAAGGATTTTGATAAACAGTTTACTTATCCAGAAGATTATGAATATAAAACAGGAAAATACTTTTCAAGTACATCAGTATATTTTGTTTTAGATAAAAATGGAAAAATAAAAGACATTGAAACTGACTGTGATTTTATAAATACTGAAAACAACAAGTTTGCGGAATATTTTAAAAATGAAACTGTAAAATTTGTCAAAAAGACAAAATGGATTCCAGCAAAATTTAAAGGCATAAATGTAAATAGTGAAATGCATTTTATATATATTCATAAATAAATAATCCCATTGGTGCTCGTTTGTCGTCTTGTCTGGTGCTTGCTTGCAGCGAGTACCTACTTAAATTAAAAAACAAATCGTAGCGTTTGCAACGCGGATAATTAAAATAGATAGTTTTTAATTTTTTAAATACTATATTTAAAATAAAACGATGTCTGAAAAATACAAAGTAATAGACAGTACAATACCCACTTTTATAACAATAACAATTGTTGACTGGGTTGATTTATTGATAAGACCTGTTTATTGTGACATCCTTGATGAATCATTAAATCACTGTATTAAGGAAATGATCCGCGTTACAAACGCTACGATTTGTGTATAAAAGTAAGTAGGTACTCGTTGCAAACGAGCACCAGAAGAGCGTTTTTGTCACGGACAAACATTAAAAACAATAGTATAACGATACTTTTTTAATATGCAAACAGCTAATTTATTACAACAAATTAATTTTATCAAAGAAATAGATAAGATCAAATACATTCAGCGTAAAACCAAACTATTTAATAGCGACAGAAACGAAAATGATGCCGAGCACAGTTGGCATTTGGCAATGATGACCATTGTTCTGGCAGAACATTCTGATGTTCCAATTGACATTTTAAAAGTATTGAAAATGGTTTTAATACATGATATTGTCGAAATTGATGCGGGTGACACCTTTATTTATGATACTACCAAAAGCCATTCAAATACCAATGAAGAAAGAATAGCTGCCAATCGAATTTTTGGAATGCTTCCCAAAGAACAAGCTGCCGAATTTATTTCGGTTTGGGAAGAATTTGAAAGCGGAGAAACTAACGAAGCAAAATTTGCAAAATCTATGGATAGGTTAGAACCTTTGCTTCAAAACACTTCAAATAATGGAGGAACCTGGGCTGAATTTGGAGTGACCTATGACAAAGTTTACGAAAAGAAGAAAGTAATAAAAGAGGGTTCAAAAGTAATTTGGAATTATGCTGAAAACTTAATAAACGAAAGCGTTGAAAAAGGTATTCTGAAAAAATAAATTGTTTGATTAACCTGTTGGGTATAATTAATTTTTGATGATAAATTTTCGTCAGTTCGAGTGATTTTCCATAGAAATCGTATCGAGAACAAAAAAAATTATCATCAAAAATACGGTTCTCGATACATTTTTTGTTCCATTTCATTACACAAAAAACACTTGAACTGACGTTTTTGATAATTACACTCTTTCATGTAAAACCATAAAAAATCTTCTAAATACTAATCAAATAGCTTTCTTTATAGATTTTTTGGTACACATCTTTGCTAAACATATAGAGCTGAGATGGTTTTTTAGAAACGCCCACTTGTTTTTCGTCCAGAGCAATAATGTATTTCTTTGTAATTAATTTTCGTCTAAAATTACGATTGTCAATTTCAACTCCCAAGATGGCCTCATAAGTATCCTGTAAATCTTTAATGGTGAACTTATCGGCTAACAATTCAAAAACGATAGGTTTGTACAATACTTTTTCTTTTAAATCAGCATAAGCTTCATCGATGATTTTCTTGTGGTCAAATCCCAATTCAGGCAGCTGATTCACAGCGAACCACAGCGGTTTGTATTGGTTATTTTCTATTTGAACCACATCCGTAGGCAATAAAACATAATAAGCAATGGAGATAGTTCTTTGGTTGAAATGCTCACTTTCGGCCCAAATAACATCTTTCTCATTCATCAAACGATTTGGATCTCCAAAAACTTTAAACTGCTTTTTATATAAATTATCCAGTCCTGTTAATCCCTTTAAAACTCGGTTGGCTGTTTGATCTACCGTTTCATTTTCGTAGGTGTGAAATCCTTTAAGCACATAATCATTTACCACTGCATCCTGAGCATCTTGCTGTTTTAAAAATCGTTCAATTAATAATACATTCAGTGATTTTGTGCTGTTGTCAAATCCAAAGATGACACAGTCTACAGATATATTTGGAATTATTTCGGTTTTCATATTTCAAGTTTTAACTGCATCAATCAGTTTTATTTGTTTTTCCTAAGAACACCAAATTTAACAATTTAATTTTAATATGACTAGCCTTGGTTTAACTTGCTAATACTTATTAAACGTACTTATAACGCTATATATTTTCCGAATTCATTTCTTTGCATCTATAGCCATAAAAGACTTAATTATCTCTAATATATCTATTATAATACAATTAAATGTGAAAAAATATCTTTATTTTTTTATTGAATATTAAAATAAAATAATACATTTGAAAAATAATAGTCAAAAAGACGTTTAATAATTAAATAGAAACCAACCTACAACCATGAAAATAATTTATAAATCAAGTTTACAGTACTGCTTACAAAAAGTGATGTTGATAATAGCAATAGGCTGCGTTACAATTTCTACAAAAGCACAGGTTGTAATAACAAATTCTAATTTTTCCCTTGGAACAACGGGTAGAATAGGAGTTGGGCTTTCGCCAAATGGAGAAGGGAATACTTGGAAACCATTAAATTTATCTGGACAAGGATCTTTAGGCGGACGTATGGAACAAAATGATTATGTAGATTTATTACCAGCAATTCACTTTACACCAAAAATCATTGGAAAAGACAGCAGCAATGTTACTTTTCAAGTTAGATTAGGAATGTATTCGGCTAATGGACAATTTGTGGGGAATGTAAGCACTCGCTCTAATAACGGCTTGACTTTTATTTTACCAGAAGCTTTTGTAGAAGCTACTAATATTATGGGAAGCAAATGGTCGGCTTGGGCGGGTTCTCGTTTTCGTAGATATGATGATATTCACATTAGCGATTATTTCTATTTTGACGATCATTCGTCACAAGGATTTGGTGTCAAATATAAAAACACCGAATTAACAATGCTGATGCCGGCTTCGACAGATTCTACTGGAGTTTATCCATACAATTATCAAGTGACGGTTGCAGGAGCAACAAATCCGGCAATTCGTCAGCGCATGGTATGGATTGGGGAACACAGCATTCATTTGAAAAACAATAGTACAATCAAACTTTTAGGCGAATTTCATTATGTTTCAAAAAGTTCAGATGAAGCTTCTAAAAATTACCCTTCAGATAATGGTTGGGTAGCAGGAATCAAATACAACAGCACATTTAAAACGGCGAAACCAGGTTCGTTTAACCAAATTTCAGCGCGTTATGGCGCAGGAATTGCCAATGGTGGAGACAACGGAAATACTTTTACATGGGCTACTTATGGTGCGCCAGATACTAACGGAAAGTACAGCAATGCTTATTCTTTTACTATGGTTGAACATTTTCTTTTGAATTTATCAAACAAGTTCAGCATCAATGGTTATGGCGTTTTTACCAAAAGTAAAGGTGGATCAGCTAGTAGTAATACCGATGAGTTTTTTAACGGCAAACAAATTTTCAATCAAAAAACAGATTTTGTAATTGGAGTGCGTAACTTTTTTTATGTGACCAATTGGTTTCATCTGATTCAGGAAGTGCACTATGCCGTTAGAAAAGATGGTGATAATCCCGAAGCCTCTATGTGGAAATTTTCGTTAGCACCTACTATTGTTCCTCTGGGAAAAAGAGATCCCTGGAGTCGTCCTCATATTAGATTAGTGGGAACTGTAGCCCGTTATAATGATTACGCTAGAGATCATAATTACTCACCTTTTTTACAAATTAATCAAAAACGTTGGGGTACGTACGTTGGGGTTAAAACCGAATGGTGGCTTTTTTAAAATCATCTTTTTTAAAACTGAATTTAATTAAAACAAAAGAATTATGCCAATTTTTGGAACATCTATTTTATCATTCATCCCTGCTTGGTCAGCTGATAACGGTGCATTTGCAATAAAAAAAACAGTAGAATATGGTTTTGATATGCTGGAAATAATCTTACCAGCCTCTTTAGATTTTGATGCTAAATTGACAAAAAAACAATTGGACGAAAACGGAATTTCAGCACGTTGTACCCTTAATTTACCTGCCGATTGTCATATTCCTTTTTATCCTGAAAAAGCCGTCGCAATTATTAAAAAGGCTCTTGATAAAGTAGCGGAAATGGAAGGTGATTTTTTAGGAGGAGTTTTGCATTCGGCTATTGGAACTTTTACTGGTAATCCTTGTACAAAAGACGAAAAATTAATTATTGAACAGGTATTTCTTGAAGTGGCTAATTATGCTTCGAAACAAAATATAACGATTGCCATTGAACCCATCAATAGATACGAAAGCTATGTTTTTACTAGCGCTGCTGAAGTTTTAGAATTAATAGAAAATACAAATTGCGATAATTTAGGATTGCATCTGGATACTTTTCACATGAATATCGAAGAAAGTAATTTTCGAAATCCAATTATTCAGGCGGGAAATAGATTGAAATACATTCATATTACCGAATCGGATAGGGGAATGACGGGAGAAGGAAATGTACATTGGGACGATTTTTTTAGTGCTTTAGCCCAAATTAACTACCAAGGTCCTTTGGTTTTGGAAAATTTTTCTTCTCAAATTAAGGAATTAGTAGGGCCAACTTCACTGTGGAGACCTTCTAAATACAACTCGGAAGACTTAGCCAAAGGTAGTTTGGCATTTATGAAAAAAATGGTTGATAAACATTATAAAAACAACACATACAATTAATTCACAATTAGCTAAAGTAACCTTAAAACAAGAAACAATGAAAAAAGAATTGAAAGCAGTTTGTTATGGAGAAATCCTTTTTGACGTATTTCTAGAACACAAAAAAATTGGCGGAGCACCGCTAAATGTTGCCACTCGATTAAAAGCCTTTGGAGGAGATGTTGCCATGATTAGTGCAGTAGGAGAAGACTCTAATGGAGAAAAACTGACTAATTATCTAAATGATTTAGGAATAAACACTACTGGAATCGAGCTAAAAAAAGGCTATCCAACAGGGCTTGTGAATGTTATTTTGAACGAAAAAGGAAATGCTTCTTATGATATTCATTATCCATCAGCTTGGGACAAAATTGAAACTTCAGCTGTAAGTAGAGAGTTAGTTGAACAGGCTGATTTTTTAGTCTATGGAAGTTTGTCTTGTAGAGATGCTGTTTCTAAAAAAACATTGTTAGACTTATTGGCTGTAGCCAAATATAAAATATTCGATGTCAATCTAAGAGTTCCGCATTATACTAAGAAAAACGTATTGGATTTATTATTTGCCGCCGATTTTATCAAATTCAACGATGAGGAATTAAATGAAATTTGTGCCGATTTAAATTCGAATAAAAAATCACTGGAGCAAAACATTAAATTTATTGCTGAATTTACCGATACTAAAACCGTATGTGTCACTCTGGGCTCGCATGGTGCAGTGCTTTTTCATAACAATCAATTTTATCACAACTGTGGTTACAATGTACATGTTGTAGACACAGTAGGTTCAGGTGATTCTTTTTTAGCCTCTTTAATTATGATGCTTCTTAGTGGAGAAGATTCTCAATATGCCATTCATTTTGCATCAGCTATTGGAGCTATTGTAGCACAAAATGAAGGAGCAAACCCTATTATTTCTCCAGCCGAAATTGAAGAATTTTTAAGTGGTTTTAAGCACGAATCATCTCAATATGAAATACTATAAATAACCTAAACCAAAAAATAAAACCATGACACAATTAAAAAAAATACTAGTAGTCAGTAAAGAATATACTTTTCAGTTTATCATAATCACCATATTATTTGCTCTCTGGGGGATTGCTAATGATTTGACTACTCCAATGGTTTCTACTTTCAAAAAAGTAATGCCCGAACTCACTAATGTACAAGCATCCTTAGTACAATTTGCTTTCTATTTTGGTTATTTCTTCATGGCATTGCCAGCAGCTTTGTTTGTTAGAAAATACAGTTACAAATCAGGAATTATATTAGGGCTTTTATTGTATGCAACAGGTGCTTTTTTATTCTATCCAGCAGCACATTACCAAAGTTATACTTTTTTTCTAGTTTCATTATGGGTAATTACCTGTGGTTTGGCATTTTTAGAAACCACTTCAAATCCATTGATTTTATTTTTGGGAAATAAAGAAACAGCCACACAACGTTTAAATTTAGCGCAAGCATTTAATCCAGTTGGAGCAATAACAGGATTAGTTTTAGCTCAATTTTTAGTGATTGATAGAATAAAATCAGACAGTTATACTCCAGAAGCATTCAAAACCTTAACATCAAACGAATTGGCAGCAATCCGTGAGAATGATTTGGATGTTATTAGCGTACCCTATATTGGATTAGGGATTTTTGTTTTAATAATTTTAATCATTATAAGCCTGACAAAAATGCCTAAAACGGCACATGAAGATAAAATGTCTATTAGTGATTCTTTCAAAAAATTATTTGCTAATAAAAACTACAAACACGGTGTAATTGCACAGGCATTTTATGTTGGTGCACAGATTATGTGTTGGACTTTTATCTTTCAATATGTAGACAATATCAATAAAACATTCGGATTAGAATTAACAGCTACTTATTTCAATATTACAGCAATGGTTTTGTTTTTGCTAGGCCGATGGATTGGAACCGCTTTGATGAAAAGCATAAATCCTTCTAAAATATTGATGGTTTTTGGTATTGGAGGTGTCTTTTGTGCCGCTGGAGCAATCGTTTTACAAGGTATGCCTGGATTAATTTCACTGGTTTGTATTTCTATTTTTATGTCGATTATGTTTCCTACAATCTATGGAATAGCGTTAAAAGATATGGGCGACGAAGCTAAAATAGGTTCAGCGGGATTGGTAATGGCTATTGTTGGTGGTGCATTGATGCCTGTATTACAAGGAAGTATTTTAGATCTTGGAGGCTCTGGATTTTCAGATATTAAACTTTTTGGATTCATTCCTGAAGTGAATTTTTCTTTTATTCTGCCTTTGATATGCCTGGCAGTTGTAACTCATTATGGATACACAACTTATAAGGTTTCTGTAAAGTATAAAAAACTAAAAAACATACTAATTACTGATCAGGTTAATATTTAAAATATCTACTAAAACATCTAAAAACCGATATAAACCAATAATTTGTATCGGTTTTTTTTTAGAAAAATATTCTAATATTAAGAATAAGGAAAGGTTTGTAAAAATGATTAAAAAAGAATAAAAACTTCAAAAATCAAGAAATTGAAACTGTATCTATTTTGAACTATAATTTATATTATGTAAAATAGGATATTTCGTTAACTGGATAAACTAACTTTTTTTACTAACTTATCTATTTCCTATTGAACCTTCCAAGCCTAACATATAATATATTACACAAAACATTTTTGTTAAACAACAACTTTAGACAAAAATGAAATTCATTTTAACTCTTTTATTTATTATTTTTACTGCAATATTTTATTAAAATCCCATGAATATAATTGCAGGACAAATTGCTGAATTTTTAAAAAATTATGCGCCTTTTAATCAGCTTACTTTTGATCAATTAGCTGAAATTGCTAGTAATATTCGTGTAGTTAATTTAGAAAAAAAACAAACTCTATTTAAGATTAATGATACGCTACATGACAGTTTTTATGTAGTAGCTTCGGGTGTGATTAATATTTCAGTAATTTCTGATTCCGAAGAAAGTATTATTAATAAATGTCACGAAGGAACTATTTTTGGTTTACGTCCGTTTTTTGCCAAAAACAATTACAAAATGACGGCAAAAGCCAGAGAAGAAAGTTTGGTATATGCTATTCCAATTGCTGTTTTCAAACCTTTATTGGCGAATAATTCGGAGGTTTTGAACTTTTTATTAGAAAATTTTGCCAGTAGTTTGCCAGAAGATCGTTCCTCTCCAGGAAATATGGTTTCTGATGGTGTATTTTACACCGAAAAACAGTCGGAAGTACAGTTTTTTCAAACTTTAGCCTACAATACTACGCCTTTATTAGCTACTTCGGATAACACAGCACAAGAAGTGGCACAATTAATGGCTGAATCTTTAAAGAATAATGTTATCATTTTTGAAAAAAGTGGCCCTATCGGAATTGTGACTCACGCTGATTTGGCTTCAAAAATAGCAACAGGTCGCTATCCTATAAACATCGCTGTAAGCAATATTATGTCTTCGCCAGTCGTTACCGTTTTAGAGAATGTTTCTTTGGCGGAAGCTCAGTTATTAATGCTTAAAAATAATGTTACTCATTTGTGTGTAACCCTTGATGGTACTGACAAATCGGTTATTAAAGGAGTGATTTCTGAACATGATTTAATTGCTGCTCAAGCAAGTAATCCTGGGGTTTTAATCAAGGAAGTTAAGCGTTCTTTGTCTCCAAATGAGCTTAAAGAAATTCGTTCCCGATTAACGAATTTAATTCAATCTTCAATTCAAAAAAACATTCCTCTAACACATATTACTAATATTGCGAGTGAAATTAATTTTGCTATTATAAAACGTGCTGTCGAATTATCAATTTTAGAATTAGGCTCTCCTCCTGCTCGTTTTGCATGGTTGAGCATTGGTAGTCAAGGTCGTAAAGAACAGCTTTTATTGACAGATCAGGACAGTATTTTAGTTTTTGAAGATGTAGCCCAAGATAAATACATTGAGGTAAAAGATTATTTTTTAAAGCTTGGAAAAAAGACCACTACTGCCTTAGAAAAAATAGGTTATGAACTCTGTCCAAATGGACACATGGGAAGTAATATGATGTGGTGTAAGTCGCTGACTGATTGGATAAAACAATACAACAATTGGATGAATAGTCCAAGAGAAAATATTGACAATTTGAGTAGTATTTTCTTTGATTATGAGTTGGTTATTGGTGAACAAAAAATAGAAACAGCGATCAATAATATCGTTTTTGAAAACGCTTATAACAATGCTTTGTTTTTTGATTTCCTAGGAAATGATGCGTTGAGAAAAAATTCACCTTTAAGTTTCTTTAAAAAGTTCTTAGTTGAAGAAGAAGGAATTCATAAAGATAAATTTGATATTAAAACTAAAGCTTTAATGCCTTTAATTGATGGCGCTAGATTATTTACGTTGAGTTATGAAATCAAGGGAATTAATAATACTTATACCCGTTTCAAGCAATTAGCGATAACCGATCCTAAAAACGCTGAAATTTACCTGAATTGTGCCGAAGCTTATTTGTTTTTAACTAGAATTAGAACATTAGAAGGTTTGAGAAACGAAAATTCAGGGCAATACATTAACCTTGAAGAACTATCAAAAAATGATAGAGAAAAGCTTAAAAACGCACTAATGCCGATGAAAGAATTAGAAGAATTAATTAAAAGTAAATTTCAACTCACACAATTCTCATAGATTTATGCTAGACTGGCTCAAACATATTAATAAAGAATATCCTGAATTTTGGAAAGAGTATTTGGCTAAATTTTCTAAAAAATCAAATCGATACGTTATCTTATCAACAGATGCAAGTGGCGATTCTATTGAAAAAGATGTTATTACTTATATCAGTTGTTTTGCTGTTGTGGATGATAGTATTTTAATCAAAGATAGCTTTGAAACTATCTTATTGCAATATCGTTTTTTACATGACAACCATCTTTCAAATGAATATATTATTGAAAGTAAATTGATGAAATTATCAGAACCAGAAGCCTTAAAAACTTTTGTTGAATATCTGGGCAATGCCATTATTGTAGGACATCAAGTAGAAAAAGATATGACTATGCTTAATGCTACTTTAGAAAGATTAGATTGCGGAAAATTGCGTAACGAAGCTTTGGATATTGATATTATGCACCGTAAACTGCACGAGCTTCCAGAAGAAAAACATTCATCACTTCAAGAATTAGCTAATTTTTATAAAATTAAGCAAATAGAAAATGACACCACTACTGAAAACGCTTATAAAATTGCATTGTTGTTTTTGAAATTAAAATTAAAATTAGGTCTGAAGTAAATTTAGGACTAATTTTCAATAAACCAAATAAGCTATTTCATCAATTATGAAATAGCTTATTTATATTTTAGAGACTCTTGTTCCAGTGTTATGCCTTTCCAAAAACGCCCGTGATGTGTAATAGAAACAGCGGTTCTAGTATCTATTAAAAAAGGAATTCCGTTTGTTTTACTAATTTTAGTATTCCTATTAATTTTTTGGACACGACTGAAATAATCCAATTCTACAGCGGAAATGGTATAAATAAAATCCTTTGAAATAGTCGTAGTGGTATGAAAAATACGTTCATTGCAAACCACCGTTCCCTTTGTTTCGCTTTCGCAAAAACACTCCAACTGCATCGGAATATAGGCTCGAATTCCCGTTTCCCGATTGTATATTTTATAAGCAGCCTCTTTTCTAGACCATAAATTCCAAACCATAATTTCGGGGTTTTCGGCATTAGAAATAAGCAATTGTTCCTTTTGTGTGAAAATTTTATCTAAAAAACCTTTTCGCTTCCAATTGCTTTCTTTTTTTGCTAAAGCCAAATCTATGATGTCATTCCCAATCATTTTCCAGACAATTGCATTTCGATAATTTCCAAAGCAGCTTTTACATTCAGCATTTTTTCCATCGCCTGATTGTCAATTTCAATATCAAATTTTTCTTCAATATCTAGAATCACATCCACTAGATTAGCCGAATTTATCTTTAAATCATTAATAAAATCGGTGTTTTCTGTTAATGATTCAAAAGCTTCTTGGTCTTGGATATATGGTTTTACGATATCTTTTAATTGCGCTATTATTTCTTCTCTATTTATCATTTGAATTGGTTTTTTATTATGTCTCTTACTGCTTTCTAAAATCTACCTTCTTTTTCTAAACTTAATCTTTGAATTTCTTAAAAATAACACATCCATTAACATCTCCAAAACCAAAACTGGCTTTGGCAATAATATTCAATTCGGTTTCAATTAATTGTTGCGGAATTCGGGATTCATCAACTAAATCGATAATTTCTGGATGCAAGTCTGCGCAATTGATATTTGGAAAAACAAATCCTTGATGCAATTGCAATACGCTAGCCACACTTTCAACACTACCCGCTGCAGATAAACAATGTCCTACCATGGATTTCAAGGAATTAATATACGGAAAATCATTTCCTTTTCGCCCTAAGGCTTCACACCAATTTTGTATTTCTAAACTGTCTTTTGAAGTAGCCGTTAAATGACCGTTTATTGCATTAATTTCATTGGCGTTAATTCCTGCATTCGCAATTGCATCAGTAATACATTTTTGTACAGCAATTGGATTTGGAGCAGTCATTGTCCCTAATCCACGTTGTCCGCCCGAATTAATGTTTCCTCCTAAAACTTCTGCATAAATCCTTGCTCCTCGGGCTAAAGCTGTTTCTAAATCTTCTAATATCATTGCTCCTGCTCCACTTCCAGGCACAAATCCTGATGCAGTGGCACTCATAGGTCTAGAGCCTTGTTCTGGAATTTCATTATGTTTAAAAGTACATACTCGCATAGCGTCAAATCCTCCCCAAATATAAGGTCCGGAATCACTAGTACTTCCAACCAAAATCCTTTTGGCCTGCCCTGATTTTATTCGATCAAATCCCATTAGAATACTTTCGGTTCCCGTAGTACATGCCGATGAGTTAGTTGTTACTTGATTTCCCAGTCCTAATTTCCCGCCCACATAAGCACTAATTCCACTATTCATGGTTTGAGCAACTGCAGTACTTCCTAATCTGCGGGTTTGTAAATCATCAATTTTATAAATGCTTTCGCGAAATTTATCAATTCCTGATGTACCAGTTCCAAAAATAGTTCCGCTACCCCAATCTGGTTCTTCATCTAGTTTAATAGATAAACCAGCATCTTTCCAGGCATCCATACCAGCAATAACGCCGTATAAAATTCCTGTAGAATTAAAATTCCGCAGTTCTAATTCTGAAAAATACTGCAATGCTAATTCAGTCGAGACTTCAGGCTTAGCCGAAATTTGACAAGAAAATTGTAATCGTTCCAAGTCGACATCTTTTTTAACGCCCGAAATTCCTTTTTTAATGGCATTGGTAAACGCTTCAAGTCCTACTCCATTTGGAGCAACTATGCCAAGCCCTGTTATAACCACTCTCATATCCATTTTACAAATATTAGAATTAAACTAGATTGTCATTCCTGCAATTTCTCCCTTACAAACAACTTCCTCTTTTTCATTTTTCATTGTCACTTTGCATTTTAATTTACCGAATCTAAAATATATTTTTTCTGAAATTACGGTTACTTTTTCATTTGGAAAAACCGCTTTTAAAAACTCGATATCTGTTGATGTTAAAACAATTGCTGTTTCTTTATCAAGTGAGTCATTTAATAAAAAAATCCCCAAACAGACAACTCCTATCTGAGCCATTACTTCGGTTAAAATCACACCCGGTGTAACAGGATTGTCTTTAAAGTGTCCATTGTAAAAATCTAAATTTTCATCAAAAGTATAACAGCCTTCTACTCCATTTTCATCAATATGAATGATTTCATCCACAAACAAAAAAGGTTTGGAATAGGGTAATTTTGATATAATTTCCTGATGATTCATTGTTAAGCTGTTTTTAAAATCGCAATAAAACCCGTTGAGCCGAAAACCCAGGACCAAAACTAAGCATTAAACCAGTCTCCCCTTTTTGTGGTTCAGCATCCATAAAACGTTCTAAAACATACAATACAGTGGCACTAGACATATTTCCATATAAACGCAACACTTCTTTAGTATCGTCTATGTTTTTACCTAAATCAGAAAATAAATCTTCAACTGTTTGTACAATTTTTTTCCCTCCAGGATGAAATATTAAATGATCAATATCTTCAATTTGCAGATTGTTTTTCTCTAAAAAAGGATGAATAATTGCTGGAAAATGCGAAGCGATCGTATCTGGAACTTCGATATCCAAAACCATCTGTAAGCCTGAATTAGTCAGCTTGAACCCCATCATATACTCATTATCATAAAAATGATACATTTCTTCGGCGAGTATTTCAGGACCTTCATCTTCTTCATGAGAAGACAACAACACGCAGGCGGCTCCATCTCCAAATATGGCGGCACTCACAATATTTGCCATCGAAAAATCATCTAATTGAAATGTTGCTGTTGGACTTTCTACAGCAATTACAGCGGCACGTTTCCCCGGATTAGCCTGCAAGAAGTTTTTAGCATATATAATTCCTGAAATTCCTGCAGCACAACCCATTTCAGTAACAGGAAGCCTTACAATATCTTGCCTGAGCTGCAACTTATTAATCAAGTAAGCATCTAACGAAGGAATCATAATTCCAGTGCAACTCACGGTAATGATATAATCTAAATCTTCGGGTTTCCATTTAGCTTTTAACAATGCTTTTTCTAAGACTTTTTCGCCTAATTCAATGACTTCACGAACATAAATATCGTTTCTTTCCTCAAAAGAAGTATTTGTAAAAACTTCAATTGGATCCATAATAGAATAGCGTTTGTCTACTGCAGCACCTTCGAATATTTTTTTTACTTTTCGAATAAAACGTTCCTCCTGACCATTAAGCCAAACATCTAAAAATGGGATTATTTCAGCGGTAGTTCTTGAATATTTAGGCAATTGTTTTGTAACAGTATGTATTCTGACACTCATATTTTTGATATTATCCATTGGTAACGAAAAGCCCATTTCCACTCGATGGTGTATTTTTTTAAATTTAATTCTTTAGAAAACTGGATTAAATCTTTCTTTTTAAAACCTCTTAAAATCGAAATTAGTCCATCTTCTCTGGACATTTTATTTAATCGAAAAACAAAACACAATAACTGAAATAATCGGTAAGCAATTGGGCTTCTTTGCAAATCATTAATAACAATTCCAAGATTTGCATTAGCATAAAAAACAGTTACTATTTTAATGATTTCATCTTTTTTGAAATGATGTAACAACAAAGTAGACAATACAATATCGTATTTTAACTCTTCAAAAGCTTTACCAAATATATCATCGCATTGATAACTGATATTTGAATATTTCTTTGATAAATCTACCGCATGATTTATAGTAAAATTATTAGCATCGATACCAATTAGCTTTAATTTTAAATTATTTTGAAAACCGTAATCGGCTAGAGTTCTCAACATATCTCCATTGCCACAACCTACATCAACAATTGTAATTTCAGCATCTACAGCGACATTTTTCACTAAGCTTTTCACGCCTAATAAAGTTAACTTGTTTCCTCCTAAAAGTCGATTAATTTTGGCAATTTTATCTAAGGCATCACGCAAAATTTCCCCTTCTAAGCTAAAATCATCCATGCTTTCAGCTAACTCAGTTCTGTATTTAGTACTTATCAACATTTGGGATCGATATAAATGGGTTTACCATGTGTCTTTCTTATTATTATGGGTAATAAAAAAGGTAATTTAATAAATATACTTATGAGTAAAGAAGCTATTTTTTGTCTTTGTAAAACGGAAGCTAGTAAACATCCTATTTTTAATCTCTTCTTAAAATTATGATTCCATTCGCTTTGGTATTTATTTTCTAATTCGGTTCTTGATTTTATTTCAGCATTAAAAAACTTCTCAATTAATTCTGATGCAATTTTTGCGCTATGAATAGCCATAGCCATTCCGTTTCCGCATAATGGATGAATTAATCCGGCGGTATCACCAATCATCAAAATATGATTTTCTACAGCCTTTTTTTTATCAAAAGAAATTTGGCTAATCGTTAAAGGTTTTTCAAATATTGGCACACAATTCTCTAAAATCAATTTTAAATGAGGGTTTTTAGCGACTACATTAACCTGATATTCTTCAATATTTTTATACTTTTTAAATGTTTTGTAATCGGCTAAATAACAAATATTAATCTTATCATTCTCCACTTTAGAAACTCCGCAATAACCTCCTTTAAAATGATATAAACCAACTAAATTGTTTGGAAAAACACCTGAATAATGGGCTTTGACAGCCAGCCAGGATGCTTTTTTATTAATAAAAGTTCTTTCTAATTTTTGATCGATATTAGATCTTTTGCCGTAGGCGCCAATTAAAATTTCGGATTTAAAAACTACATTTTTTGCAGTAGTTACAGTAAATCGATTTTCTGAAAAAAGAATATTTTCAACCGAATCCTGAATAATTTCACAGCCATTTTTTACTGCTTTTTGGTATAAAAAATCATCCAATAAATACCTACTGACTCCAAAACCACCAAGAGGTAAATCACTACTGAGAATTTCTCCATTAAGGAATGAAAATTGAAATTGACTTAAATGAGTCGGTTTTAAATCCTCATAATCGATATTTAACCATTTTAAGTATGATACAACTTCATTCGATACATATTCGCCGCAAACTTTGTGTTTTGGAAATTCATTCTTTTCAATCAAGATAACTTTTAATCCAATTTTAGATAAATGAATAGCAGCGGTAAGTCCCGCTAATCCTCCTCCAATAATTAGTATCGTTTTATCTTTATTCATGACATCACTAATTTAGTCTATTTCTGTCAAGAAAAAATTTTAAAATAAAAAAAAAGCTGTTTCATGACGAAACAGCTTTTGTAATTGGTAAAAAAAATATTATTTCTTTTCGCTTTGAATCTCTTCAATGATTTCAGGATTCAACAAAGTAGTTGTATCACCATAATCAGAGAAATCATTCGCAGCAATTTTTCTAAGGATTCTACGCATAATTTTTCCAGAACGCGTTTTTGGCAAACCTGAAACAAACTGAATTTTATCTAATTTAGCAATAGGACCTACGTGGTCAGTAATATGCTGATTAATTTCGATAAAAAGGTTTTCTTTATTTCTAACCTCTCCTGTTTCTTTCAATATTACATAACCATACAAAGCATTTCCTTTTATATCATGTGGAAAACCTACAACAGCACTCTCAGCAACTGCAGGATGCTCATTAATAGCATCTTCTATTGGCGCAGTACCTAAATTATGTCCTGAAACAATGATTACATCGTCAACACGTCCCGTAATTCTATAATAACCTACTTCGTCACGCAAAGCGCCATCTCCTGTAAAGAATTTTCCAGGATATTGAGAAAAATAAGTATCTATATAACGTTGATGATCATTCCAAATGGTTCTTGCAATTCCTGGCCAAGGGAATTTAATACACAAACTTCCTACTACTTGATTTCCTTCGATTTCGTTTCTTTTGTCATCCATTAAAACCGCTTGAATTCCCGGTAATGGAAAAGTAGCATAAGTAGGTTTTGTTGGTGTAATAAAAGCAATAGGCGAAATCATGATTCCTCCAGTTTCGGTTTGCCACCAAGTATCCACAACAGGACATCTTTTATCTCCCACGTGGTCATTGTACCAGTGCCAAGCTTCTTCATTGATAGGCTCCCCTACTGATCCAATAACTTTTAAACTTTTTAAAGGATATTTTTGAATGTATTCTAAATTTTCTTTTGCCAAAGCTCTAATAGCAGTTGGCGCAGTATAAAATTGATTTACCTGATGTTTTTCAATCACTTCCCAAAAACGGCTATAGTTTGGATAAGAAGGTACTCCTTCAAAAATTACTGTAGTTGCTCCATTCAATAATGGTCCGTATAAAATATAAGAATGTCCTGTTATCCAGCCAATATCAGCAGTACACCAGTGTACATCATTTTCTTCATAATTAAAAACATTTTTGAAAGTATAGGCTGTATATACCATATAACCTGCAGTGGTATGTACCATTCCTTTAGGATTTCCTGTAGAACCTGAAGTATAAAGAATAAACAAAGGATCTTCGGCATCCATAATTTCTGCTACACAATTATCCGATGCTTCATCTAATAAAGGTTGTAACCAAATATCTCTGCCTTCTTTCATCGTAACAGCAGTATTGGTTCTTTTTACAACCAAAACAGAACTTACTGATTGGCATCTTTCTAATGCTTCATCAACAATTTCTTTTAATTCTACAGTTTTGCTTCCGCGGTAACCACCATCAGAAGTGATAACCATTTTACATTCGCTATCGTTGATTCGAGTTGCTAAAGCTTTAGAAGAAAATCCAGCAAATACAACTGAGTGAATGGCTCCAATTCTGGCACATGCTAAAATTGATACTGCTAATTCAGGAATCATTGGCAAATAGATACATACACGATCGCCTTTTTTAATTCCCTGCTCACGCAATACATTAGCCATCTTACATACACGTTGATGTAACTCATTATACGTTATATGTAATGCTTCTTCTTCTGGATTATTAGGTTCGAAAATAATTGCCGTTTTTTCGCCTCTTTTATTAAGATGTCTATCAATGCAATTTTTTGTAATGTTTACTTTTGCACCCATGAACCAATTAATATCAGCTTCGGCCATATTAAATTCTACCACTTTGTCCCATGGTTGGTACCAAGTGAAATTTTCTTCAGCTATTTTTCCCCAAAATTTTCTTGGTTCACGAATTGACTTATTGTAATGCTTAAAATATTGTTCTAAATTATCAATTTTATAGTAACTCATCCCTTTGTTTATATTTTTTATAAATATATTAAATCTCAATCTATTCTTAAAAGAAAATAAATCATAAATCACCGCAATTTAATTAAAATAACGAAATTTAATCTTAACATAAATGCAAATTATTCAAAATACCTCCAATTATTGCCAAATTTAGAAAAACAAAAAAGGCGAAGTAAATATTTATACTCCGCCTTTTTCTAATTAACTATAATTGTAAATTATACAATTTTCTTCATTGCAGTCATTGATTCTCTTAACCAAGCTCCAACTTCTTCAACTGGGTGATTTCTGATAATTGAATTAATTTCGATTAATTCTTTGTTATCAACTCCATTACTTCCGTTGTTAAATGGACGACCAATTAAGTTAGAAGGTGCGTTTTTCACGTACTCAGCAATTAATGGCTTAGCAGCATGATCAAACAAATAACATCCGTACTCAGCAGTATCAGAAATTACACGGTTCATTTCGAACAATTTCTTTCTTGCAATTGTGTTAGCAATTAATGGAGTTTCGTGTAATGACTCGTAGTAAGCTGATTCTTCAATGATTCCTGAATCTGTCATTGCTTCGAAAGCTAATTCAACACCAGCTTTAACCATAGCAACCATTAATACTCCGTTATCGTAGTATTCTTGTTCTGAGATTTCAACATCTCCTGCTGGAGTTTTCTCAAAGTTAGTTTCTCCTGTTGCTGCTCTCCAAGCTAATAAGTTAACATCGTCGTTAGCCCAGTCAGCCATCATTGTTTTAGAGAATTCACCTGAGATGATATCATCCATATGTTTTCTAAATAATGGACGCATAATATCTTTTAATTCTTCAGCAACGTTGAATGCAGCAATTTTTGCTGGATTAGACAAACGATCCATCATGTTAGTGATACCACCGTATTTTAATCCTTCTGTAATAGTTTCCCATCCATATTGGATTAATTTAGAAGCATATCCAGCATCAACACCTTCAGCAACCATTTTATCAAAACATAAGATAGAACCAGTTTGTAACAAACCACAAAGGATTGTTTGCTCACCCATTAAATCTGATTTTACTTCTGCTACGAAAGAAGAACGTAAAACTCCTGCTCTATTTCCTCCTGTAGCAACCGCATAAGCTTTAGCTTGATCTAAACCTAATCCTTTTGGATCATTTTCTGGGTGAACAGCGATAAGAGTTGGTACACCAAAACCTCTTTTGTACTCTTCACGTACTTCAGATCCTGGACATTTAGGAGCACACATAATAACTGTTAAGTCTTTACGAATTTGCATTCCTTCCTCAACAATGTTAAAACCATGAGAATAAGATAAAGTAGCTCCTTCTTTCATTAACGGCATAATTGAAGTAACTACAGCAGTATGTTGTTTGTCTGGAGTAAGGTTACATACTAAATCAGCAGTTGGAATTAATTCTTCATAAGTTCCCACTTTGAAACCATTATCAGTAGCATTGTTAAATGAAGCTCTTTTTTGAGCAATTGCTTCAGGACGTAAAGCGTAAGAAATATCTAAACCTGAATCTCTCATGTTCAAACCTTGGTTTAAACCTTGAGCACCACAACCTACGATAACTACTTTTTTACCTTTTAAAGCTTCGATTCCATTAGCAAATTCAGATTGATCCATGAATTCGCATACGCCTAATTGTTCTAATTGTTGTCTAAGTGGTAATGAATTGAAATAATTTGCCATTTTCTAATATTTAATTTATGATTTTAATTCTTCTAATAATAAACTTGTAACTTCCATTTTTTCTTTGGAAACTGATATTCTTCCTGAACGTACAAACTGCATGATTCCGAAAGGTTTTAATTTTGCATGTAATTCTTCAATATCTGAACGTCTTCCTGATTTTGAAATCACGAAAAAGTCTCTTGATACAGTAACAATTTCCGAATGACTTTCTTTGATAATATTTTGAATTTGTCTTTCGTCAAATAACAAACTAGAATTGATTTTGAATAAAGCACTTTCTAAGAAGATAGTTTCTTCGTCTACATGATAGAAAGCCTTAATTACTTCAATTTGTTTTTCGATTTGACCAACAATATTTTGTACCCATTTTTCAGTAGTATCTACTACAATTACAAATCTTGAAACGTTTTCGATTTCAGATTCAGATACATTTAAACTTAATATATTAATATGGCGTTTTAAGAATATACCTGATATTCTATTCAATAAGCCTACGTTGTTTTCTGAATAAACAGAAATGGTGAATGTTTTATTTTCCATAATATTAACTTAATCGGATGTCAGAAACTGAAGCTCCTGTTGGAATCATTGGAAATACGTTATTCTCTTTCTCAACCATAACTTCAAGGAAATAAGAGTCTTTAGAAGCCATCATTTCAGCAATTGCTTCATCTAATTCTTCTCTCTTAGTTACTTTACGAGCTTTGATATAATAACCTTCGGCAATAGCACAGAAATTTGGATTTGTCATCACTGTAGAAGCATATCTATAGTCAAAGAACAATTCTTGCCATTGTCTAACCATTCCTAAAAACTCATTGTTTAGTACTACAATTTTTACTGGAACTTTTGTTTGATAGATTGTTCCTAATTCTTGGATATTCATTTGGAAACCTCCATCACCAATAATAGCTACAACTTCGCGATCTGGTCTACCCATCTTAGCTCCAATAGCAGCTGGTAAAGCAAATCCCATAGTACCTAAACCTCCTGAAGTTACATTACTTTTTGTTGTATTAAATTTAGCGTAACGGCAGGTAAACATTTGATGTTGTCCTACATCCGAAACCATTATCGCATCACCTTTTGAGTGTTTGTTAATCATTTCGATAGTTTCTCCCATAGAAATTCCTTTCCCATTAGTTGGAGCCAACTCTTCGTTGATAACAGCACCTAATTCAATTTCGTATTTCTCTTTGAACACATTGTGCCAAGATTCATGAGAATTCTTTTCAACAAGAGGAAGTAAAGCAGTTAAAGCTTCTTTCAAATCAGCTAATACAGCAACCTCTGTTTTTACGTTTTTATCAATTTCAGCAGGATCAATTTCAAAATGAACCACCTTAGCCTGTTTAGCATAAGTTGCTAAATTACCAGTAACACGGTCATCAAAACGCATTCCTAACGCAATTAAAACGTCACATTCGTTAGTTAAAACATTTGGACCGTAATTTCCGTGCATTCCAACCATACCAACATTTAATTCATGTTCAGTAGGCAAAGCCGAAAGACCTAAAATAGTCCAGGCAGCTGGAATTCCTGATTTTTCAATCAAAGCCTTTAACTCTTCTTCTGCTTTACTAAGAATGATACCCTGACCAAAAATAATCATTGGCTTTTTAGCCTTATTGATAATTTCAGCAGCTTCCTTAACCTTGTCTAATTTTAAAACTGGTTTTGGATGGTAACTTCTAATATCAGTACATTTTTTATAACTAAAATCCAAAGTATCAAACTGAGCATTTTTAGTAATGTCAACTAATACTGGACCTGGACGACCTGATCTGGCAATATAAAATGCCTTAGCCATAATCTCCGGAATCTCATGAGCTTCTGTAATTTGGTAATTCCATTTTGTTACAGGTGTAGAAATTCCGATAATATCAGTTTCTTGAAAAGCATCAGACCCTAATAAATGTTTCCCTACTTGTCCTGTAATACATACCATTGGAGTAGAATCTATTTGAGCATCAGCAATACCAGTAACTAAGTTAGTAGCACCTGGACCAGAAGTTGCAATTGCAACACCTACTTTTCCAGTAGCTCTGGCAAAACCTTGCGCAGCATGAGCAGCACCTTGTTCGTGACGCACCAATACATGATGCAATTGATCTTGAAATTTATATAATTCGTCGTAAACTGGCATAATAGCTCCACCTGGGTAACCATAAACCAAATCTACTCCTTCGGCTAATAAGCATCTAATAACAGCTTCTGCACCTGATATTTTATTATTTTCCATTTTATATCTTTTTTTCCTTCGAATCTTAATATTTTAGATTTAAAGGTTTGTTTTATTTTAAATTATTTGTCAGTAACACATCCCTCAGAGGCACTAGAGACCGAACGCATATATTTAAGTAAAACTCCTTGTTTGATTGGCGATTCTGGTTGTTTCCAATTGGCTTTACGTTTTGCAAACTCTTCATCAGAAATTTTCATATTAATAGTGTTGTTTATAGCATCAATAGTAATAACGTCTCCATTTTCGATTAAAGCAATTCCTCCACCTTCGTAAGCTTCTGGAGTTACGTGTCCTACAACAAATCCGTGAGAACCTCCAGAGAAACGTCCGTCAGTAATTAAAGCCACTGAATTTCCTAAACCAGCACCCATAATTGCAGATGTTGGTTTCAACATTTCTGACATACCTGGACCTCCTTTTGGACCACAGTAACGAATAATTACTACGTTTCCAGACTTTACTTCGCCTGCTTGAATTCCTCTAATAACATCTTTTTCACCTTCAAAAACTACAGCTGTACCTTCAAAAAATTCTCCTTCTTTTCCAGAAATTTTAGCAACACAACCTTCAGTTGCTATGTTTCCGTATAAAATTTGAATATTTCCTGTTGCTTTTAATGCTTTTTGAATTTCAAAAATTACTTCTTGACCATCGTGCAAAGCTGGAATTGATTCTAAATTCTCAGCAATTGTTTTTCCTGTTACAGTTAAACAATCTCCGTGCAAGAAACCTTCTTTCAATAAATATTTCATTACTCCTGGAACACCACCTACATTGTGTAAGTCTTCCATTAAGTATTTACCACTTGGTTTCAAATCTGCCAACAATGGCGTTTTATCACTAATGTCTTGGAAATCTTTTAATGTCAAGTCAATACCAACAGAATGTGCCATTGCAATTAAGTGCATTACCGCATTAGTAGACCCACCTAAAACTGCCACTATTGTAATTGCATTTTCAAATGCTTTACGAGTCATAATGTCTCTTGGCTTGATATCTTTCTCTAATAATATCCTGATTGCTTTACCAGCATCAACACATTCTTGTTTCTTTTCTGGACTCAAAGCCGGATTAGAAGAACTGTAAGGTAAACTCATACCTAAAGCTTCAATAGCTGAAGACATAGTATTTGCAGTGTACATTCCTCCACAAGCACCAGCACCAGGACAAGCATTTTGAATTACTCCTTTAAAATCTTCAGGTGTAATTGTATTCTTGATTTTTTTTCCTAAAGCTTCAAAAGCAGAAACGATATTCAAATCTTCCCCTTTCCATTTTCCTGGGTGAATGGATCCACCATAAACCATAATGGAAGGACGATTTACTCTACCCATAGCCATCAAAGCACCGGGCATATTTTTATCACAACCCGGAACAGCAATCATACCATCATACCATTGTGCTCCCATTACAGTTTCGATTGAATCAGCAATAACGTCACGAGAAACTAAAGAAAAACGCATTCCGTCATTTCCGTTAGAAATACCGTCACTAACTCCAATAGTATTGAAAATCAAACCAACTAAATCTGCTGCCCAGACACTAGTTTTAATATCTTTAGCCAAGTCGTTTAAGTGCATGTTACAAGGATTTCCATCATAACCCATACTTACAATTCCTACCTGTGCTTTTTTAAGATCCTCTTCTGTTAAACCTATTCCGTAGAACATAGCTTGTGAAGCTGGTTGTGTCTCTTCTTGCGTGATTGTCTTGCTGTATTTATTCAATTCCATTTATAAACTGTATTTATGTGTTGTTCGATTTACTTCAAAAAAAAACTCCCAAAATTTGGGAGTTATATAATATTATTTTTCAATTATATTAATAGCTTCCCTTATGCACTTGTTGATACAACAATGACATTAACGACAGAAACTATAACAATTGAATTTTTCATTTTCTTTTTTTATGACACAAAAGTATAAAAACCTTTAGATTTAAAAAAATAAAAAATAAAATTTTACGAATTTCTTATCATTAAACTTATTTATTCATCAAAAATTGTATTATACTATTGTTGATTGACCTAATTGTACATTATCATTATTAAAATACATTAGATCATCTTTATTTAAAATAAAATTTGAAACAAATTCACCTACTTCGTTTGTTCCAAATTTTGTGTCTGGATTGATATCTGATGTTACAACATTAAACTCAATCGCTTTTTCTACTCCTTCGTATATTTTTTTAGCTTCTTCCTTAAGTCCAAAATGCTCTAACAACATCGCTGCCGAAAGTATTGAAGCAATAGGATTGGCTATATTCTTTCCTTTTGCCTGCGGATATGATCCGTGAATAGGTTCGAATAACGCATTTTTCTCTCCCAATGAAGCCGAGGCTAATAAACCAATAGAACCCGAAATTACACTGGCTTCATCTGATAAAATATCTCCAAATAAATTCTCAGTTAAAATAACATCAAACTGTTTTGGATTTAATATAATTTGCATTGCGGCATTATCAATAAACAAAAAGTCTAAAACTACTTCTGGATAATCTTTACTTACATTTTGAACAACCTTTCTCCATAATCTAGAAGTTTCAAGAACATTCGCCTTATCTACAAGGGTTAGTTTTTTTCTTCTATTTTGAGCCGATTGAAATGCTAAATGAGCTATTCTTGAAATTTCGTCTTCTGTATATTCACATGTATCAGAAGCAGTTGTTTCAGCTTCGTTTATCTTTTTTTCTCCAAAATAAATTCCACCAGTCAATTCTCTATAAATAACAAAATCAACCCCTTCAATATTTTCTCTTTTTAACGGAGAACTATCTAACAAACCTTTAAAAGGCTTTAGTGGTCTGATATTAGCATAAAGACCTAACTCTTTTCTCAATCGCAACAATCCTTGCTCTGGACGAATATTCGCGTCATATTTTGGATCACCGATAGCTCCTAACAAGACAGCATCTGTATTTAAACAAAGATTTAATGTTTGTTCAGGAAGTGGTGAACCTGTCTTTTCTATTGCGACAGCACCTACAAGAGCCTCTTCAAAAATAAAATCGTGTTCATAAACAACTCCTATAGCGTATAAAGCTTTTTTTGCTTGCGTGATTACCTCAGGACCAATTCCGTCACCCGATAACACTGCTATTTTTAAGTTCATGAGATTGTTTTTTTAATTAAATGCTGCAAATTTAATCATTTAAATACATCCAAGCTCTAACTATCGTTTAATTAAATCGCCTTCTATTTTAGAAGCTGCAATAATCAAATGGATATCATCATCTAAAACTTCTTTTTTAAGATCTGCAAATTTCAAAAACTCAACGTAGACGACATCTAACTGCATTTTTGTCAATTCGTAACCTACTTTTTTAGCTCGGTATGCTAATGCTGCTCTACCACTTCTAGCTGTAAGTACAATCGAAGATTCGTTTACTCCTACATCTAATGGGTCGATAATTTCATAAGTAGCTCTGTTTTTAATCACACCATCTTGATGAATTCCTGAACTATGTGCAAAAGCATTTGCTCCTACAATAGCTTTATTTGGTTGTACCATCATACCCATACTCTCAGAAACCAAACGACTCATTTCGTTCAATTGCTTTGTATCGATATCAGTATACAAATTCAAACCAGGATGTTGTTTAAAAATCATCACCACTTCTTCTAACGCTGTATTTCCTGCTCTCTCTCCAATACCATTAATAGTACATTCTATTTGTCTAGCACCATTAATAGCACCTGCAATAGAGTTAGCTGTAGCCATACCTAAATCGTTATGACAGTGACAAGAAATAGTAACATTTTCAATACCTTTTACATTTTCTTTAAGGTATTTAATTTTTGCTCCATACTCATCAGGTAAACAATACCCTGTAGTATCTGGAATATTAAGAACTGTAGCTCCTGATTTAATAACTTCTTCGCATACTTTTGCCAAGAAAGCATTATCAGTTCTACCAGCATCTTCTGCATAAAACTCTACATCTTCTACATAAGATTTAGCATGAGCAACAGCATATTTTGCTCTAGCAATAATATCTTCTCTAGTTGTGTTTAATTTGTGTAATATATGAGAATCAGATGTTCCAATACCTGTGTGTATACGTGGTCTTACAGCATGTTTTAATGCTGCTGCTGCTACGTCAATATCATTCTTAACCGCTCTGGTAAGACCGCAAACTGTTGCATTTTTAACAAGTTTACTAATTTCAGTAACAGACGAAAAATCTCCAGGGCTAGAAACAGGAAAACCAGCTTCAATAATATCAACCCCCATATTGTCTAAGCGATCAGCTATAACAAGTTTCTGATTGGTATCTAATTTACATCCTGGAACTTGTTCCCCATCTCGTAAAGTGGTATCAAAAATTTGAACTTTGTCTCTATTCATTTTCATTTATTTAATGTAATTTCACATCTTGATAACAAAAATATATTCTTTACTTTGAATAGAAAATTCATTTTACTCGAATATACTGTTTATAAGCCTACTAAAGGTAGTTTAAATATCTATAAATCAATTAGTTAAACCTATTAATTTTACAATGGCTAACCATCAAAAAGATTTTTTATTCGTTCTAATAAAGTCCTTATCTAAATCTGAAAAACGACAATTTAAGATTTTTGCAAGTCGATTAGAGACAAGTTCGAATACAAAATTCATTGAACTGTTCAATATTTTAGATAAATCTGAAAGTTATGATGAGAAACTTATTCTAAAAAGTGGTATCATCAAAAAAGTCCAATTATCGAATCTAAAATCGTATTTATACAAACAAATATTAGTAAGTATTCGCCTTAATATTCCAAGTCAAAATATTCGTTATCAATTAAGAGAACAAATAGATTTTGCTACTATACTGTACAACAAAGGTTTATACAAACAGAGTTTGAAATTACTTGACAAAACTAAAAGTCAGGCTATTGAAAACGACGAAAAACTAATGGCGTATGAAATTGTAGAATTTGAAAAACTTATCGAATCTCAATACATCACCCGAAGTATCCAAGGACGCGCTGACGAATTAGTTATCCAGGCCAAAGAATTGAATTACCAAAATACAATTTCGAGTAAACTGTCTAATTTATCGCTGCAACTGTACGGCATCATGCTTAAAACGGGTTATGTGAAAAGCGATGAGGAATACAAATACATAGACGATTATTTCAACAAACACATCTCTAAATTAGACGAGAACAAATTTGGTTTCCGTGAAAAATATTGGTTTTACAATGCCAATCTTTGGCGCAGTTTCTTAGTTCAGGATTTTTTAGCTAGTTATAAATTTGCTTCTAAATGGGTGACATTATTTTACGACAACCCTACTATGATTTTCTTAAACCCTGTTTTTTTCTTAAAAGGAAACAACTATTTATTGGAATCATTATACATGTTGAAGTACAAAACAAAATTTAAAAAATACCTGACTCTATTAGAAGAAACCATCAAAGATCCTCGTTTTCCTATTAATGACAATATTGCTTCTTTGTCTTTCTTATACCTATATAATAATAAACTGAATTTCCACATTATGGAAGGAACTTTCGCAGAAAGCGAATATTTGATTCCTGAGGTTTTAAGCAAGATAAAAATCCATAACGAACACTTAGACGAACACCACGAGATGTTGTTTTTCTACAAAATAGCCAGTATTTATTTTGGTGTTGAAAAATACAATGAATCCATTTTTTATCTGGAAAAAATCATCAACAACAAGAATCTTAGTATGCGCGAAGACCTGATGTGCTTTGCTCGAATTTTATGCTTAATAGCCCATTACGAAATAGGTAAAGACTATTACTTAGAAAGTCAACTGAAGAACACATACAAGTTTTTACTAAAAATGAATGATTTACATGAAGTCCAAAAGGAGATTATTCGATTCTTAAAAAACTTAAATTCTATTTATCCAACGGATATTAAAAACGAATTTATAAAAATGAAAGAACGTTTTATCGAATTAGAACAAAGTACTTACGAAAAAAGAGCTTTCCTTTATCTCGATATTATTTCCTGGCTTGAAAGTAAAATTGAAAACCGAAAAATAAGCGATATCATAAAAGAAAAAGCAAAATTAAGCAACAGATAAAAATAAAAAAGAGAAGCATTGTCTTCTCTTTTTTTTATTCAGCAAACTCTTTTCTTCCTCTTAAAATATCTTCAAAAGAACTGCATTTAACTATTTCTTCTTCGCCATCAATTAACATAGGTAAGTATACAAATTCCACTTCTGATAAATCTTCTTTCAGATAATATGCCATATCTGCAAGATTAAAAAACCACTCTGTATCAAATTGCACCTTATTAATTGTCGCGTCTTTTATCAGTAATATCTCTTTAAGTCGTTTCATCAGTAGTAAAATTGAATTTTCAAAAATAATCCAGCTCATTTAAAAAAGCAAATCAATCATTTAGAGTTCTTGTAAATTTATTATTTCCATATCGTTTTAACTTCTATAAATAGGTATTACTAATAAAGCTTTTAAATAGTAATTATAACAAAAATTTAGCGATTAAAATTATTGCCATTTTATAAATTTAAATACTTTTGCACACTTAACTAATTTAACTAATTAATAATGAAAAAATTATTTTTATTACTTTCTGCTTCTGCTGTACTATTTTCTTGTAGTAAAGTTGGTAAAGGCGAGTACATTATCACTGGTATTGCAAAAGGAATCGATAACGGAAAATCTATTATTCTTCAAACACAGGATTCTACTGGTATGGGAGGATTAATCAATATTGATACTGTAAAAGTTGAAAATGGAAAATTTGAAATCAAAGGAAAAGTAAAAGAACCTTCATTTCACTTACTTCAATTAGAAGGTGTAAACGGACCAATTCCATTTATCTTAGAATCTGGAGAAATCAGTGTTGAAGTAAACAAAGACAGTATTCAAAAATCTAAAATCTCAGGTACTTACAACAATGATGAGTATGTGAAATTTAACGACGAAATTAAAGTGGTTCAAAAGAAATTAATTGATTTTCAATCAGCTAATATGTTAAAAATGAACCAAGCACAACAAACTAAAGATACTGCAACAATCAATAGTTTGATGAAACAGTACCAAGTAATTCAACAAGAAGTTGGTACTAATTCTAAAGCTAAATACCTTTCTTACTCTGAATCTCATCCAAAAGCATTCATCAGTGCTTTAATTATCCAAAGCATGTTACAAGATCCATCTGCAGATATTAAAAAAGCAGAAAAAATCTTTAACGGATTTGATGATGAATTAAAAAATACTAAGCCAGGTAAAGCAATCAAACAAAGACTTACTGCAGTTAATTCTTCTGTGCCAGGTGCTCCAGGTGCTGCACCAGCTCCAGCAGCAGCTAACTGAAGAGCCGATTTTTCTGCTCCTAATCCAGAAGGGAAAGTAATTTCGCTTAAAGAAAGTTTAGGAAAAGTAACAATTGTTGATTTTTGGGCTTCTTGGTGTGGACCTTGTAGAAGAGAAAATCCAAATGTTGTAGCTCTTTATAAAGAATTACATTCAAAAGGACTTAACATTATAGGTGTATCTTTAGATCAGGATGCCGACAAATGGAAAGAAGCTATTGCAAAAGATAAATTAACTTGGAATCAGGTTTCTAATTTAAAAGGTTGGCAAGATCCAATAGCAGCTCAATATAAAGTTGAAGCTATTCCTGCCACTTTTATACTTGATGCCTTAGGAAAAGTGGTTGCAAGAGACTTAAGAGGTGCTGAACTTAGAGCCAAAGTCCTAGAACTTTTAGCCAAATAAAGCCTTTTTATAGCATAAAAATAAAAAATCTCCCTAGTGGAGATTTTTTATTTTATTCAAGACCAACAAGTTAAAAAAAGCCTTGAAAAATATCGCAAAATTAGTCCGAAATTAGTTTGCAGAAACGAAAAGTGTTCCTATATTTGCACCGCTAACAACAACAAACATTGTTGCACTCAAAGGCTCTGGGGAGATACTCAAGCGGCCAACGAGGGCAGACTGTAAATCTGCTGTGCAAACTTCGCAGGTTCGAATCCTGCTCTCCCCACAAAACGCTTCAAGAAATTGAAGCGTTTTTTTTATGTCTATTTTCTACCAACTATTTTGTTTTAAAATTCTATTAAATACATTTGTAAAGAGAAGTTCGAATTCCTAAAAATGACATCAAAATAAAATAATATGCAAAACATCCCTAGTGTTGATTTACGTGACTTTCTATCTAATGATCCAGCCCGCAAACAAAAGTTTGTTGACGAAATTGGGAATGCTTTTGAAGACATTGGTTTCGTAGCATTAAAAGGCCATTTTTTAGACCAGCAATTGGTTGAGGAATTGTATAGTGAAATCAAACAATTCTTCAGTTTACCAATAGAAACTAAGCGAAGTTATGAGAATCCAGAAATCGGAGGACAAAGAGGATATGTTTCTTTTGGAAAAGAACACGCCAAAGGGAGAAAAGAAGGCGATTTGAAGGAGTTTTGGCATTTTGGACAATATGTGTCCGAAGATTCAAAATACGCCTCAGAATATCCCGAAAACGTCGCTGTAGCAGAATTACCAAAATTTAATGCCGTAGGAAAAGAAGCTTATCAAATGCTTGAGAAAACAGGAATCTATGTTTTAAGAGCATTGGCTTTGCGTTTGGGGCTTGACGAATTTTATTTTGACAAATATGCCGAAGAAGGAAATTCCATCTTGAGACCTATTCACTATCCTCCTATTACATCTGAGCCTGAGAATGCTATTCGTGCTGCTGCGCACGGAGACATTAACCTGATAACGCTTTTAATGGGCGCTCAGGGCAAAGGCCTTCAGGTACAAAATCACGATGGCGAATGGATTGATGCTATTGCCGAAGCAGATGAATTAGTCATTAACGTGGGAGATATGTTATCCCGTCATACTAATAATCAATTAAAATCGACTATACATCAAGTAGTAAATCCACCTAGAGAATTATGGGGAACTTCACGTTATTCGGTTCCGTTTTTTATGCATCCTGTTAGTGATATGCCTCTGAATTGTCTGGAAAACTGTATCACGAACGAAACTCCAAAACAATTTGAAGATATAACTGCTGGAGATTTTCTGTACGAACGATTAGTAGATTTAGGGTTGATTAAAAAGTAAATTTTTAAATAGCATTACTCTTTTTAAGGAACACAGATTTAAGAAATTTGATAAATTAGTTTTAATTTAATTAGCTATGCAAAATTTTCCACATCAAGACCTGACAAAATCTATAATCGGAATTTATTATGATGTTTATAATGAACTCGGATATGGCTTTTTAGAAAAAGTATATCATAATGCAATGATTTTAGAATTAAAGTCAAGAAAATTTGAAGTCGAAAATCAAAAAAAATTAAATGTTTTTTACAAAAAAGAAATCGTAGGCGAATATATTCCCGATATCATTGTGAATCAATCCGTAATTATTGAACTTAAATGTGTTGAATATATGATAGACTCACATGAGTGCCAACTTTTAAATTATCTAAAAGCCACAGATTGTGAAGTAGGTATATTATTGAATTTTGGAAAAGACCCACAATTTATTCGAAAAATATTTACGAATGAATTCAAAAAACACAATAAAAAATGAAAGAGCACAATTTAATAAATTTCTAAAATTTCCTAAATCTGTGTTCCTTAAAATATAAAATGAATTATGGACTTACAAGACCAATTAAAAAACCTTTTTCCAGACCACGTTCCTGGTCCTGAAGAAGAAAAAGTACAGGAAGAAAAAGAATTATACGTTCAGAAAGAACCTATGATTTGTAAATTTGAAAAAAGAAAAGGAAAAGTAACCACCATTATCGAAGGTTACGAAGGCGATGATGAAGATTTTAAAATCCTAGCCAAAGAAATCAAAACCAAATTAAGCGTTGGTGGAAGTTTCAAAGACGGTGCGATTATCATTCAAGGCGATTATCGTGATAAAATCATGAAAATTTTACAAGAAAAAGGCTTTAAAACAAAACGTGTTGGAGGCTGAGAAAGTGTTCAGTAATCAGTGTTCAGTAAATAAAACTTGTGAACTTTGAGAAAAACTTTGTGCTCTTTGCGGTTAAAACAGTATCCAGTCCACATAAAACTTGCAAACTTTGCGGTTAAATAAAAAATATGATAGCAGCATCAGAATTGATTCTTAATCCAGACGGCAGTATTTACCATCTGAATCTAAAACCCGAGAACATTGCCCATGACATCATCTTTGTTGGAGATCAGGATCGTGTTGAAAAGATTACAACTCATTTTGATTCTATTGAATTTACAACTCAAAAAAGAGAATTCAAAACCCAAACAGGCACTTACAAAGGCAAACGAATTACGGTAATTTCTACTGGAATTGGCCCTGATAATATTGATATTGTCCTGAATGAACTAGATGCTTTGGTAAATATTGATTTTGAAACTAGAAAGATTAAAGAGAAGCTAACATCGCTTACTATTATTCGAATAGGCACTTCGGGTTCGCTACAAGCAAATATTCCTGTTGATAGTGTTGTAATGAGTCAATATGCCATTGGTTTAGACAATATGCTTCGCTCCTACTGCATTGATTCGGTTTCAAATCTCGAAATTGAAACTGCTTTTATAGATCAAACCAATTGGGATTTGCAAAAAGGAAAACCTTATGTGATTTCTTGTGATGAAACTTTAGCAAACCGAATTTACGAAGCTAAAATCCACAAAGGATTTACAGCAACAGCGGGCGGATTTTACGGACCACAAGGAAGAGTTTTACGCTTAGACATACAAGATGCCGATTTGAATCGAAAAATGGATCAATTTGAATATAACGGAATACAACTGACTAATCTTGAAATGGAAACCGCAGCCATTTATGGACTTTCGGCTCTTTTAGGACATAAAGCCATTTCGTTAAATGCCATTATCGCCAATCGTGCCAATGGAACATTTAGCCAAAATCCATACAAAACAATTGAGGAGTTAATTAATTATACTTTGCAAAAGCTGAGTCAATAACAAAATTTAATTATGGAACACGGATTTAAGAAATCTATGAAATTATTTAAATTTCTCTAATTTCTCAGATCAGTGTTCTAAAAAATAAAAATATAATGAAAACAATAAAAATAGCTGGTGTACCAGAACACTTCAATTTACCTTGGCATTTAGCCATTGAAAACAAAGAATTTGAAGCTCAAAAAATCGACTTACAATGGACAGATGTTGCTGAAGGAACTGGAAAAATGTGTCAGATGTTGCGTGATGGATCCACTGATATTGCTGTAATTCTTTCCGAAGGAATTGTAAAAGATATTGTAGCTGGAAATCCTAGCAAAATTGTACAGGTTTATGTTGATTCACCTTTAATTTGGGGAATTCACGTGGCTGCAAAATCCAATTACGAAAGCTTAGCCGACATAGAAAATACTAAAGTTGCAATTTCTCGTCTAGGTTCTGGATCGCAATTAATGGCTTATGTTAATGCCAATAATCAAGGTTGGAAAACAGACAATCTTCAGTTTGAAATTATAAATACCATCGATGGCGCTGTTGAAGCTTTGACTAATGGAACTGCCGATTATTTTATGTGGGAACGTTTTATGACTAAACCCTTAGTAGATAAAGGTATTTTTAGAAAAATTGCCGACTGCCCTACTCCTTGGCCTTGTTTTGTAATTGCGGTGCGCGATGAAGTTTTAGATCAAAATCCAGAAGCGATTCAAAGCATTTTAGCTATTATCAATAAAATGACAACTTCATTTAAATCGATTGAAGGAATAGATAGTGTTTTAGCATTTGAGTATCATCAAAAAATTGCCGATATTCAAGAATGGCTTTCGTTAACTGAATGGTCGCAAAAGCAATTATCAAACGAAATGTTAAACAAAGTTCAAAATCAGCTATTAGAACTTAAAATTATTGATAAAATCGGTACTTTTGATGAAATAGTTAAAACAGTCTAGTTTTTCCTTTTTTGCTCCGCATGATAAACTATAAAAATCTTACTTTTCAAAATACAAAACAAAAACTTCAAGTCAAGAAGCCTTGGGATGATGTGATTATTTTTATTTTGAATATTTTGATTAGCGTTCCTACTTTTATCATTGCTCATCAAAATTTAATTGAATTAAATTGGGTATTAAATTTAGATCGAATTCTATTATTTCTTTTTATTTTACTAGTCATTCAATTAGCATTAAGACTACTAAGGACTATAATTATTATTTGTTTAGTCATTTATATTTTTGTTTTGTTTTTCGGAACTTTATTTGGAAATTATGGTTTCGAAAGTGTTTATGAGGATTATGATTCGATGATTTATACTATGTCAGATAATCCAAATCCTCAGGATATTATCATTTCTAAACTATTGCCTTTTCCTAACAAAACGCAAATTCTGAATGCTATAGAATATCAAAATCCTAAAGTTCGTAATTTTGCGGTTATGGCAACCAATAAAAATTTCAAAAACATCAAAGGATACAATGATTATCGCACCATTATTCAATGTTTTGCCGTTTTTAAGGAAATAAACAGCCGTTGGAATTATGTTAGCGATCCTAAAGACGGTGATTATATTGCTACTGCTAGCGAATCATTAGCATATTTATCAGGAGATTGTGATGATCATTCGATATTAATGGCAGCCTGTGTTCGTGCTATTGGAGGAACTCCGCGATTGATTCATACCAAAGGTCATATTTATCCTGAAATCTTAATTGGAAGCATGAACGACCTTGAAACAGTCAATTTTTTGATAAAAAACAAATTGTTCGAAAAAGAAAGTTACGGCAAACAACTGCATTATCATATTGACGAGCGCAACCAAATTTGGCTTAACCTAGACTACACTGCTAAATATCCTGGAGGACCATTTATGTCCGAGGAAATTCTTGGGGCTTTGACTTTGAATTAAAAAACTATTCTCGATATATTATTTTGTGCTCAGTCACAATATAGAAAAAACATGATCATTGACTTTTTTCTAAATGAGGAATTATGGTTTAATAATTTTCTTTTTTGCTTGATCAAAAAAGAAACAAAAAAATCAAGTCTAACGCTTCCTCGTCGGTCAAATTAGTTTTCAAATCCTAAAAGAAAAGAACTCTCCGCCGTGGCGGATCAAACAGCTTTTCTTTTTACGGATTCTTCAAACATTTGACACTCAACTGCGAAAGCTTAGGACATTTAAACACTACAAATACTAACTATTTGATTTCCATTTTCATACAATTTAAAAACTTTAAACCTCCTTATTCAATTGCCCAAGAATTTCATACGAATGTAATCTGTCTTCGTGATCATAAATAGCAGAGGCTACCATTAATTCATCAATTTGGGTAATTTCGATAAAAGATTCTAATTTTTTTTTGATTTTTTCTGGTCCACCAATAAAAGTATATTTAATCATTTGCTCCAAAGCAGCTTCTTCCATTGAATCCATAAAATCTTCATTGGGTTCAACGGGCGCTTTTAATTGCTGTCTGTTTCCTGTGATAATTCCTAGAAATAATTTTTTAAACGAAGTAGCCAATCGTTCGGCTTCATCATCCGTATCGGCAGCAATAACATTAACACAAGCAATTACATAAGGCGCTGCTAATTGAGCAGAAGGTTTAAAATTTCGTCTATAAATAGCCAAAGCATTATGCAATTGAGCTGGCGCAAAATGACTAGCAAAAGCATAAGGTAAGCCTAAAGAAGCCGCCAAATAAGCACTATCAGTACTAGAACCTAAAATCCAAATGGGAATTTCCAATCCTTCTCCAGGAAAAGCTCTAACTCTACCGTTTTTATTTCCTTCAGATAAATACATTTGAAGTTCTTCTACATTACTTGGAAATTCCATTGCAGCCTGTTCGTCTCTTTTTAAAGCCGCCGCCGTAAATTGATCCGTTCCAGGAGCGCGTCCTAAGCCCAAATCTATTCTATCAGGAAAAAGTGTAGCCAATGTTCCAAATTGCTCCGCTACTATCAGAGGTGCGTGATTAGGAAGCATAATTCCTCCAGAACCCACCCTTAAAGTAGAAGTCCCTGCAGCAATATGACCAATTAACACCACGGTTGCTGTACTTGCAATTCCTTGCATGTTGTGATGTTCGGCTAACCAAAAGCGGTTATACCCCCATTTTTCTACTTTTTGAGCTAAATCTAAGCTATTTTTAAAAGTATTACTTGCGTTTCCTCCATCTCTAACTATGGCTAAGTCAAGAACGGATATTTTAATTTTGGAAAGTATATTTGGAGTCATAAAAGTATAATCTTATTGGAATAACAAAAATAAACATTGCAAAATGTTTTCTATAATATCAAATACAAATATCGAGTTAAAAAAACTGCCTATTTACTAGATCGTATATAAGCAGTTTTCTATTGTATTATACTAAAGCAGCAAAATTCTTAGAATCTCCTACAAGCACATTAAAATCATTTTTTTCTAAAGCTAAAAATAATTCATCCGCCACTTCTGAAGCAGGAATTCCTTCAGCTCCGCCAATTCCTGCAGAGAATTCAGTATTTACTAAAGGAGGGTACACTTCATAAACCTGAAAATTTTCGTGTTCAAGGTATGTTTCTCTAAACGATTTGGTGTAACTGTGAAGGGCAGCTTTACTAGCGCTATAGGTGGATAACACTTTATGACCTCCAAAAACAGCAATAGAACTTATGTTTACTACAGCAGCTTCCGTTTTTTGTAATAAATGAGGAGTCAATAATTCGGTGAAATGAATTACACTCAAATAATTTGTATTCATTTCTTCAGCAGCTTTTAAGTGTGAGTCTTTTGTTTCATTTAAAAGATACAAAAATGCTGCTCCTGCATTGTTAATGATAATATTTACATCTGGATGTTGCTCTTTAAGTTCGTTCGCAATTCTGATTCTATCTTCAGTAACCGATAAATCGCCTTTTATGGCAACAGCGTTTTCTAATTCTTCTAATGCTTTTTGCAAACGATCTTCATTACGACCATTAATGATAATTTTATTTCCTGCTTCGCTTAATTTTTTAGCAATGGCTAATCCTATTCCGGCACTTCCACCACTGATAAATACTGTATTTCCTGTTGTTTTCATTTTGAGTATTATTTTATTTTAATAACTATTTTACCTTTTGCACGACCACTTTCAACATGAGCCAAAGCTTCATTGGTATTTTCGAAAGGATATGTTCTTTCAACAATTGGTTTGATAATCCCTGCTTCTATTAATTTTGTTATTTCTTGTAATTGTTGTCCTTGGGCTCTCATAAACAAAAAGAAGAACGTAACTTTTCTCTTTTTAGCATATTTATAGGCTTTAAAACTTAGCAGTTTCATAATCAATTTTACATACCAAGGTAAACCTAATGTCTTTGCAAATTCAGGATCTGGAGGCCCCGTAAGAGAGATGAGTTGACCTTTTGGTTTTAGAATTCGCATCGATTTTTCAAGAATTTTTGGATCTCTGTTGCTATGCAATACCACATCATAGTCTTTTAATAGCGTTTCAAAATCTTGTGTTTTATAATCAATAACAAGGTCTGCCCCCAAGCTTTTTACCAAATCAACATTAACAGCACTTGTGGTTGTTGCTACAAAGGCCCCCAAATATTTTGCCAATTGAATAGCAATTGTACCCACACCGCCAGAGCCTGCTTGAATGAAAACTTTTTGTCCTTTTTTTAAATTAGCTGTCTCAACAAGAGCTTGCCAGGCGGTTAAAGCTACTAATGGAACTGATGCAGCTTCTTCCATAGATATGTTTTTGGGTTTATATGCCAAATCCATTTCATTAACGGCAATATATTCAGCGAAAGTGCCTATGCGGAAGTCAGCAGGACGCGAATATACTTCGTCGCCCACTTTGTATTTTTTTACATTTAACCCAACTTTGACAATCGTTCCAGCCATATCATGTCCATTTATAAATGCCGGTTTGTAGGGTAGAAATAGTTTAAAATCACCATTCTTCACTAATGAGTCCAACAGATTGACACCTGCACTATGAATTTGAACCAAAACTTCATTTTCTTTTAGCGTAGGTTCTGCTACTTCCGTTAAATGTAATTTTTCTTTTTTGCTGTATTTTGAAACTGTAAATGCTTTCATTTTTTTAAGTTTTAATTATTTGCACACTAACTATTACGCAAGGAAGTCTTTGTAAATTTTCTTTGGGTTCACAAGGTCAAAAGCTAGTTTAGGAAAAAATCGACTAGCAAAATACAATGTTTTTGATTGTCCCACACGAATGGTATATTCGTCTTTTTTCAATCCTTTTATCAATGCATTTACTAATTGTTCAGAGCTTAACATTTCTTGATTTCGGTGTGCTGTCATTTCTGTGGCAACAAGCGGTGGTAGTAGTTCAAAAATCTTGACATTACTATTGAGTATTTCAAGATTTTTTCGAAGTACTTTGGTATAAAAACTTAAAGCGACTTTTGAAGCCGAATAAGTAGGTTCTTCTAAGGCTGGAATTAAACTTAAAATAGAAGTAGTATTGATTATAGCCGCAGTGGTTCTCGATTTTAGCATCTCCATGAAAAGATTATTCAATTGAATGACTCCTAAATAATTAACATTAATTTCATAAGTTGCTCCTTTTAAAATTTCATCATTTGCGATAGCTAAACTGCGAGCTGGACTTCCAACACCAGCATTATTGTATAAAATGTCAATACCACCAAGAGATTTTACTTGTTCATAAAGCGATTTAGCCTCTTCAAAATTGGCCACATCACTATTGATGGCAATTAAATTTGGATTTGTCTTTTTGGCTTTATCCAATTTATCTTGATTTCTACCGGTGATAATTACTTTGGCACCGTTGGCTAAAAATTGTCTGGCCGATTCTAAGCCAATACCAGAAGCACCTCCTGTAATTAAAATTGTTTTTCCTTTTATTTCCATTGGTTTCTCATTTAGATTTTTAATTATTCATTGTTGGATAATCTGTAAATCCTTTTTCTCCTGGAGTATAAAAAGTTGCTTGGTCTGGAGCGTTTAATGTTGTATTATTTTTAAAACGAGCCACCAAGTCAGGATTTGCAATAAATGGAACACCAAAAGAAACTAAATCAGCATCACCATTCTGTAAAACTTGGTTCGCTGTTTCTTTAGTAAAAGCTCTATTTATAATTACAGTTCCTTTGTAACTTTTACGGAAGTGTTTCGCTACTTCTTGAATAGCAAATTCATTTTGTGATACATCAGTAAAAGGTTCTATCAAATGAATGTAAGCAAGACCATAATCATTCAATCGATTAACAATATAATTGTACAACTCGATTGTTTCGTTATCCACTTCGATTCCCATAATTCCGTGAAGTGATGGATTCAAACGCACAGCTACTTTGCTAATATCAACTACCATTTTTAATTCATCTAAAATTTCAAAAAAAATACGAGCGCGATTTTCTACAGAACCACCGTATTCATCTTCACGTAGATTGGTATTTTTGCTAAAAAATTGTTGCAATAAATAACCATTTGCACCGTGTAATTCTACGCCGTCAAAACCTGCTTCAAAAGCATTAATTGCCGCTTGTTTAAAATCATTAACGGTTCTTTTAATATCAGCAATAGTCATTGCTTGAGCTTCTACTGAATCTTTAAAACCTTCGGCAGTAAATACTTGTTGCTTTGGATTTACAGCTGACGGCGCCAATGGTTTTTTTCCGTTATGAAGGTCAGGATGAGAATAAGCTCCAGTATGCCATAATTGTGCAAAAATAATTCCACCTTCTTGATGTACAGCTTTGGTTGTTAATTTCCAACCTTCGACTTGTTCTTTCGAATAAATTCCAGGTACATTAACCACACCTACAGCTTCCGTACTAATAAAAGTTCCTTCTGTAATTATTAATCCAGATGATGCGCGTTGTTCATAATATTTTGCAATTAATTCGGTGGCAACATTACCAGAATTATTAGCTCTTGCACGAGTCATAGGAGCCATAACAATGCTGTTTTTCAGGGCTAATCCATTTAAATTATAAGTTTCGAAAATTTGATTGTTATCCATTTTTTTTATTTGTTTATATTATTATTTTATACTTTTTGGTCTATTTTTTAAACCCATTTTTGTTTATTGAATAGATATTTTTTACATTGAAATATACTTTTTAGTCTATTTTAAAGCGAAAAAAATTATATTTTATAGCTTTCTAATTCTGCTTTTAATGATTTTATTAGCCCTTGCATTGGTTTGGCAGTATTGAGAGTACGACATAAAACAATTCCACCTTCAACCGACGCAGTTGCTTTGAACGCATAAACAGCCGAATCAAGTTGTTTTGAAAATTCCCCTTTTGCTATACCGTCTTCAAGAATAGCAACAAACATCTCTTGAGCATTAACTAATAAAGTAGCGATTTTACTTTTTACTAAAGGGAAATTATCATCGGATTCTACTGCCATATTAAACACTGGACAACCACCTTTAATATGTGAATCAATCGGGTCTTTGTAAAAATCTAGATAGGCAAACACTTTTTCCTTAGCCGTTTTACCTTTAGAAATGGCGTTAATCAATTTTTCGCTATTACAGCTTAACATAAAATCAATTACCTGTAAATACAAATCTTCTTTGTTTTCAAAGTGCCCGTAAAGACAGCCTTTTGTGAGTTTTGTAGCATCAAGAACGTCGTCTATATTAGCACCTGATATCCCCTTTTGATTAAAAATGGGAGCAGCAGTTTCTAAAATAAATCGTTTTGTTCTTTCGGCTTTCGTATTCATGGCTTCAATTTAACGATACAAAAATATACCAAAAAGTTTATTTCGCAAGTTAAGTAAATCATAATTTTATTAAAATGTTTTTTTATTGGTTTTAACTACTAAAGATTTTTTAGGTTTAAAGTTTAAGTAAAAAAACTTTTTTCGAAATTGATAAGTTTTATAAATGACTTTTTTGAGTTTTTTCGAAAATTCTAAAGTAGTTTTGTACTACTGATCTTTTGTCTTAATTTTGCACAACTGCAACAAGATCAAGCGAAATAAAGAAGAAGTGATAAAAGAGGAAAGCGAAAAGGCAAAATGGACTAGTTGTGAAAAATGTCAGGGACGCGGCAAAAAAAGCCGCGGACTCAGCGATAAAATGCGACGTCAGCACCAGATAGCACTTGATCAATTTGAAAAAACAAATGGCGAAGGAACAGCTCCTGTTCGTCCTAAATCCCATTTATACAGCTGCCTGAAATGTTCCGGATCAGGCTTGATTCAATCTTCTAGCCACCCTACTGCCGATACAGAAAACTCCCCACATATTGCTATTATTGGTGGTGGTATTGGAGGAGTAGCACTAGCTGTGGCTTGTTTGCACCGTGGAATTCCTTTTACTCTTTATGAACGTGATAATAATTTCGATGCCCGTTCTCAGGGCTACGGACTCACTTTACAACAGGCTAGTAAAGCAATTGAGGGCTTGGGAATTTTCTCGTTAGCAGAAGGTGTAATTTCAACAAGACATCTGGTTCATACTACCGAAGGAAAAGTGATTGGTGAATGGGGAATCAGAAAGTGGTTGCAATCAGAGACTAAAACATTTCAGAAACGTACCAATGTGCATATCGCAAGACAATCTTTGCGCTTAGCACTATTAGAGCAACTCGGTGGACATGATTCAGTACAATGGGGACATCAGTTAGTAGATTTTAAGGAATCTGATGATGAAGCTATTAATCTAAACTTTCAAGTAAATGGTGAGCTGAAAAGCTACAAAGCAGATCTTGTGGTTGGAGCCGATGGTATTCGCAGTTCGGTGCGGAAATTGCTTATTGGCGAGGATAGTACCCCTTTGCGTTACCTGGGTTGTATAGTGATATTAGGTATTTGTCCTTTGAGTGCCCTCGAAGGTATTGATAGTTCTTTACTGGACTCAGCTACCGTATTTCAAACCGCCAATGGCAATGAGCGAATTTACATGATGCCTTATACCTCAGACTCGGTTATGTGGCAACTTAGTTTCCCAATGTCAGAAGATGAAGCTAAAGCTTTAAGTGCGCAAGGACCTCAAGCACTCAAAGAAGAAGCCTGTCGTAGAACGCAGTGGCACAAGCCTATTCCTCAGATTTTAAAAGCAACCTTAGAAGCTCAAATTTCAGGTTATCCTGTCTATGATCGAGAATTACTGGATTCAGCATTATTGGAAAAAGCAGCTTCAGTAACTCTAATTGGAGATGCGGCTCACCCAATGAGTCCATTTAAAGGACAGGGAGCAAATCAAGCGCTATTGGATGCACTCTCGCTTGCTCGTGGAATTTCAAGAGCTTGTAGACCCCCTCAATGGAGAAAAGCAGGAATCAGAGAAAGTGTCTTAAATGAGTTTGAAGCAGAAATGCTTGAACGTTCTGCTATCAAAGTGAAAGATTCAGCCGCCGCAGCAGAGTTCTTACATTCCGAAATTGTGCTTCATGAAGGTGATGAACCCAGAGGACGTTGTATAAAAAAATAAGTTATATTTCCAATATAGAACATCAAAAAACTCCTTAATTTCTTAAGAAGTTTTTTTATGGAATATCAGGGACTACAATCGAACAACTTATACCAATTTTAACTTTTTTAGATAGTTTTTAGTTTCGGCTCAGTTAGTTACTATTCAATAGGCCATTCTAATTGAAGAACGAATTCTAATTTGCTATCAGGATAACTTAACGTAATGGTATTCGGTTTTGTTTGAATGTATGAAGTTAAAGAAAATTGAACACCATCAATACTCCTGGTTAAGTCTTGTACAACACCACCATTGTCAAGATCGGATAAACCAAAAATGAATGTGGCACTTGGATCAATATATAAATTAAACGCCGTTAAATCCCAAGTCAAATCACCTTGATTTTCTTTTATTGCCGATTTATACCATAAATACTGTCTTTTTGTACTCTCAAAAGGATTTGAATATCTAAGTTTAGTAATACCGAAACCTACATCTGCTAAACGATTAGGATCAGTATCAGCGTATTCGGGATCCCAGGAAGTATTTATTTTATCAAAGGAATTTACTTTTAAACCAACGATTTTTACTCTATTTCCTTTTACTACATTGAAAGTTATTGATTTTGTTTCACTAGCTGAATCATCCGCTTTAATACCTTTAAAAGAAACGGTTGTCTGACCTACATCAACAAATCTAAATTTTAAACTAGCAAAATTACCAAAACCGCTTCCTGGGTATGAAAACATAGAAGTTGTAAAGTTATCATAAGAATAACCAATCCCCTTTAAAACCTCGGGACTTGTTAAATTCACTACGACATCCTGATCTACTGTTACCGTATTGTTAGATGTAACGGCATCTATTGAAAAGGGAATTACTGTTTCATTTGAATTTTCAACTGTGTCAGAACTACATGAAACGATAAAAATCGCTAAAAAAAGGCTAATCAATTTTTTCATTAATGGGGCTAAATTTGTTGTTTTTTTAAAATTTGAATTATTTAATTATGGACTAGGTTTAAAATGTAAAAATACTTTTTTAAGGTGAACAAACATTACATTAATGTTAAATTAGGATATAAAAGCTTTTTCAAAAGAAAATAGAAAATCTGGTCTTTAAACAAGGCTTTTTTTCTTGGTTTATAATAAGATATTAATGTTGTACTGTTATATGTTCTTTACTGAGATTTCAATAAATATTTCCTGTTTTGTAGTTTCTAAAAAGCCCAAAAGGAGTCCGTTAGCTTCTCCTAATGCTAATGTGAAATCTTCAACAAATGCTTGGATGCTAACGGGCAAATATTCTTTGTCAATTCCATCTAATTTTAAATATTAGTGTCCTTTACGATATGTAATGAATATTACCATAGGATTTCTCAATTTTAGTGGCGGAAAGATGGAATCAATCTCAAAAGTGGAGAAGGAATTAAATATTCAATATAAAGCAAAAAAACTCCTTAATTTCTTAAGGAGTTTCTTGGTGGGATGTCAGGGACTACAATCGAACACTTGATACCCATTTTGACATTTTTTGAAACATTAAAATGAATATTTAAAATGAGTAGCTAGTGTATAGTTGGCTACTGATTATTGAAGTAAAAATCAGTACTTGATGCTGACTAATAAAATTTTACAAAGTCAATAATTTTTCAGCATTTTTATAGCCAATTTTTTCTTTGTCTTCTTTTGAAATTGAAGCATTATCAAGAAATTTTCTTGTGTTTTTGTCAATTAAAAAAGGGTAATCGCCAGAATAAATGATTCGGTCAGCACCCATCTCTGCAATAGCAAATTGTAGTTGTGATTCCGAAAATAGTCCACTTGGTGTGATGTATATATTGCTTTTGTAATAGTCTGAAATTTTACGTTTTAAGTTTAGTGTTTTGCCTAATTGGTCATCTAATCTATTTAAGTAAAAAGGAACTAATTCTCCCCAATGTCCAGAAATTAAAATGAGCTTAGGGAATTTGTCAAACAGCCCGGAAGCAATTAATCGCACAACAGAAATACCTGAATCTAAATGCCAGCCATAACCGGCGGTTGCAAACATTGCAGCTGACACAGGTGACCAATTCTCGCTTTTATAATAATATTCGGCAATGTTTTTGGGTATGATGGCTGGGTGCATATATAAAGGAACATTCAGAGCTTCGGCTTTTTCAAAAATGGGTAAAAATTCGGGTTCATCAAAAAAACGTCCATTAAAAGTTCCTGAAAGCATTGCACCTTTTAAACCTAATTCTTTTACGGCTCTTTCTAATTCTTCGGCTGCTGCTTTTGGATCGGCAACAGGTAAAATAGCAAAACCTGCAAATCTTGTGGGATGTAGTTTTATTAAATCTGAAAGTGTAGAATTGGCTTCTTTGCACAATTCAATTGCCAAAGATTTGTCGTTAATATTTTGTGGACTTCCAGCGCCATATGATAGTACTTGTATATCTATACCGCTTTCGTCCATAAATTTTAATCGACGTTCACCCAGATCTTCAATAGCATCATTGGTGGGTAAAACAATAGCCATTAATTCTTTTTGAACAGGATTGTTTAGGGGTATTCCACCGTTTTGCCGGGTATAAAATCGGGTTACTTTTTGCGATATACTTTTTAATACAAAATGCTCTTCGATCGTGATTATTTTCTTCACTGATTTTGCTTTTTTATTTTCCTGTCCTAATAATTGTTCTGGCAAACTTAAAGTTGCACCTAAACCAAGTATTCCTGTTGTTAAAAATTGCTTTCTATCCATTACAATTGGCTAATCTTTTACTTTTCCTTCTTCGTAACATTAGCCAAAGATTCAATATCTACAATATCAAGCGACTGGACCATATTGGCAACGGTGGCTTTGTATTTTTTAAAATGGGGTGTCTGAATATGTTTGTTGTAAGCCTCAATACTGGCATAAGTCTCAAAAATAGTGATGTGGTTTGGGTGTTCTTTTTCGTAAAAAATAGCATACGAAAGTACGCCTGCTTCTACACGAACACCAGTTTCTGTTCCTTCTTTTAAAGCAACTTTAAAGGCATCTAATTGGGTAGAATCAACCACAATTTTTACTAACCGTTGGTAATTTGTTTTGCTTTGTGCCATAACATTATTGGTTATAAAAAATAAAGAAAGTATCACTAATATTTTCATTTTTTTGATAGATTAAATTTTAAACAGGATCTTATAAATTTAGCAAAAAAGGTTGTGAATCCCACAACCTTTCATTTAAAAAAATTATTTTGATTTCGCCAGACCAGCCAAAATCGCATCTCCTACACTTGCTGCCGATTGAGGATTTTGTCCAGTTATCAACCGCCCATCTACTTGCACATTATTGCTCCAATTGGGGGCGTTGTGATGTATGGCACCGTGAGCATTCAATCCATCTGCTAGCAAGAACGGTACTACATTTGTAGATTGAACCTCTTCTTCCTCATCATTCGTAAATGCAGCTACATTTTTACCAGCAATTAGATATGAACCATCACTTAATGTCGCATTTACCAATGCTGCAGGTCCGTGACATACTGCTGATACAATATTTCCTGCTTCGTAAATTTCGCGAATTACACGAAGTACAGCTGTGTTTTCTGGAAAATCCCACATAGTTCCGTGTCCTCCGGCAAAAAAGACGGCATCATATTTTGAGGCATCTGCATCTTCTAAACGCATCGTATTTGCAATGGCAAAACGAAATTTTTCATCTGCCCAAAATTTAGCATTAATTGGGTCGTTAAAATCTTCCAAACCATCTAAAGGAGCATCGCCTCCTTTTATAGATGCAAATTCTACTTCTATACCAGCAGCTTCTAATTTTTCTAATGGGTGGGTTACTTCACTTAAATTGTAACCTGTTGGAATGCCGGTATCTCCTTTTACAGCCTGGCTGGTTACTACAAATAATACTTTTTTCATTTTTTGTATTTTAAATTATTTTTTTTAAGAATGTTTTGTCACTTCTTTGTAGTCTACATTTGTAAAATAAGGGAATAGGGGAAAAGTAGCAATCAATTCTTTTGCTTTTTCTAAGTCAACTCCTTTAAAAATTAATATAGCCCCTGTGAAATCATCTTTTGTGAAGATATCCTCCTCAATTCCTTGTTCAGCCAATTCTTTGCCTCTGGCAAATTCTTTTGCAACCATTTCATCCAAATTTGGAACATTGGTTAAATTACTTGTGATGTTAATGAGAATTCTTTTCATTTTTTCATTTTTTAAATAGTTATTTTATACTGTAAATTTCCGTCGTTTTTTTATTGATAAATGGTACAAAACGGCTATTGTTTTTTAATTCATCGGGTTTTCCCAAGCTCCTTTTGTATCTATTCCTGTTGCTTTTGCCAAGGTTTCCAAATCAGTTATTTCTTCATCGGTCAAAACAATTAGAGTAGCATTTACAGCATCTTTCACTTGAACAATTTTAGTTACGCCAATAATAGGTAATGTGTTTTTTGCAATCGCCCAGGCAATTGCTATTTGAGCCACGCTTGCATTTCGGCTACTGCCAATTTCTTTCATTTTATTTGTTAATTCTACTAATTGGGGAAGTACTTTGTTATAGGAATTTCCTCTGCCACTACCTTCCGGAAGCGGATTATTGATATTGTATTTGCCACTTAAAGCTCCTTGTTCCAAAACCATATAAGCAAAAAATGTAATGTTATTTTCTTTGCAATACTCTAAAATACCAGCTTCTTCTGATGAGCGATATAATAAACTATAATGATTTTGTACAGCAGAAATTTTGAACCCCTCTTTTATCAAAATGCTGTTGGCTAATTTTATTTCTTCCAAATTATGGTTAGATACACCTACATTTTTCACCTTGCCACTTTTTAATAATGGAATTAATTGAGGTGTCCATTTTTCAACATCCATCGGATTATGAATCCAGTATATATCAATGTAATCGGTATCAAAACGTTCTAAACTGTTATCAAGCATTTCTTCGACAGAATTGTTGAATTGTGGTGCTATTTGTGGTGTAAATTTGGTAGAAATCAGCACTTCATTACGAGGAAATTGCTTTGTGAATTGCCCTAACATCGTTTCTGATGAACCCATTCCGTAAGCTAAAGCGGTGTCCCAAAGGTTTAAGCCAGATTCCATAGCGGCATCAAATACTTCTTGTAAATCTTCAGTACTCAGATGATTGCCAAAAACCTGGTCGCTTCCTGCAAAACCTGCTCCCCAGGACCAGGTTCCTAATGCTATTTTTGGTAAGTTTTTCATTTTTAAGTAAATTAATTTTTAAAACGAGCTGTTATTTCAGCTACTCTTTTTCCTAAATATTCTGCTGTATTTAAATCACTTTCTCCAGGTGTAACTTCTGGGCTATCGTTTTCTGATTGTGCCATAGCGCCCAGCCAACTTCCTAATCGGTTTAAATCTTTTGTTGGTAAAGGACTGTCAGGATTTGCAGGAAGTAAATCTAATCCAACCCAAATCATTCCGTGTTGTGCTGCAAATAAAGACATTGAGATTAATGAATTTAATTTATCTCCATTATATGCACCTGAATTGGTAAAACCAGCGGCAATTTTATTTCGCCATTTTAGTTCAAACCAGGCTAACTTAGTAGAATCTTCAAAGAACTGTTTGAATCGGGCACTTATTAATCCGTTGTATGTTGGAGATCCAAAAATGATAGCATCACTTTTTTCTAAAGTTTCCCAAGGAATATTTCCTTCCGCAACTGGTATTAAATTAACTTCTGTTCCTTCTATCTGTTGAGAACCTTTGGCTACTGCTTCTGCTTGTTTTGCAGTATGACCATAACCACTGTCAAAAATTATTGAGATAATCATATTGTTTTTTTTATTGTTTAACGGTACAAAGTTCAATTGAAAATGACCGGAAAAATGGTATAAAACGGCTATTCTTTTCTTTATCAAAATGGTCTTTGCTATACAAAAACAAGATTAGTATTCGATAGTATTTGTCGTTATTGCACTAAAATTTTTGAGAGTCTATGCTTGTTAACTTTTTTTCGACAAAAGGCAGAAGGGAATTGCAAATGTTTAATCTATAGTTATTAATCCACAATCGAAATGTAATTTAAGCGGTTTGTAGTGGTATCTACAAATCGTATTAGCCATTCATTCTGCTAAATATTTCTACTAATTTTTCGGGACCGGCATTTGATAACATTTCGCTTGCACCAAAAGTCAGCTGATTTTTTCCTTCTTTCATTTGTTCAAAAATGGCTGTGATAAAGTCGCTTACTGGCGGATTTTGTGTATGCAGGCCTTTTCCTCCTAAATCAGTATTCAAAGCAGGCGGTATAATCTCAATAACTTCAATGCCTTTTGATTGTAATAAATGCCTCATTGATAAGGTAAATGAGTGAAAGAAAGCCTTTGTGCCACAATAAACAGGTACTTTTGTAAGTGGTGAAAAGGCCAAAGCAGAAGTTACATTTACTATCGTTGTAAGTGATTTAAGACCAATGAACAAAGTAATAAGATGTAAGGGCGCCAAAATATTTATAGAAACTTCATTTTGTGCCTTGTTATAAAAATCATTGTCTGTCGGACTTATCCAATTTTGAATACCGGCATTGTTTATTAGGACATTCAAATCGCTATGATTTTCTGAAATCCAATTAAAGAGTTCAATTCTGTCTGATTCCAAAGCTAAATCACAAGTCTTTATGATTACAGAAGGGAATTTGTTAGCCACCTCTTGCAAAGCTTTGATACGTCTTCCACAAATTATTACTGTATTTCCTTCTTGTATAAATCTTTCGGTTAAGCCAAGTCCAATTCCGCTTGCTCCACCTGTAATCAAAATTTTATTTCCTGTAAGTTTCATATTTGTATTAATTAAGTTTTTACTTTATTTATTTGAAAGCGATACATATTTTTTTAATTCGGTTGGATTTTCAGCTTGCTTAACCATAAAATCCGCAACATCTGCCCGGTTGATTTCACCTATCTTAATGCCTTTATATAACGTAGTTTCTACCCTGTACTTTTCTGTTAAGGGCTTGTTCTCCAGTGTTCCGGCTCTTACAATTTCCCAATTCATTTGCGAACTGCTAATAATTTCTTCCATTTTGTTTTTATCCTTGTAAACTTCCTTATCAAGGAAAAATTTGAAAAATATTTTTTGTATAAGTGATGATAAATGCTGACGGCTTTCGCCAGCTCCAAAACCCGTTAATACAATAAACGGAACCTTATTATTGGTTTCCATTTGCAACTCTGCCAATAACTTAGCAGATTCCGAAAATAGGGTTGTAGCTTTAAAACTTGTTCCTGTACCTAATGCTACAATAACAGCATCGGCATTCTCGATAGCCATCTTTAAATCAGCTTTGTTTGTTGCACTGCCTTTCAAAATTTTCAAGTTTTTATTGCCTGGAAGATTTATTTCAGAACGCGAAAGTGTTGTTACGATATGGTTGCGGGCTAATGCCCTTTTTACGGTTTCAAGTCCAACTCCGGCTGAAGCTCCTATAATTGTTATTTTCATTTTATTATGTTTTAAAATTTATATCACAAAGGTATATATGCAGTATCTAAAATATACTATATTTGTCCAAAATACCGCTATCTTTTAGGATACTACAAAAGAAAATCAGAAGAAAAATGAAGAATAACCAAAAGCAAATTAATGCAAGAGATGTTCAGGATGTATTAGATGTTATTGGTGGTCGTTGGCGTGGTGCAATACTAGCAAGCCTATGCGACAAGGAGAAACGATTTAATGAGCTTAAAAGAGATCTTGGAAGCGTAACACCAAAAACATTAACTAAAGAATTAAGATATTTAGAAATGAATAAATTAATCAGTCGTGAAGTAGAGGATTCAAGTGCGCTGTCTGTTGTTTATGGTCTTACCCAACACGGAAAATCATTAGGCCCATTAATTATTGAGATTGTAGCCTGGGGGCAAAAACACAGGAAAGTTATAATCAGCAGCTATAATTTATCGGATCAAAATATATAAGGTTCTCACAAATAATTTACTTAAATCTTACTAAGATTAGATATGTTTTTGGGTAAATAAATTGTACAAAACGGTTATTGTTTAATAGTTTTATTTTTGTTGAATGAAATGACAGCAAATGCATAATTCAATTGAATTACTATTAATAAACCAATACTGATATAGGTGTTTATGAAACATAATAATGCTGCTATTGTATAAAGCGTTTGTGATTCAATTATTCTTTGTTTTATAGATTTTGTTACTGTATTTAGGGAATCATTTTCAATGCTTACTAATTTTTTCTTGATGCTGTAAAACCAATTTAGTCCAAGTAATTGCCCTAATAAACTAATGTTGAACCAATAAATGAGAATGGCAAATTTAAAAGAAATGTATTGACTTAAAAAAGCAGTAGAAAAAGACAGAATAGAAACTGCTAATAGGAAAAATAAATTTATCCAATTCAAATTCCTATCACTTTTATCTATAAAATGAAACTGTGTGGATTGAGCCAGCCAATAAATTCCCAAGGTTATAAAACTCAAAAAATAGGTCAGTAATTTGGGTGCAAGTTGTAAAAAGGAGTTTACCAATTCCTGCTCGCTATGTACCAAATTACTAATAGGTACTTTGATATCCAACGCTAAAAATGTTAATGCTATAGCAAAAACACCATCACTTATTGCTTCAATTCTTTGTAATCGAAATCCGGATATTAAATTATATTTATTCATTTTGCCAAAAAATTACTTTCGGCAAAATTGCTTATAATTCAGGGTAAATAAATTGTACCAAACGGCTATTCTTTAAGATGATTGTTGCAGAGATTCCAAACATTCTTTTGAAAAAGCGATTAAAATGAGATTGATCTGTAAATCCGTATTGTAGAGAAGCATCAAAAAAAGTTTGTTTGCCTTGAATTACTGCAGTCAAAACGGCTTTTATTCGCATCCACAATACATATTGTGAAAATGGTATTTCTATTTCTTCTAAAAATAAATGACGTGTTCTTTCTGGAGACAAAAAGATATGATTAGCTACTCTTTCAAGGGTTAAATTTTCTCCAAGATGTATGTCAATGAATACTTTTGCTTTTAAAATCCTACTGTCTGTACTTTCTGTTGCTATTGGCATTACAGACGAATTAAAAATGTCATACAACAAATTATCAGAAAGTCTTTTAATATCTGATACAGTTAAATTTTCTTCTGAAAAATCATTCTTTAAGTTATCCAGCTGTTTTTTAGAAAGGATTGTTTCAATATCTATGAAGTTCTCTTTATTTAAAATTCTTTTTAGTTGTTTGCCTAAAAAACTTTTACTTTCAATGTAGTATACTAAAAAACTGCCTTTAGGAGCTGAACAGGAATGTTTCGTGTATTTATCAATGATAAATCCCTTAAGGCTTTTATATGTTTTATTTTCTATAACACTGTCGTACGTTGATTTTGTACTTACTACAATTTGGTAACAACTGTGGTAATGTACATCTACAACAGAAATATCCGTGTAGAAGCACATTATATTTGTTGTATCTATATTTATTCTCATATACCTTCTATATTCTGAAAATGTAAATATACCCCCTTTTGTTACAAAAAAAAATACGGTAGTACTTTTCAAATAAAATTTATTAAATCATTTTATGGATATAGAAACAAAAAATAGAAGAGGTTGCAATTAGGGTTTTTCATTTCAATAAATCTATTCTGATAGATTAATTTTGAAGTGAATTATGGCTTTATTTCCTTGAAAAAATGTATGTTTTCTGATTGAGATTTAAAGGTGTTTTTAGAAATAATTTTTTTTGTTTTTTTAATAGATTTAAGAATTAATTCAATTGCATTTTTACTTTTCTTATTTGATTATCTATTTCTAAATCAATAAAATTTAATAAGCGAAGAGTTGGAAGAACCAAATTTATTTAGTTCTTCCAAAAAAAACTTATGAATAAAAATTTACAACTATTTTGCAGATAGAATTAGCTTCTATGGGAATTTTATTAATTCAGAAGTTGTTCGCGGTATTCAGTTGGTGTTAGTCCAATTTCTTTTTTGAACAATCTCGAAAAATAGGTAGCATTTTCAAATCCGAGGGAAAGCGAAATTTCGGAAATGTTCCTCTTACCTTCCTTCAATAAATTCTTCGCTTCAGAAATCAAGTAGAGATGGATGAGCTCCAAAGCTGTTTTTCCTGTTTCCTGTTTCAGCATATCACTCAGATAACGCGGAGAAATGTTGAGCTTTTCTGCCATATAATTAACTGTAGGCAGTCCCAATTCGTTATTGTTTTTATCTTCAAAATAGGAAGAAAGTAAATCATTAAACTTTGTGAATGTTGCTCCGGACAGTTCCTCACGATTAATGAATTGTCGTTTGTAATACCTTTGTGCATACTTAAACATCGTACTAAGATGACTCAAAATAATGGTTTTACTAAAGTCATCAGTGTTGTTTTGATATTCTTTTTCTATCGCAAACGCCAGGTTCCAAATGGTTTCTTCTTCGCTTGGCGAGAGATGCAAAGCTTCATTTACCTCATATTCAAAATAACTATACTTTTTTATTTCATTGTATAATGCGGTTCCGGATAAAAAATCTTCGTGGATAAGGATAAGAAAACAATCGTCTTCTAAGCGAATATTTTTACAGCCTACAATTTGCCTTGGTTTGGTAAAAGACATTTTCCCTAAGTTATGGTCGTATTTTGTTTTACCATATTGCATTGTTCCAGATGCTACATTTTTAAAGCTGATGATGTAAAAGTCGGCAGTAAAATCAGCATCATTACCAGTATTACAACTGTTAGCATCGCCTTTTGCAAAGCAAAATAAAGGATGCTCCGGGGCTTTAATTCCCATTGCTTTTGTATAGGTACTTATTTTATCGAAGTGATTCATCTTTTTTATATTTAAACAGGCTTTAAAGCAGCATCAAACACATCTGATGCTGCAAATTTAATCTTTATTTTCTGTGAGGCGCAACTAAATGCCTTACGATTCGTCGCAATTTTTAATACGCCAATGTAATCTTAATATCCGTTTAGCAAAATTAAATGGCTACAGGAATTTCACTCATTTTTGAATAATCAGTATAGCCTTTTTCTCCAGGAGTATAAAAAGTAGCCTGATCTGGTGCATTAAGTGGTGCATCTGCCTTAAAACGTTCCACTAAATCAGGATTAGCAATAAACGGAAATCCGAAAGCTACCAAATCAGCATCTCCAGACGCTATAACCTGATTGGCAGTTTCTTTAGTAAAGCGAACATTTGTAATAATAGTTCCTTTGTAAAATTTACGGAAATGTTTTGCTACTTCCTGAATGGCCAAATCCACTTTGGACACATCTGTAAAAGGTTCCGTAAGATGTATGTAAGCCAAATTATAATCATTCAGTCGGTTTGCAATATAATTGTACAACGCAGTGGTTTCATCATCAACTTCAATTCCCATAATTCCGTGAAGCGAAGGATTAAAACGAATTCCAACTTTAGAAAGATCAACCACTGTTTTTAATTCGGCTAAGATTTCAAAAAGAATACGGGCTCTGTTTTCTATGGAACCTCCATATTCATCTTCCCTGTGATTTGAATTTTTATAAAAAAATTGCTGTAATAAAAAGCCGTTTGCACCATGTAATTCTACGCCATCAAAACCTGCTTCAAAAGCATTAATTGCAGCCTGTTTAAAATCATTCACGGTTCTTTTAATATCGGCAATAGTCATTGCTTGTGCTTCTGTCGTTTCTTTAAAACCCTCGAAAGTAAATACCTGCTGTTTCGGATTATTAGCCGATGGAGCAAGTGGTTTTTTCCCGTTTTGCAAATCAGGATGCGAAATAGCACCTGTATGCCACAATTGAGCAAAAATACTTCCGCCTTCCTGATGTACCGCTTTGGTTGTTAATTTCCAGCCTTCAACTTGCTCCTTTGAATAAATTCCTGGCACATTAATGTAACCAACAGCTTCAGGACTGATGAAAGTTCCTTCCGTAATAATTAATCCTGCCGATGCCCGCTGTTTGTAATATTCTGCAATTAATTCCGTAGCAACGTTACCTTCATTATCAGCTCTGGAGCGGGTCATAGGTGCCATTACGATACGGTTTTTTAATTGTAAACCATTTAAATTGTATGTTTCGAAAATTTGATTGTTATCCATTTGTTTATTTTTTTAATATTATTTAGAGCTGTTTAAATTTTAGGTATTAGAATTTAAACGGGCTCTAAATATATTTTTTTTAATTTGATGTGAATTCTTTCCTTTTTGAAATCGAAAAATTAATCTTTATTTTCCGTGTGCCGAAAGTGAAACGTCCTGCCATTCGTCCCAGGTTTTCATACGTTCAGTATAGGCGTGTTTTATCCACTGAATACCTGCTTTACCTAAAATCAATCGTAAAGGAGGATTTTCGGCATCAACTAATTTTTGTATTGCACCAGCAGTAGCTTCAGGCATACCGTAATCATCAATATTGTTTGTAGCATAAAGAGCAGTCTTAACATCGTCATATTGCGCTAAAGGTTTACTTTGTGCTAAAGAAGATGTACTGAAGTCCGTTTCAAAACCATTTGGTTCTAAAAGAGTAACTTTAATTCCGAATCCAGCTACTTCTGCTGCTAATGATTCGCTTAATCCTTCCACTGCAAATTTAGAAGCACTATAAATTCCTAAAGTTGGCAATGCCACAACGCCTAATGCACTTGAAACCTGGATAATATGACCCGATTTTTGCTCACGCATTACGGGTATAACTGCTTGTGTAACCCAAATTAAACCGAGTACATTGGTTTCGAATTGCTGACGAATTTCTTGTTCTTCTAATTCTTCAATGGTTCCCGAATGACCATAGCCCGCATTATTGATTAATACATCAATCGCTCCAAAATGATTTTTTGTTTTTGAAATGGCTTCAAAAGCAGCTTTTTTATCGGTAACGTCTAATTGCAAAACCAGTAAATTTTCGGGAAATTCATTTGCCAATTCCTTTAATGAATCAATATTTCTTACTGCAGCAACTACATTATCGCCACGTTTCAAAAAAGTTTCTGTCCAAATTCTTCCTAATCCGCGAGATGCCCCTGTTATAAAAATTGTTTTTTTCATTTTACTCTATTTTATTGTTTTAATATTTAGACAAATTTCCGTCAATTTCGGAAAGTTGTTATGATACAAAAGTGGGCATTAGTGTCACATTTTAACGAACCCTAAATAGAGTTATGATAAGCCATTTTTCCCTTCACATTAAGATTGAATGAATAATTGAGATATGCCAAAAAGTAAAATCCTAGCGGTAGAATATCCTCACTATTTGATTGTTATCTCATAATGCCGATAAAAAGGATCAATCTCAAAAGTTGTGGAGAAATTAAATATTCAATATAGAGCATAAAAAAACTCCTTAATTTCTTAAGGAGTTTCTTGGTGGGCGATGAGGGGTTCGAACCCCCGACCCCCTCGGTGTAAACGAGGTGCTCTGAACCAGCTGAGCTAATCGCCCTTTCGGGTTGCAATGTCTTGCGTTATTGCGAGTGCAAATATACAGCTAGATTTTATATTTACAAGCGTTTTTTGAAAATAAATCAATAAAATTTTCGACTTATTTTCTTTCGTATTCAAATACAGACTTTTAAGCAAACCAAGGCTTGTCATATTTTTTTGCTATGACTGTCTTATAGTAGTACATTTGTATTTCTAAAATAAAATTAAGAATGGCTAGATTCAAAGAGAATGATTTACCAAAATCAAAAATAACAGCAAGCTCGCTTAACAAAGCAAAGATTATCTTTAAATATGCAGGCAATAATACTTGGAAATTTTATGTAGGCTTAGTTTTTTTATTGCTTACCAGTGTCACGGCATTGGCTTTTCCAAAATTCATGGGAATGCTGGTTGATTGTGTCAATAAAAAAGATGCTGGTTTAGCTAATCAAATTGCTTTAGGATTGGGATTAGTTTTAATATTGCAATCGGTATTCTCCTTTTTTAGATTGTCTTTGTTTGTCAATTTTACTGAGAATACGTTGGCTAATGTTCGTTTAGCCTTGTACACTAATTTAGTAAAACTTCCAATGTCTTTCTTTTCGCAAAAACGCGTTGGAGAACTAAACAGTAGAATTTCTAACGACATTACCCAAATCCAAGATACTTTAACGACTACTATTGCCGAATTCCTTCGTCAGTTTATATTGATTATCGGAAGTTTTGTAATGCTAGCCAGTATCAACATCAAATTGACCATTATGATGGTTTCTATAGTTCCTTTGGTAGGAGTTGCTGCGGTGCTTTTTGGACGTTTTATTCGTAAATATTCTAAAAAAGTACAAGATCAAGTTGCCGAAAGCCAAGTGGTAGTTGAGGAAACCATGCAGGGAATTAGTATTGTAAAAGCTTTTGCTAACGAATGGTACGAAATTGCCCGTTACCAGGGCAAAATTAGAGAGGTCGTAAAAATTGCCATAAAAGGTGGACAGCTAAGAGGTTATTTTGCTTCTTTTATTATTGTTTGTTTGTTTGGGACTATCGTTGCGGTGGTTTGGTATGGTGTGCAATTGAGTATTGGTGGCGAAATTAGCGTAGGTCAATTATTTACCTTCATCTTATATTCAAGTTATGTAGGGGCTTCATCGGGAGGAATTGCTGAATTGTACGCTCAGGTTCAAAAGGCTATTGGTGCAACCGAACGTGTTTTTGAATTATTGGAGGAAACTCCAGAAAAAATTAGCGCAACTTCAAATTCAGCTTCGATTGAAAAGATAAAAGGAAATGTTACTTTCAAAAATGTAGCTTTTAGTTATCCTTCTAGAAAAGAAATTCAGGTGTTGAAAGATGTGAATTTCACGGCTAATTTTGGTCAAAAAATTGCTATCGTAGGACCTAGTGGCGTTGGAAAATCAACCATTGCTTCGTTGTTATTGCGTTTTTATGATATTGATAAAGGAGAAATCTTAATTGATGATAAAAATATTTACGATTTTGATTTGGAAAATCTTCGTGGTAACATGAGTATTGTACCTCAGGATGTGATTTTATTTGGCGGAACCATAAAAGAAAACATTGCTTACGGAAAACCAAATGCAACCGACGAAGAAATTCTATTGGCAGCCAAACAAGCCAATGCTTTAAATTTCATTGAAAGTTTCCCTGAAAAGATGGAAACTATAGTGGGAGAAAGAGGAATCAAACTTTCAGGAGGTCAAAGACAGCGTATTGCTATTGCTCGTGCTTTACTTAAAAATCCAAGTATTTTGATATTAGACGAAGCTACTTCTTCGTTAGATAGCGAAAGCGAAAAATTAGTTCAAGAAGCTTTAGAAATTTTGATGCAAGGAAGAACCAGTATTATTATTGCGCACCGTTTGTCAACTATTCGTTCAGCCGATCAAATTTTAGTAATTGATAATGGCGTGATTAGCGAACAAGGAACACATTTAGAATTGATTGCTTTAGAAAACGGAATCTATAAAAATTTAAGTAATCTACAGTTTAGTCATTCATAAGCCCATAATAATGAGATTTCAAAAGATTAGAATTCCCTCTCTCCTATTGTTACCTTTTTTTTATTGTTTTTCATCATTTGCCCAAGAAGCTAAAAGTCCATTTAAAGTAAATCTATCTGAAGATGGAAAAACATACATTAAATTTGGAATGAATCTTCAAATTTGGGGAAGATATACGGAATTAAATCCTGGCAGTAAAGTTGGGGATAACGTAGTAAACGAAACTTACGATGTTGTCATCAGACGTTTGCGATTACAAGCCATGGGAATGCTTACCGATAAGGTTTTCTTTCATTTACAATTGGGACAAAACAACATCAATTTCCAACAAAACAACGGCCCATCTAATGCGCCGTTATCTATATATGATGCAGTTGGAGAATATCATTTTAACGACAAATTACACATTGGAGGTGGATTAACTGCTTGGGGAGCGGGAACTACACGTTATTCAGCTCAAAGTTCTTCTTCTCAATTAACTTTGGACGCTCCTATTTACCAACAAAATATTAATACCTCTGCTACTTTTGGCAATCGAAATTTAAGTATTTATGCCAAAGGTTTTTTTGATAAATTGAACTATCAGGTAGCTATTACAAATCCGTATCGCAGTGCAACAAACAATTTAAATTTAAATTCAACCGTTAGCACCGAGACACCAAGAGCACAATATTCAGGAATTCTAACTTATGCTTTTTTAGAGCAAGAAGGAAACACGGATCCTTTTAGTAAAGGAACTTACCTAGGAACAAAACGTGTTTTTAACCTTGGTTTTGGCTATTTAACACAGGCTAAAGCCATGTGGCATCAAGACGAAACTAATCCAACGATTATTAAACACGATGATGAGAATGTTTTAGGATTGGATGTTTTTTATGATAGTCCGTTAAGTGTCAAAGGCGATGCTTTGACGTTATATGCGGCTTACAACAACTGCAATTATGGTAAAAATTATATCCGAAGTATTGCTACACCAAATCCAGCATTGAATGATAATTCACTAATAAACAGCTCAGGAAGTGGTTTTATAGGTGTGGGAACTGGGAATATTTACTATGCACAAGCGGGTTATTTGTTTGCCAAATCTAAAAATGCAACAACTACTGGAAAAACTCAAGTATATGCGGCAGCTCAAATTACCGACTTAGAAGCCTTAGAAACTCCAATGACAATGTATGAACTAGGTGTTAATTACTATTTCACAGGAAAGTTAGGTCCTAAATTTACTTTAGGCTATCAAAACAGAGCCATTTTTGACAAGGCTATTACAGGTAAACACCCTCAAAGTGACCGTAAATCAATGGTTACTGCACAATTACAGATTTCATTTTAATTTAAACTTCAAGCAAAATAAAAAAGGGATGATTTTAAAATCATCCCTTTTTTTGTACCCCAATTAATTCAGATATTATCTAATCAATTTTCTGTATTTCAAACGTTTTGGAGTTAAATCACCACCTAAACGTTTCTTTTTGTTTTCTTCGTATTCAGAGAAACCACCTTCGAAATAATACACTTCAGAATCTCCTTCAAAAGCTAGAATGTGTGTACAAATTCTATCCAAGAACCATCTGTCGTGCGAAATAACTACGGCACAACCTGCAAAGTTTTCCAAACCTTCTTCTAATGCACGAAGCGTATTTACGTCCAAGTCATTCGTTGGCTCATCCAGTAATAATACGTTTCCTTCTTCTTTCAAAGTCATTGCCAAGTGCAAACGGTTACGTTCTCCACCTGAAAGTGCTGAAACTTTTTTGTTTTGCTCTCCACCACCAAAATTGAAACGAGATAAATAAGCTCTTGAATTTACTTGTTTTCCGCCCATCATAATCAATTCTTGTCCGTCTGCGAAGTTTTCCCAGATGGATTTATTTGGATCGATATTAGAATGTGACTGATCTACGTAAGCAATTTTTACAGTTTCACCAACCGAGAATTCTCCGCTGTCTGTTTCTTGCTCACCCATAATCATTCTAAAAATAGTCGATTTACCAGCACCATTTGGCCCGATAATCCCAACGATTCCAGCTTGTGGCAAAGTAAAGTTAAGATTGTCGTATAATAATTTATCTCCAAAAGCTTTGGCAACATTTTTTGCTTCGATAACATTAGTTCCTAAACGTGGACCATTTGGAATATAGATTTCCAAGTTTTCATCCAATTGTTTTTGGTCTTCGTTCAATAATTTATCGTAGTTCTGTAAACGCGCTTTTTGCTTTGTTTGACGACCTTTAGCTCCTTGGCGAACCCAGTCCAACTCACGTTCTAAGTTTTTACGACGTTTTGAAGCTACTTTTTCTTCTAATGCCATTCTGCTTGATTTTTGGTCTAACCAAGAAGAATAATTCCCTTTCCAAGGAATACCTTCACCTCTATCCAACTCTAAAATCCAACCAGCAACATTATCTAAGAAATATCTATCGTGCGTTACAGCAATTACAGTTCCTGCATATTGTGCTAAATGTTGCTCTAACCAAAGAACAGACTCTGCATCCAAGTGGTTGGTAGGCTCATCCAAAAGCAAAACGTCAGGTTGTTGCAACAACAAACGACATAAAGCTACACGACGACGCTCCCCTCCTGAAAGGTTTTTGATTGGCGTATCTCCATCTGGCGTACGCAAAGCATCCATTGCAATTTCTAATTTAGTATCGATTTCCCAAGCTCCCAATGCGTCAATTTTGTCTTGCAAAGCCGCTTGACGATCCATCAACTTGTCCATTTTATCTGGATCTGAATAGTTTTCTTCAAGACCAAATAAATCGTTGATTTGGTTGTATTCTGCCAAAACAGCCATAGTTTCTGCAGCTCCTTCTTGAACAATTTCTAAAACCGTTTTAGAATCATCCAAAATTGGTTCTTGCTCTAAATAACCAACAGTGTAACCCGGTTGAAAAACAACATCTCCCTGGTAGTTTTTATCAACTCCTGCAATAATTTTTAAAAGAGAAGATTTACCCGAACCATTCAAACCTAAAATACCAATTTTAGCTCCGTAAAAGAAACTCAAATAGATATTCTTAAGAACTGGTTTATCTGCTCCTTGGTAAGTTTTACTCAATTTTTGCATTGAGAATATTACTTTCTTATCGTCTGACATTTTTTAATTTTTATTATTTATATTCTTTTATAATTGTAATTGATTTTTGCAATTGATATTGAAAATTGTTTAAACCCTTCCTTTTAATGAACTAAAAACCCATGCGATTGCAAAAAAACCTACGCCAACCGCAGCAAATCCAATACCTGAAACATCTCGGTATTTAAAAACACCAAGTCCTATTAATAACAATCCCATCAAAATCATTATTAATGTTGCCCATCCTAAGATGGTATTCTTATTCATTCCCATTATTGTGGTATTTTGTTTGGTTTTTAGAAATGCAAATATCGTTAATTTATAATGTTAATTAAAAATATGATACAGCATTTCTTTTAATAAATCAGCATTAGACAAGGAGTTAGCTCCTACTCCTTTACTTTTTACATCTATTTCTCTCAATGCAGCAACAATTTGACTTACTTTTCGCATTGGATAATTTTTCAAAGCCACATCATATTCCTTTAAGAAAAAAGGATTTACACCTAAAACTGCTGCTACATTTTTAGGATTTTTATCTTTTAATCCGTGGTATTTTAATAATTGAATGAAGAAACCAAAAACTAAACTGGTTGTAACAACCATAGGGTTTTCTTTAGGGTTACTAGCAAAATTTTCGGCAATGGTATAAGCCTTAAATTGGTTGCGTTCGCCAATGGCTTTTCGCAATTCAAACACATTAAAATCTTTGGAAAACCCAATATTTTCTTCAATATCTTTTGGAGAAATAGTACTTCCCTTTGGTAAGATAATCTGTAATTTCTCGAGTTCGTTATTTATCTTACTCAAATCTGTCCCTAAAAACTCTACTAACATTGCAGCAGCCTTTGGCTCGATAGCATATTTTTTTCCCGACAAAACACGTTTAATCCAATCGCTAACCTGATTTTCGTATAGCTTTTTACTTTCGTAAACCACTCCTGATTTGGCTAATAACTTAGTTACTTTCTTTCTTTTGTCTAAGGTTTTGTATTTGTAGCAAAAAACCAAAACAGTGGAAAGCATCGGGTTTTCGACATAATTTTCTAATCTATCAATGGTTTTAGTTAAATCCTGCGCTTCTTTTACAATCACAACCTGACGTTCCGCCATCATTGGGTAACGCTTAGCTGTAGAAACAATATCTTCTACCGAAACATCCCGACCATACATTACCGTTTGATTGAATCCTTTCTCTTCTTCTGACAAAACATTTTCCTCAATATAATCCGATAACTTATCAATATAATACGGTTCCTCGCCCATCAAAAAATAAATGGGTTTGATATTTCCCGCTTTTATATCGTTTACAATTTTTATGACTTCGTCCATTATTCCAGTGTTCAGTATTCAGTAGCAGTATTCAGTCTCAATGTTATAAATAACCAGAACTTTAAACCTTAAACTTTAAACTATTTAATTATTTTTGCGCTATGCAGCAACTCAATTTTTCTTCTTATACTTTTCGTTTCAAAAATAGCGAAAATAAAACGGCTATTTTTGATGAAATCAGGAAAAAATTCATCATTCTTACACCCGAGGAATGGGTTCGTCAACATGTAGTCCGATTTTTATTGGAAGAAAAAAAATATCCAAAATCCTTAATCAATGTCGAAAAAGTTCTATTAGTCAACGGATTAAGAAAAAGATATGATGTTGTGGTTTTTAATTCGGATGGCACTATTCATATTTTAATCGAATGCAAAGCTCCCGAAGTTAAAATTTCCCAAAGCACTTTTGACCAAATTGCGCGTTACAATATGACGATGAAATCTAATTTTTTGATGGTAAGCAATGGATTGAATCATTATTTTTGCCAAATGGATTATGAGAATGAAAAATACCAATTTCTACCCCAGCTTCCAGATTATAACTAAGAAAACTAAAAAGATACTTTGAAAAAAATAGCAGTCGTAATCCTCAATTGGAATGGCGTTCAATTATTAGAACAATTTTTGCCTTCCATCATTCAATATTCAGCTGAAGCCGATATTTATGTAGCCGATAATGCTTCCACAGATAATTCTATTTCATTTATTGAACAACATTTTCCTACGGTAAAAATTGTAAAAAATACAGGGAATTATGGTTTTGCCAAAGGTTACAATGAAGCTTTGCAACATATCGACACCGAATTATACGCTTTAGTCAATTCGGATATCGAAGTGACTGAAAATTGGTTGAAACCAATTTTAGAAAATTTTGAAAATGAAACCGAAACCGCTATTATTCAACCTAAACTATTAGATTTCAAAAACAAAGAATACTTTGAATATGCTGGTGCTGCGGGTGGTTTTTTAGACAAATATGGTTATCCTTATTGTCGTGGTCGAATATTTGACACTATCGAAAAAGATAACGGCCAATACAATGATGCCTGCGAAATAACTTGGGCCTCAGGAGCTTGTTTTTTTATTAGAAGCAAAGTATATCATGAATTAAAGGGATTTGATGATGATTTTTTTGCTCATCAGGAAGAAATCGATTTGTGTTGGCGTGCAAAAAACAAAGGACATATTATTAAATACAATCCCAATTCGGTAGTTTATCATGTAGGCGGCGCCACTTTGAAACAAGGAAACCCAAAGAAAACCTTTTTGAATTTCCGAAATTCATTACTAATGTTAGTTAAAAATCTACCTAAAGAACATTTATACTCGGTTTTATTTACGCGAATGTTGTTAGACGGAGTTGCAGGAATGCATTTTCTTTTACAAGGAAAATTCAGCCATTGTTTAGCGATTCTAAAAGCGCATTTTTATTTTTATCACTTATTTTCAATAACATACAAAAAAAGAAGTAATTTTCAATCAAAAGCATACTATAGCTTAAAAAGCATCGTTATTACTTACTATATGAAGAATGGCAAGGTCTTTGTAAAATAAAATTAACAATATTTTATATCTAATATTCAATCATTAAAAACTAAATTTGTAAAAACTAAAAACTAATTATATCTATGAAAAAAGTTGTTATTGCCCTTTCGGTACTCGCTCTTTTAACATCTTGTGTGTCTAAAAAGAAATACAAGGATTTAGAAGCCAGAAATAAAGAAACTCAAGATTTATTAAACACAGCTACTGTTAAATTGAATTCATGTTTAGAAGAAAAAGCTGGACTTTCTGCTAGAGTTGAAGGTTTAAAAGAACACAACCAGGGCTTAATCAACGCATCAAAAGATTTGACAATGTTGACTACTAAAGGTGCTGAAAACTTAGAAAAATCATTAGAAAGCTTAAAAGAAAAAGATTTAAAAATTACTAGACTTCAGGATGCTTTAACTAGAAAAGACAGTGTTACTCTTGCTGTTGTAACTAGTTTGAAAAGCGTAGTAGGATTAAACGACGAAGATATCGAAATCAATGTTGAAAAAGGAGTGGTATTTATCTCTATCTCTGATAAAATGTTATTCAAAACAGGTAGCTACAATGTAACTGATAGAGCTAAAGGAGTTTTAGCTAAGGTTGCAAAAGTAGTTAATGACAAACCTGATTTTGAATGTATGGTTGAAGGTCATACTGATAACGTTCCTTACATTGGAAACGGAGTTTTACTTGACAACTGGGATTTAAGTGTGAAACGTTCAACTTCAATCGTTCGTGTATTAACAAACGAATTAGGAGTTAAACCAGAGCAATTAATTGCTGCAGGTAGAAGTTCTTATGTTCCTTTAGTAGCTAACAATTCAGCTGAAAACAGAGCTAAAAACAGAAGAACTCGTATTCTTGTTTTACCTAAAATTGACCAATTCTATGATATGGTTGAAAAAGAAATGAAAAAACAAAAATAGTAAACAGCATTCAAGCAGTTTACAATAAAAAACGTCCCAAGAAATTGGGACGTTTTTTTATAAAAATATTTTAAAATCTAAATTCTGAAATCTATAATCTTGAATTCTTTTAAAGAATATCTAAACTTCCTTTTCCTTCTCTGACAACCTCTGGTTCATGTCCTGATAAATCAATAATGGTTGAAGCCACATTATCACCATAACCACCATCAATAACCAGATCAACTAGATTCTGCCATTTTTCAAAAATAAGTTCAGGATCAGTGGTGTATTCAATTACATCATCTTCGTCACGAATGGAAGTAGAAACGATAGGATTCCCCAGTAGGCGAACAATTTCTAAAGCGATATTGTTTTCAGGAACTCTTATCCCCACAGTAGTCTTCTTTTTAAATTCCTTTGGCAAATTGTTATTCCCTGGTAAAATAAAAGTATAAGGACCTGGCAAAGCTCTTTTTAAGATTTTAAAAGTCGAAGTTTCTATTTGCTTTACATAATCAGACAAATTACTCAAATCATGACAAATGAATGAAAAATTAGCTTTATCTAACTTTATACCCTTAATTTTTGCGATGCGTTCTAAGGCTCTGGAATTGGTTATATCACAACCTAAACCATAAACAGTATCTGTTGGATAAATAACCAAACCACCGTCTTTTAAAACCTTAACCACTTTAGCTATAGCTGCTTCACTGGGTTTGTCTTCATATATTCTAATAAATTCTGCCATTTTTATTTTATTATTTTCACGTCACTTCGAGTGATTTTTGATAGTAATGCGACAGCTTTACTATTAAAAATTGTATCGAGAAGCATTATGCTTTTTAAATTTATCTTGCTTAAAATCACTCGAACTGATGAATCTTCAACTTAATTAAACCTTTTCTTTGCTAAATTAGGAAGTTTATCATACTCTCCATTAATCAAAGCTTCTTTTTTTGCTCTTGACCATTTTTTTATTTTTTTCTCAATATCAATTGCAAAATTAATATCCGTGAATTCACAATAATAAACTAATTCAACTGGTCTTTTATTTGCAGTATAACAATCAGGATAGAAAGCTGTTTTATGCTGAAAAAGTCTTTGAGTTAAATTGCTCGTAACTCCCGTATAATATGAATCATCTGCACATTTCAAGATATATACATAAGACTGTTTCATATCACTATGTTTTTATTACAATGGTTCTCGATACATTTTTTGTTCCGCTACGCTACACAAAAAACACTCGAACAGACGTATAAAAAATTGTTAATTTCATTAACAATTGAAACACTAATGAAACAGATTTAACAAATTAACACAGATTGATTTACTAAATTTAAGAAAATCTATTGAATAAAAAACGCCCTAGCTTCTTAATTCTGATGTCTTCTTTCTGAAAACTGCCTTCTGTTTTACCCAATCACATTCAATTTAGCAAATCGCAATAACAATTTCTTGATTCCGCCCACTTCAAATTTAATTTCTGCTTTTTTATCAGCACCCACTCCTTCTAAATTGATAACTTGTCCACGACCAAAACGTTCGTGCATGACAATATTTCCAGCTACTAATGAATTATCAAATAAGTTCGCTGCTCCTGAAGGCGCATTTGTAGCTACTGGTTTTAATTTTCGAATAGCATTATCAGGTTTTGGTTGGCTATCAGTAATGTATTTTGGTGGAGTTGTGCTCAAAGGTTTTGCCAAGCGCAATTTCGATTTATCTACATCACCAAAAACATCCTTATCAATCATGGGTTTAAAACGATAATTGCTTTCGGCAGGCGTTAAATATTCTAAAAACTGACCGTCGATTTCTTCAATAAAACGAGATGGTTCACTATCCGTCAATTTTCCCCAACGGTAACGCGATTGTGCATAAGTCAAATAAGCCTGATGTTCTGCCCTTGTTAGCGCAACATAAAACAACCGGCGTTCTTCCTCTAGTTCTGAACGCGTACTCATACTCATAGCCGATGGAAATAAATCTTCTTCCATTCCTACCACAAAAACATGAGGGAATTCTAGTCCTTTTGCCAAGTGAATCGTCATCAAAGCCACGCGATCTTCATCGCTAGTATCTTTATCTAAATCAGTTGCCAAAGCTACATCTTCCATAAATTCAGACAAAGCACCACGAGCTCCGTCAATTTCCCTTTGTCCTTCGGTGAAATCCTTAATACCGTTTAATAATTCTTCGATATTCTGAATTTTTGCCATTCCTTCTGGCGTAGCATCTTTCTTTAATTCCTGAACTAATCCTGTTTTTTTAGAAACATGATCAGTAAGATAAAAAGCATCTTGATTTTCGTTGATTACCTGAAAACTCTGAATCATCGTTACAAAATCCAGTAATTTTTGTTTAGTTCCAGAATTCAGTTTCAAATCAATTTTATCAATATTTTGCATTACTTCAAATATTGATCTTTTGTAATGATTGGCTGCAACAGTCAATTTTTCAACCGTCGTATCTCCAATTCCACGTGCTGGATAATTAATCACACGCATCAAAGCTTCCTCGTCTTTTGGATTAATCACTAATCGCAAATAACACAAAACATCTTTAATTTCTTTTCTTTGGTAAAATGACAATCCCCCGTAAATACGATACGGAATATCTCGCTTGCGCAAAGCATCCTCCATAGCTCGCGATTGCGCATTGGTACGATACAAAATAGCAAATTGACCATTGGTCATTTGGTTTTGCATTTTTTGTTCGAAAATAGTACTAGCCACAAAACGACCTTCTTCGGCATCTGTTAAACTGCGGTGCACTTTTATCTTTGGACCAAAATCATTAGCAGTCCAAACTACTTTATCTAATTTGGTCTTATTGTGCTCCATAATGGTGTTTGCCGCTTCAACAATGTTTCGGGTCGAACGGTAATTTTGCTCTAAACGGAACATTTTAACACCTTCGTAATCCTTTTGAAAATTCAAAATATTATTGATGTTCGCACCACGAAACGCATAAATACTTTGCGCATCATCTCCTACCACACATATATTTTGGAATTTATCCGATAATGCACGAACAATCAAATACTGAGAATGATTGGTATCTTGGTACTCATCAACTAATATATATCGAAAACGATTTTGATATTTGGCTAAAACCTCTGGAAAGCGAGTTAACAATTCATTGGTTTTCAACAACAAATCATCAAAATCCATTGCTCCTGATTTGAAACAACGATCTACATAACTTTGGTAAATTTCACCCATTCTTGGCTTCTTAGCCATAGCATCGGCTTCCTGTAAATCAGGGTCATTGAAATACGCTTTTACCGTAATCAAACTGTTTTTAAAAGTAGAGATTCGACTTAAAATCTGTTTTGGCTTATAAATATCTCTATCCAATTGCATTTCTTTTATAATCCCCGAAATAGCACGAAGCGAATCCTGAGAATCATAAATAGTGAAATTAGAAGGATAACCTAATTTATCAGCTTCTGAACGTAAAATTTTGGCAAAAATAGAGTGAAAAGTCCCCATCCAAAGGTTTTTAGCTTCGCTAGCACCTACAATATCTGAGATACGAACTTTCATCTCACGAGCCGCTTTATTGGTAAATGTAAGCGACAAAATATTAAAAGCATCCACTCCCTGATGCATTAAATAAGCAATCCTTATAGTTAATACACGGGTTTTTCCAGATCCGGCACCCGCAATAATAATCATTGGGCCATCTTTTTGTAATACGGGTTCGCGCTGTGCTTCGTTAAGTTGGGATATATATTGTTGCATTACTTTTTTCTATTTCTGCAAAAATAAGGATTTAAGTCTTAGAAATTGGATTTAACAATCAGTTTTCAGTCGCGGTTTTGAGAAGGCAACTGCTCCATTCGAAATGAATAAAGGAACTATGAAAACAGATTACAAACTATTTATAAAAAACGTCATAAGCAAACCGAATCAAGGTACCTATGACAACCACCAAAAAGAAGATTCGGATAAACTTGTTACCTTTGCTGATGGCTAATTTAGCTCCTATCCAACCACCAAAAGCATTGCACAAAGCCATTGGTATAGCAACAGCCCAAATAATTTTCCCTTTCAACATAAACAAGCAAATAGAACCAAAATTGGTCACCAGATTAACCATTTTAGCATTGGCAGAAGCATGCAAAAAATCGAAACCCATTAAGGAAATGAAGGCCAAAACCAAAAAACTTCCAGTTCCGGGTCCAATAAAACCATCATAAAAACCAACTACAAAACTGATTAAGACAGCATACAAAATTTGGGTTCTGGCAGAATGATTTTTTGCGACATGTTGTCCGAAATTTTTCTGTGCATAAGTGTAAATCACCAAAAACGAAAGAACTACCAGCAATAAAGGTTTCATAAAATCATTACTCACATACGTCAACAATGTAGATCCCAAAAAGGCCGATGGAAACGCCAACAGCATCATGATTGCCAACAATCGCCAGTTCATGTCCACCTTTTTCAAGAATTGATAAGCCGCAAAAGATGTTCCACTAAAAGCAGGAACTTTCAAGCTTCCAACAACTGTTGAAACGGGAAGATTGGGCAACAATATCAATCCAACTGGAGTTTGAATTAATCCACCACCTCCCACAATGGCATCAATAAATCCTGCAGCAAAAGCAGCTATACACAGCATAATAATAATGTAGGATTCCATCTTTTATAAAATTTCAGCAAATGTAATATAAGTTTATTGGTTTATTCGTTAATTTGCCTTTGGTTAAAAAATTAAACAAACACAAATGGATTCGATAAAACTGATAGAATTAGCCAGTTATACTTTACCCGCCATCATTACAGGATTAGTGGCTTATTCTTTATTCAATTCACATTTCAAAGACCAACAAAACACCAGACGTTGGTTGCTTCAAAAAGACAATCAAAAAATAGCGCTTCCGTTGCGATTGCAGGCTTATGAAAGAATGGCTTTGTTTATGGAACGTATCAATCCTTCGCAATTAATGGTGCGTATCAATCCTATTTCAACAGATAAAAACGATTATGAAACTTTTGTAATTGCACATATCGAACAGGAGTTTGAACATAATATTGCACAACAAATTTATGTTTCAGATAAATGTTGGTCGATTATTTTAACTGCTAAAAACACAACAATACAAACAATTCGTTTGGCAGCTAAAAACGAAAAAGTAACAAATGCAGATGAATTGAGAGCATTTGTATTAACTGAATTAATTGAGAAAACTTCTCCAAGCAACACAGCCTTAGCTTTTATAAAAAATGAAGTAGCCGAAATATGGTAACTATTTTAATAAATTTTTAATTCTATTTTTATAATTTCAAACACAGCTTAACTTGTGGCTAAAAAAATCATGCCGACTTCTCATCGGTTAACAATGATTTTGCAGCTTGCATTTCTTCACTTTTTTTCAAAGCATAATGAAAACCTTGCTCCCACCATTCAGTCATTTTCAGCTTATTAAAGATCAAAGCGTTATCAGTCAAATCAATTGGAGTGTAATATAAATTGAGTTTTACATTATTATGTGAAGCCGATAAGGTTCCTAATAAAATATCATGTTTCTCAATTTGGTCTAATTCAATTTGGAACAAATCAATCAATAACGAAAATGGATTTTTCCCAATAGCTGTTCTTGGTGTCGATTTTTCAGTTTCTAAAACTACAACATCAATCTCAGTCGCTCCTCTATTAATAGCTTCCTGAATAGGCACTAAACTAGAAAAACCTCCATCAGCATAATCAAATCCTTTTTTAGTAACCAAACTCATAAAAGGAATATAATTACTTGAAATCCAAATCCAATCGCAATATTCGTCATAAGTGCATTCTTTGATTGATTTATATTCAGCTTGATTATTTGTCAAATTAGTAACCGTAACAACCACATCCGTTTCTAATGATTTCAATTCATTAAACTCTTCAATAGACAAACTTCTCTTAATGTAAGAACGTAATTTTTTGCTTTCGCCAAAAGTTCTTCGTCCTTTAAAAAACTGCAATAAAACATTAAAATGATTAATGCTTACTATCTCAATTCCGTTTCTTTTTTTAACGATAAATGGATTAATATTGAATATTTTACGCATGTTTACATTAGTGTAAATACGATGAATTTTTTCAATATTTCCCAAGGCTAAATGAGATATTAATAAACTTCCTGTTGAAGTACCAATAAACAAATCGTATTTATTTTTTTTATTTTCCAATAAATATTGGGCAACACCGCCCGCAAATGCACCTTTGCTTCCTCCGCCAGAAATAACCAATGCTCTCATTTATTCTAATTTAATAATCGATTCAATTGAAATTGTTCTTTTTCGTCCAAATTAACTAAAATTCGAATAAAAGAATCTCTATATTCTTGTTTTTTCAATAAAGTTCGAATTGTATCTCGTCCAAATTTAGAAAACTGCCACATATGATGCGTGGTTGCCTTTACTAAATTAATCAAAACTGCATCATTGATTATCTGAAAACCAATTAGTTTTTCTAAAGCATTTTGTCTGGTTGTCGCTTCATATTTTTCAGAAGAAAAACTGATTAACTCATCAATCAAATCTTGTTTGTTAGCGGTATATTCGGGAGTCATTAAAGCCAATGACAGCCATAAAGTTCGAAGATTATAATCATTAAAACCAATCCATTTTTTTGATTTCTCTAAATATTCCAAACGATGATTCGGAAAATTTCTCCACAAATACAGCAATGCTATTTCCTGAGTTTGATAAGATTCGTCATCTAAAAAAGTTTCATAAGAAGCTCTAAACTCTTCAGGGATTTTAGGTAATGTATAAGCCACCGCTTGACGAACATGAATATTTCTACTTTTTAAAGCGAGTTCTAAAAATTGTTTTTTAGCTTCAAAAGTTTCGTTTTTTAGCTGGTCAATTACCATTTCTTTTGCAGAATAATGAGCATCCGAGATAAGAATCAATTTAAAAAAACCTTGTTTTTCTACTAAAGATTTAGACTTCATTTTATCTAGTTCAAGCATTATCTTAGTTATTTTATTTTTAACCAATAATGTATTGATTTTTTGAGTATTAATCGCAGTTGATTCAAGCCATTTTTTAGAAAATAAATCGGTATCAAAATGACTTACTTTTCTAACTTCAGCTAAGAAATCTTCGGTTGTAACGGTTTTGAAAGCGTATTTTTTTAAATAGTTTTTAATTATTTTCCTGAATTTCTTATCACCAATTTCCTGATGCAACACAAACAACGCCCAGGCTCCTTTTTGATAATAACTCAACGAACTTGCTTTTTCATTTAATATCGGAATTGAATCTGTTCTGGAAGCGTATTTTATTTGCTGAATTGATTCGTACATTTTGGAATAAAAATAATCGTCTCCATAAATCGATTTTTCAGCCAATAAAGCATAATAGGTTGCAAAACCTTCCTGTAACCAATGGTGTTTACCACTAGCCGCGGTAACCAAATCTCCAAACCATTGATGCGCTAATTCGTGTGCATCAACATTAGTATAATTGCGGTCTTCAAAACCTATGGAATCCACAACATATCGAGTAGCAAATAAAGTTCCCGAAGTATTCTCCATTCCCGCATACAAAAAATCGCGAACAGGAAGTTGTTTGTAAACCTGCCACGGATATTTTACTCCTATTTCTTTTTCTAAAAAATCAAATATTCTCTTTGAATAACGATAAGTTGGCTCAAAACGAGAAATATCTTTAGGTTCGACATACAAATCGAGTGGTATTTTACTCTTAGAAAATTGAGTTTGTTTTTCAAATTTTCCAATAGCCAGCATCAACAAATAAGAACTCATTGGCTTCTCCATTTGGTAAGACCAAACTTTACTACGGTTGTGATTCGTTTTTTGCTGTAAAACACCATTTGAAAACACTTGATAGCCCGAATTAAAATCAATTTCAAGGTTGAAAATCACTTTTTCGTTGACATCATCAAAACTTGGAAACCAATTACTCGTGTATCTGCCCTGTCCTTGAGTCCAAATCTGCAAGTCTCCACCAACTTCAGAACCCACAAAATACAAAGCTTGCGTTGGCGTAGCACTGTAATCAAAACTAATTTTGTTTTTCCCTTTTTGAAAATGATTGATAATCAATAATTGCTTCCCTGAATTGATATATTGAACAGTATTATTATTTAAGGCAACTTTAGAAAACTGCATCTTTTGAGCGTCAATTTTTAAAGTATCTGTAGGTTGCAAAATTTCAAAAGAATAGTTAATTATACCAGAAACTGATTTTTCACTAGCATTCAGGCTCAAATGAGCCGAAACCGAAGTAAAATCAGCTACTTTAGTTTGTTGAGCAAAAAGAAAAGAAGTAAAAAACAAAAAAAGGTATTTCATCTAAAGTAAATTAAGCAAGAATTTCAAAGTTACAAAGGTTTGATAAACTAATGCGAGTAATTTTGTAAGTTTACCTCTTAAAATTTTAATAAAATTAAGTTGAAGAAAGCCCTTTTTAACTGGAGTAGCGGAAAAGATTCTGCTTTAGCCTTATACAAAATACTGCAAAATCCTGAATTTGAAATTAACTACCTGTTAACCAGTGTAAATCAACAATTCCAACGCATTTCCATGCACGGCGTTAGAGTTGAATTACTAGAAGAACAAGCTAAAAGCATTGGGATTCCTTTAGAAATTATGCAAATTCCCGAAATGCCTACGATGGAAGTTTACGAAAATGTGATGCAGGAAACATTGGAAAAACTAAAAAACAAAGGAATTACCCATTCGGTTTTTGGAGATATTTTTCTGGAAGATTTACGTAAATACCGTGAGGACAAATTAGCAACTATGGGATTTGAAGCTGTTTTCCCAATTTGGAAAATCCCAACCCAGGAGTTAATTCAGGAATTTATCGATTTAGGATTTAAAACCATTGTAGTTTGTGTAAACGAACGTTATTTAGACAAAAGTTTTGTGGGACGTGTCATTGACCAACAATTTATTGACGATTTACCAGACAATGTAGATGTATGTGGAGAAAACGGCGAATTTCACACCTTCAGCTTTGACGGACCAATTTTCAAAAATCCAATTGATTTTGAAATTGGCGAAATTGTTTATCGAAAATATGAGAAACCAAAGCAAGAATCCTCTAATACGGCTTGCGATACAAATGACACTTCGGCTTACGATTATGGTTTTTGGTATTGTGATTTAGTTCCAAAATCCAACTAAAGTCCTATTTATTGATACAAAACAAAAAATCCAAAATCAATTACGATTTTGGATTTTTTTATAAATGTATTTCAATTACAATTTCTTAGCATTTTTCACCTTTTGATCGGTAATAGCAATTGCTAATACTTCGCTCATTTCTTTCACATAATGAAAAGTTACACCGTTAAGATATTCTGGCTTAATTTCATCGACATCGCTTTTATTTTCGTGGCACAAAATGATTTCTTTGATATTAGCTCTTTTAGCTGCTAGAATTTTCTCTTTAATTCCGCCCACAGGCAATACTTTTCCTCTAAGCGTTATTTCGCCAGTCATAGCAATATTTTTCTTTATTCTTTTTTGTGTAAACAAAGAAACTAAAGAAGTTAACATTGCAATTCCCGCACTTGGTCCATCTTTTGGTGTTGCTCCTTCAGGAACGTGCAAGTGAATGTTGTATTTCGATAATAATTCAGTACTTAAACCTAATTGATCTACATTGGCTTTTATGTATTCTAAAGCAATTGTAGCCGATTCTTTCATTACATTTCCTAAATTTCCTGTAATGCTCATTCCTCCTTTTCCTGGAGAAAGTAAAGATTCGATAAAAAGAATATCTCCACCAACACTTGTCCAGGCTAATCCAGTAACAACTCCAGCTACATCATTGCTTTCGTATTTATCACGCTCTAATCTTGGAACTCCAAGTACTGTCACGATATCTTCATCAGTTACTTTTTTATTGTATTCTTCCTCCATAGCAACTGATTTCGCTGCATTTCGAATCACCTGAGCAATCTTAGCTTCAAGCCCACGAACACCAGATTCACGAGTATAACCTTCAACTATTTTCTCCAATTGTTTTTTACCAATTGTCAAATCTTTCGAAGTTAAACCATGTTCTTTTAATTGACGTGGAAACAAATGCTGCTTAGCTATTTCAACCTTTTCTTCAATAGTATAGCCTGACATCTTGATAATCTCCATACGGTCTTTCAAGGCAGGCTGAATAGCTCCCATATTATTTGAGGTAGCAATAAACATCACCTTAGACAAATCATATCCTAATTCAACGAAATTGTCATAAAACGAACTATTTTGCTCTGGATCTAAAACCTCTAATAAAGCAGAAGACGGATCACCATGATTGCTATTAGATAATTTATCGATTTCATCCAAAACAAACACTGGATTAGAAGTTCCTGCTTTTTTCAAACTCTGAATAATTCTACCCGGCATAGCGCCAATATAGGTTTTTCTATGTCCACGAATTTCAGCTTCGTCACGTAAACCACCTAAAGAAATACGAACATATTCCCTACCCAAAGCTTCAGCAACCGATCTACCAATAGAAGTTTTACCCACTCCCGGAGGACCAGTTAAACAAATAATAGGCGATTTCATATCGTTTCTCAACTTCAAAACGGCCAAATGCTCGATCATTCTTTTCTTAACTTCATCCAATCCAAAATGATCACGATCTAGTATTTTTTGAGCATTTTTTAAATCAAAATTATCTTTTGAATATTCATTCCAGGGCAAATCTAATAGCAATTCCATGTAATTTCTTTGGATGCCATAATCAGGAGCTTGCGGATTCATTCGACGCATTTTTGTTAATTCTTTTTCAAAAATTGCCTGCGTTTTTTCATCCCATTTTTTATCCTTAGACTTCAATAACATGTCGTCCATTTCTTCTTCCTGAGTTGAACCACCTAATTCTTCCTGGATGGTTTTCATCTGCTGATGAAGAAAATATTCTCTTTGCTGTTGGTCTAAATCAAAACGTACTTTAGATTGGATATCATTTTTAAGTTCGAGTTTTTGCAACTCAACATTCATATACTTAAGAGTTTCTAAAGCTCTGTCTTTTAAATTATTGATAGCTAGCAAATCTTGTTTTTCTTTAACTGATAAATTCATATTAGAAGTAACGAAATTGATCAGGAAAGATTGGCTTTCAATGTTTTTTATCGCAAAAGTAGCTTCACTTGGAATATTCGGACTTACTTTAATAATCTGAATAGCTAATTCTTTTACCGATTCTAAAATAGCCAAGAATTCAGTATCTTCTTTATCAGGTCGCTCCTCAGAGAAATCTTTGATTAAAGCAGTAATATAAGGCTCCTCAGAAGTTACTGATTCTATTTCGAAACGTTTTTTTCCTTGTAAAATTACCGTTGTAGTTCCATCAGGCATTTTAAGTACACGCAAAATACGAGCAACAGTACCAATTGAATTGATATCGTCCTTAGATGGATCTTCATCTTCTTCATTCTTCTGAGCTACAACACCAATAATTTTCCCATCGGCATTAGCATCATCAATCAATTTTATCGATTTATCTCTACCAGCCGTAATAGGAATTACAACTCCTGGAAACAAAACCATATTTCGCAACGGAAGAATTGGTAAGGATTCTGGTAATTCCTCTTTTATCATTTCCTCCTCGTCTTCTGGCGTCAATAAAGGGATTAATTCAGCTTCAGAATCAAATTCTTGAAGTGACATATTGTCAATAGTAAGTATTTTATGTTTTGACATAGTGTAATTTAAGTCTTTTTGTCATTAGATATTTTGTATACCTAACAACAAAGTTAATATTTTGTATTTTATAATACTGAAAATCAAATAGTAATAAAAACAACCAGCGTTATTTAGTGTGTATAAGTCAATCTTTATGCCATAAAAGCTTACCAAAAAACAATTGCCCTCAAAAGAAAATATCTAATTGAGGGCAATTGAATCTTATTTTTGATTTAATCTAGTATTCTACATCAAATGAGCCTTCGGTTATAGCAAATGGTGTTGCTCCGCCAGTTGTAAAATGAAAAGTCCCTTTGACTCTATCAGCTGTTATTGAAGTTATGGTTACACTTCCTGAAATCGCTTTGTTCTCTCCATCAACATTCTCATAGAAAGCTTGTACAACATCAGTTGCAATATTGCCAGTAATTGGATATGTACCTGCTGTTAGATTACTTTTTACAGAAACGGTAATCGAATTCTTATTAGCATCTTCAGCACCAATTGAGATAAATTCTGTTGGTCCTAAACCAATTACCATAGGAACAATATCTGTAGAAACAAAAGCCACACCTCCTACTTTTGCTGTAAAAACATCAGCTGTTTCTTCCTGTTTCTTATAAGGCAAATCTGTAAAAACACCATTAGTAAAGTTTATTGGCGTTTTAGGATTATCCGAATCCGACCAATAACCTTTAAAATGAAAAGTTCCTGATATTGTTTTCTTTTCAGTATTAATACTTGTAATAGTGACTGAACCTGTATCTTCAGATGGATTTCCATCATTTACACTCCAATACCCAAATTCAGAACCTGCAGGATTATAAGCTACAATATTAATATTAGCAGCATAAGTTCCAACAACTGCTCCTTCAATCATAATACCAAAAGTTTCTCCTTTAGAATTAACTGCCGAAATCTCAATAAAATGTCCTGAAACCACAGTTTCTGTCTGATTTGCAGTCCAGGTTGTACCACTAAAATCAGCTTTAAAAACTCCTGAATCAGGAATAGTATCAACAGTACCGTCAACAGGTTCATAAACACATGAGCTAACAAACAGCACTAAAAACAGAGCTGCAAATTTTGAAACGTTTTTTAATACTTTCATAGATTAGAGTATTTTAAATAGTTTCCAAATATAATTTTTTTATTTTATTTAGCTATTGTTTTCTAGGTACTTTTCTTAATAAAACAACTCCAACAATAAAGAATACTGCCAAAAACACAATTGCAAATCGAGGACTACCTGTAATTTGATCAATAACACCATAAACCAGCATTCCTATAACAATTCCGATTTTCTCTGCCACATCATAAAAACTAAAAAATGAAGCCGTATCCTCAGTTTCTGGTAAGAATTTAGAATAGGTTGAACGAGACAAAGATTGAATTCCGCCCATAACTAAACCTACGAAAGCTGCCATAGTGTAAAAATGAATTGGTAAAACAATAAAATAAGCCGCAATACACAATAAAATCCAAATACTATTTATAAAGATTAATACTGGAATATTTCCATATTTCTCTGAAGCTTTTGATGTAGCATATGCACCCAGAATAGCTAAAAACTGAATCAGTAAAATACAAATAATCAATCCTGTTGTACTTTGCTCTTTAGATTCCCAAGCAATTTCCTGTGCTCCAAAATAAGTTGCAATCAGCATCACGGTTTGTACCGCCATACTGTACACAAAAAAACTTCTTAAATATTTCTTTAAACGAATGTTTTCTTCTAATAAAAACCATACTGTTTTAAGCTCTTTAAAACCATTAAAAACAATAGCTTGAGTAATTTTTTGTTGCGAATTTTTATTTCCTTTCGGCAAATAATAATAAGTATACTGACTGAATAAAATCCACCAAATCCCCACCATTACAAAAGAATAACGCATGGCTTTTATAGCTGCCGGTTCACCGTCAGTTTCAGTGATATTAAACAATTCTGGCTTCATGACCATCGCTAAATTGATAATCAAAAGAATCACACTTCCTATGTACCCTAAAGAGTATCCTTTAGCACTAACAGCGTCTTGTTGTTCTTCAAAAGCAATATCAGGCAAATAAGAATTATAAAAAACCAAGCTTCCCCAAAAACCTATTAAACCCAATAAATAAAATAGCAAACTAGAATAAATACTATCCAATTTAAACCAATACAATCCCATGCATGAAAAAGCACCTAGATAGCAAAAAAACTTCATGAAAAACTTCTTGTTCCCTATATAATCGGCAATTCCAGACAATAATGGCGACAAAAAAGCAACCATCAAAAAGGCAAAAGCAGTAACAAAACTAATCAATGCCGAATTTTTCACACTAAATCCAAATACTTCAATATAATGTCCCGTTTTAGAAAACAAAGCGTCATAAAATATAGGAAAAACAGCAGATGTAATTACTAATGGGTAAACTGAATTTGCCCAATCGTAAAATGCCCAAGCGTTTAATAATTTCTTATCTCCTTTTTGTAATGGAATCATAGCTCTATTTTTTGGGACGAATTTATTATTTTTTAAACAGTTTCTACTGAAATCATTTAAAAACATTGTTACTAAATGCTACAAAAAAAGCCAATTCGTTAGAATTGGCTTATAAAATACATTTGTCTTTTTTTATTTGAATACTACTCCAAATTTGGCCGCTACAGCTTTCGCTTCTGGTACCATTGCTTTTAAATTAGCAATCCTAGTAGCATCAGAAGGGTGTGTACTTAACATCTCAGCTGGAGCTTGACCTCCTGAATTAGCTGACATTCTAGTCCAAAAACTAATTGCTTCATCTGGATTATATCCTGCAATAGCCATTAATATTAATCCAATTTTATCTGCTTCTGTTTCATGACTTCTACTAAAAGGAAGCATAACACCTACTTGAGAACCTATTCCATAATACTGTTGCCACATTTGTTGTTTTTCGGCACTTTGACTTCCTGTTGCTGCAGCAACACCCGCAGCACCTAAGGTTTGCAATTGGGAAGCACTCATACGTTGCGCACCATGATTAGCAAGAGCATGAGAAACCTCATGTCCCATTACTGTAGCTAAACCTGCATCATTTTTAGTAATTGGTAAAATCCCTGAATACACAACTATCTTACCTCCTGGCATACACCAAGCATTTACTTCTTTATTATCAACTAATTTGTATTCCCATTGATAGTCTTTCAAATATTCATTTTGACCTAAAGAAGCCAAATAACGTTCGGCAGCAACTTTAATTTTAATTCCAACGGTCTCTACTTTTTTAGCATCAGCAGTACCAGTAATGACTTTATTTGCCTTTAAAAAAGTTCCATACTCCTGAAAAGAAGAAGGAAACAATTCGCTATTAGAAACAAAATTTAAAGTTCTTTTTCCTGTCAATGGATTTGTCGCACAAGAATACAGCAATCCTACAGCAGCAATTCCGACAAATAATAAATTCTTTTTCATGATAGTTAATTTTTTACTAACAAAAATACAATTATTATCCAATAATATGCAAAACATTAAAATCCTTAGGGACAATTAGATATTGATTTTCTTTAAAACTTTTAGCATCAAAAACTACTTCTTCGTTATCAATTTCTACTATTTTAATTTCAAATGGCAATCCTATTAAATTAATTTTGAATTTAGTGTAATTAGTATCGAATTTACCTTCTTTGTGCAATTGAATATTTAATTCTGTCTCTTTTCCCGTAGCCTGAAAAGATAAAAAGCTAAATCTTCCTTTTTTATAATCATAACCATCTTGCGCATCCTCATACACCACTGATTTTTCTTTTCCTTCTTTGTAATATACGTCTAAGGTTAATTCGTCAAATTCTAATTCACCCACATATTGTTGTACAGGATATTTAGGAATTATGGCACCCGCTTTAACAAAAACAGGAATTTCGTCAAACTTAGTATCTACCCACATTTCTTTACCACCTTTTACTAAGCAATTCGTCCAGTAATTATACCATTGCCCTTTAGGAACATACATTCTTCTACCTAAAGCATTAGGTTCTAAAATAGGACAAACTAAGATTTGGTTTCCAAATATAAATTCGTCATTTCTATAATGAGTTTGAATATCTTCTTGATCAAAATAAACCAAAGGTTTCAACATAGGCGTACCTTCTTCGATATATTGCCAGAACATAGTGTACAAATAAGGCAATAATTGATAGCGAAGATTAACAAATTTTCGAGTAATATCGATAACTTCTTCATCAAAAGCCCAAGGTTCCTGATTACCATGATCTCCTGAAGAATGTGTTCTACAAAATGGGTGAAAAACCCCAAGTTGAATCCATCTAGCGTACAATTCCCCAGTAGGCTGTTCAGCAAATCCACCAATATCTGAACCTGTAAAACCCATTCCTGAAATAGACATTCTTTGTACTTGAATATTAGCAATCCAAAGGTGCTCCCAAGTAGCCACATTATCTCCTGTCCACGAAGACGTATAACGTTGCGCTCCTGAATAGGCAGATCGAGTAATAATAAATGGTCTTTTAGGATAAGAAAAACGTTTTACCCCATGGTAAGTAGCTCTTGCCATTTGAGTTCCATAAATATTATGGGCTTTTCGATGACTGCAAGGATTACCATCATAATCATGACGTACATCATTAGGGAATGTTTTATTAGGAACTTCCATTACTGCAGGTTCGTTCATATCATTCCACACTCCTTTTACACCAATATCTGAAATTAATTCTTTAAATAATCCAGCCCACCACTCTCTTACTTCGGGATTTGTATAATCTGGAAAATTACATTCGCCAGGCCATACCTTTCCTTTCATATAAGGGCCATCAGCTCTTTTGCAAAAATAATCCTTTGCCAAAGCCTCTTTATAAACCCAATATTCCTTATCAATTTTAATTCCTGGATCAATGATAACAATGGTTTTGAATCCATCGGCAGCTAATTCAGAAACCATTCGTTTAGGATCTGGAAAATATTCTTTGTTCCAAGTAAAACATCTGAACCCTTCCATATAATCAATATCTAAATAAATAGCATCACATGGAATTTGTAATTCTCTAAATTTAGCTGCCACCTCTTTTACATTGCTCTCCGGATAATAACTCCATTTGCATTGGTGATAACCCAAAGCCCATAAAGGTGGTAATTCAGGTTTTCCAGTCAAATCAGTATATGAAGTGACTACATCTTGCATATTTGGTCCATAGAAGAAATAGTAATTCATCTCTCCACCATCTGACCAAAAACTGGTTACATTTCTTCTTTCGTGACAAAAGTCAAAAAAACTTCTAAAAGTATTGTCAAAGAATATTCCGTAAGACTGTTTATTGTGCAATCCAATATAAAATGGAACTACTTTATATAAAGGTTCTTGTTCTTTTTGAAAAGCGTATTGATCTGTTGCAAAATTTTCTACTCTTTTTCCTTTAAGATTCATTTGAGTAGCTTTATCGCCTAAACCATAAAAGCATTCTCCATCTCTAGAAGCCTTACTCATTTTTACGATATTCCCACCATATTCGTATGATTCTTCCCAATGAAAACCTAATTCATCTTCTAAAATTACATTTCCTTTCAAATCGTAAATAGAAGCTCTTAAATCGGCTTTTTGAATTTTACAGATGATCTTATTAGTGGTGATTTTATAGCAAGTTGCTTCATCAGTAACTTCTAAATGATTGTAGCCATGAGAATGGGTTTCATCAATAGCGTAAGAAAAATCATTGCTAAAATAACCTTTGGTTGTAAAACGAAATCGAAGCAAACTATCTCTTAAAACAGTCAGTTTTAAAATAACACTATTGTCAGTGTAAAAACATACTGAATCAACATCATGCGTATAAGAAACTATTTTTGATGGATACAAATCTCCTTTGTATTCTAATTCTGTATTTGTAATCATGTCAATTCATTTTTGATTAATAATATGCTCACTTTCTCAAACTTACGAAAAATCTTTTTTATAAATAAACAATAGTTTTGTTATTCACGAAATCGATATAGTTGCATTTTTAGCAAAAAAAAGAAGTATTAACTTAAAAATTAATACTTCTTTTTGAAATTAATTAAATTTTGTGTAGCCTCATTTTTGAGCTGGATTAGAACTGCTTAGGAAATCTTAAAAACAGTAACACTCAATGGAGCTAATAACAATTCAACCGAATAATCTCGACCTCCATAAGGTGTAGATTCAATTTTTAAATCGGCTGTATTCAGCACATTACTTCCTTGGTATTTTTCTAAATCGCTATTAAAAATCTCTGTCAGTTTTCCTTTTCTAGGAATTCCAATTCTGTAATTCTTACGAACCATTTGTGTAAAATTACACACCACAATTAAATCGTCTTTAGGATTATTTCCTTTTCGAATATAGGAAAGAACTGCATTTTGATGATCGGAATAATTAATCCATTCAAACCCTTCTGGACTAAATTGTTTTTGGTATAAAGCTGGCTGCGATTTGTACAATTTGTTCAAATCTTTAATCAACTCTTTTATGCCATTATGAACTGGATATTGTAACAAATGCCAATCTAAGCTTTCTTCAAAATTCCATTCTTTCATTTGACCAAATTCACCTCCCATAAACAATAAATTAGTTCCAGGATGAGTGAACATATAACTATAAAGCAAACGTAAATTGGCAAATTTTTGCCATTCGTCACCAGGCATACGGTCAGCAATTGATTTTTTACCATATACTACTTCGTCATGAGACAATGGTAGCATAAAGTTTTCGGTAAAAGCATAAGTCATAGAAAAAGTCAAATCGTTTTGATGGTATTTTCTATAAACTGTTGCTTTTTGGAAATATTTCAAAGTATCATGCATCCATCCCATCATCCATTTCATTCCAAATCCAAGTCCTCCTACTGATGTAGGTCTTGAAACCATTGAAAACGAAGTACTTTCTTCGGCAATAGTCTGCACTCCTTCAAAATTAGAATAAACAACTTCATTGAATTCTTTTAAGAAACTGATGGTATCTAGGTTTTCATTTCCTCCAAAAATATTTGGTTCCCATTCCCCATCATTTCTAGAATAATCTAAATAAAGCATCGAAGCTACAGCATCAACTCTCAGACCATCAATATGATAATGTTGTAACCAAAATAAAGCATTGCTAATTAAAAAAGAACGCACTTCGTTTCTTCCATAATTAAATACTAAACTTTTCCAATCCGGATGATAACCTTTTCTACGATCAGGATGCTCATAAAGATTAGAACCATCAAAATAGCCTAAACCATGCGCATCATCTGGAAAATGCGAAGGCACCCAATCCAAAATTACTCCAATACCAGCTTGGTGTAATTTATCTACCAAGACCATAAAACCTTGTGGGTTTCCAAAACGGGAAGTTGGAGCAAAATAACCTACTAACTGATACCCCCATGACGGATCATAAGGATATTCCATAACTGGCATAAACTCAACATGAGTAAATCCCATTTCTTTTACATAACTAACTAAGTCATCGGCTAATTCAATATAACTCAAGAATCTATTTCCTTCTCCACGCTTCCAAGAACCTAAATGAACTTCGTAAACCGAATAAGGCTTATCTAAATCATTATGTTCTTTTCGGGTTTTCATCCATTTGGAATCATCCCAATCATGTGCAAGATCCCAAACTACTGAAGCAGTATGTGGTGGTTTCTCACAGTAAAAAGCAAATGGATCGGCTTTTTCAAGAACCAGACCATCATTATTAGATAGTATGTTATATTTATAAGTAGCACCTTTCTCTATATTAGGAATAAATCCTTCCCAAATACCTGAAGAATCCCAGCGTACATAAAGCTCGTGTTCTCCTTGTGTCCAGTAATTAAAATCTCCTACAACTGAAACTGAATGAGCCGTAGGAGCCCATACAGCAAAATAAACTCCCTGAACACCATTTAATTCCATTAAATGAGCACCCAACTTTTCATACAATCTAAAATGCTTTCCAGCTTTGAATAAGTTAATATCAAAATCAGTAAAAAGGGAATGCGAAATAACTTTACTCATAGTATTATTGGTATAATTCTAAATCCTTGAGAATTAGAATATTGATATAAAAAACAGTTGACTTACTTATTCAATTCTAAAATTATCAGGCAAAGTCACACCTTTCTTTATCACTACAATTCCTTCCTTAACAGCATACAAATCAGTGGTAGCATTTTCTAAATGTGCACCACCGTTGATATAAACATTATTACCTATTCGGCAATTTTTATCTACTAATGCATTATTGATATAACAACCTTCTCCAATTCCTACTAAAGTTTTACCTTTTTTCATTTCCTCGTCCATATCTTCAATACTTTGATAAAAATCGTTACCCATTACATAAGTATTTTTGACAACCGAATCTTTTCCAATTCTTGCACGAACTCCTATAACTGAATGTTCAATTTCTTTAGCATTTAAAATACATCCTTCAGAGATTAACGATTTATTTACCGTTGTATTTTTAAACTTAGATGGCGGTAACATTCGAGGTCTTGTATATATTTTGTTAACGTCATCGAACAAATTAAATTTAGGAACATCTTCTGTTAATCCAATATTAGCTTCAAAGAAAGAATCAATATTACCAATATCAGTCCAGTATCCCTCATACTGATAACTAAGGATTTTTTTATTTCCAACAGCCTGAGGAATAATTTCTTTACCAAAATCTTTTGTATCAGGATTAGCCATTAAATCCACCAAAAGCTTCTTATTAAATATGTAAATACCCATTGAAGCTAAGTAGTTTTTCCCTTCAGCTTTCATTTGTTCACTTACATCTGATTCCCAGTCTGGCAATAATTCTTTAGCTGGTTTTTCAATAAAAGATTCAATACAGCTTTCACTATTTGTCTTTAGAATTCCAAACTCAGGTGCATCTTTAGCATTAACTGGTAAGGTTGCAATTGTAATATCAGCTTCATTATTAATATGCTCCTCAAGCATATCATTAAAATCCATTTGATACAATTGATCTCCCGAAAGAATTAAAGCATAATCAAAATCATGATTTAAAAAATGAGGCATACATTGTCTTACAGCATCGGCAGTTCCTTGAAACCAAGTTGGATTATCAGGTGTTTGCTCAGCAGCTAAAATATCTACAAAAGCCTGACTAAAAGCACTAAAAACATAAGTGTTTTTAATATGTGCATTAAGTGAAGCCGAATTAAATTGTGTCAAAACAAACATCCTATAAATGTCCGAATTCATACAATTTGAAATAGGAATATCCACTAATCTATATTTTCCTCCAACTGGTACTGCTGGTTTAGACCTAGATTCAGTCAACGGATACAATCTAGATCCTTGCCCTCCTCCTAAGATAATAGCAATAACATTTTTCCTTTTTGCCTTCATATTTTATTAAGTATTAAGTTGTACATGTCCATATATTCTTTACTGGCTTTTTCCCAAGAATGATCAGTGCTCATTCCTATTTTTCTAATTTTATTTAAACGTTCTTTATCTTTATATAAGTTCACAGCTCTTTGAATAGAATAACATATATCTCCTACAGAAGCTTGATCATGACAAATTCCGTTACCGTTATCACCAAAATCAATTACAGTATCTTGTAATCCTCCTGTTCTCCTAACGATTGGTATAGTTCCATATCTTAAAGAGTACATTTGATTTAATCCACAAGGCTCTACTCTAGATGGCATCATTAAAAAGTCGGCTCCAGCATATATTAAATGAGCTAATTCTTCATTGTAACCAATAAAAGTATTGTAATTTCCTTTATAATCAACCAATAAACTATTTAGTTGATTTTCAATTTGTGCACTTCCCGAACCTAATATTAAAATATTAATTTCTTTAAAATTTTCCGAAAGAGCTAAAGCCGAAGCTTGCGGCAATAAATCGCCTCCTTTTTCATCCCATAATCTACCTATAAAACTAAACAAAGGTTTCGATGGATCTAGATTAAAAAGAGTACAAAGTACTTCCTTATTTTGTTGTTTTCCTTTTTCTAAATTTTGAATAGAATAATTCTTTTCTAACATTTTATCTTTTGCAGGATCCCAAACTTGCGTATCAATTCCGTTTAATATACCTCTCGACTTATAACGAACAAGATTAAATAATGTTTCTAAACCATTTGCTGAATAATTTATTTCATTCAGATAACTTGGAGAAACTGTTGTAACAGCCGAAGCGCATTTTACCCCTACCGCTAATGAATTAATACAATGATCCCATTCTAGAATTTTCTCATGAATTAAATCAAATTCTGGTATATAATTTAACTTATCAAAACTAAATTTACCTTGATACAAACCGTTATGAATAGTTATCATCGAAGGCGTACTCAACAACTTATGGTATTTATGACAATACTGCATCATAAAAGGAATTAATCCTGTATGATGATCATGACAATTTATAACATCAGGCATGGTTTCTCTTCCAATAATCCAATCCAATGTTGCAATTTGAAAAGAGATAAATCGCTCTACGTCATCTTCATAACCATAAACATCTTTTCTATCAAAAAGTTCTGGTATCTCAATTAAATACAATTCAAAACCTAACTTATCTGTGTTTTCTTTAAGAACACTAAAAGGAAAACTAAAACTCCCTAGTTGAATAGTCCCCCAATGAACACACTCAAAATCATTTTCATTCCTGAATTTAGTTTCATAACAAGGCATTACAACCCTTAATTTATGACCCGCATTGCTTTGGTATTTTGGCAAAGCTCCTACTACATCAGCTAAACCACCAACTTTAGCTACCGGATAGCACTCTGCACTAATATGAAATATTTCCATTTATTGATTTAAGTTTATTTAGGATTAAAAAAATATAATATAAAAAAGATTAGTTAAATTATCATCAAATAGATATAAATACATTTAGATTCATTGATGATATTATTTTTAACTTTTTCTAAATATAGTAAAATTCAGAAAACAATTATAGGAAAAATTAAAAAATATTAGCTCTGAAAACAAACTTTTTTAGAGCAGCAATTCCATAAAAACAACTAATTTTAATCAAAAGATTTGAAATTGATAATTTCTAAAAATTGACATTATATAATCGCTTTTTTCTTATAAATTATTAGCTAAAATTATGCAATTATAATTCTAATAATCGCAAATCAAAACAAATAATAATAATTTAATAACAATTAAAGCAACTAAAACGGCTAATAAACTAAAATTGAATTAAAAAATGGACTTATTTAGTGAAATAATCAATTGGGATGAAGTATTAAAGCCTATTTTAGAAAAATACAAACACCAAAAACATCCATTACATTATCAAAATCAGTATCAATTAGTAATTATGGTAATTTTATCGGCACAAGATTCAGACGAAAACGTCAATAAAATAGCGCCAAATTTATTTTTAAAATTTCCAAATATAGAAAGCTTGGCTGAATCAAAACCTGAAGAAATTATTCCATACATCTCTCAAGTTAAATATTATGAAAATAAAGCAAGCTGGATTATCAATCTAGCTAAAACTATTAAAAAAGATTCTGATATTCCTTTGTCGATGAAGGAATTGATGAAAATAAAAGGGATTGGACGTAAATCAGCCAATGTAATTATGAAAGAAGCAAAAATTCCATTAGAAGGAATTATGACTGATCTTCATGTCATTCGAGTAGCACCAAGAATCGGAATAATAAAAGTAACAAAAGATGGTCAAATTGCCGAAAAAAGATTGATGGCTATTTTACCAAAAGAAATCTGGAACGAAATCGGGATGGCAATTTCATTTTTAGGAAGAGAAATTTGCAGACCCATCCCAAAATGTTCGCTATGTCCAATAAATAGCAATTGTAATTATTTTAAAAGCCAAAATTAAAGACTTAAAAGACTCCGTTTTTAAAGTTTTCACTAATATATTCGGTAAAAAATTTCAAAATGTCCCAAAAACAAAAAACCCTATCCGATTTGGATAGGGTTTTTCAAAAGAAAGGCGACGACATACTCTCCCACATAACTGCAGTACCATCTGCGCAGGCGGGCTTAACTACTCTGTTCGGGATGGGAAGAGGTGAGCCCCGCCGCAATAACCACCTTAAGGTCGTTGTTACTTTAGGTAACTTTTTAATTAATAATTGATCATTTACAATTCATAATTAAAAATAATATCTTAACATACTGAGATAAAGAATATAAAAAATCTTGACTTGCCCTGAGCGAAGTCGAAGGGAGAAAGTTTCTCCCTCTCGTCTTTTGGACGAGAGGAAAAGTTTGTACATAAGCTTACAGGTTATTAGTACTACTCGACTATGACATTACTGCCTTTACATCTATAGCCTATCAAC
>JAZJZW010000003.1:0-213509 GCA_040389425.1 Bacteroidota bacterium | reverse complement strand
TTCAGTAGGATTTTTTTCTATTCGTTTGCGTTCTTCATGAGATAAATTAGAGATTGCATTTGGTAAAAAATCTAGTAAATGAACCGATTTATGGAACTTTCCATCTTCAAAGCTTGCCCAATCATCTTTTATAACATAAGGTGAAAAAATCGTAAATGTAGGTTTATTTAAGGCCTTTGCAATATGTACACTACCGCCTTCGTTTGAAATTAATGCTACACATTGATTCATTAATTTGACAAAATCACGAATAGTTGGTGCTTTACAATCAAAAATAATATTCGATTTATAATTACATAAGTCGAATATTTTTTTTGCTTCTTCTTTTTGATCCGGTGTATAATTGAATAAGATTTTTACATCAAAATGTGAAGCGATATAATCAACAATTTTCGCAACATAGTTGTATGGCATTGATTTTTGAGGTGTACTACCTAAAATACCAAATACAACCACTTTTTTGTCAATATTATCACTAAAAAAGAAATCACTTTTCTCTTCTTCAGATAAGAAAATTTTAGGCTCATAATCGATAGGTTCAAAGTTGCCTGCTTGATTCAATAATTGAATACGTCCTTCGATGGCAGCACCGCAAATTTTTGTTTTTTGCTTTAATGCTGTTATAGGATGTGTGTAATACTTCCATGCATTTCCAAGTTTTTTACGACTTCTTTTTCCTGTTGTGAGTTTTGCTCCTGAAAACTTACAAATGAGCTTGCTTTGAGTTTTAGAATAGGGGTCAAAAATGATGTCGTATTTCTCTTTTCTAATCTGTCGAATGAGTTTAAATAAATTAGGCAATTTTTTTAATTCTTTAGCATTGATGGAAATGATTTTATCGATATTAGGGTTGTTTAAAATTACTCCATGCGTAAAATCGTAAGCCATAAAATGAACTTCACTGTTAGGATATTTGGCTTTAAAGTTATTTGCAATTATTGAACTGATTAAAACATCGCCAATTCGCTTGTTTTGTATGATTAAAACTTTCATCCTGAGTAGTTTATTTTATTGGTTTGTTATTGTAAATGTTCTTACTATTTGCTTTTTTGAATTAAAATAAAATAAGAAGTTCTATTTCTTTATGATATTATTCTTTGGTGCAAAGTACTATTTTTTATACTTTTAAACCAAATTATAATTCTAAGCTGTGTCAAAAATCATTCATTCAAAGTATAAAAAAAATGAAGAAGCTATTCTTCAATTGGTTACTAATTTTTTTAACGAAGGAGAGATGATTGTTGCTGGTGCTCGAAATACAATCAAGTCTAATTTTCTTGCTGATGAAAAAGTAAATATTAAATTTTTTCAGAAACCAGGATTGTTTAAATCGATTATTTACTCTTTTTTTAGAAGCACAAAGGCGAAACGTTCTTTTGATTATGCTAATTATTTATTAGGACATCATGTTTTAACTCCTTTTCCAATTGCTTATATCGAAAACAGAAATGGATGTGGGCTTTTGAAAGATAGTTATTATATCTCCCAGCAAATTGATTATGATTTTACGATTCGAGAATTAATTCATGATCCTTTATTTCCAGAACGTAATATTATTCTAGAACAATTTGCAGCATTTACTTTTCAGATGCACGAAGCAAAAATTAATTTTCTAGATCATTCACCTGGAAATACGTTGGTTGTAAAGAAAGCTACTGGGCAATATGAGTTCTATTTAATAGATTTGAATCGAATGAATTTTAAGAACTTATCTATCGAAGAGCGAATGGATAATTTTAAGAAAATGTGGTTGTCTAAAACAATGGTTAAAGTAATTGCCAAGGCTTATGCTAAATTAAGCAACGAGTCTGAAGAGCAATTACATCAAATTCTACTTGAAAAGACAAAAGAATTTAAAGGAAAAATTACTAAGAAGAAATACTTGAAAAGAAAATTAAAGTTGATGAAATAAAATTCAATTAAAGTTCTTTTATAAAAGAAATTCCAAATTCTAATTGACTAATCAATTGGAATTTGGAATTTTTATTTTTGGTAATTTGATTTTTTATACCGCTACGTCGTATTCTCTTAACGCATTGTTCAATGATGTTTTTAAATCAGTTGAAGGTTTACGAGTACCAATGATTAACGCACATGGCACTTGGTATTCACCAGCAGCGAATTTTTTAGTATAACTTCCAGGAATAACAACTGAACGAGCAGGAACAAATCCTTTCATTTCAACTGGCTCATCACCTGTAATATCGATAATTTTAGTTGAAGCAGTCAAACATACGTTAGCACCAAGAACAGCTTCTTTACCTACGTGAACTCCTTCTACAACAATACAACGAGAACCTACGAAAGCACCATCTTCAATGATTACTGGAGCAGCTTGTAATGGCTCTAAAACACCACCAATACCAACACCACCACTCAAGTGAACGTCTTTACCAATTTGAGCACAACTACCTACAGTTGCCCAAGTATCTACCATAGTACCAGCATCTACATAAGCACCAATGTTTACATAGCTAGGCATCATGATAACACCGCTAGAGATAAAAGATCCGTAACGAGCAGAAGCTCCAGGAACTACACGAACTCCTTTTTCAGCATAGTCTCTTTTCAATTCCATTTTGTCATGGTATTCAAAAATTCCTGCTTCTAAAGTTTCCATTTTTTGAATAGGGAAGTACATAACTACTGCTTTCTTAACCCATTCGTTTACTTGCCATCCGTCACCTTTTGGTTCAGCAACACGCAATTTTCCTGAGTCTAATAATTCAATAACTTCTCTAATCGCGTTAGTTGTTGTTTCCTCTTGCAACAAAGCTCTGTTTTCCCAAGCTTGTTCTATAATTGTTTGTAATGCACTCATGATTTAAAAATTTTTGCACAAATATAATTCGATTTTTTTAATCCGCTCTACTTTTAAAATAATTTGGGACTGTCCAGTTAAAAAATAATATTTCGTTCCTCTTTGTTTTTTTAACTAGCTAGAGCTATCCGTTGTATATTTGCATTGATAAATTTTGATTATGCCAAGAATCCTCGCTATAGATTACGGACAAAAACGAACAGGAATTGCTATTACTGACGAAATGCAAATTATTGCCTCGGGATTAACTACGATACCAAGTTCAACTACAATTGCTTTTTTGAAAGAGTATTTTTCTAAGGAAAAAGTAGAATTAGTACTGATAGGTGAGCCAAAACAAATGAACGGACAACCATCAGAAAGTGCTTCAATTATTAAAGGATTTGTAACGCATTTTACCAATCATTTTCCCGATATGAAAGTGCTTAGGGTGGACGAACGTTTTACTTCTAAAATGGCTTTTCAAACGATGATTGATAGTGGATTAAAGAAAAAACAACGTCAAAACAAAGCTTTAATTGACGAAATTTCGGCTACAATTATGTTGCAGGATTATCTATCCCGCAAAATGTTTTAATAATTCTTTGTTAAAGCGATTAAACTTAGTGATAAATGTAACTTTTTACCCTGTAATTGGTCTTTTAATTATGATAATAATAAAGTAACTTTGCGCTTTAATAAAAAAATAATTATGTCTGATACAACCATACGTTCAAATAGTGATGTAGTTCTTATTGGAGCTGGAATTATGAGTGCCACTTTAGGTTTAATTCTAAAAGAATTGCAACCTGATTTAACCATTGATATTTACGAAAGATTAGATAGTGCTGCTGCTGAAAGTTCTGACGCATGGAATAATGCAGGAACAGGACATTCTGCTTTTTGTGAATTGAACTATACTCCACAAGCAGAAGATGGAAGTGTAGATCCTAAAAAAGCCATTAGCATTGCAGAATCCTTTGAGGTTTCTCGTCAATTTTGGGCTTATTTAGTGAAACAGGAAAAAGTATCAGCTCCTGAAAATTTTATTAAAAGAATCCCACATATCAGTTTTGTTTGGGGCGATAATAATGTTGATTTTCTTAAAAAACGTTTCGATGCCTTACAAGCTAATCCGCTTTTTAAAGAAATGGAATATAGCACTGATTTTGCCGAATTGAAAAAATGGATGCCTCTAGTAATGGAAGGTAGAAAAGAATCTGAAAAAGTTGCTGCTACTACAATGGCAATGGGAACGGATGTTAATTTTGGTGAATTAACCCGTAATATGTTTGGTTACCTAACTAAAATGGAGGGTGTCAATATGTATTTTAACCATGAGGTTCAAAAGTTAAAACAACGTGATAATAAATCTTGGAGAATAAAAATTACTGATTTAGGAAGTGGACAAAAAAGAAAAGCTTATACTAAATTTGTATTTATTGGTGCTGGTGGTGGTTCATTGCCATTATTAGAAAAAGCTAATATTCCAGAAGGAAAAGGTTTTGGAGGTTTCCCAGTAAGCGGGCAATGGTTGAGATGTACTAATCCAGAAGTAATTGCTCAACACGAATCAAAAGTATACGGAAAAGCAAGCGTAGGTGCACCACCAATGTCAGTTCCGCATATTGATTCAAGAATGATAAATGGTGAAAAACAGTTGTTGTTTGGGCCTTTTGCTGGTTTTTCAACTCGTTTCTTGAAAAATGGTAAATATTCTGATTTACCAAAATCGATACAATTAGATAATATTGTGCCTATGGTTATTGCAGGAGTTAAAAATATTCCGTTAACCAAATATTTAATTGAGCAAGTAAGACAATCTCCTGCTGATAGAATTAAAGCTTTGAGAGAGTATGTTCCAGGAGCTAAATCTAAGGATTGGGTGATTGAACGTGCAGGACAAAGAGTTCAGGTAATTAAGAAAGATGAAAAAGAAGGTGGTAAACTGGAATTTGGTACTGAGGTAATTACTTCGGCTGATGGAACTTTATCAGTATTGTTAGGAGCATCACCAGGAGCTTCAACAGCAGTTTCTATTATGATTGATGTAATAGGAAGATGTTATAAAGAGCAAATGCAAACTCCAGAATGGCAAGCGAAGTTTAAACAAATGATTCCTTCTTACGGACAAAAATTAAACGAAAATCCAGCTTTGTTAGGAGAAGTTAGAGAAAATACAGCTACAGCTCTAAAGTTAAAATAAGCTAGAAAGCTAAATAGTATACCGAATCCCAGCAAGTTATTGTTGGGATTCTTTTTTTACCTCCATTAATATTTCAGTGGTTTTTACTATGTTTTCAGATAAACTAGTCAACCATACTAATTGTTCAATCACTAGTTGTGCTTCCTGCATTTTAATTTGGTATTCCTCTTCATCAATGAGTTTGATTTGTTTTAATTCTTTGGCACGAATGTTTTTCAATTCGGTAAGTCTTTGGTCTAAATCTTCATTAGAGGCTGTTGTAATAGTATTTGAATTTGGATTGTTTAGCAAGCTCATAGCAAATTTTAAGTTTTCAATTACCTTGTCTACCACAACATTGAATGCTTTAGAAGCTTCGGTAGTTTTATGTGATTGAATATAAGTTCCCAATGAAGCTATAGAAGACAGTAAAGAATGATTCAATACCGTTAATTTGTATAATTGAGGGAGTTTGTTTTGTTTGGATTTTGGTTCTTGTAACATTCGCTGGAAAGAAGCCATTAAATTTCCAATTTCAATAAAAGCCTGTTTTCTTGCCAATCGGTATTCAGTAGGAACTTCTCCTTTTTCATTATATAAAATCGAAATTTGTTTCAGGTAATTTCTATTCGCTTCAATTGCATCTTCTATATAAGCAGGCAGACTTAAAAACTCCCATGAAGGCCATAAGAAATAATTAGCAAGTACGCATAAAGTAGCTCCAACAATGGTGTCTAAAATGCGATATTCAATCACATTTCCATTATCAGGAGATAAAACACCATAAATTAAGATAACATAAATGGTGATAAATGTAGCGCCAATTTTATAGTTGGTAGGATTGAATGAAAACCCTAAAAGCATAGCCACAATAGCAATGCTACTGATAACATAGGAATCATGAATGATATATAGGATTCCAAAAGCAATAACTCCTCCTAAAAGTGTCCCGAAAATTCGATGATAAGTGCGTTCATTAGTAAGACCAAATCCCTGTTTCATAATTACCACTATGGTCAGGATAATCCAATAGACATTTTCTAAAGGCAGGATTTTTCCAATCATATACCCCAGTAAAACTGTAATTGTTATTCTAAGCGAATGTCTGAAAACAGTAGACGAAAAACTGAAATTTTCAATAAAAGTACTTAACGGATAATACTGTGGCTTGATGAATTTTTCAATGTCTTTGTCTCTATCTTTTAAATCTTTAGGATTGATGTTAGCCGTATAAGCGCGCTCTAAAGTTTTTATTTTTTCAACTTGTTTTTCGGCATAATGCAGCATGGTTAATAGCATCAATACCTCTTCGGAAGAAGAATCTGCTTTTAAGTCTTTTTTATAATCACTAATTGCGTTTTCAAATTGCTGTAAATCGTCAATTAAATTATGTTCGGATACATAAGCTTTGTTTTCGTGAATGCTTTTCGATAATAATTTTAAGCTTTTAGCTAGGTTATAAGCTAAGTTTTGATAGGTTTCCAAGGCTTTCGGATAGTTATCAAATTTTTGATGCAATTTATTATGATCGAAAGAAGTTGAGATTGCCAATTCTATTATTTCTACCAATGTAATAAAGCACAAAAGCATTTTTCGGTTTTGTCCTGATGAACCTGATTTCGTTCGGGTGGTAATTAGAATTTCACGGATGTTTTCGTGTATCACGTTCAATTCTACCTGAAAATGCAATTGTTTTTTAGTGATGGCTTTTCTATTCGAATTTAATTCCCAAAGATCACCACGCAATTTTAAGTATTTAGCGGTAATTCGGATACATTCTGCCATTTGCAATTCGACATAACGATTGGGTTTTATATGAAAAAAAATCAATGAAATAAAGGTGTAAAATAAACCTCCTGCAAATAATAGTCCAGAATATCGGAGCATTTCCCAACCCGAACTCAAATGGGCAAATGCTAATGAAAGCGACAATAAAGCCGAAAAAGAAACCATCGTAGCACGTTGTCCATACACTAAAATCATTGATATATTAAAAATCAATAAAACGAGTATTGGATAAAATAACCAAGGAAATTGATAAGTCAAATTGATAATCAGGTTGACTCCAGCTATAATCAGCGAAGTAACTAGTAATCCATTAACTTTATGTTTTAAATTGCTCGGAATATCACTTGGAAAAGTAAAAAATGCCCCCAAGGCAATAGTGAAACCGATATGGAAATTACCCAAGTACGAAAAAAGTAATACAGGAGAAACGGCAGCTATGGTAACTTTTAGGGCATTACTGAAATCAGTCCCAGCAATAAATTTCTGAATTTTAGAAGTCATAAATTTAGGATTATACACAAAGGTATGAATTGTGGGATTTATCCATTGAATAAATGAAATTGTTTTTTAGGATTAAATTTAAAAATACTATTTATCCTTATTAGCCTTATGCTTTGTCTAAATTTTTACTATTTTTGGCAATCCTAATTTAGGGAGTTAAAACCTTTTTAAGGTTAATAATATTTAATACAAGAACAATGATTTTACCAATTGTAGGATATGGTGATCCAGTTTTGAGAAAAGTAGGAGAGGAAATTACAGCCGAATATCCTAATTTGAAAGAAACATTAGCCAATATGTACGAAACAATGTATAACGCATCTGGAGTAGGACTGGCAGCACCACAAGTAGGAATAGCAATTCGTTTGTTTATAATAGATGCTTCTCCTTTTAGTGATGACGAAGATTTAGCAGCAGACCAACAAAAACAATTAAAAGGTTTCAAGCGTACTTTTATTAATGCAAAAATCATTAAAGAAGAAGGAAATGATTGGGCTTTTAACGAAGGTTGTTTAAGTATTCCTGATGTTCGCGAAGATGTGTATCGCAAAGAAAAAGTTACTATCGAATACTGTGAAGAAGATTTTGTCATGAAAACAGAAGTTTTCGACGGATTGATTGCCAGAGTGATTCAGCACGAATACGACCACATTGAAGGTATTCTATTTACCGATAAAATATCGTCTTTGAAAAAACGATTGATTAAAGGAAAATTAAAAAACATCATGGAAGGAAAAACGTTCCAAGAGTATAGAATGCGTTTTTTTGGTAAAAAAGGAAGATAGAAAGCTGTTTTTGGTATCGTTTTTGACAATAAAAAAACAGAAAAAAATAAAATTGAATTCTTAATAATAATTTAAAAAGCATGAATTTAGAAAAAATATTAGCGATTTCTGGAAAACCAGGTTTATATGTTTTAAAAGTACAAACTCGTACTGGTTTTGTAGCAGAATCATTATCAGATGGAAAAAAAATCACAGTAAGTTTAAAAAGTAATGTGAGTTTATTATCTGAGATTTCAGTTTATACTTATGATGGTGAAAAACCATTAAAAGAAGTAATGAGTGCTATTGCTGCCAAAGAAAATAACGGTCCAGCTATTTCTCATAAAGAAGATAATGCTACTTTAGCTGCTTACTTCAAAGAAATTTTACCAACTTATGATGAAGAAAGAGTATATGCTTCTGATATTAAGAAAATCCTAAACTGGTATAATACATTACAAGCTAAAGATTTACTTGTAGAGGATGCTCCAGTTGAAGAGGTAGTTGAAGCTGCTGTTGCTGAAGTAGAAGCTCCAGCTGAAAAACCAAAGAAAACTAAAAAAGTAGCAGAATAATTAAATTCTGAATTTTATAAAAAATCCTGTGGGCTATGAATTTAGAACACAGGATTTCTTATTTTTACCCAAAACCATTGCCATGAATACAAGACAAACACAACTTCAAGCTTTTGAGCGCTTATTAGATATTATGGACGATTTGCGTGAGAAATGTCCTTGGGATAAAAAGCAAACCTTACAAACTTTAAGGCATCTTACCATCGAAGAAACCTATGAATTAGGCGATGCTATTTTGGATAATGATTTAAATGAAGTTAAAAAGGAGTTGGGCGATTTGTTGTTGCATATTGTTTTCTATGCCAAAATTGGAAGTGAAACCAAGGATTTTGATATTGCCGATGTTTGTAATGAAATATGCGAAAAATTAATCCATCGTCATCCACATATTTATGCTGATGTTGAGGTTAAGGATGAAGAAGAAGTCAAACAAAACTGGGAGAAATTAAAACTCAAAGAAGGCAAGAAATCGGTTTTAGAAGGTGTTCCTGGAAGTTTGCCGGCATTAGTAAAAGCCAGTAGAATTCAGGATAAGGTAAAAGGTGTGGGGTTTGATTGGGAAGAATCACATCAGGTTTGGGATAAAGTTCAGGAAGAATTAGAAGAACTACATGAAGAGGTGAAATTAGGGAATCAAGACACAATTGAAGCTGAATTTGGCGACGTGTTATTTTCGATGATAAATTACGCCCGTTTCTTGAATGTGAATCCCGAAGATGCTTTAGAACGAACCAATAAGAAATTCATTAAAAGATTCCAATATTTAGAAAGTAAAGCGGGCGAATTAGGCAAATCCTTAATGGACATGTCTTTGGCTGAAATGGATGTTTTTTGGGAGGAGGCCAAAAAACTGTAATTGAAAATCTTTGATTTTCAAATATTACAATTTTTGGAAGAAACGAAGCGATTGTTGAATTTAGAAAACAGATTATAGAAAAACGTAAAATAGAATTCAGTACCTAATAAAATTAAAAATACAGCAGTAAACTTGTTGTCCTAGACGAGATGGAATTTTAGAAAATTTTATATTATAATGTTCTGTTTTATATTCTTAAAAGTTGTATTGTATTTCGTTATACAAGTTTAATTTATTTATTATTAAAATTCTTTTTCCCTAGTTCACTTGCCAGTAGTTTTGTTTTATTATTAAATTTATTTAGGGTGAAACTAAATTTAATAAAAGAACATCTGTTTCATATACATGGTTTGTTGTGGTATAAAAATCGTTGCTCCAGGTTGTAATTCGTTTTTGTTTTGCATTTATAAAATCAAGATTCATATTTTTGCATTGAAGTACCAATGAATATTTACTATTCTTAAAATGCTTTCTTTACTGAAGTTTTCGATGAAAAAAACTTGAATCTTCTCCCTAAGTGGCGGGGCTGCTAGACAAATAATTGACGTTGGTTTGTATATTCTAGTTTTTTCCTAAGTCAAACGTTGTTTTCACATTGATTGAATACCTAATTAGCATTTTTTACATTTCAAATTGTTTCCAATATATTTAAGCACCATTGATTTTATAGTTGTAGACACTAGCCCCTAAATAATATTGTATTTTTTAAAATTGCTTAGTGTGAGCATAAACACCATTAATTATATTTAATGATTTTGCAGTTCCACTAAATTTTTTAATATGAGGTGGAGTAACAATATAGTCAAATGTCCCATCTGTACATGAAAATGATATTTAGAAGTGAAAACCTATTTTAAAATAAGTTTTTTATTTACAATAGTATTATCGGTAAACTGCACTTTTATTATATATAATCCCTTCGATTTATTAGAAAGATCAATTTTGAAATTGTTTTTCTGATTTAGATTATCTTGACGTGTCAATATTTTCCCTAAATTGTCAATCAGTGTAATAGTTGATACATTTTTTAACTCATTTATAGCGATATTTATTACATCTTTTGTTGGATTGGGATATAGGAGGATATTAGATTTATTGATATTATTATCTTCAATATTTAATGCGTTAGTTGTAAAATTATATTTATTTGAATAAATTATATTATTGTTATATATAGCTTTTAATCTATAGAAATAGGTTGTATTTGGTAAAAGACCAGTAATCGAAGAAGTTATATTATAAGTTTCATGTCCTTCACCATAGACATAGTTTGGTGAACCGCTTATAATTGTATTGTAACTCTCTGTAAGACCATATTCAAATTGGATATTTGTTAGATATTTTCCATTGGTATTAATTAGGCCTACAAGATTAACAGATGTATTTCCAATTACTGGGGTACTAGAAACCATTATAGTATTTCCTGAAGTATTAAATACTTTTTCTTTACTATAAATTACTTCAGTTCCGTTTAATGCTTTTATTCTGTAATAATAAGTCAGATTGGGGTCAAGGTTAGAAATCGTAGCGCTAACTCTATTTGCAGAATTTACGGGTATATTATTTATATTAGCAGGTATAACATTTTCAAAATTTTGAGTTCCGAATTCAAATACTATATTGGTTATATTTTCACTGAGAGCAGAAATATTAGCAGAAATAGTAGCATTATTACCGCTGATTAAAGGACTGTATAAATAGATGTTAAATAAAGGTTTTGTTGTAAATGATTGTACTTCGCTATAAATATTTATTCCAACATGTACTGCTTTAATTCTCACATAATAAGTAGTTTCAGGACTTAAGTTTGATAAATTATTTGAGATGTTTTGATTTGTATTAGCTGTTACCACAGTATTATTTGATAAAGAGCTAAAATTTGAAAAATCAGAATTTGTTGTATACTGAAATTCGATATCTGAAATTTTATTTTCATTTGATTTTATATTTCCTGAAACTTCCGCGGTATTGGAAGAATAAGTGTAAATGTTATTCATTGTTAACTCAAAATCAGGAAGAGTTGTGAAACTCAGTATTTCACTTGAATAATCAACGTTATTATAGGTTCCCATTAATTTATAATAATAAGTAGTATTAGGGCTTAGATTTTGTAACGTTACTGAAACATCTGTTGAGGAATTTAGAGTTACTGAATTTGGCGTTGTACTTATGTTGTTGTCAAAAGTATAATTAGTACTGTATTTAAAATGTATGTTTTGGATTTGTCCTTCATTTGCGGCTACATTACCAGATAGTGTAGCTCCTTTATTTGATTTATTTAGGACAGGATTCGCAAGAATAGAAACGGGATTGAAAGAAATATCGCCTTTTAAAATTTTACCATAAGTTCCAGCGACATAAATGTCTTTATTAACTATAGAAATAGATTTTATTTGCATATTTGTTAACTTTTGCCAACTTTTACCTCCATTAATTGTTTTGTACATTTCTCCATAATCACTAGTAATGTATCCCACATTTGGAGAATAAAATTTAACGTTTGTATAATATAAATACGGAACAGTTAATTTTTCCCAAGTAGCTCCTCCGTTTCTAGTTTTATACATCAAACCACTATCTCCTACAAAATAACCGTTGTTTTCATCTGTAAAGAAAAAAGAAGTAATGCTTTCATTTATATCAAAATTTATATTCCAAGTAGTACCTCCATCAATTGTTTTGTACATTCTACCGCCATTATATCCAATACGATACGCATACCCAATTTGATTATTAAGAAATTGTATCTGTCCAAATTCTTGATTTATTATTTCTTGCCATGAAACACCTCCATCAATTGTTTTTAATGTCTTTTTTCGATTAAAACCTCCCGATATAAAACCGGTACTTTCATCTATAAAGAATACGGAGGAAAGTCCTTCATCAACTAATATTTCTAATTTATTCCAAGAAATTCCTCCGTTTGTGGTTTTAAACACGTCTCCAGAAATACTTGTTGTTCCCCATCCAATCGAATAACCTATATTTTCATTAACAAAATATGAATTACTACCTTTAGAATAATGATTAGCTGTGCCAATCTGAGACCAATTTTTTCCTTTATTTAGTGTTTTAAAATAATCATTTCCAATTTGCGCATAGCCAATGCCACTATCAAAAAAATGAATTTTAGTAATGTCATTATATGTCGGAGAATTTTGAGTCCATGTAGTTCCTCCATCAGTAGTTTTGATAATTCTTCCTCTAGCACCAGTGGCATAGCCTACATTATCTATGAAATGTAACCCATAAATGCTATAATTATCATTGCGTCCTGTTTGAGGGCTAACCCAATTCCATGTATTTCCACCATTTATCGTTTTAAAAATTACACCGTATTCACCAGCAACATATCCAACGTTTTCATTTAAAAAGGAAAAAGCATAAATAGCATCAGAAATTCCATTTACTTTGACCCAAGTTTCCCCTCCATCAATAGTTTTATACATACTGCTATACTCTTTTGTATAAAAACCGATATTTTGGTTTACAAAATAAACTGTAAATAAATTAGAAGGGGTTACATTTGAACTTTGAGTTACATACCAATTGACTCCTCCATCAATTGTTTTAAGCATTTTACCAGAATTACAAGCAGCATGACCAATTAATGCGGTTACAAAAAACGTTTTGTTAACGGTACTGTTAGGAATACTTTTACTTGTCCAAGTATTTCCTCCATCTGAAGATTTAATTATGCTATTTGAACTGGAGATAATGATATCTGTTTCATTTATAATGTTTACTGTATTAAAATTGCCACTGAACCCAGTTGAAATTTGTGACCAGGAGATTCCTCCGTCTATGGATTTTAAAACATAACCATTATTCCCAACAATAAAACCGATTGTATTATAGAAATTTAAATCATTCCCACTAAGTATATTTTGTTTCTTTTGCCAAGAAATTCCAGCATCTTGAGTCTCTAGTATTTCATTTGAATTTATGATGTATCCAATGTCATTGCTTGATACAAAATGAATATCTAATCCAGCGTTACTAGATGGTTTTGGATTTAATAATTCCCAACTGGTTTGAGAATTCATATTTAATGAGATGCAAAAAAGAACTAAAACATATAATATATTTTTAATGGAAGTAGAAATATTCATATTTTATATTTAAATTTTAAAGATCATCTTTGTAAGATTTACTTTTGATAGATGCTTTATTTTGTTTTTAAAAAAGAGTCTTGTGATTGATTTTTTATTTATCAAATGTAGGAAATAAGTATGAATATTTGCGTTGTTTTTTCACCATTTCTAGCTTGAGCTTTCCGTTTATGCCAATTCTAAATTTACAATTGTACTTTGCTAGTGTTTATGTGAAGAACTCTCACACTAGCAGAAAAAATTCATCTGGGAGTGATATTTTCTGGTATTCAAAAGTAGTAGTGAACAGAACTAAAGTTTGGATGTGTCTAAGAGGTCGGGGCAAAACAACTATTTCCACAAATTTGCTATTCATAAGAAAGAGGAATCTCATCAAGTAGTTCTATAAAATATTTATGATTTTATTCTAAAAAATGTAACTGAAAATTAGTTTTTGAAGGTTGTTTTTGATAATGTTTGTGAGCAGGGAGTTAAAAAATCGTACTAAAATTTTGAATATCATCTATTGAGGTATTATATCTTTAGGTTATTACAATTCAATTCTTAAACAGAGTGAGGGCTGTTTTTTTAAAGCGAGATTGTTTTCTTGAGGCAAAAGGATATTTTGATTATCAAATGCAATAGCTATAGCTAGTTTTTTGTTTTTACTTGATTTTATAAAATAAGGGATACTTATTAAAGAGATTACTCCTCCTCCTATTGCAATGTATGTTCCTGTAAAATCTAGATCGAAACTACCGTGTCTTTGATTTTCATTATCTAATTGAATGATACCACCTATTGCTGCAATTCCTAAACCAGCACCTAGTAATCTCCATCCTGATTTTTTTTGGAGTTTACTCTTTTGTAAATAATCTTCTTTAGAGAGTGATGTAGTTTGTGTTTGACCAAATGAATTTGTGATAAAAAACAAAATCGCAAGAGAAAAAATAATCTTTTTCATGACATGGATAATTATTGCCTACTCTTTCAATATGCAGTTTTCGGCTTCTCTGTTATGTCAATTTTTAGGGTTGTATTATAACTCTAAGTTTTTAATCAAGTATTTGCATTCTCACAGTACCAATAGCGGAAAAAATATTTACAAAATCTGAGATAAAATTGAGTAAAAGCCCAATTTAGTCTGAAATGAAGTAAAATGCTTTTTCAGTAAGTTAAATTAGTAAAAAAAGCAATATGGAAAGTGTTTTTTAAGGCAAAAGTTATTGAATTTGAACGTGGTATAGAATTCAAACGGTTTTTGAATAAATAAGACTATTTTAGGCAGGAACGCTATTCTTATTCAATTCTTCAATAAGATTATTAATATAAGCTGATAATTTGGTGTTTAGACTTTCAAAAGACATTTTACCACTTTTTCTATCAATATCAGTTTGATGAACAATAGGATTATTGCCTTCGTCAAGATAGACATAGGAGAAAGGTACTCCAATATTATAAACCGCAATTACAAAAAAGGTCTTGCGATATTTTTGCTGTATTCGTTTAGCCATTCCCTTGTAGAAGTTTGGATTTCTTGTTGGGTATTGTACCAAAGTCTGTTTAAAGCATAACAAGAATCGCCAGCTAAAAACAGAAGCTCTCTCAAAGCTTTTGGAAATAGATGACCATTATTGTAAAACTGTTCTAACTGTTCAATTTGATTCAAAGAAATTCCGCTAATTTCAAATTTCCTATCGGTATAGCTTAAATCTGAAGTACTGTCTTTAAAATGGTTTAAAAAATCAATTTCCATATATTGAGTTTATTTAAGCTATCCTCTAGCTATTTTATCTTTCCAGCCCTGATAACCATCAATGACTAATTGATTGTTTATTTGGGCTAAAACTTGTTCTGTTTGTGCTTTGTTAATGGCTGCCAATTGCTCAATACTAGCATAGACATCACTTTTCAAACCTGATAAATAAGCCGCTCCTAAAGCGGAAACATCGGGATTCTTTTGTTTGTTTAAAGGAATGGCTAATAAATCGGCTAAGAAATGAATCACAAATTTATTTTGAGTCATTCCGCCATTGACAGAAATTGATTTTAATGCAGCTTGCATGTCTTTTTCCATCGCCTGAACCACATCTTTTATTTGGTACGGAATACTTTCTAATGCTGCTCTTACAATATGATTTTTTGTGGTTCCAAAAGTCATTCCTTCAATGGATGCTTTTCGACTCATTTGCCAATGAGGAGCTCCTAATCCGCTAAAAGCAGGAATAAGATATACGCCAGCATTATCAGTTATTGAGGTTGCCATAGCTTCGGTTTCGGCTGGATTTGAAAACAATGCTAATTCGTTTTTCAACCATTCGATAGTAGAACCACAGGAAACGATGGCGCCTTCTAGCGCATAATCTACTCGGTCTTCGGTACTCCAGCAAATTGTGGTTAGCATTCCGGAATTAGATAAAACGGCTTTGTTGCCAATGTTCATCATAATCGAACTTCCCGTTCCCAGAGTGACTTTAGCAGTGCCTTTTTCAAAACAGCCTTCACCAAAAGTTGCTGCGTGTGAATCTCCAATAAGTGAGGTAATTGGAATGTAATGCTTGGTTTCAGCATTTAAAATTTTGCCTAAATCAAATGCTCCAAAATCGTGAGAGGAAGGGCAGGCTTGTGGTAAATTTAAATTGGATAATCCCCATTTGTCTAAAATCTCCTTATCCCATTTTAAGGTATGAATGTTAAAAAGTAAGGTTCGCGATGCATTGGTATAATCGGTTTTGAAATGGACTCCATTAGTCAATTTGTACAAAAGCCAGCAATCAACTGTACCGAAATAAACGTCGCCATTTTCAATTTTTTCTTTTAAATAGGCATCATTTTCTACCAGCCAAAGCAATTTAGTTCCCGAAAAATAAGGGTCTAATAATAAACCTGTTTTTTCTTTGATGAAATCGTTTTGCCCTTTTTCGATTAAATCAGTACAAATGGCAATCGAACGTTTGCAAGCCCAAACGACCGCTGGAGCTAATGCATTTCCGTTTTTATCCCAAAGAATAAATGTCTCTCTTTGATTGCTTATTCCGCAAGAAACAATATCAGTAAGTTGTAGATTCTGATTAGAAAAATCAGTTAAACATTTTCGAACCGAATCGAGTACATTTTGATAAATATCCTCAGGGTTTTGTTCTACAAAGCCATTGTCAAAATAATTTGTTTTTAGATCCACGCTGCCTTTGGCGACAGCCTGTCCTAATTCATCAAAAATTATAGTTTTTGTACTGCTTGTACCTTGGTCAATGGCAAGAATATATTTTTTCATTTATCGAAATAGTTGAATATCATTTATCTAAAAGAATAGCATTCGATTCTAAAGATTTATTTATTTTTTTGGTTCATTTTATCAATAATTACCGCTAATAAAATAACGATTCCTTTTACTACTTGTTGCCAAAAAGGAGAAACATCAAGTAAAACTAATCCGTTATTTAAAACTCCAATGATTATAGCGCCAATTACGGTTCCAGTAACAGTACCCACACCGCCAGAAAGGGAAGTTCCTCCAATAACGACTGCTGCAATGGAGTCTAATTCGTAACTCATTCCAGCATTTGGTTGTGCTGAATTTAATCTAGAAGTTACTAAAATTCCACCTACAGCCGCCATTATCCCTGCAATTCCGTAAACTGCAAGTTTGATTTTGTTAATGTTAATTCCTGATAAGAATGCTGCTTTTTCGTTTCCTCCAATAGCGTAAATATATCTTCCAAAAGTGGTTTTGTTAGTCAGAAAAACAACAATTAAAACCATGAATAAGGATATCCAAACGGGAACAGGAATTCCTAAAATCCACCCTGAACCTATAAATTCAAATTTAGGTCCTAAATTCGAAATTGGAATACCTTCGGTATAAAGCATCGTAAGACCACGACCAATGGTAAGCATTGCCAGTGTTGCCACAAATGGAGGAATGGAGAACTTGGTAATCACCCAGCCATTGAATAGTCCTAACAGCAGACCGATTAGTAGGGCTGCTAAAATGGCTCCTAAAACGGTGAAACCAACTAATAAATCTAAGGATTGGAAAATGATTCCGTTTTTTAATACTCCAGCGCAAATGGCTGCGGTAAGTCCGAGTATAGATCCCACAGAAAGATCAATTCCTGCCATTAAAACCACTAAGGTCATCCCGACAGAAATACAAACATTAACTGAGATTTGTCTTAATACATTCCAAAAGTTTGTGCTGGTCATGAATTTATCAGACAATAAGCTGATAAATAAACACAGTAGAAACAATGCAATCAAGGATTGCGATTTTTTAATAATAGGGTGGTTTAAGGAAATAGTCATAATTATTCAGGTAAGGCTGATTTTAATAATTTATCTTCGTTTGCTTCAATGGCTAGATAGGAGGCTTTAATTTTTCCTTCAGCCATTACTAAAATTCGATCCGAAAGGGCTAATATTTCGGGAATTTCAGAGGAAACTAAAATGATACTCATTTGGTTGGTTGCGAGCTCTTTTATTAGATTGTAAATTTCGTTTTTAGCATTAATATCGATTCCGCGGGTAGGCTCATCCATCATTAAAATTTTAGGATTGGTTGCGAGCCATTTTGCTAACACTACTTTTTGCTGATTTCCACCACTTAAATTTTGGCACAACTGCGCTTCTGATGGCGTTTTAATGCGTAATTTTTGAATGTAGTCATTAGCAGAAGATTTGTCGTTAGCATTTTTTAAAAGTCCAAAAGTAGGTAGGTTAGTGAGGCTTATATTAGACGAAATATCCATGCCTAAAACCAATCCTTCGGTTTTGCGATCTTCGGTTACAAAGGCTAATCCGTTTTGGATAGCGTCTTTTGGTTTTTTATGCGAAGTATTGTTTTCTTCAATTTCCAAAACATATTCACTATTAGTAGGATGCATACCAAATAAGGTCTCTAAAAGCTCGGTTCTGCCAGCTCCCATCAAACCAAAGATGCCCAGAATTTCTCCTTTTTTTAATTCAAAAGAAATATCATGAAGTAGTTTCTTTTTTTTGTCATTAGGATGGTTGAGGTTGAGGTTTTCAACTTTTAGAATCGTATTTTCAAATTGAGTTTCGCTATTTTTTTTCTCAATAAGCACATCGCGTCCTACCATTTTTCTAATTAATTCCTGCTCAGTAGTAGCTTTCATTTCTCCAGCATCAATACTGTTGCCATCGCGCATCACACTGTAATTATCGGCAATGCGGAATAATTCGTCCATTTTATGCGAAATGTAAACGATGGTTTTGCCTTCGGTTTTTAACTCATGGATAATGCGATGCAGGTTTTCGATTTCTTTATCACTCAATGCTGATGTAGGCTCGTCCATTAAAATAATATCAGCATTGCAGAGTAGGGCTTTGGCTATTTCAATTAGCTGTTGTTCTCCCACTTTTAGCCTTTGCACCAAGGTTTTTGGAGTGATGTTGAGCTGTATTTTTTCGAATAAACGTTTGGCTTCTTCTTCCATTTTAACCGAATCCAAAAGTCCCAATGAAGTGCGAATTTCTCTTCCTAAAAATAAATTTTCAGTAGCACTTAGTTCTGGAATTAGATTCAATTCCTGGTGAATAATAGCAATTCCAGCATTTTGAGCTTCTTTAATATTCGAAAAAGAAACGGTTTCTCCATTTAACTGAATTGTTCCATCGTATTGGGTGTAGACTCCTGTCAATATTTTCAACAAGGTCGATTTTCCCGCACCGTTTTCTCCCAATATGGCGTTGACTTTTCCAGGGTAAAATTTTAAGTTTACCTCGTTAAGTGCTTTTACGCCTGGGAATTCTTTAGATATGTTAACTGCTTCTAACAATTTACTGAAGTTTTATTTGTGATGGAGTAATGATTAAATCGGTAAACAAAGTTTGCTTTTTGCTTAATTTGATGGCACCTGAAAATGAAACACTATCGCCAATTTGTACTTTTTTAGTTTCATTAGGCAAAATTTCATTTCGAACAATATCATTTAAAGACTCCGAAACTTTGTTAAACTGAGCATTGGTTTTAAAATCAGTCAATTTTACTAAGCCCGAAGCATCCCTAAGTGCATTTCCAAAAATGTATTTGGTATCAATGTAAACGATACCATTTTTTTCGTCAGCAATAGTGTAAAGTCCGTCTTTGATATCGATAATTTTCCCAGTACTTTGAATCATAAAATAAGCTGAATTTCCTATCCCAAGTCGGTTTCCATGATTTTTGAAAGCCAATTCAGGATTTGCTTTAGCTGTAGCAATTAAATCGGTTAAATTTATTGTCTTTTTACTTTTCAAAATTCCTTTGTAGTAAATAGAATTAGCATAGGCTTTAAAGTCAAAATTTTCTTTTTGAGCACTTTTAACAACGCTCAATTTCTTGAAATAAACCGATTGGTATCCCAAAAAAGCGATTATTAGGACGCTTAATATATACACATACTTTTTTTTCATGTTTAGTAGTCTTTGATGTTAGACGCATTTACTAATTCGACTTCAACAGGAACTCTTTGAGGAAAGACTCTTTTACCTTTAAAATATTCGTCGGCATATTTTGCAGCAGTTTCTGCCATTACTTTAGGAAATTGCATTCCTGTAGCCACAATTTTCTTTTCCCTAATTTTTTCAATTACATCGCCAGCGCCGTCAAATCCAAAAATTTTAACTTTATAGGCTTTTCCTGCTGCTTGTAAGGCTTGAAAAGCGCCCATTGCCATAGCGTCATTGCCACAAAAAATGGCATCGATATCAGGATTAGCCTGCATGATAGTCTCTAAAACTTCCATAGCTTTATTGCGGTCGAAATTTCCACTTTGTTGTGCTACCATTTTTAGATTAGGAAATTTGTCTACTACCGAATGAAATCCACCTGATCTGGCCCAGGTATTGTTGTCGCCTACTAAACCTAGTATTTCTACATAATTTCCTTTTTCTTTCAATTCTTTTACAAATTCGATTCCGATAGAAACACAACCTGAATAGTTGTCAGAAAGAATCTGGCTTGTAGCGGCGTCATCAGCATTTACTTCTCTATCCATACAAAAAACTGGGATTCCTGCTGTTTTAGCTTTTAAGATATTCGAAATAGAACCATCTGAATCCGTAGGATTTAAAAGAATCGCATCATAACCAGAAGAAATAAGGTTCTCAAAATTATCCGACTCGATTGCGGGATTGTTTTGAGAATCGAATATTTTAGCTTCATATCCTAATTTGTTAGCATTTTCGGCTGCTGATTCGGCCAACATAACAAACCAGGGATTGTTTAATGTCGAAACAACTACTGCAATTTTCGGTTTTTCGTTTTTCTCTTTTAAAGAACATCCAAAAACGACCACCAACGTTAAAACAGCTATCGATAGATTTTTTATTTTCATAGGTTTAAAATGTTTAAAGCAGTGTTTTTTAATCCTTCGCCTGAAATACCATAATGATTGAAAATTTCAATTTGAGAACCCGAAACCGTATGGTCGTCAGGTAATCCTATGATTTTAAATTTATTGGTAAACGATTTTTGGAACAATAAAGAAGCCACAGCTTCACCTAATCCTCCGTTTACTGAGTGTTCTTCAACTGTAATTATAGGTTTTCCATTAGTAGCTGTTTCTAATAATAAATCGGTATCCAATGGTTTAATAGTATGAATACTGATTATTTTGCAAGATATATTGTGCTCTTTAGCTAGTAATTTTGCTGCTTCCACACAAGGAAGCACAGCTTCGCCAGTGGCAACAAAAGTCAAATCTGTTCCTTCTTGGATAACGCGTCCTTTTCCAATTTTAAAATCAACTGGATTAGTGTTTAATGCTAAATTAGCTGGCATAGCTTTCTTTCCAAAACGAATGTAAATAGGGCTTTTCATTTGAGCTGCTTCTTTAATGACTTCGGCAGTCTCAAAATTATCTGCAGGAGCAACAATCGTAATGTTATTGATGGCTCTCAACACCGCAAAATCGTGCAAACTGTGATGCGTAGTTCCTAATGCACCATAACTTACACCTGCACTAATACCAATAAGTTTTACAGGATTGTCTGAATAAGCCACGTCGTTTTTTATTTGTTCCAATGCACGAGCCGTAAGAAAACAAGCAGGAGAAACAGCAAATGCTTTTTTGCCCATACTGGCTAATCCTGTGGCAACGCCTACCAAGTTTTGTTCGGCAATACCCACTTCCACAATTTGTTCTGGATATTTTTGTCCAAAAGGCACTAGCTTTCCAGAGCCACGGGAATCACTTGTAACTACCGTTATATCTCTATCGGTTGCGGCTAATTTCTGAAGTATTTCAGAGAATACTTCAAGATTTGCGGCAGCAGTTGTTTTTATTTCTTCCATTATTTTAAAGCGGTTTCAAGTTCTTGTAATTGCTGGTCTAATTCTTCCAAGGCCAAATCATATTGTTCTTTTGTTGGAACACCATGATGCCATTTTAAAACGTTTTCCATATAGCTAATTCCTTTGCCTTTGATGGTATGAGCAATGATGAAAGTAGGTTTTCCTTTTTCTAAAGGAAGTCCTCTTAGCGTTTGCGAAAGCTTTTCTATATTATGTCCATCCACATGTTTTACCGCCCATCCAAAAGCTTCAATTTTTTTGTCAATTGGTTCTAGTCCCATGACATCTTCATTAGCAGCGGTAATTTGTAATTTGTTATAATCTAAAATGGCACATAGATTATCTAATTTATAATGAGCAGCAAACATCAGCGCTTCCCAGTTAGAACCTTCGGCCATTTCTCCATCACCTAAAATGGTAAAGACTTTTGTTGGGGAATTATCCTGTTTGGCTGCCAAAGCCGCTCCTGCGCAAATAGGTAAACCATGCCCTAAGCCACCAGTATTTTGTTCAATTCCATTAATGGATTTGGTAGGATGACCAATGTAAGGGGAGTTGTATTGGCACATGGTCAATAAATCCTCTTCAGGGAAAAAGCCTTTGTCTGCAAGAACCACATACAATGCTTCTACAGAATGTCCTTTACTTTGAATAAATCGATCTCTGGTATTAGAATCAAAATTCTCAGGAGAAACATTCATCACATCGTTATACAATACATTGAGAATGTCCAAAATAGACAAACTTCCTCCGGTATGTCCTGCCTTGGCATTATAGATATATTTGAGAATCTTTTTTCTATTCTCAATGGATTTTCGTTTTAATTCTTCAATGAGCATTTTTAAATTGTTTTTAGTGTTTATATACTTCCCAGCCCATATAATTTCCTAGCGCTTCTTCTAAGATTGCTGCTGTTTTTGAAGCGTTCATTACTACGTGGTGTTCAAAACCATTTTTACAAACGTATTGCATTAGTCCTTGTAAGTCAGGTATTTGAGCAACGGCTCTGTTTCCAAAAGTATTTAAGGTGTCATCTGTAAGTTCACCTTCTCCAATATATACTTTAATGATTCCTTTAGGGTCATCAGTGCTAATTCTACCATAAGTTAGCGGTGAAGCAGGAGTTCTTCCGTCCAAAGCGCCATAAGTGTTTTCAACTCCAACAGTGGTTCCTAAAATAGGAGCGGTGCTTAATTGAATGTCTGGTAAGAATGATTTAGCCCAGTTTCCACAGTGGAATAAAACGCATTTTTCAGGATCGTCAGCATAATTGTTATTCCAATCTACTAAAGCACTTGGTGAACCTGAGGCTAGTTGCATAGCATACATAGTCAATGTACCAGTTACATCCACTTCGCAGGCACTTGGAAGCATGTTCTCGCTCATAATACTCATGCTTGTACATACATTACAACCATAGTTTTGTTGTAAAGAAGTCCAACATTGAATAGCAGTAGCGTCTATGGCATATTCTTCCATGAATTCTTTCAATACCACATCTAATTTGGCAATTTGTAGCATGGCTTCATTAGGTGTTTTCCCTTGAGCTACATAAGCATTGATAGATTCCAAATGTGCTTTTACTGACTCATCTTCAGCAGTCAATTTGTTAGCTTTCCCTAAGATTTCAGATAAATCTACAGTGGTTACTGTGATACCGTTTCTTTGTAATATTTTTTCAGAATAACGAACCGTATTAAAAGCACCTGGTCTAGCACCGATAGCTCCAATACGTACATTACGCATTCCTTTTACTACTCTACAAACAGCGGTGAAGTCTATTAAGTCTTTTTGAAAAATAGGGTCAGTCGGACGCATCACATGCTGAGAAGTCAAGCTGTATTTGATACCGTATTGGTATAAATTGTTGCAAACTGAAATTTTTCCACACCAGGAATCACGACGGTTAACGACATTCATTTTTGTCAATTCATCAGGGTAGGCTTGGATTAAAACAGGAACATTTAAATTAGCTAATTTTAAGGTATCGGCTACTCCTTTTTCATCTCCGAAATTAGGTAGTAATACTAAAACTCCCATAATTTCGTCTTGGTGTTTTTTGAATAAGTCAGCACATTTTTGCGCTTCTTTATAGGTTTCTACACCACCAAGTTTGGTATCAGTACTACTTAATAAAATGGGTTTTATATTTAATTTGGCAAAAATTTCAATGATTTCAAGTCTGGCTTTTTCTACCAAACTATCTGGAAAAAAATCTCTGTTCCCTATAATAACCCCTAATGTTGATGTTGTCATTTTCTTTCTTTTTGTGTGTTTTGTTTGTTTTTACTTTCGTTTATTATGATACAATGACTTCAATTTCATTGTCTCTAAATATTTCTTTGTGTTTTTCTTCAATTCCGTTATCGGTGATGATGTAGTCAATTAAGGAAAGAGCTCCTAAACTGGCTAGGGCATTTTTACCAATTTTAGTGCTATCAGCAACTAGGTAGGTAACTTCAGCGGCATCAATCATGGCTTTTTTTACTACTAAATCGCTGATACTTGGATAGGTAAGTCCTGATTTTAGGGAGATTCCAGCCGTGGCTAAAAATAATTTTTGAACATTTAAGCCTTTGAAAAAGTCGGCTGCTTTTTGACCTGTTAAGGATAGAGTAGGAGGTTTGAATTCGCCTCCAGTCATAATAACTTCAATATCTTGCTCAGTTCCCAGTAATAAAGCAATATTTAAAGCATTGGTGATAACAGTTAGATTTTTGAAACCCTTTAGTTTTTTTGCGATTTCAGTGGTTGTAGAACCGGAATCAAGGATAATAGTGTCTCCATTTTCAATGAATTCCAGACATTTTTGAGCAATTGCCGATTTTTGTTCTAAATTTTCCTGACGAATTAAAGAAAAGCTTCTCACCTGATCAGCAACGTTTTTTATACTCGCTCCTCCGTGTTCTTTTATGATTAAATCTTCGCTTTCTAGTTTTTCAAGGTCTTGACGAATAGTAACTTCGGTTACTTTAAATAAGCGGGCAAGATCAATTACTTTAGCAAATCCATCTTCTTTTAAAAGGTCTAAAATTTTCTCTCTTCGTTGATTAGGCAACATATTTTTTTGTTTTTGTATTAGTGTGAAAACAAATATAAAAGAAAATAAACGAAAGAAAAAGAAAATAATAGTTAATTTTAGTTATTCGTAAAAATAAGTTGTTTTATTTATGGATATTGTTTTTGGTGGTGTAAGTGGTTTGTTTTTAGTGAGATATGGGGTTTCCAGTGAAATATTTAGCTTCTGAAAACTTTTTACCACATATTTTGATAAAATGAGTCTGGAAATTTGACAAAGTTTAACCGCGAAGATCACAAAGTATTACGCAAGGTCCGCAAAGCTTTGGGTTCTTTGCGTTCCTTGCGGTTAAATATTTAAGTTAGATAGAATATTGTTGTGATTAGAAGGGTTTAATCTGTGAAAATCTATTTAATCTGTGGCTATTTTTTTAGCCTTGCAGACTTTTAATCTATAGTGGTCTGTTTATAATGCTTTACGGAAGTGATGGAAAGCTTGAAAGAAAAGTAAAATAGAATTTAGCTCAATCTTTTTAATTTGCCCAAATCTTTTAGAATGATTTTTTTTCCTTTAATTTCAATTAGACCTAATTTGTTAAACTCTGATAATAAACGAATACAGCTTTCGGTAGCCGTACCAATCATGCTGGCAATTTCGTCTCGGGTTAGTTGTATTTTTAGGCTGTCGTCTTCGTTTTTACCAAAAGTATCCTGAAGATAAAGTAAGGTTTCGGCTAATCGCTCTTTCACGGTTTTTTGTGCCATGTTTACCACATGTTCATCAGAATCCTTTAAATCGCCACAAATAGTTTTCATGACATTCATAGAAAATTGATTGTTTTTATCAAAAAATCCCATGATTTCACTTTTAGGAATAAAACACACCTGCATATCGTCTAGGGCAACGGCGCTTAAGTTTACAGGTTCGTCACTTATCATAGAACGCTGACCTAAAAGTTCTCCTTTAGTAACTAATTTTACAATATGATCTTTACCGTTCGGGCTTAATTTAGTTAGTTTACAAACGCCATCTTTGATACAAAAAATACCGTTTACATTTTCACCTTCTTCAAAAATGACCTCTCCCTTTTTTACAAGACGGGAGGTTTTGCATTCTGCAAGTTTTACTAATTCGTCTTTATTAAGTGCTTTTAAAGAGCTGAATTCTCTAACAATACATTGTTCGCATTTACTCATTTTGAATGATGATTTAATTCTCAACAAAATTAATTATTTATATGACATATATCATATTTTACCCTACATTCATTTAGGAGCTTTGCATCAGGTAAAATGAGCAAAGTTATGGACACACAAAACTGTTTCCATTGTGGTTTAGATATTGTAGCAGAAGCTGAAATTATTTTTGACGAAAAAAACTTTTGTTGTAGCGGTTGTAAAACGGTCTATGAAATTTTTAGTCTCAATGATTTGAGCTGTTATTATGATTTTGAAAAATCACCTGGAGCTACTCCACAGGATAGTAAAGGAAAATATGATTTCTTAGAAAACGAAACAATTGTTTCAAAATTATTAGAATTCCAAGAGGATTCTATCGCAATTGTTTCACTTAGTATTCCTCATATACATTGTAGTTCGTGTATTTGGATTCTAGAAAATTTACAGCGTCTTCAAAAAGGAATAAGTATTTCTCAGGTAAATTTTCCTGAGAAAAAACTGCGTATTACTTATAAATCAAAAGAAGTTTCTCTTAGTAAAATTGTTTATTTATTAAGTTCTATTGGCTATGAGCCTTACATAAGTTTAGAAAACTACGAAACAGCCAAACAAAATATAGATCGAAGTTTAACTTATAAGCTAGGTGTTGCTTTCTTTTGTTTTGGGAATATTATGCTGTTGTCGTTTCCGGAATATTTTGAAGTTAAAGAATTTTGGCTAGACAATTATAAACCTTTTTTTAGATGGTTAATTTTTGCTTTGTCATTACCCTCTTTCTTTTATTCCGCAAGTGCTTATTATGTTTCGGCTTACAAAAGTATTCAGTCTAAAATGCTTAATATCGATGTGCCTATTGCTTTGGGAATCATCGTGATGTTTATTCGAAGCCTTGTAGATATCTTGTTTGATTATGGTTCTGGATTTTTTGATAGTTTGACTGGCCTAATTTTCTTTATGCTTTTAGGGAAAATGTTCCAAATTAAAACCTATAGTTTTTTGAGTTTCGAAAGAGACTTTAAATCTTATTTTCCCGTTGCTGTTACTCGAATAAATAGCGATGCTTCTGAAGAAAGCCTGGCTGTTTATGATATTCAAAAAGGAGATCGCTTACTTATTAGAAACCAAGAATTAATTCCTGTTGACGGAATCCTTATTAGCAATAGAACTGCCATTGATTACAGTTTTGTTACTGGCGAAGCGATACCAATAAACAAGAATTCAGGAGATAAAATATTTGCTGGAGGCAAACAAATAGGGGAAGTAATTGAAATGGAAGTGCTCTTTTCGGTTTCTCAAAGTTATTTGACTCAAATGTGGAGTAATGATGTTTTTCAGAAAAAGGTAGAGCAAAAATACAAGAGTATCACTGATAAAATCAGTCGTTATTTTACCGTGGTTTTATTGTTAATTGCCTTTTTAGCCTTTAGTTATTGGATTTTTGTAGATAGGAATGAAGCATTTAATGTTTTTACAGCAATTTTAATTGTGGCCTGTCCTTGTGCCTTGGCTTTAACGGCTCCTTTTACTTTAGGGAATGTTTTGCGAATTGTAGGGAAACAAAAGTTTTATCTCAAAAACGCTTTGGTTATCGAACAATTAGCCAAGGTAGATACCCTAGTTTTTGATAAAACAGGAACAATTACCACCAATAAAAAATCGGATATCGAGTATGTAGGTAAACTACTTTCTGAAGCTGGTTTAATCCAAATAAGTTCGCTGCTTCGTGCTTCTAATCATCCTTTAAGCCGAATGTTATATGATTTTTTACCAGAAAAAGGAAGGCTGAAAATTATAAATTTTGAAGAGATTACAGGCAAAGGGATTCAGGCGCTAATAACAGACGATTTTATTAAGATGGGATCAGCTAGTTTTTCAGGAAGTAAAGAGGAGCATACTGCTTTGCAAACTTCGATTCACATCCAAATTAACGAGGAGTATTACGGCAAGTACATTTTTAAAAATCAATATCGTGAGGGGTTAGCTGAACTTTTTAAAAGTTTGAATTCCAATTATCAAATCAAAGTCTTATCAGGTGATAATGCGGGCGAAAAAGAGGCTTTAGAGCAGCTTTTACCTCAGGGAACGGAACTTGTTTTTAATCAGAAACCAGAACAAAAACTGGAGTTTATTAAACAACTACAACAATCAGGCAAAAATGTAATGATGGTAGGCGACGGTTTGAACGATGCAGGAGCATTGGCACAGAGCAATGTGGGGATTTCCATTTCTGAAAACGTGAATGTTTTTTCGCCTGCCTGTGATGCTATTCTGGAGGCAAGTCAATTTCAAAAACTACATTATTTTTTAAAACTAGCCAAGAAAGCCATGCGAGTAATAAAAATGAGTTTTGGCTTGTCCTTACTTTATAATGTTGTGGGATTGACTTTTGCAATAACAGCAAATTTAGAACCCTTAGTAGCAGCTATTATTATGCCCTTAAGTACCATTACCATTGTAAGTTTTGTAACGCTAATGAGTAATTATTATGCTAGGAAGTTACAGTGATTTTAGAAATAAAAGTGAGTATGATAAATATCATATTTTCTACAAAAGGGCTGGAGTAATTTCGTCAATATAAATTTTAAGGTATGAGTGTCATCTATTTATTAATCTCCATTAGCATATTCGTTGCGATGGCCTTTTTTATCGCTTTTGTTATTGCGGTAAAAAGTGGTCAGTATGACGATGATTATACGCCATCAGTCAGAATGCTTTTTGACGATGAAACGAATTTAAAAGCCAAAAAAGAAATACAAACAACAGAAGAAAAACAAAATTAATTATGGAAATGCAACAGTTTTATTATGACAACAAAATTGTTAAAAAGTTCATTTATGCTACCATTGTTTTTGGGGTAGTAGGAATGGCAGTTGGACTCTTATTAGCAATCTTTTTTTTATTCCCTAACCTAACAGATGGAGTTTCTTGGTTGAGTTTTGGTCGATTAAGACCCTTACATACTAATGCAGTTATTTTTGCTTTTGTTGGAAATGCCATGTTTGCCGGGATTTATTACTCTTTGCAGCGACTTCTAAAAGCGAGAATGTACAGTGATTTTTTGAGTAATCTTAATTTCTGGGGATGGCAATTTATTATCCTTGCAGCAGCTATTTCTTTACCATTAGGTTATAGCACCTCAAAAGAATATGCCGAATTAGAATGGCCTATAGATATTGCCATTGCTTTAATCTGGGTTGTTTTTGGTATCAACATGATTGGTACTATTCTAAAAAGAAGAGAGCGCCATTTGTATGTAGCTATTTGGTTTTACTTGGCCACTTTTGTTACCGTAGCCGTATTGCATATTTTTAATAGTTTGGCTTTACCTGTTTCTGCAATGAAAAGTTATTCTGTTTACGCAGGTGTTCAGGATGCTTTGGTACAATGGTGGTATGGACATAATGCCGTAGCTTTTTTTCTGACAACACCCTTTTTAGGATTGATGTATTATTTTATCCCAAAAGCAGCTAATCGTCCGGTGTATTCTTACCGATTGTCTATTGTTCACTTTTGGTCTTTGATTTTTTTATATATCTGGGCAGGACCGCACCATTTATTGTATTCGGCATTGCCTACTTGGGCACAAAATTTAGGAGTTGTTTTCTCTATAATGCTAATTGCTCCATCTTGGGGAGGTATGATAAACGGATTATTGACTTTGCGTGGAGCCTGGGACAAAGTGCGTACTGAACCAGTTTTGAAATTCTTTGTGGTAGCTATTACGGGATATGGTATGGCTACTTTTGAAGGACCTATGTTGTCTTTAAAAAATGTAAATGCCATTGCGCATTTTACCGATTGGATTATTGCTCACGTACACGTAGGAGCATTGGCTTGGAACGGATTTATGGCTTTTGGTGTCATTTATTGGTTGATTCCCCGCATGTCAAAAGGCCCTTTGTATTCTCTTAAATTAGCCAATGTTCACTTTTGGATTGGGACATTAGGAATTATACTTTATACTTTGCCAATGTATGTTGCCGGTTTCTTGCAGGCTTCGATGTGGAAACAATTTAATCCTGATGGAACTTTAACTTACGGTAATTTCCTGGAAACAGTAACTCAAATTATTCCAATGTACTGGATGCGTGCCATAGGAGGTAGTATGTATATTGTAGGGATGTTTGTTTTAGTTTATAATATTTATAAAACAATTAGAGCCAATGCTACAATTGAAGATGAATTAGCCGAAGCTCCTGCCTTACAAAAAATTAGTAGTACAAGGATAAAAGGCGAAAAATTCCATCCTTGGCTGGAAAGAAAACCAATCCAATTAACCATTTTAGCTACAGTGGCTATTTTGATTGGAGGAGTTATTCAAATTGTCCCAACCATTATGGTTAAATCTAATATTCCTACTATTTCTAGTGTGAAACCTTATACGCCACTAGAATTAGAAGGACGTGATTTATATATACGTGAAGGCTGTGTCGGTTGTCATTCTCAAATGGTACGTCCGTTTAGAAGTGAGGTAGAACGTTATGGACCACAGTCTAAAGCAGGCGAATTTGTATACGATCATCCATTTTTATGGGGATCAAAGCGCACCGGTCCTGATTTATTAAGAGTGGGTGGGAAATACAATGACAACTGGCATTTTAATCATTTGTGGTCTCCACAAAGTACTTCTGCAGGTTCTATTATGCCTGGATATAAATGGTTGTTTGACAACAAAGCTTTGGATATTTCTAATATTGAAGACAAAATGAAAGTCATGAGAACATTGGGAGTTCCTTATACTGATGATGCTATTGCCAATGCACAAAAAAGGATTGATGAACAATCTCAGCAAATTGAAAATAGCCTGCATACTGACCCTGATTTTGTAAAAAGTTATGAAGACAGTAAAAAGAAAGCAGTAGCCAGAGGTGAAAAATTTGTTCCAATGAAAAATAGAGAAATTGTAGCCTTGATTGCCTACATCCAAAGACTGGGAACCGATATTAAAGTGAAAAAATAGTTTGTTGTTGAAGCTGCTGAGCAGCTAAGAAATGGTTTTGCCAATTGCTAAAAACTTAGCATCTCAGTCGCTTAGCGTCTTTCTAACTTAAAAATAAAAAAAAATGTTTGAACAAATAAAACACAATATGGAAACAATCGCCGGAGTGGAGATTTATCCAATACTATCCTTGTTGATTTTCTTTTTCTTCTTCGTGGGATTAGCTTTTTGGGTTTTCTCTTATAAAAAAGAAAAAATCAAAGAGTTGAGTCAAATTCCGTTGCAAGATTATTAATCAACCTCTATAACCTAAATTATCAAAATGAAAAAACTAATCCCAGCATACGTTAGAGTACCCGTAATTTTCTTCATCATTTTTGGGGCAATAGAATATTTTATTGATTCGGGAGATCGGGCGGCTTTTATAAAATATCCCATAATCAATGTGGTCTTATTGGTAATTTTACTATTGTTAATTGCAGTAGAAATGATTGTAAGTGCCGTAGATACTATTGTTTACCAAATATTGCCAGAGGAAGAAAAAGCAAAATTAGATGCCGAAGATAAATTGAAATTAAAAGAATCAGCATGGTTTAAAAATCTGATGAAAAAGTTAACTAAGACTGTGCCTATTGAGAGTGAAGCCAGTTTGTTGCTAAACCATGATTATGATGGCATTAAAGAATTAGATAATAATTTACCGCCATGGTGGGTATATTCCTTTTATGCCTGTATTGTTTTTGCAGCAGTTTATTTAGTTCGCTTTGAAATTATGGGAGCTGATAATCAGGAGACGGAGTTGAAAATAGAATTGGCTCAAGCCAAAATTGAAGTAGCCGAGTACATGAAAAATGCTCCTGATTTAATGGATGAGAAAACGGTAACTCAGCTTACTGATGCTCAGAATTTAGCCATAGGGAAAACCACTTTTGAGACTAACTGTGCCGCCTGTCATAGAGCCGATGCAGGAGGGCAAATAGGACCTAACCTGACCGATGATCACTGGATTTTAGGGGGAGGAATCAAAAATGTTTTTCATACCATTACTAATGGTGGTCGAGACGGAAAAGGAATGATTGCATGGTCTAAAAATGGATTAAAACCTAAAGAAATTCAAAAAGTAGCCAGTTATATTTTATCACTAAGAGGAAGTAATCCAAAAGATCCAAAAGCACCAGATGGTGAAGTTTGGGTTGACGCAACTGCAGTAGACGGAACAGCTCCGGAGGCGAAATAAGTTTCAGAATTAATAAAACAAACAGCATGTCAAAGTTAGTCGACGAAACTTTTAGAGATACCATTGGAACGATTGACAATGAAGGAAAAAGAAAATTTATTTATCCTAAAAAGCCTTCGGGGAAGTTGTATGGTTATAGAAAAGGACTGAGTTTCTTTCTTTTAATCATCTTAATTGCCAATCCGTTTATAAAAGTAAATGGCAATCAATTCATGATGTTTAATATTCTGGAACGCCGATTTAATATTTTCGGATTTCCATTTTGGCCACAAGATTTTTATCTCGTTGTGCTTTTTATGATTGTTGGAGTGGTGTTTGTGATTTTGTTTACGGTCATTTTTGGACGTATTTTTTGCGGATGGATTTGCCCACAAACCATATTCTTAGAAATGGTTTTCAGAAGAATAGAATATTGGATAGAAGGAGATCGTGGCGCTCAAATTCGCTTAGCAAAACAAGAATGGAATGCTGAAAAAATCAGAAAAAAAGGTTTGAAATGGACTGCCTTTTTGATTATTTCTTTTGCAATTGCCAATGTTTTTCTAGCCTATCTTATAGGAAGCGACAGCCTGATAGCAATGATTGAAGACAGTCCTGCTAATCATCTAAAAACCTTAATTTCTTTATCCATTTTTACGGGAATATTCTATTTTATTTTTGTTTGGTTTAGAGAGCAGGTTTGTATCATAGCTTGTCCTTACGGAAGATTACAAGGAGTCCTTTTAGACAATAAATCTATCAATGTGGCTTATGATTTTGTACGAGGGGAAAAAGAAACGGGTCGTGCCAAATTCAGCAAAAAAGAAGATAGAGCATTAAGTGGTAAAGGCGATTGTATTGACTGCAAACAATGCGTTAATGTATGTCCTACGGGAATTGATATTCGCAACGGAACCCAATTAGAATGTGTGAATTGTACCGCTTGTATTGATGAGTGCGATTCGATTATGGAAAGTGTTGGTTTTCCAAAAGGCTTGATTCGTTATGCTTCTGAAGATGAAATAGAAAAGAAAGCGCCTTTTAAATTCACAGCAAGAATGAAAGGCTATACCTCAGTTTTAGTCATTTTAGTTGGGATGTTAATTGGTTTATTGTTTTTGCATACTGATGTTGAGGTGCTTGTTTTAAGATTGCCAGGTCAGTTGTATCAGCATAAAGGAGAAAATATTAGTAATGTGTTTACGTATAAGATTATCAATAAGACTAACGATGATTTTAATGCCATTAATTTTAAATTGGAAGGTATAAAAGGAAGTTTAAAAGTAGTAGGGAATCAGACGTTGAAAGTACCTAAACAAGGAATGAGCAGTGGAACCTTGTTTATTGAAATCAACAAATATTTGTTAGAAAATGACAAAACCAAACTAAAAATAGAAGTGTACAACGGCGATAAAAAAATTGAAACTACAACAAGTAGTTTTTTAAGTCCGCGAACTTTCGATTAATAAAGAAATAAGATTATGAAAATCAATTGGGGAACAGGATTAGTAATTGCGATAGCATTGTTCATGAGTTTTATATTGTATTTTGTCATTAAAGTACAGTCTAATTCTAAGTATGATAATGAGTTAGTTGTCGAAGAATATTACAAACACGATGCGCGTTTTCAGGAAGAAATGAATCGCGTACAAAATGCTCAGGATTTAAAGCAAAAACCAATCATTACAAATACTAACCAAGGAATTACAATAGTATTTCCAGAACAGTTTACTCCCAATAAAATTACTGGAACAGTGTCCCTTTATAGACCGTCTAACAAAAAATTAGATTTCGATACTCAGATTTCGATTTCTAATCCAACTTTGCTCATACCTAAATCAAAATTGGTAGGCGGTCAATGGGACATTAATATGGAATGGCAATATGATGGGAAAAAGTATTTGACTAAAGAAGCTATTTATATTAATTAAGCACTAAGTTTCTAAGTTACTGAGTCGCTCAGCATCTTAGAAACTTAGAAACTCAGTAACTCAAAAAATGCTTTACACTGCGCTAATATTCGGGATCATAAGTAGTTTTCACTGCATTGGGATGTGCGGTGCAATAGCTATGATGTTGCCCATAGACAGAAGCAATTCGGCAAAGAAAGTTAGTCAAATTTTTACCTATCATTTAGGAAGAATCACGGCTTATGCAACCATAGGTTTTATTTTTGGTTTGCTAGGAAAAGGTTTTTTTATGGCAGGAATACAACAAAGATTTTCCATAATTATGGGAATCTTAATGATTGTTGTAATTGTAATTCCCCAAAAGAGATTTGCCCAATATAATTTTTCTAAACCGCTGTTTGGTTTAATTTCTAGGGTAAAACAAGTTCTAGGAAGTCAGTTTAAAAAGAAGACCTATCAATCCCTTTTTACGATAGGATTATTAAATGGTTTTTTGCCTTGCGGAATGGTTTATGTAGCTTTATTTGGCGCCATTGCCATGCAGAGCACCAGTTTAGGTGTTTTGTATATGATACTTTTCGGTTTAGGAACGGTTCCTTTGATGAGTACTGTGGTGTATATTAATACATTTTTGACAGTTTCGGTTCGAAATAAAATCCAAAAAACAATTCCTTATGTGGTGGTTTTAATTGGAATTTTATTTATCCTGAGAGGTTTAGGATTAGGAATTTCTTATGTTTCGCCTGCTACTATGAGCTTGTTTGTTCAAGCCAATCCTAATTGTCATTAGGAATTTTGGTTTTGAAATTTACCGCAAATTTGCAAATTTTGATATAAAAACAAGCTCTTTTTCTCGTACTAAAATGAGAAAACGAGCTTTTTTGGATTTTGTAATTTATCTGAAAATCATTACTCTTAATTTCCTCTGTAAGTCGAGTAACCGTAAGCAGAAAGCGTTATAGGAACGTGATAATGATTGGTATCTTTTATTTGGAATACAACTTCAATAAAAGGGTAAAAACTATCGGTGTTATTTTTTTTTAAATAATCGCTAGTAAAATAAGTCAGTTTGTAAATTCCTAAATTCGGTTTCTCTGAAGGTAGAAAATCCGTAATTCGTCCGTTATTATCAGTGATTTTTTCATCAACAAAAGACCAAGTTTTTGTCTGTTCATTGTATTTTTCTAATTTAATACTAACGCCACTAGCAGGCATTCCTTTGGACACATCCAAAATATGACTTGAAAGTTGGTAGCTGTTTTTTTGTGCAAATGTAACCGTTGAGAACAATGCAATAAGGATAAGCAAGATTGATTTTTTCATTTTTCTATTTTTTTAATTTAATTATTTTGTTGTAATTCCAAGTTCAGGGATAGTAGCTGATTTTGCTATTAAATCATCATTTTCAGGGCTTCCGCCACCCGAAACACCAATGCTACCAATGATATTCCCTTTAAACCAAATAGGAGCGCCACCACTAAGTAACAGTAATTCAGGAAGGCTATTTAAGTTTTTTGTGTCAGGATTAGCAGCCGCACTTCGCAATAATTGTAGGGTAGGCGTTTTGGTAGATAAAGCCGTAAAAGCTTTTTTTCTAGAAGCTTCTGTATTGTGAGGACCAACTTGGTCGCCACGTGTTATCAAAATAGGAGTTCCAGAAGCATCAACAATAGCTACGGAGATGTTTTTGTTTAAGGAATTTGCCGTCTGGTTAACTCGTTTTGTTAGTTCTAAAGCAGCTTCTAAAGTTAAATTGTCAACCGACTTTACATAACTATCAATTGAAAGTTGCAGTTTTTTAGCTTCAATCTTATTTTGACCATAACTGATAGTTGAAAGAGTCATTATAAGTAAGAATATCGTTTTCATGTCAAATTATTTTTGACAAAGTTAGCCGCTACAGTACTCTAAAATGTTGCTCTATGGCAACGTTTTACAGCTTTGATTTTATTCGGCTTAATGTAAAGGGAGTGATTCCTAAATAAGAGGCTACCATTTTATTAGAAACGCGTAGCAATAATTGGGGTTGGTATTTAATAATCCATTTTACTTTATCTAGTGCATCAAAACCTTGAAAACCATAGATCCTTTTTTGCGCCATGATAAAACCAAGCTCTAAAATCTCATTGTATATTTTTGCAAATTGTGGAATGGAGTTCACTAAATGATAAAAATCGGTTCTTGAAATACATAATAATTCCGATTCTTCAATGGTTTGCAAATATTCTTCGGCAGTTTGTTGGTCAATAAAGCTGGGCAAAGCAGTAACAAAATTACCCTCAAACGCAAAATAGCGGGAGCTTTCATTACCGTCTTTAGCAATAGTAAATAAGCGAGCGCAACCTTTATTTATAAAATAATAATGTTTGCAAACCTGATCATAATTCAACAGGATTTCGTTTTTTTTTGTTTTGATCAAACTAAAATAAGAACAAATTTCTTCAACCGTTTTACCATCGCAATCCGTTTTACTTTTTATGAATTTTTCAAGAGTAGAATACATGATTTTTGGATGTATGGTTTATGTGAAATAGCGCTAATGTACTATTTTCTTCTTTTACCGCGTTGCAAACGCTGCGATTGGTCTTTTAATTTATATTGGTACTCGTTGCAAACGAGCACCAGAGGTATGTTATGTATAGTGCTTGTTTATGTTCCAACAAAAGTTAGATTCCAAATATTATTTTGCCGCCTTTCTGAAATTCTTTCCTGTGTTAAGTTTTGAGTATAATGATTATTATATTTGTCTTTAAATTCAATATGTATTTGAGAAGAATTACAAGTTCTAAATTTTACTATTGTATTTTCTTTCAACAGTCCAATTTCAAAAATTGGTTCAGTTTCTGTAGGAAAATCGATAGTAGAATCTGTTTGAGTATTACAATCATATAGATTAATTCTGCATTTCATATCTTTATATGGTTCGCAAATAAATTTTAAATCATATAAATCAGATTTTATAAGCTTTATCCAAATATCTTTTTGATTTTCTTTTTTTGGTATAAAATAAAATTTTCCAAATTCTTTTTTTCTAAGTGTTGCTATCAATGCAATTACACTAATTAGAAGTGTAAAAATGTCTAATAAATCAATTTGATAGTTCATAATAAAATTCATTTTATATTTTGTTTGATGCGATTTTTGGGTGCATTATGCATAACTAGTATCAAGCAAAACAAACCTTCACAAATAAACCCAAAACCAGGTAGATAAGTGAAGGTTTATTCATTTCTCAAATATAGAAAATAATAGTTGCAAACTTACAAAGTGTACATTTTAGTTAATTTAGCAGTTTTTGTGCTCCGCTCAGTAAAATAGGGCATTAAAAGCGGAAATGATGCCCTGATACGAGCTTCCGTGTCCCTGTTGCATGCTTCCGTCAGCCTGATACGAGCTTCGGACGACCTGATACAAGCTTCGGACTCCCATTTTCTTACTTCGGACAGGCTTTTACTTACTTCTGATAGCTTTTCGCAGTCATCGGATCGCTTGATTACTACAATTATTCATAAATACTGGAACTTTAAGAATGTTCAAATTCTTTATATGGTCATTGAAAACAAAGCAGTTTCTGGGGCTTTACGTTTTAAATGCAAGTCAAATGCCATGCAAATGTTTCTAACATAGGCTTTTCCTTTGTCGGTTACCTGAATGCCGTTTTCTTTAATAATCAGTATTCCATCATTTTCCATTTCTTTTAGTTGTGGTAAAATTTCCTGAATTTCTTTAAAATAAGTAGTGTTTTTGTCCCAAGAAGTTTCAAATTGACACATTAAGTTTAGAATATGTTGTCTAATAATAAGATCTTCATTGGTTAATAAATGACCTCTAAAAATGGGCAATTTGTCCCATTCTAAAACTTGGTAATAATCATCTAAATTTTTCTCGTTTTGGGCAAAACCGTACCAGCTATCACTAATGGAAGAAACACCTAAACCAATCATCAGTTTGGTTTTAGATGAGCTGTAGCCCATAAAATTACGGTGCAAAGTGCCATTTTTGAAAGCTTGGTACAGGCTGTCAGTTGCTAAAGCAAAATGATCCATTCCTATTTCGTGATAGCCATTTTTAAGCAGTAATTCTTTACCTATTTGGTATAACAATCTTTTTTCCTGATCTCTCGGAATGTCTTCGTCTTTAAAACCACGCTGACCATTTCCTTTTATCCAAGGCACATGAGCATAGCTGTAAAAAGCCAATCGATCCGGTTGTAATGATTTTGTCTTTTCGATGGTGTCAACAATATCTTCTAATTTTTGAAAAGGCAGTCCAAAAATAATATCATGACCAATAGAAGTATAGCCAATTTCTCTAGCCCAAAAAGTAACTTTGGCTACATTATGGAAAGGCTGTTCGCGATGAATGGCTTTTTGAACTTTCTCAGAATAATCCTGAATACCAAAACTCACTCTTCTAAAGCCTAAATCATAGAGTTTTTGCAAATGCTCATGGCTAGTGTTGTTAGGATGTCCTTCAAAGCTAAATTCATAATTGGGAGCTTTATTGGCGTAAGCAAAAATTCCGTTGATTAAGTACTCTAAATTGGTTGTAGAGAAAAAAGTAGGTGTGCCGCCTCCAAGATGAATTTCCTTGATTATTGGTTTCTCTTCAAAAAGTTGGCTGTACAGTCGCCATTCTTTTAAAACGGCTTTAATATAAGTTGACTCTACATTGTGGTTTTTAGTAATGCGTTTGTTGCAGCCGCAAAAAGTACATAGACTTTCGCAAAAAGGAAGATGAATGTATAAACTTATTCCTTCGCTGGAATTACTTTCTACGAATGATTTTTTGAAAGTTGAAATCCAATTTTCATATTTAAAATTGGTTTCATTCCAGTAGGGAACGGTAGGGTAGCTGGTGTATCGAGGGCCAGGAACATTGTATTTTTGAATCAAAGAATTTTTCATGATAATTATTTTTGCTAATCAAAAGTAGATTGATTTCTAAATAATTAAAATGATAAATATCATGCTTGCTTTTCTTCCATTAGAAAAGTCTCCGTTTTGTGTAAAAAGCCAAAAAAAAAAGCGATTTCCAAACTGAAAATCGCTTTTTTGTATTTTAAAACTGCAGTCTAAATGCTGCAATCTGCTTTCTTTTTATTCTTGATGGATATTTCTAAGTTGCTTTAGTTTTTCTTTCCAGGTATCCAGACTTTCTTTGTGGACCGCGATATTTTTTCGAACTTCTAAAACAATAGAATTCTCTTTTTTAGCATTCTTAGTGTTGGTGAAAAACTGAATGTTGTTCTCTAATTGGAAAATTTCGTTTTGAACCTCTTCGATTTTGCGAATGATGAAAATCTTTTCGTTTTCTAGTTTTCGGCTATCATGACCTTCAGTAAGATTCTCTAATTTATTAGCAAAACGCATCATATCAGTGTCTTTTTTGCTCAAACTCAATTTGTCAAAAAGCGCATCTAATATTTTGTTGAATTTACCTTCAATATGTCTTCTGGTATAAGGTACTTTTCCAAAGCTTTTCCAAGTTTCAATATGCAGTTTGATAGCGTCTAAATCGGTTTTATGCTCACCAATTAATTGAAATTCTTTTAAAGACTCCAAGTAGGCTTTCTTTTTGTCAAAAGCTTCCATTTCTTCACTGTTTTCTTCACTTTTTTGTTCTTTTAATCGATCAAAATAATGATTGCAGGCTTCTTTAAACTCACCCCAAACCTTATCAGAATACTTTCTTGGAACATGTCCTATTTTCTTCCAGTCTTCCTGAATTTGTTTCATCACTGGAGTAGTGACAGCAAAATCGTCGTTTTCTTTTAATTCATTTGCTTTGGCTACAAGAGCATTCTTTTTAGTAAGGTTCTCGTTTTGTTCTTTTTTAATGTCTTTGTAAAAAGAGTTTTTAAAAGTATTAAAGTTTCTAACTGCCGTTTTAAATGCAGCCCAGGTTGCCTCGTTTACATCGGTTGGGACTTTTCCAGTGGAGAAAAAAGCTTCTCTTAAAGCCTCTACTTTCTCTATTTGAGTCAGCCATTGCGAATGCGCATTTACTTTAATAGTAGCTAACTCTTCAATTTTGGCAATAATGTTGTTTTTCTTCTCTAGATTTTCCTGCTCGGTTCCTCTTAGTTTTTCAAAAAGCACCTCGCGTTTGTCGTGCATTTTTTTAGTTAAATCACTAAACTGATTCCATATTTGATCACGGTGTTCTCTGGAAACAGGACCGATATCTTCCTTCCAGATTCGGTGTAAATCTTGCAATTCTCTAAAAGCTTTGTTGACATCATGTTCGTGAATTAATTCTTCAACACGCGCAATTATCTTTTGTTTTAGCTCTAGATTGTGTTTAAAGTCTAAATCACGGGCCTCTCTATCTAAATGGAGGTAATCGTAAAAATTCTCTACATGAAAATGATAGTTGTTCCAAACGTGATTGTATTTGTCTTTTGGGATGGCGCCAGCTGTTTTCCAACGCTCTCTTAATTCGTTGAAATGTTTCAGGGTATCCTTGATATTTTCGTTTGGATTAATAAGCTCTTTTAGTTCTTCAACTATGGCTAAACGGGTATCTAAATTGTGTTTTAGATTGTTTTGTAAGCTTTTAAAATGAGTGTTTTTATTGTCTTTATATAGATTATAAAGTTGGTCGAATTTTACTTTTAAAGGAAAATGATATTGAAATTCTTCAGTACTTTCCGGATTTTCGGTATGAAATTCTTCTTTTTTCTCTTCTATGAAGTGATTGTATTTGGCTAAGAAAGCTTTTTTAATTTCCTCGACATGGTCACGTATAGACATGACTTTCTCATTAGAAACCAGTTTTTGCAATTCATCCACTAATGCTTCCATAGACAAGGTGTCATAATCGAGCATTGGGATTTCGTGACGTGCTTTTAAGGTTTCATCTTCGTGTTCCTCTGCGTTTGACGCCTCAATTTCGTTTAAGGCTTGTTGTTTTTTGTCAATTGCAGCAGCTTCATCAGTTTGTTCTAAAACTTCATTAGTAGCTGTTTCAGAATCAGTTGTAGCTTGAATATCAGTGGCTAAGTTTCCGTCTGTCTCATTTTCTGTTTGAGACAGGTTATCATTCGTTTCTTCTAACATTTTTTTAAATGTTTAAGGGTTCAGTTATAATTGGTTAAATCGAACGGAAAGATACTAAAGGTCTGTTGAAAATCAAAATAAATACTTTGTTTATAGCTGATTTAGTTAGAAAAAAGTTAATTTTTTAGCTGATTTAAGACAATTTTTGTTCTTTTTTGAGGGCAAAAATCCTTTGCTAAGCTATTGACGTACAATCGTTCTAAAGGTTAAATTGATTCTGGGTTTGCTAATTTTCTTACTAGGAGGAAGCCGATGTAGCCAATGCGTTTGTGTTTCGTCTTTCATAACCAACACACTACCGCGTTCCAGAATTAAAGAAACGGCTTCTTTGGTAGTTTTGTGTTTGAAGGCAAATTTTCTTTCGGCACCAAAACTAACCGAAGCAATGGCACCATTTTTCTTCAAATCTTTTTCGCCGTCACTATGCCAAGCCATGCCTTCAGCGCCATCATGGTATAAATTGAGTAAGCAGGAATTATAAGTTTCGCCTGTTTTTGCTTCGACTAAGGCTTTTAATTGCTCTAGTTCGGCAGTCCAAGGCAAAGCTTCTTTGGTAATTTTAGAATAGCTGTATTTAAAATTGGTTTCGCCATACCAAGCCACTTTTCTTTTGGTAGTAATGAGTTGACCAAAAATAATAGCTTCATCATTTTTCCATTCGATAGTTTCTAAAAGACGATTGTAATAGAAATCGGCAGTTGCATAATCCATGATTTTACCATAGTACAAGACCGTTCCATCCTTTGGTAAAAGGTTGGTGTTTTCGTCAGATTCAGTACTGAATAAATCCATGTCTTTTTAATTGTCGTTTTGTTAGTAGCAAAAAGAGTATTAATCATCAACTTCAATAACCTTCTTTAAATTCTGTTTTAATAGAATAAAACCAACACAACCAGCAGTTAATGAAGAAAGTAGAATGATAAATTTAGCATTATTAATAATATGATGATCGTCAAAAGCTAGTAGGGTTACAAAAATAGACATGGTAAAACCAATTCCTCCTAGAAAACCAACACTCATTATGGTTTTCCAATTCAAATCATCAGGAAGCTTACATAAACCAATAGAAACGGCTAGAAAGCTAAATAAGGCAATACCAAGTGGTTTTCCAATAACTAATCCCAGCATGATTCCCATACTGTAATGTAAACTCAAAGTTGCTACAATATCCGATCCTAAAACAATCGCTGTATTGGCTAATGCAAATAAAGGCAGGATGATAAAAGCAACTGGTCTATGCAAATAATGTTGTAATTTATAAGAAATAGAATCTTCACTTCCGTCACCAAACGGAATTACAAAAGCCAATAAAACTCCCGTGATAGTAGCGTGGATTCCTGAATTCAACATAAAATACCACATGATAAATCCACCAATAAGATAAGGAATTAGGCTTTTAACTTTCATTCGGTTAAGGATGAATAAAAACAATAAGATGCCAAATGCAATGGCCAGATTAGTCCATAAAATAGTATGGGTATAAAAAACAGCTATTACTAGAATGGCTCCTAAATCGTCAATAACAGCTAGTGCGGTCAGGAAAACTTTAAGCGACATAGGCACTCGGTTTCCTAATAATGACAGCACTCCCAAGGCAAAAGCAATATCGGTAGCCATTGGGATTCCTGCTCCAGAGTGAGCAACAGTTCCATAGTTTAGTAATAAATAAAGCCCAGCAGGAACTAGCATTCCTCCTAAAGCAGCAAAAATAGGTAATAAGGCTTCTTTTGCATTCGATAATTCCCCTTGATAAATTTCTCGTTCTAATTCTAATCCGATAAGTAAAAAGAAAATGGTCATTAAACCATCGTTAATCCAGTATTCCATACTTTCGCTTCCAATTTTGGTATGCCAAGTATGAAGGTATTGTTCTGAAAAAACAGAATTAGCAAGTACTAAGGAAACTAAAGTACAACCAATTAAGACTAGTCCACTTGATTTTTCATTTTCAAAAAATTCTTTGAACAGCTCAGAATTGTAAAGTTTCTTAATTGCCTTTTTCATATACTTTTTTCTATTGTTTTGTTATTCGGTAATAAACGATTAATTAGACTTGGAGAATTTGATAAAAATTCAGCTATGAACAAAAATAGTTAAAATAGTTAGTAAATTTCCTTTAAAAAAGGATAATAGATGGCTATTTAAAATAACAAAGAGCGAAAATTGCAATTGTGTTTTTTAATAGAATTTGATGAAAACAATTTAAATCTAGTCGTTATTCTATTTTCAATTAGTATTTTTGAAGGTGATTAGAAAAAATGCCAATAGTACTTTATGAAAATAGTAATTTCACCTGCCAAATCATTGAATTTTGAAAAAGAATTGCCTACAGCGCAATTTACCCAACCTTCATTTTTAAAAGAATCCAGACAAATCCATAAAGTCTTAAAACAACAATCGCCTAAGGATTTATCTAATTTAATGTCTATTTCAGATAAACTAGCCGATTTAAACTGGCAACGAAATAAAGAGTGGAAAACACCTTTTACAGTCGAAAATGCGCGTCCTGCTGTTTATACTTTTGATGGCGATGTTTACACAGGATTGGATGCTTATTCAATTCCCGTCGAAAAATTAGCCGTTTTGCAAGATAAATTAAGAATTTTATCAGGATTGTATGGGATTTTGCATCCTTTGGATTTAATGCAGGCCTATCGTCTTGAAATGGGGACTAAATTGCCTATCGATGACAAGAAAAATCTATATGATTTTTGGAAAACAACGCTAACACATTCTTTGAATAAAGAATTGAAAAAAGGGGAGTTGTTTGTGAATCTGGCTAGTAATGAATATTTCTCAGCTGTTGATACCAAAGCCTTGAAAGTTCCTGTAATCACTCCCGATTTCAAAGATTACAAAGATGGGAAATTAAAAATGATTAGTTTTTTTGCTAAAAAAGCCAGAGGAATGATGGTGCGTTACATTATTGATACAGGAGCCGAAACCATTGATGATTTAAAGGGATTTAATTATGAAGGCTATCAATTTGATGCTAATTTATCCAAAGGGAATCATTTAGTATTTACAAGATAATTTTTTAAAAAAAACATATAAGTCATATAAGTTTTTAAATTTTTATTGTGTTTATTAAATTAAGAGCATATAAGTTGCCGTTGGTTTTAACCAACGGTTATTTAAAAAGAAAGCCGAATTCATTACGAATTCGGCTTTCTTTTTTTTATATCAATGTCAATAATCAATTTCAAACAATATTCTTTCTCATTCTGAAAACTGCTTTCTGAATACTGAAGACTGCTTTCTCAAATTAATGCATTGCATCTGCAGGATTGATTTTGTTTTTTCCTTTTTTGATTAATAAGATAAAAGGGATACAGCATAAAAATAATAATCCCAAATAGAGGAAAATATCCATATAGGCCAGTACCGTACTTTGTTTCATAACGGAGAAATCCAATACTTCATAGGCTTTTTTAAGCGATTCGTTTATAGAATAGCCTTTAGCCATAAAGCCTTTTTGCAATTGCATTATTCTTTGTTGTACTTCCAGTTTGCTTCCATCTAAATTAGCTACTAGATTCACACGATGTATTTGTGTCAATCGAGTAATAAAAGTGGTAATGATAGCAATACCAAAAGAACCTCCTAATTGTCTCATCATTCCTGTAAAAGCAGCTCCTTCGCCAATATTTTTTCCTTTAAGAGTAGAAAGTGATAGCGTAGTAATAGGTACAAATAATAATCCTAATCCAATTCCTCTCAAAATTAAAGGCCAATACATGTGTTCTACTCCAGTATCAGGAGTCAAGTTGAAATACATGACCAAGGTAAAAATAAAGAAACCAAGAAAACCACCTGCTACCATATAGCCTTGTGGAACTCCTCTCTGAATCATCTTACCCACAAATGGCATCATGATGGCGGTTGTAATCGATCCTGGAATTAATAACAAACCGGCATCGGTGGCTGTCCAGCCCAAAATAGATTGGGTGTAGATAGGGATAATTAAAGTAGAACCGTATAGTCCAAATCCCATGATGAAACTCATGATGGTACCAATTCTTAAATTTCCATCTTTTAATACACTTAAATTCACAATGGGATATTTGTACACTAATTGCCTCCAAATAAAGAGTATTAATCCAAATAGCGATACAACACTCAGTGTAACAATTAAATTGTCGTTAAACCAATCGTCTTGTTGTCCGTGTTCCAATACAAATTGTAGCGAACCAATAAAAGCGGCTAACAATATGATTCCGTACCAATCTACCTGATTCGATTTTAATTTTTCGCCATATTTAGGACTTCTAACAAAGCTAAGCGTTAAAAGTGTAGCAATAATTCCCAAAGGAATATTGATATAAAAAATATAAGGCCATGAAAAATGATCTACTAAATAACCTCCTAATGGTGGTCCTAATGTAGGTCCTACAATTACACCCATTCCATAAATAGCTTGTGCCATTCCACGTTTGGCAATTGGATAACTCTCGGTGATGATGGTCTGCGCTGTTACTAACAATGCTCCTCCACCTAAACCTTGAACAAATCTAAAGGCTACTAATTCCCAAATATTCGTTGCATTTCCACACAAAAAGGACGAAATCGTAAAAATAATGATTGAAACAGCAAAATAATTACGTCTTCCAAATTGTTGCGAAAGCCAGCTTGTCATTGGGATTACAATAACGTTTGCAATTGCATAGGCTGTAATAACCCAGGCAACATCCGTTAAAGTGGCTCCTAGGCTTCCTCTCATATTGGTCAAAGCCACATTGACAATAGTGGTATCTACAATTTCAAGCAAGGCACAAAGTACCGCTGTAATTGTTATGATAACTCTTCTAAAGCCATATTCTACTAAATCGTCGTCTGCTAGTACCATTTTATACCAAGTTTTAACTTTATTATTTTGGTGTAATGCCGTTGTATATTTCATTTAGTCCAATGTTTATTGGACTAAATGAAACAACAAACAGTATTATTTTATAAGTACATCTACATCCACATTCATTCCTGGACGCAATAGTTTTACCTTTTCGATATCATTGCTAGAATCAATACTAATTTTTACTGGCAAACGTTGGATAGTTTTCACAAAGTTTCCTGTAGCATTATCAGGAGGCAAAATTGAAAAACGTGAACCTGTAGCTGGTGAGAATGAAGTGATGGTTCCTGTAAATTCATGATCAGGATAAGCATCAACTTTTAAGGCTACTTTTTGACCAGCAACCATTTTGTTTAACTGCGTTTCTTTAAAGTTAGCAATAACCCAAGCTTCGTTGTTGTTGATGATGTAAAACAACGATTGTCCTGGTTGTACCAATTGTCCTGGTTGAATGTCAATTTTAGAAACTTGTCCATCAATAGCAGCCGTAATAACGGTATAGCTTAAGTTTAATTTAGCAGATTCTAATAAGGCTTGTGCTCTTTTAATATTAGCCGAAGCCACATCCGTTTCTTTGTTAGAAACTACTGATTTTGCCTGGATAACTGATTTTTGAAAAGAACTCGCTCTTTCTTGTTGTTGCAAAATATGCACCTGATTCTCCGCTTCTTGTTTGTTAGCTAAAGCTTGCTCATATTGTTGCTTAGTAATGCTGTGACTTTTATACAAATTGCTGTAACGGTTGAAATCATTGGTAGCCAAACCTAATTTTATTTTAGCGCTTTGAATGTTTCCACCTGCCGATTTTACATTGGCATCCGATACTGAAACACTAGCTAGAATACTTCCAATGTCTGCTTTTGAAACTTCAAAATTTCCTTCGGCTGCTGCCAATGCTGCAGTAGCTTCGTCAATTTTTAATTCGTAATCTTTTTGATCAATAGTAAATAAAGTATCTCCTTTTTTTACATAATCATTGTCTTTTATGTACACCTTACTTACATAACCCGAAACTCTAGGAATAATTGGGTTCATGTATTTTTCTACCTGTGCATCATCAGTACCTTCGTGAGAAAGAGAGTGAATGTATTTGTAAGAACCATATATAACGCCTAATAGAATTAAAGAACCTATTATAGCGATAAATTTTTTGTTTGTTTTTTTCTTTTCCATTTTAGGTATCCTTTATATTTTAGTAAGGTTGAAAGTTTGGTTTAATTGTCCTGTTACAGATAATAAGTTGTAATATTTTTGAATGATATTGGCTTTAGTAACTGTCTTGTTGATTTTTGCACTCAGTTGCTCCACATCGGCTTCTAATAAATCATTAGTGTCCGATAAGCCGTTGTCGTATTTGTCTTTTATGATTCTATAATTCTCAGTTGCCTGTTCTACAGCCTGAGTATAAACTACGTTTTGTTTTATTGCCAAGTCATAGTCTTCAATAGCTTTTTGAACCTGGATTTTGATGTAATCCGTCAGCATCATTTCTGAACTTTGAATTTCGGCAGCCTTGCTTTTCGCTACTTTTACTTCCGTTCCGTTTTTGAAAATATCGCTGATGTTATACGAAATTCCAACACCAAAATTAATAGCGTTTTGAACATTGACTACATTCTTTAAATCCAAAGTAGTGTAACCACCAATAAGCGAAAGAGAAGGGTAGTAGCCACTTCGAGCCACTTTTATATTAGCCTGACTTGCTTTTTCCTGAAAACGCAAAGCTTCTAAATCCTTACGGTTTTCTAAGGCTGGATTTTCATCGGTAGGGATGTTATTCATCTCAAAATTAGCAAAATCACTTTCTCTAATCTCAATGATTGTTTTAGGATCTAATTTCAATAAACTCGTTAATTCATAGTTTACCACGCTTACATCACTTTTGGCTTTGTCTAATGACAATTGAACTTTAGAAAGCTGCAATTGTGTTTTTAACAAATCGTTTTTAGGAATTATTTCGTTTCTTTCTAACTCTGTAAAATCCTTTACACGTTGTTCCGCACTTTTGTAATTCTCAGTAAGCAATTCAACTGTTTTTTTAGCCTTGTATAAAGCTGCATAATAGTTGATGACTTCCATTGCAGTTTCTTCTTTGGTTTGTAAAGCATTGGCAGTTTCTGCCTGATACAAATTATCCGAAACTTTAATGCTGTTAGTCAATTTAAAACCAGAGAAAATGGGTAAATTGGCATTGATTTGTCCTAAAACCAGTTGGTCAACCTTAGGAGCTTTAGTATCCGAAGAGCTATTGTTGCTATCACTACTGCTTTTCATACTAATATTAGCTTTAGTCAAACGCTGGTATTGAGCCGAAGCTTTTAAATCAGGATACCTGTGGTTTTTCACCGATTGCAATTCGTATTTTTTAGTCGTTACTTTTGCATCGGCTAAATTTACTTCGTTGCTCTTGTTCCAGGCCAAATGAATGGCTTCGTCGAGTGTTAAACTCTTTTTTTCTTGTGCTTCTATGGATGTTATTCCTAGAAATAAAACCCCAAAGAGTACTAATTGATTAGCTTTCATAGATTAGAAGTGCTTTTATTGTTTGTTGAATGTGAGTTTTAAATTTTGTTTGTATATAATTATCGAAATCTTCGTCTGTTTGTAGCTTCAATAATTTTTTGAAATAGGCTTTATTCATATTAAAATGAAAAAATGTACCCATTATTGTTGTAGGGATCAACTCAATGATAACATCTTTTCTAAAAATCCCTTTTTGTTGTCCTTCCTGAATAATGATTTCTAAGGATTTTAAGTTTTTGTCTCTTACTTCGTTTAAGACCTTTAGTTTGTCTTCTCTATCTTCTGAAGAAAATTCGAAATGTAAAATTCTGTAAATTCCTTTGTTACATCTAATCCGGTTGACGTACAATTCAATTAGCTTGTCAATTTTTTCAATTGGGTCTAAATCTTCAACTGACAGATTTTCCATTTGAATTTTTAAATCGGCAGTTCTATAGATTATTAAGGCTTCTAATAATTTTTCTTTCGAACCAAAATAATAAGAAACCATCGCAACATTAATCTCGGCTTCCTTAGCAATTGTTCTTATTGAAGTCCCTTCATATCCGTTTTCAGCAAATAGCGTTTCAGCTATCTGGAGGATATGAATTTGTTTTTCATTTAAATCCATCTTCAATTTGTTTTTAATTACAGTACAAAATTAAACAACTGTTTAATTTAAACAGTTGTTTAATTTTTATTTAACTTAATATTAACACTTATGGAAATGGTTTTATTAGAATAAAAAGGGATTTTTTTGTCGTAAAGTCTTTGTTTTACAGGTGTTTAATGTGTTTTTGTGCGAAGAAAAGAAAGCTGTATTTTATGACTGAAAGATATACTAAGTTTTATTTATGAATTTTAAATTCATGTAAAGTTTGTGTTTTCTCTTTTCTTTGGTACCAATCATTATAAACTAATTCAAGGGCATTTACTTCGAATTTTCCAAAATGATGCATGCGGTATTTTTCCAATAAGGCAATAAATTTTTTAGTATTTGAAATAGGTTTTCTAAAACGACATACGCTAATGTGAGCGGTAAACAAACTATAACGGCTATCAATACTTTGTTGAAGATTAGTGTTTTTGAAAGCATTTCGAAGCGCATCCCGAAAAGAATTTAAACTATCATTGCTTGGAAATCCTTGAATCATAATTGTCGAATTAGAAGCTGTAATTCCGCTGAGGTTAATTTCTAAATTCTGAAATGAAGCTAAATTTTCCTGAATTACAGTAATATATTCATCGATATTAATTTGCTCCAGATTAAAGCCTTCATGACAGGAAATGATAGATAAAACAGTAATATGCATATCCGAATTAGGATAATAATATTGTGTGTTATCTACTTTTTTTAATTCTTCTAAAAAAGACTGAATCTTGTTTTTAATGGATTCTGGTGGACGAATGAGTAAAGTAATCCCCAAACGATTGTCGGTTTGCGCATCGATTTTTGCATCCATTACATAATTGTTATTCAAAATGGCTTCCGCCGATTCAGTATACAATTGATTATAATGTGCTGTTAAATCCATAAAAAGTGATTGAGAAATACAAAAATAAGGATTTTTAGCGGCTAATTTCAATAGAATAGCTAAGTGTTTAATTGTGAAAGGAATAGCTTTTTTTGAGCAAAATTGTGAATATCTATTTCGAATATTCTGATGTTTATTTTACTCTAAAATCTATCTTTGGAATCCTTAAAAAAAGAAACTATGAGCGCAACTTGGTACGAATGCAAAGTAAAATATAGAAAGACAGACGAAACAGGAAATCAAAAAGTAACGACAGAACCGTATTTAATTGATGCTATATCTTTCACAGAAGCCGAAAGTAGAATTAATGAAGAAATGAAGGCATATATTAGTGAAGAGTTTAAAATCACCAACATAAAAGTGGCCAATTATGCTGAGATTCATCCTTTTGAAAATGCTGATCGTTGGTTTAAATCAAAGATTTCTCTGCTTGCTTATGACGAAGAAAGTGGTAAAGAACGCAAGACGAATATGTATTTCTTAGTTCAGGCAAATGATGTAAAGGAGGCTTATGATAACACGGTTGCTACAATGAAAGGAACAATGGGAGATTATACGATTCCTGCAATTGCTGAATCGCCTATTATGGATGTTTTTCCATATTTCTCTGGGGATGAAGATGAATTAGAGCAATTAGAAAAGTTCAATACACTTAAAGCTTCTAAACCAGAAGTAGCTGAAGTAGAAGATCACATGGAATTTGCAGTTGAAGAAGAAGAGGCAGTTTCTTAAACGATTTTGATATAAAAAAAACCGCAAATTTACAAATTTGCGGTTTTTTTGTTTCCAGTATTTCTTATTTCTTTTGTAAAGCAATACTATTTTTGGCATTAAAATATTGAATTTTAGTGTAGAACTATTTTTGAAAGACTAACAATCCCCGTAATTAAAATTAAAACCAAAACAATAGATTTGAATTGTTGTTCTGAGATATGATTTAAGATTTTTTTTCCAATAAAAGTACCTGCAATACTAACTAAAAGAAGAATAGGAATGAGGTACAAGTCGTGTTTATGAACATAGCCGTTGTAGCTATAAACAATGCTCCTACTGGAGTCAATAGCTAAATCAATCATGGCAGAAGTAGTAATGAAAACTTCCATTTTAAGATTATAAGCCGCTAAGGTCATTCCGCGAATTGCCCCTCCAGTGCCTAATAAACCTGCAATTAATCCAGAAAAAGTACCTCCAATGATTGAATTTGTTTTTGTTGGTTTTATGCTAATGTTTTTAAAAAATAAAAACGTTAAACTAGTAATAATTAGGAATGCTGACAGAGCTATTTCAAGAGTTTTGGGATCAATAAATTGACTAATAAAAGCCCCTGTAATTACAAAAAGGACTGCTGGAATTCCAATAGAAATCACTAGACTTTTATCGAATCCTTTTCTAAAAAAAGCAATTTTACTTAGATTACTTGATACGTGAAACAATGCTGTAATACCTAATACAGAATGAAAATCTAAAAAATAACCAGCAATGGGAACAAAAAATAGGGAAGAGCCAAATCCGCCAACAGTACCAAGGATTTCAGCCAATAGTGCCAATAGAATGAATAAGGGTAAATTTTCCAATTGTTATATTCTTGTTTGTTTTTAAATTTATCTCAATTTTAGAGCTTTTTATAGTTGTTACAAACTAAATAAAGATAATAAATAATACAATTGAATTGGTTTTAATGTATTGAAAACAATGTGTTGTTTTTGTGCTATTTGTTGTTGTTTTTCATCTTTTTTATCCAAAGTGAAACTGACCAAATTACTGTGATAGTAAAGACAATAAGTATTGGAGTATAATACGCATCAAAAAAATTATGGAAGTAAGTACCAATGAAAAGATAGGCCGAAGCAATACATAGTTTTAGTGGAATAAATTCGGAGTTTGACCAGCTGGTTTTGATTTTAAAAAAGTTCATATCGCTTTATTTTAGGTTACCGAAATAAATTTTCTATTTTTCGCTCACATAAACTAATTGATTTTCTTCTTTTCTATTGCCTAATAAGTCAATAGCAATTGTGTTAATATTGTTAGCACCTAATCCGTTTGATAGGGTGAAATTGGTAAAAGTTTGCGCCCAAGTATTATGTAAAAAAAAAATGAAGAAATAGATAAAGCGTAGTTTTTCTCATATTACAAATTAGGTGTCGTTTTAATTATTCATAAATCAAATATAAGCAATGATGTTTATATTGTCATTTATATGCAATTGCAGCACTCGACGGTCCTGCTAATGGAATAATTGAAGCCGATTTAAAGCCAATTTCTTTGGCCCATTTGTTAAAGTCGGCAAAGGTGTAATCAAAGCCCGTTCCTGTTTCAATTAACATATTCAGACTCATCATTAACCCAAAGGCATTCTTGTTTCTTTCATCGTCAATAATACCTTCAATCGCTACAAATACACCACCAGCAGGAAGGGCATCAAAAGCCTTTTTCATTAACATTAACTTGGTTTCTTCATCCCAGTCATGCAGAATATTTCCCATAGTAATAATGTCGGCTTTTGGGAATTGATCTTTAAAGAAATCACCATCGGCAGTTTTAACACGGTCTTGCAGTTTATAATTAGGTATTATTTCGTTTGCAATGGGTGCCACAACGGGCAAATCCCAAGAAACACAACTCATGTGTGGCTGATGTTTTGCAACCATCAACGAAAGCAATCCAGCAGAACCACCTACATCAACGAGAGTTTTGAATTTGGAAAAATCAAAACTTTGTGCAAATGCCATGAAGTTGCCCATTTGAATTCCACTCATCGCATGAATGAATTCTTTCAATCTATCCGCATCTGAGTATATTGCTTCAAAGAGATTTCCTCCACTTTTAGCTTCGTTTTGTTGAATTCCCGTAAGTAACCCTTCTTCTAAATTACCCCAAAAATTGTAGAGACGATTGTTTAGCATTTCTAAAATTCCCCCAATATAAGTTGGTTTTTTTTTGTCTAAGAAAAAATCAGCATCAGCATTGTTCGAATATTTAGCAGTTTCTAAAAAACCTTCGCGATTAAGAAACCCAAAAGTTGTGAGTGCGTCTAAATAATCATAAACATTTCGATCCGTACAATTAAAAGCTAAATGTGTTTTTATCTCCTTTGCCGACATTGATTTTCTTTCGGCAAGTGTAGTGAATATTTGAAATTTAACCGCTGATAAAAGGATTTTAGATGCCCAAAATCCAGTTCCAATTTTCATGATGTTTTCCGGAGTAATCTGTTTAGCTGTTGTGTCCATTTTTAAATAATTTAGTTATTATTTGGCTACTTTTTTGGTTCTCGCTTGAAGAGTATACTTACAACTAAGATACAATTTTTATGGTTAGAAAAAAATGGTATGTGTCAGGTTTTTAATTGTTTATAGTTTTTGTGGCTCGAAGAATATACTCTTGTATTTGCTGGTATAAGCGAGTGATAGCTTTGTAAACGAAAGAATACAGTGAGAGGAGGAAATTTTGTTACACAGTTTGTCCAAAAGTGAGTAAATTGTTGTCAGGGTCAAGTAAGGCAAACTCTTTTTGTCCCCAAGGTTTGGTATGCAATGTTCCGTTTGGGTGAATGCTAACCTTGCGGTCTAGTAACGATTGATATAAGTTGTCAATGTTATTAGTTCGGATGTATACTTGTCCGTAGTTTTCTTTAGGATTCAGTGCTTTAAATTCGAAAAAATGAATTTGTATAGCATCCTTTTCAATCATTAAATATCCGTCATAGTCAATGTTTCCAAATTCCTTGAAGCCCAATTTATTCAGGTAAAAGTCTTTTGTAGTGGCTTTGTCCCGCATTGGTAATTTTGGATTGATGTCTGTTAGCATACTATTTTATTTTTTGTAAATCTATTTCAGTACAATACGGATAGAGTACCACACGAACGGATTCGTGTGGTAGTAGAGATTAATTTATGAATTTACATTGTTGTATTCCTCTTCGGTTACGGCCTGAAGCCATGTTACCTGAGTATCTTCTTTGAAATTGGTAATAGCAATATGAACCATTTTACTTTTTGCAGTTGCTCCATGCCAATGTTCCAGGTTTTCGGGAATGTTGATTACGTCTCCTTTTTTAATGGATTGAGCTTCTTTGTCTTTTTCCTGATAAAATCCTTCTCCTTCAGTTACTAATAGTATTTGACCTTTTGGGTGGGTGTGCCAATTCGTTCTGGCTCCAGGCTCAAAAGTAACACTCGCTACTGTAAAGTCGTTATTCTTGTCTTTTGTTATAAGTGGGCTTAAAAAGGCGTTTCCAGTAAACCAATCTTTGGGTGCTGCTGTTCCTTTAGGAAAAATTTCATTTGTATTCATAGTAGTCTTAGCTTTGGGTTAAAGGTACAAATAGAACTGTTTCTATAAGGTGTTTATTTTTTATCATAGAAGAATATACCGTTCGAATTTTACATGTAAAACACATTGTATTTATGACCGTCAGGGTCAGCAAAAACAAAACCATAATAGCCTGGTCCAAATTCTTCTGGCTTTGAAACAATTGTTCCTCCAGCTTTTCTAACTTCGTCTTCCCAATTGTTGACTTCTTCTTTGCTATCAGCCGAAAGGGTGAATATAATTTCATTTCCATGTTTTAAGTCGGCTATTTCTCCTTTGATAGCCGGTTTAAGTATGTCTTTTAAGAAAAAATGAATGATGAAATTATCCTCACCAACCTTAAAACTAGTTAGATCTTTAGAGCTACCATTGGGTTTAAAACCTATTTCAGTATAGAATTTGGTAGTGCGTTCTAAATCGGTTACTGCTAAATTTGACCATATTTTTTTAGTATTCATACTATTGATTTTTAAATTATAAATTTTTTGTTTTTCATTTTTGTACCAATGTTATGCTGTCAATCAGCTCTTGGCATTTGTCAATCTCTTTTCCGATGTATGAAATATGATTGTCAGGACGAACTAAAATATAAAATTCGGTGTTGTTGCCAAAGATGGAATTCGGAATTTCATCAAAAGAAAGAAAGCTCATTTTAATTCGGACATTTTCCAATGGATTTTTTACGGCATTTTTCCCAAAGTACAGCAGTTTAAATTCCGGATTACTTAGATAGCTGAATATGTGCCTGCCATTCGAAAAAAGAAAGTAATGCATACGGTCTCCTGCTTTTACTTTGCCAATTGCACTCTTTATAGTCAGGTAACTGTCAGGATAAGTAATAGCAGTTTGTGATATTAAAGGGAAAAATTTTCGTTTTACAAGTCTGCTTTTTGAAAGAAGATTAAAAAATAGAGGGAAAAATGTAAGTCGGATAGTATTCCAAAAAGGATTAACACCTGACATTATATCGAATATTCTGTCGGTTGTTTGCAGTAAGTTTTTTGCATTTCTAGTCCGTTCAGTATCATAAGTTTTTAAAACTTCTTCATTTACTTCATTTCTGATGGTGTAAGCCATCTTCCATGCTAAATTATAAGCATCTTGTATGCCTGTATTCATACCTTGTCCGCCGGCAGGGGTATGGATGTGAGCCGCATCTCCCGTTATAAAGCAGCGTCCTTTCATAAAATAATTGGCTTTACGGCTATGTACTTTGTAAGATGAAAACCATTTCAATTCTTCAAATTCAACTGGAGTAATTATCTGTTGTTTGATGCCTGCTTCAATATCAGAAAATTGATATTCCGAATCTGGATTTTCATGTTCAGGCAAAACGCCTATAATGCGATAATGGCCTGTGCCTTCCATTGGAAAGAAAAGAACAAATCCTTTCTTTATCATGTACATATACAAGGTATTTTTGTTGATGACAGGACTTTTAAGGATTACGTCGGCTACATAAAATAATTTGGGTTCTGTGCTTCCTTCAAATGATAAATCCAATTGATGTCGTACCAGACTGCTAGCACCATCACAACCTACTAAATAGGCTGCTTCTATTTTGTGTTCCGTTCCCTGTTCGTCTTTGTAATAAACGCTTACGCTATCTTCATGCTGTTCAAAATGAGAAAGCTCCGATTTCCAACGGACTTGTTTTCCGTTTGCATTGAGATAATCAACCAAAAGCTGCTCGGTTTTACTTTGTTCTAAGGATAGCGCCATAGCATAATGACTAAGTCCTTCGCCTAAACCAGACAGGTCTATAGTTGCTTTTCGCTTGCCTTTATAAAACAAATTCATGCCAGTGGTAATCTCACCTCTGTCTATGGCTTTTTCAGCAAGTCCCAATTCTTCAAAAATTTCCAGTGTTCTTGCCTGTACCGCTATGGCTTTAGATAAATGAGTTGTTTTTTCATTCTTTTCAATTAGGATAAAGTCAATCTGGTAACGCATTAATTGCGCAGCCATGCTCAAGCCTGTAGGGCCAGCTCCCACAATTAGAACCTGAGTTTTATTAGTGCTTAAGTTTTCCATATTTTAAAGAATGATTGAGCAATGCTTTTATTAAAATAGATACTAAGACAAAGTAAATTTAGCCTTTAACGTACGCCAGTTTTTCGGCTACTTTGCCGTTAGTTACCTTAAATACATCTACGCCACGCAGATGCCATGGTTTTCCTTCTTTGGTTTTGCGATAAATCCAGCGAACCACACAGCGGTTTCCAGTTGCAAAGACTTCTTCGGCTTCAAAAAAAGCGTCGGGGCTGTTGGTGAAGAATTTTTCCCAAAATTCACGCACCGCTGCCGCGCCTTCTATGCGGGTGCCGTCCGGCATTGGGTTGGTGTTTTCAAATATGCAATCTTCGGTCATATAATTCATGACACCATCAACATCATGTTTGTTAAAGGCAAGGTTGAAATTTTCTACAGTGGCGAGGGTAAGAGCCGTTTGTTTTTCATGGTCGTTCATTGAGAGTTGGTTTAAAGGTTGGTAACTACCAAGTTACAAAAAAATACGAATGCTTTAAAGGAAATGTAAAGCTGAGAATATAGATGAATTTTAAGAAAAAAGGAATAGAATGTGCTAGGCTATGGCAATAAAACTAGCATTTACCATTAAAAATTAATATAAAATTGGCATTTAAAAAAAAGATTGTTTTTAATTTTATAGAAGGCTAGGGTAGAGAAATACCAATGATAGCCTTTTATTTTGTTACAAAAACTAGTTTAGTATTAATTAAAATTTTTTCAATTATGACAGAAGAATTCACAATCATTGAGAAAGAAGACATTGCTTCTCTTAAATTCCCAACAATAGATGTTCTGGATGATGATAATGAAATAAAAACAAGAATAAGCGAGATTAATAGAGCTTTATCATTAGGTAATTTAGAACATTCAAAAATTAAAATTTTCTTTGAAGACAGCGAATCTAAAAAGATAGTAAACACTACTGTTTGGGCTGTTACAGATAAAAACGTTGTTTTAAAACAAGGGGTGATGATCCCAATTCACAGAATATACAAGTTGTTTTAGTGATTTTAACTGCCATCTATAATTGATTGCTTTCTCTTGATTCAGAGATAAAAAACGGCGCAAGTCTCTTTAGAGTTTGCGCCGTTTTTTATTAGCAGGATTGAACTGCATTTATTTTTTATCATCTGCGTTAGCTTCAGCTATTTCAGATTCAGTATGAAGCGTACAAAACCAGTTATTATTTTCTTTAACCCAAGTAGAGGTACAGGCATATTTCATAGGCGATTTTTGTTTTTGGTCAGCCATTCCTAATTCTATCTGGTATGCTATTATCGCGGCATCTTTTCCAGCCATTTGGGTTTCGACGTTGCTGATATCCACTACTTTTATTTTGTTGCCTTTACCTGATTCAAACATCATTTTAAAAGTAGCCTCATCTATACTACTTACACCATTTTTACTCGCAATTATGCAGGGAAAACGGGTAAGTGCTTTTACCGTTTCAAAATCATGATTCTCCATTCCCTGCCAATATTTTTTTTCTAAATCTATAATTTGTGTTTCCATAGTCATTATTTATTTAAATTAAACAGTGCTATAAAGTTCAAAAAAATAATAAAAGGACTGTTTACATTTAACATAGATTTAGTCGAAATACAGGAAAAAAGCTAAAATTAGATTTAACTTTCTATTTTATATTGTCACATCGAGCGAAGTCGAGATGCCCAATAATAGCGCTAGGATGGGGCGCATCTCGACTTCATTCGATGCAGTAACTTAAGTTAAATATCCCTGTTTAAATCCCTAGTATTTCTGTAAATAGTTACTTAGCTTAGCTTTAAACGGAGTATCACTACCTCTATTAGGTAGTAAAGTTTCCATAAAAAAGGAATCAACATACTATAAAATGGGGTGTTACCTACCATAAAGTGGGAGGTGAGTTACCATAAAAAAGGAATCAATATACTACAAAAAGGGATGTTAGCTACCATAAAGCGGGAGGTGAGTTACTATTAAAAAGGAATCAACATACTATGAAATGGGAGGTTAGCTACCATAAAGTAGGAGGTATTCTACCTAATAAAGGGAAATAATAGAACTATTAAGGGTAGTTACACCCCATTAAGTACCCCTATTGCTCCCTTTATTACTACGGTAAACTCTTTTTGCTATTAATTTAAGGCATAAAAAAGCCTCATAACTAAGATGAGGCTGGATAGTATTATTGCATAGGGTAGAAGCCAGACGCTTGTTAGTGTATGATTTTTATTTTAATTTATAATCTTCAAAATTCACTTCTACTTTTTCAAAATTTTTAGCGATTTCTAAAATTGAATTTATTTTTGAAAGACATTCTTGATTATTTTCAGCCATTAAAAATACAAAACCCCAGATGTCTTTTGAAACGATGAATTCTCCCATTTCCGATTCTATATTAATTTGTATTTCGTCATTCATCCATAGATCATTTGTTTCGATAATCTTTGGATTAAGTTGTGAAATTACATTTAGTAAATCGGTAATAAAATTATCATTTTTAACACCATCAAAAAACTCAATTAGAAGTTTTTTTGAGCCATAATTAGGACGGAATTTGTATTTATACATCTATGTATTCTTTTAATTATTCAATTTTGTTGCGTTTGCAACGGTCAGAAGCTAGCGGCTGATTTTTCATATTATTATTATTATTATTATTATTATTATTATTATTTAAAAAGCCACTTTTTTATCAGTTTGGTGTAATACGGCATTATTAAATAGACCATAAGAAATACAATTATTCCAGAAATTAAAAAAGAATTTAAATAGTGGTTTTCGGGAAAATTCATGAAATGTAAAAAAGGTAATACTATCAATGGAACGACTATAGACAAAGGAAAAATTGCTGACCAGGTTACCAAATATTGTTTCCAGCGAACTGGCGGTTTTTGTTTGTCATTTTCTGATTCAAAAAGAAAATCCAAACCGCTTTTGATGTAATAATTATCTTCTTTTGACAAAATTGGAGTTACCTTTTTGATAAGGCGCATTCTTTCGTTGGATTGCATCCAATTTTTAAGATTATCAATGGTATCAAACTGTATTATAATAGTATATTTAAATGTCAAATTTGGGATAGGTCGAATGATTTGCCAGTTTATGTTTCCAACAAAACTTCTGCAAATAGGTCCGATTTCTGTTAACCAATTTTCATATTCGGGCTGTTTCCCCTCTTTAATATTATGAGTGATAACTACTGATGCTCCTGTGTTTTCCATTTAATAACTAATTTTTCAGTATTATAGTAATTGTCTAAAGTCTAATTTGTATTAACGAAATCATTGCTATCTTCTCTCAAAGTTGACGCTAAAATACTGTATCGTCCTGAAATAAGTTTACATATTTATACTTTATCCTAAAATAAATTTATAGGTTGAAAGTTTGGGCTAACTTTCTTTACGGGGACAAGCGAGACGCTTGCTAGCGTGAGGGCACAGTAATTGTATTTATAATTCTACATCATATTTTTCTAATATTCCTTTTTTATCGACTTTGTAATGATTAAAAATATTATCAAAATTCTTTTCAGAACTCCAAGTTTTCCATTGTGTATCCCAAGATTTTGTAAAATATTTTTCACTATTATTAATAATTAAAATTAATCTAACTAAACCTGTAAAAGAAATTCTATTTTTTAATTCTATTTTATTGTTTTGTAATACTTTGATTAAATCTTTTGGAATTATTTTATCTAAATCTTGTAGAGTTTTTAAATCAAATGAACTTAATTCATTTATGATGTTATCGTTCATTTTTTGGATTAATTCATATCCATTCGTAAAAAGTTCTTTAAATCTTGTTTCTAAAAATTGTTTTACTGAAGTTGAACTTAATTCGAAATTTAAGTTGCCTTTTTTCGTTCTTGTTTCAACTTCTTTAGATATTTCATCTATTTCTCGAGATATATTATTAAATTCTCTGTCTGAAATTTCTAATGAACCTGCTAGTAATTTAAATCTTCGGTTAATTTCATTCGGTAATTTTCCAGAAAATTTATAATTTCTGTCATGTTCAATTTCAGCCCATGCATGTTGAAGAATTGTTCTTACTTGAATTTCAAAAAATCTATTTTCAAAAATTTTATATTCAGGTAGTTTTAATCTATCGTCTTTTAAAGATGCAACAAAATGTACAGATTTATAGCCGACTTTGTCAATTCCTAATTCTGTACTTTTGTCTAAACTATTTACTTTGTCAATATTGAAAATTTCTTCTATTAGTTTACAAACTATTTCGACTTCATCTTCAACATATGTTATTATTCTTATTCCTGCTAAATCTTTAATTTGTTCAATAGGATTGTCATACTTTTCATTATTTATTTTTTCTCTAAAACTATCAATATCTTTACTTCTACTATTTACGATATGATAATTTATGTTTCTTGAGTTAAAAATTTCAGTTAAAATATTATCTATTTTCTTTGCTAATTTTTTATAAATTAATTCATTAGAAATATACCATTCAATAGCATTTTCTCTTATGTCAATATTTTTTTCCATATTATATTTTCGATTTTCGGGTATTATTGTGCCCAACTTGTTTATAGTCGCCACAAAGTAGCGACTATACTCCAAAATTAGAGTAGATTAACGCTATAAAGTTGCTTTTTGGTTAGTTTGCTAAAATATAAAAAAAGCATTACAAAAATTAATATTGGAACATAAAAAAATGACGCTTAAATCAAATTTAAACGCCGTTTCTAGGTGCTGTCTATCTTTCAAATATTTTATAGATTATTAAATAATAATCATAATTTAAAATTATCAATTCGTTATAAGGCTTTTTATAGTTTACTTTTGCAAAAAAAATAAACTACACGATTTTCAATACATTATGACTAAGTCTAAACATATCCAACTCATTTTAATTTTAGGTTCAATGACTGCGCTAGGACCCTTTTCTATAGATATGTATTTGCCTGGTTTTTCAGGAATTGCCAGTGATTTAAATACTACTGTGGCTAAAGTTTCTATGAGTTTATCCAGTTATTTTATAGGAATTTCGGCAGGACAGTTGCTTTACGGTCCTTTATTAGATCGCTTTGGACGAAAAAAACCTTTATTTATTGGGTTAATGGTTTACATTTTAGCTTCGTTAGCCTGTGTTTTTGTCAATGATATAAACGCTTTTATTGGTTTTCGTTTTGTGCAGGCCGTAGGAAGCTGTGCTGCTACTGTAGCTTCTTTAGCTATGGTTCGCGATTTATTTCCTGCTAAAGAAACTCCTAATGTTTTAGCTAAATTAATGCTTGTAGTAGGGCTTTCGCCAATGTTAGCGCCCACAGCTGGTGGTTATGTAACTACTTATTATGGCTGGCACACGGTTTTTTTAATCCTTGCTGCTATGGGAGCTTTTGTGCTTCTGGCTACTCAATTGGGATTGCCTAATACGCACAAGCCAGATGTATCCATCTCTTTGAAACCCAAACCGATAATTTGCAATTTTATTTCAATTCTAAAAGTACCACAATTTCATACCTATGCTTTTACCGGAGCCATTTCTTTTTCGGGTTTATTTACTTATGTTGCTGCTTCACCTATACTTTTTATGGATATTTTAAAAGTAAATGCCGAAATTTATGGATGGATTTTTGCTTTGATGTCGTTGAGTTTTATTGGCTCTAGTCAATTAAATTCTGTTTTACTGAAACGTTTTACAAGTGAGCAGATGATTTTTGCTGCTTTGATTTCGCAGTCTATTATCAGTTTTATTTTTTTGATTCTGGCTGTCAATAATCTTTTAGGATTGTATGAAACCATCGGAATGCTTTTTTTATTTCTTGCTTGTTTAGGGATTTCAAATCCCAATACGGCAGGATTATCTCTTGCACCTTTTTCTAAAAATACAGGAAGCGCGTCCGCATTAATGGGAGCCACTCAGTTAGGGATTGGGGCTTTGGCTTCTTTTGGAGTTAGTCTTTTTGTGAAAGATTCCATTACTCCAATGGTAATTATTATGACTTCAACCACATTGTTAGCACTTTTTATTTTGATAATTGGCAAACGCAAAATCAAAAAAAACATTGTTGTTTTAAATTAAATTGCTGCTATTGTCTAATTGATTTTAAATATTCAAACTGCGATTGGAACATAAAAAAAACGGCATTTATCCCGAATTTTCGGGATAAACGCCGTTTTAATTTTATAATAGAAAGAAATTTATCGAATTGCTTTTACAAAATCAGCAATTTTACCGCTTCCATTTTCTTTTAAATGAGTGATAAATGCACTACCAATAATAGCTCCTTTAGCATATTGAGTAGCCTGGTTGAAAGTCTCGGCATTGTTGATTCCGAAACCGATAACTTGTGGGTTTTTCAAATTCATTGAAGCAATACGTTTGAAATAGTCCTCCTGGGTATTTCCAAAACCAGATTGCGAACCCGTAACACTCGCCGAGCTTACCATATAGATAAATCCGCTAGAAACGCTGTCAATAAAACGAATGCGCTCGTCAGAAGTTTGTGGTGTAATCAGGAAGATATTGATTAGACCGTATTTGTCAAAAATGGCTTTGTATTCCTCAGCATAAACATCTACAGGAAGGTCAGGAATGATTAGACCATCGATACCAATTTCGGCACATTTTGAGCAAAAAGCTTCTACACCATATTGCAGCATCGGGTTGAAATAGCCCATGATTACTAACGGAATTGAAACGCTTTTACGGATGTCTTTTAGCTGGTCAAACAAAATTTGAGAGGTCATTCCGTTGTGTAAAGCCGTTGTTGAACTCGCCTGAATTGTAGGTCCATCAGCCAGTGGATCGCTAAAAGGCAAGCCAATTTCGATCATGTCAACGCCATTTTTTTCTAAGTCCTGAATAATTTGTACGCTATCGTTTAGATTAGGATATCCCGCCGAAAAGTAGATCGAAAGTATCTTTTTGTCTTCTTGTAATTTTTGTTCGATTCTGTTCATTATATTTTTTTTTAACCCCTAATAATCTAACGGAGTTTCCTCCTTCGTCGGAATGACAATTTTGGGGTAACTGTGTGTTAGTTTTTTCTATTTTAATTGGTAACAATATAGGCCCAGGCAGTTTGCAGGGATTCCAGAGTTACTTCGATGCGTTTGTAATGCAAACCTTCGTAGGTATCGGCTAGATAAACGTCTTTTTCGGAAATGTCATAAACTACGCCTGTAACAATATCCTCAGGATTATCGGTAGCAACGATTATTGGGTATTTTTCTATTCCAAATTCCTCTTCAATTTCGATATAGTTAATTACAAAACCTACTAATCTGTCTGGAACTCCTTTTAGAGAGCGTCCAAAAATATTTTCCTGAATGTCTTTGCTTTTTAAAGTTCCGTAAGCGAATAATTTTTCCATTTGTTCTGTTTTGAAAATTGAACTTTCTTGCTGTTGTTTGCGTTAGGGATGGTAGCGGCAGCTCCCGATTTTTCATCGGGACTATAGCGAACAGCCCGACCCGGTCTCGTCTCGTCAAAAAAGACGAGACGAGACCGGGTAACGCCCTAATTATATTTTGAAATATTCTATGTAATTATTCAAATCTTTGTCACCACGACCAGAAAGGCAGATTACAACCACGTCCTCAGGTTTGAATTTTTTATCGTTCAAAACCGCCAAGGCGTGAGAAGACTCAATTGCAGGAATGATTCCTTCGAGTTTGCAAAGTTCCAAACCAGCATTCATAGCTTCGTCATCAGTCACTGAGAAAAACTCGGCGCGACCAGTTTCTGCCAAATGCGCGTGCATAGGTCCTACACCTGGGTAATCCAAACCAGCCGAGATAGAATAAGGCTCGGTAATTTGACCATCGGGAGTTTGCATCAACAAAGTTTTACAACCGTGGATGATACCTACTTTTCCTAATTTACTAGTAGCAGCACTGTGACCTGAATTAACTCCTTTTCCAGCAGCTTCCACAGCAATGATTCCTACTTCGGGCTCGTGTAAAAAGTGGTAATACGTACCAGCAGCGTTACTACCGCCACCAATACAAGCCACTACATAATCAGGGTTTTCACGTCCTTCTTTTTCTTTTAACTGCCATTTGATTTCCTCAGAGATAACAGATTGAAAACGCGTTACCATATCAGGATAAGGATGAGGTCCAATAGCAGAACCGATGATATAATGGGTGTCAACAGGATTGTTGATCCAGTCGCGAATGGCTTCGTTAGTAGCGTCTTTTAGGGTTCTTGATCCAGAAAGCGCAGCGCGAACTTCGGCACCAAGCATTTTCATTCTGGCAACGTTAGGCGCCTGACGCGCAATGTCAATTTCGCCCATGTAAACAATACATTCCAGTCCCATCAAAGCACAAACGGTAGCTGTTGCTACACCGTGTTGACCTGCTCCAGTTTCGGCAATAATACGTTTTTTACCTAGTTTTTTGGCTACCAAAATCTGTCCAATAGTATTGTTGATTTTGTGCGCTCCAGTATGATTTAAATCTTCTCTTTTAAGATAGATTTTAGTATTGTATTTTTCAGAAAGTCGTTTAGCAAAATACAATGGGCTAGGACGTCCTACATAATCTTTTAGTAACTGGTCAAACTCAGCTTTGAATTCTGGTTCAGCCGTAATTTTCAGGTATTGCTGGCGTAATTCTTCTACATTTGGATATAACATTTCAGGAATGTAAGCTCCTCCAAACTGGCCATAATAGCCTTTTTCATCTACGTTGTATGACATTTTTATTGTTTTTTATCGTAGGGACGTTGCATTGCAACCTCTCTACATAATTGTATGTTTTTTAATCCTGGTTCTATTTCAAATTTACTGTTTACATCAATAGCATAAACGGGTAAATTGGTTTTTATAATTTCATTAACAGCGTCCATTTCGTCGATTCCTATTCCGCCACTAAGGAAAAAAGGCTTGCTGGATGGATACTTTTCTAAGACTTTCCAATCGAAAGTAGTTCCGTTTCCTCCTGGTAATTTTCCTTTGGTATCAAAAAGGAAATAATCGCAAAGATTTTCAAAAGGCGCTAGTTGAGCAAAATCAAAATCATCGGCTACCGAAAAAACTTTTATAATCTCAATCTGAACTGGTTTCAGATTCTCTAATTCAGTTTTCAAATTTAAACAAAATTCTACAGATTCCTTGCCGTGTAATTGTACGGCTTGCAAATGGTATTTTTGTACTTTTTTGATAATGTTTTCGACAGTTTCATCGACAAAAACGCCTACTTTTTTAATTGACTTTGGCAAATGAGGAATCAGACCGTCAAAATAACGAGCGGATTTTTCCCAAAATATAAATCCCATATAATCGGGTAGGAGCGCGCCTACTTCGAGTATATTGTCGGGATATTTCATACCGCAGATTTTTATCCCCACCCCAGCTACCCCGCCGCGGCGGGAGGGAGTTGATTGGTTGTATGTATTGTCTTTTTTCATCTTTGTTTTTAACTGTAAACACTAAATTGTAAATGTATTTTATGCTTATGAACTTTTTTATCTGTTAAATTTTTTTTCATAATACTCCATAATATCATAAATAGCATTGTAATTACCTTTATTTATCTCTCTGAATATTCTGGGTTGATATTGGTAAAATTCATTTACTTTTTTTATTACTTTTTCGCGCAAAAAAGTATTTTCAGGAATGATTTTATCTAAAATATCTTCTGGAATAGTATCTGTTGTTATTTGACGCATTTAAATTATATATGTTTTATAAAAAATCTGTCTTATGTTCTTTTTGCTATACAAAATGAGCTTATTCAATACTATCACCCAATAAAGATTTTAATCTCTTCCATCTTTTATTTCATTGACTAGTGTCTTTGTTCTTGATGCTTATTACTTTAATTTACTAATAAATTCCGTTGCTGCTTTTCCAGCGTTATCGGTTTTCATGAAGTTTTCTCCAATTAAAAAACCTTTGTAACCATAAGGTTTTAGTTCGTTAATTGCTTCAACAGAACTAATTCCGCTTTCGGAAACTTTTACAAAATCATTCGGTATTTGGTCAGCCAATTGCTTGCTGAAATCCAAACTTACTTCGAATGTTTTTAAATTTCTATTGTTAACTCCAATCATATCTAGTGTTGGCATGATTGATTTTTCTAATTCTTCCTGGTTGTGTACTTCTAATAAAACTTCTAATCCTAAGCTTTTAGCAAATTCAGATAAAGATTTGATTTCGTCACGAGTCAAAACGGCTGCGATTAGCAAAATCAAATCGGCTCCATGTGCTTTGGCTTCCAAAATTTGGTATTCATCGACGATGAATTCTTTTCGCAATAGCGGAATGTTTACCGAAGCTCTGGCTAATAACAAATCGTCTAGAGAACCGCCAAAATATTTTCCATCAGTTAAAACCGAAATTCCACAGGCACCCGCACTTTCGTATCCTTTTACAACTTCTTCTACCGTGAAACTGTAATTAATTTCGGCTTTTGAAGGAGAACGGCGTTTGTGCTCGGCAATGATTCCAGAGTTGCTGTTTCTTAGATTGTTGCTTAAAGAAATGGTTTTCTTTTCGAAAAAAACAGAGGCTTCCAATTGCGAAACCGGAATGATTGATTTTTTAAGAATGACTTCTTGTTTTTTGTCAACTATAATTCTATCTAGTATATTCATTAATTATAATTTAAAGATTGAAAAATTTAAAGATTTAAAAATTCGTTATGTGAAACAAATTACTCTTTAGATTTTGTGCTTAAATATTTTATAAAGTTGGATAAGTTTTGAGAAATCTCGATACTTAAATTATAACTTTTTTCAATTTCTAACGATGATAATAATTCTAATTCTCTTGCTAAGACTAACATACTTCTAACTTCTGCACAACTTCCTTTTGATATTTTTAAATATCTAATTAGCTGTTTGTTATTGTTATATTCAGATCCTTCTGCTATATTATTGGTTATTGAAATGACTGCTCTTTTGATTTGATCTTTAAAGCTAAATTCTTTTTCAATGGTTTTATTTTCTAATAATTTAAAAATTGATTTAGCGAGCAGAATTCACTTTTGGTAAACTTCAAACTCTTCAAATGATTTTGTCATAATTTTTCAATTTTTAAATCATTTAATTATTCAATTCTTTTTTTAAAGCTGCAACCCATATTTGGTAACCCTTCTCATTCATGTGTAAACGGTCAGGACTAAAAATATCCGCTTTTGGATTTCCGTTTTCGTCCAGCATTTTATCCCAAACATTAACAAAAACAATATTTTTCTTTTTATTTATAAAAGCTTCAATAAGCTTGTTGGTTTCAATTTGGCGTTCTTTCATTTTCCATCTGGAAATACTAGGTTTTATAGAAACATAGACAATAGGAACTTTAGGTTCTTGCTTTCTAATGTTTTCATATAAGGTTTTAAAACGATTGAAAACCTCAGTTGGTGTAATGTTTTCGGAACTTGCAATATCATTTTCACCGCAATAGATCACTATTTTTCGAGCCTGGTATTTAAAAACAACCTCGTTTTGAAACCGAATCACATCTAATAAAGTAGAACCACCAAAAGCCCTGTTCATTAAAGGAATACCAGGGAAATCCTGTTGTAAACTTTTCCATTTTGTAAATGAAGAACTTCCTATAAAAAGTACGCCATTCTTAATTGGAGTTTTTAAACTATCCTCCTTTTGGAAAGCCTGAATTTCATTGTAAAATGGAATTTTCTGTGCAAAAGAATTAATAGAAAGAAAGAATACAACAACAAAAACGATTTTTTTAAGCATGGTATTTTTATATCATTAAATCTTTCGATTCTTATTATTTACTTAGTTCCTGTAATTTTTTCAAAGCGGCATGTCCTTTTCCTGAGAATAAACTTTCTTTAGCCTGCTCAAATCCTTCTAATGGAGTACATCCTGTAACGGTTGCAATTGCCATTGCAGCATTAGCACAAACTACATTGTTTTGAGCTTCGGTACCTTTTCCAGAAATGATATCGATAAACATTTGAGCCGATTCGTCGATAGTTTTTCCGCCTTCAATTTCGCTTTGTTGTATTATTCGAACACCAAAATCTTCTGGATTCAACATTCTTTCGGTACTTGACGTGATAATTTTAGAAGGTCCTGTTAAAGATATTTCATCATAACCATCCAGTGCATGTACAATGGTGAAATTTTTATCGGTATTTTGATATAAATAGCCATACATTCTGGCCAATTCCAAATTGAAAACTCCGAGTAACTGGTTTTTTGGAAATGATGGATTTATCATTGGTCCCAGTATATTAAAAATGGTTCTCACACCTAATTCTTTTCGAATAGGTCCCACGTTTTTCATAGCAGGATGAAATAGGGGAGCATGTAGAATAGAAATTCCAGCCTGGTCAACACACTTTTCTATAAAATCGTGATCGTTGCTGAATTTGATTCCTAAACTTTCCATTACGTTACTAGAACCAGTAATAGAAGAAACCCCATAATTACCATGCTTTGCCACTTTTACTCCAGCTCCAGCCGTTATAAAAGAAGCTAATGTTGAGATATTAAAAGTGTCTTTTCCGTCTCCTCCAGTACCTACTAAATCGATGGTGTTATAAGCTGATAAATCAATGCGAACGCATAATTCTAAAAGCGCTTCTCTAAATCCAGCCAATTCATCAATACTAATGCTTCGCATCATGTATACGGTTAAAAAAGCAGCAATTTGACTTGGATTATAACTTCCGTTAGAAATATTAACCAAGACTTCTTTGGCTTCTTCTTTAGAAAGCATTTCGTTGTTGATTAATCTATTTAATATGTTTTTCATTATTAAGTTTTTTTGCCGCAAAGGCACTAAGACACAAAGTTTTTTAAGTACTGATTTCTAAAATCTAAGAGTTAACCCAGTTTTCCAACATCTTTTTTCCGTTTGGAGTCAATACGCTTTCAGGATGAAATTGTACTCCGCGAACATCAAATGTTTTGTGACGTAGTGACATTACCTGACCGTTTTCATCAAAAGAAGTAGCTTCTAATACATCTGGCAAAGTAGCGTCAACAACCCAGGAATGGTAACGACCTACTTCGAATTCTTTGTCTAATCCCTGAAATAAAACTTCGTCGTCCACCACCGTTTTTACATTTGTAGCCACACCGTGATATACCTTGTCTAAGTTAGAAAGTGTTCCTCCATAAACTTCACCGATGGCTTGTTGCCCAAGGCAAACACCAAAAATACTTTTAGTAGCACCATATTTTGCGATAACTGGTTTTAACAAACCTGCTTCGTCAGGAATTCCAGGTCCTGGAGAAAGAAGAATTTTGTCGAAATGAGCAATTTCGTCTAATTCAAATTCATCGTTTCTATATACCGTTACTTCACAATTTAAATCTTCTAGATAATGTACTAGATTGTAAGTGAAGCTATCGTAATTATCTATAACTAATATTTTTTTCATTTTCCTCCCCCAGCCCCTCCGAAGGAGGGGAGTTCCTATTGGGGTAAATAGGTTTTTAAATTATTGTTTGTTAGTTTAAAGTTTCAGGTTCTGTAAACTGAACACTGAACACTGAATACTATTTATATTGTTTCAGCCAAATCCAAAGCCGTATTCAAGGCTCTTAATTTGTTATATACTTCCTGCATTTCGCTTTCTTCATCTGAACTAGCTACAATTCCAGCTCCCGCCTGAGAGTGTAATTGATGGTTTTTACTCAAGAAAGTACGAATCATAATGGCATGATTAAAGTTGCCTTCAAAATCCATGAAACCGATGGCTCCACCATAAAAATTACGGTTGGTTTTCTCGTAATCTTCAATCAATTGCATCGCCCGGTGTTTTGGCGCTCCACTTAAAGTTCCTGCTGGGAAAGTATCGGCAACTACCTGCATTGTGGTAGCATCTTTGTGTAAATGCCCAGTAACCTTAGAAACCAAATGGATAACATGGGAGAAAAACTGAACTTCTCTATATCTTTCTACATTTACATCATGTCCATTGCGACTCAAATCATTTCGAGCCAAGTCAACCAACATTACGTGTTCGCTATTTTCTTTTTTATCTTCTGATAATTGTTTCGCAAGAACGGCATCTTTTTCGTCATCACCCGTTCTTTTGAAAGTTCCTGCAATAGGATGGATTTCGGCTTTTCTGTCTTTTACGATAATTTGGGCTTCTGGTGAAGAACCAAATATTTTAAAATCGCCATAATCAAAAAAGAATAGGTAAGGCGAAGGATTGATGCTTCTTAAAGCACGATACACATTAAATTCATCTCCTTTGAATCCCTGAGTAAAACGTCTGGAAAGTACTAATTGGAACACATCACCACGGAAGCAATGTTTCTTAGCCAAAGCCACATTGTTCTTGAATTCTTCGTCAGTTAGATTAGAGAATCCTTCTCCTTCTTTCGAAAATTTATAAGAAGGGATATTTCTAGATTGCATTAATTGTTCAATTTCGGCAATGTTGTTTCTATCGTCTACACTGTGACAGAAAATATAAGCCTCATTTTTAAAATGATTAATGGCAATGATATTTTGGTAAACCGCATAAAATACATCAGGAATGGTGTTGCTGTTTTCTTTTTTAGCGATGGTTACTTTTTCAAAATAACGAACGGCATCATAAGAAATGTAACCAAATAATCCATTGTTGATGAATTTGAAATTGGTTTTCTCTGATTCAAATTGTCCTGAGAATTCCTGAATAACTTCAGGAATATTGGTTTGAGCATCGATAGCTATTATCTCAGTAGTTCCATCAGGAAATTGCTTGAAAATAGTTTCGTTTTCAATTTTTATAGAAGCAATAGGATTGCAACAGATGTATGAAAAACTATTGTCGTTAGCGTGATAATCACTACTTTCTAATAGAAGGCTATTAGGGAATTTATCGCGTATTTTGAAATACACACTAACAGGCGTTATGGTGTCAGCTAGTATTTGTTTGAATTTTGTATTTAGTTTAAATTGTTTCAATTGGAATAAATTTAAAATTTGTAAGCATTTATTTTAATCTCGTTTGGCATAAAAAAAAGGCCTGTCGTGATAGACAAGCCTTTTATATTTATAGATAATAATACTATAGGAGCTTAGTTCACGACTATTGACGTAAATTGTTCCACCACCAAGTATTGTTATTATTAGTTTTCATATTGTTTTTTCTTGCTACAAATATATAAATGAAATTTGATTTTTCAAATTTTAAGTATAAATTATTCTGTAGATTTTGTTAGTATTTAATTTTAAAACGCCAAGTCCACTTTTAAATCAAATAAATCATAGATAGTTTTATCTCCTAAATCATCAAAATAACTTCCTGAACCATATTTGACATCATATTTTGTTCGGTCGACACTTAGATTAGCTGTCGCGGTTTTTCCTTTAACCATTAAATCAAAAATTACAGGATGAGAAACACCTTTAATTGTTAAGTTAGCAATTACAGTATAAGTGTTATTCCCTTTGCTAGTGACGTTTTTGAAAGTTAAAATAGCGGTTTTGAAATTACTGGTACTAAAAAAATCTTCGGATTTTAAATGTCCTTCTAGTTTTGCTTTTGAACTTCCCGTTTGATCGGTATTGTTTAAAGTTGTCATGTCAGCAACAAAATCTCCTCCAGTGACTTTGTTATCTTTAAAAACAATTTCTCCTTCTTTAAATTTTATTGTGCCTTCATGTTGTCCTGTTATTTTTTTCCCTGTCCAGGTTATCATACTTTTAGAAACATCAATTTTTTTGGTTTGTGCTTCTGCTTTTGTAAAAGAAAATAAGGCAATAAGAGCTAGGAATAGCAGTTTCAATTTTTTCATTTTATATATGGTTTTGGTTAATACTTGTTTTCTCAAAGTTACAATAAAAACATAAAATTTTGTAGTAAAAAGACAATAATAGTATAGTTATGAATTGAAAAAAGGAATAAAAGAAACCCCAACAAAAAAATGCTGGGGTTATTTTGCAAACCAATTTTTGTTTTGGGATTAGGTGTTTGATTTAGTTATTTGCGAAAGCTGTATTTTTAATTCTAAAATCAGGAGTGTTTCTTACATTGGGATTTATAAATAAATCTTGTAGTGTGCTGTTTTTGAATTCCAAATTTTTGTTTAAAAGAAACCAGTTTTTTAAATCGTTATTATATTCTTCTTGTTCGCTTATAAATGTTTTAGTAGTGTTGCTGCTATTTAGTACAATTTTATCAAAATTTATTTTTTGTAGATTTTCAGTAATATTACCAATTTTTCCCCCTAATAGTATGACAGTGTTAAATCCTGAAATGATGCTGTTTTTTAAAAGGAAATTAGAATTTTCTTTTATATAGATAGATTCTCTTATTAGTCCTTGATTATTATCTTCCATATTGATTAATGTGATGTTGTCGGCAATGATATTTGTTCCTTTTTGCCTAAAATCAGCGTTTTCTACTTTGTCATAAGAATCGATTTCAAAACATCTGGATCCAGAAATATCAGAATTGTAAGGATAACGTAGAGCAACGCTGTTGCTAATGTTAGCTTGAACTCCTTGAGTAAAATCAAAATCATCATCGGTGGCACGATAAGAAACAAGGTGGTTTAGATTTACACAGCCTCCATAAGATTCAAAAGAATCATCATTAGAATAACTAATTTGAATTTTATCCAGGGTGGTTTTATTTCCCACTCCAGCTAGAGACAGTCCATTTAATTCTTTTAATGAATTAAGTTTTCTTCCAGCATATTCAATACGAACGTATTTTAAAATTCCCGAATTATCTTCTGGATTTTGACCGCCATAATAACCATATAACGGATTTAAATTGAAATCTAAATAGGTGATTCCTCCAATTTTGTTAATAGGCGCATTACCTAGCATAATAATTCCGCCCCAATCTCCAGGTTTCCTAGTTCCAATGTTCTTATTAGAGGTAAAAACAATAGGGTCTGTATCGGTTCCTTCAGCAATAATTTTTGCTCCTTTGGTAATTACTAATGTACCGCAGGTTTTTTCATCTCCTCTAATTACTGTTCCAGGCTCGATGGTTAAAGTGGCATTTTGAGTTACATAGACAACATCTGTAAGGATGTAGGTGTTTCTTTTTAGTAGTTTAGTGTCTTTGTCGATTGTGCCGTTTAGGATGTATTCTGCTTCGTTGTAATTAGCTGTTGTAGGTTTGAAATTAGTCCAATTTGTCATCCAATTGGATGTTGATTCAATTTCTTTTACATTTTGAGACCAAACACTAATGCCTATTATTAGAGCAAGAGAAGTAAGTTGTAATTTGTTTATCATAAAGTATTGTTTTTGTTAAGCTAATATTGATTTGGAGATTGCTTTTGAAAAACAAAATTATAAGTGAAGTGTTAATTCAATAAACAAGTTATGTTACCAGTTTGTTATGTTTTAGTAGATTGTTTATAAGACGAGATATTGTTATAAAAAAAGCCCGATAGTAATTACTATCGAGCTTTAAATATTTGAAGTTGTTCTTTTATTAGAATTTTAGAGCAACAGCTAATTCAAATTGGTCTTCGATTGCTTTGTCTCCAATTGCGCTGAAAATACTAGCTGAATTGTATTTGATGTCGTATTTAGTTCTGTCAACATTAAATTTTGTAGTAGCAGTTTTTCCGTTTATAGCAATGTCAAAAGTTACTGGTTTAGTAATTCCTTTAATAGTTAAATCAGCAGTTACAGTATAAACGTCTTTTGCTTTTGCTCCAATTTTTTTGAATACTAAAGTTGAAGTTGAGAATTTTTCAGTTGAAAAGAAATCTTCTGATTTTAAGTGACCGTTTAATTTACCTAAGTAATCACCAGTTAAATCAGTTGCAGTAATAGAATTCATATCGGTAGTAAAAGTTCCACCTACTAATTTTTTCCCTTTAAATACAAGTGCACCATCTTTAAGGTTTGCTGTACCAACGTGTTGTCCGCCTACTTTTTTAGACAACCAATTGATTGAACTTGTTGCTGCGTTTACTTTTACGGTTTGAGCAGTTGCTGCTACTGTAGATAAAACTACTACTAATGCTAGTGCTAATGATTTTAAATTTTTCATTTTGTTTAAATTTGATTTTAATTAATAATTATAGAGTGATAAATAATTCGTCTTGTGATTTTCTAACTTTTTTATAGTGTTGGGTAGCGTCTTCTTCATGACGGTAACCTAGAGTTGCAATAAGTGAAGTGTTTAATCCTAGTTTTTCCAAACCTAGAATTTCGTTTACTTCTTCAGGTACAAAACCTTCCATTGGTGTTACATCAATTTTTAATTCGGCTGCAGCGTTTAATAAGTTTCCAAGTGCTAAATAAGTTTGCTTAGCAGTCCAAATGTTTTTAAGGTCTTCAGGAAGCGTTAGGATTTTTGATTTCATAAAACCAGCATATCCAGCTAAAGAATCCACAGGAATGTTTCTTGTTTCGCTAATATTTGCAATGTAATTGTCAATATCTTCCTCGTTTAATTCTGTTTCATTTGCAAAAATAATTAGGTGAGAAGCTTCAACTATTTGCGATTGTCCCCAGGCTGCTGGTTGAATTTTAGCTCTTAATTCAGGGTTTTCTACAATAATTACTTTGTAAGGTTGTAATCCATAAGAAGAAGAACTCAAGCGGATGGCCTCTTTTAAAATGTTTAAATCTTCTTTTGAAATTATTTTTGTGGCATCAAATTTCTTTGTTGCATATCTCCAATTTTGGTGTTCTAAAAATTTACTCATAATGCTGTTTTTATTGATTTCTGTATTTTTCTAATAGTGTATTTAATTGTTCTAATTCTTCAGGGTTTAAATTGCTTGTCAAGGCATTTTCATGTTCAATTACCTTAGGATCTAATTCTGCCAAAACATTTAATCCTTTTTGTGTAATTAGCACTTCAATTTTTCGTCGGTTATCAGGACAAACATTTCGCGTTACTAACTCCTTTAATAATAGTTTATCAACTAGGCGAGTGGTATTACTTGTTTTGGCAACCATTCGCTCTTGAATAACACACATATTGGCAGGATTTCCTTTTTGACCTCTTAGTATTCTTAATACATTGTATTGTTCCCCTGATAAATCATAAGGCTTTAAGACTTCGTTAAATCGTTCGCTCAATATATTTTGTGTGTACATAATATTGAGAATGATTTTTTTAGAAAGTCCTAATTCGACCGTACTTTTTATTTCATCTTCAATTTTCATTCCAATGTTTGTTTTGTTTGTTGGTACAAATGTAACATATTTTTTATTTGTATATACAAATAAAGTGAAGTTATTTTTAAAATATTTTTTTACACAAAAGAATATTTTGTTTTAATCTGTTTGTTTATAGGTGTTTATGGTGATTTCTTGTGGTGAAAGAAATAAAATTAATTTTTAATGTTTTACTTTTAAAAACGACCTGATTTTAAGAAAGTACTTTTGTTTGGAGTGATTTCAGCTTTAGTTTTATCCAAAATACTTAAGTCATTAAGCCATTCTTCGCATAAATTAGTCCACAAATTAATAGATTTAGGATTGTTTTTTAAGGCAATCGAATGACCGCCTTCAGGGAAAACATGTAAACTTCCCGAAATATTGTTTTCTAACATGGCCTGATAAAATAAAATACTGTTAATAGGATTCACTACGGGATCGTTTTGGGCAACAACAATAAAAGTAGGAGGAGTTGCTGCAGTAACATGATTTTCATTTGAAAAATAGTCTATTTGTTGCTGTGTGGGTTTGTTTCCTAAAAAGTTTTCCAGACTGCCTTTATGCGCAAATTTACCCATAGTTATAACTGGAGAAACTAAAATCATGAAGTTAGGGCGGGATGAAATGCTATTTAAAGAATCATTAATACTAGAGAAATCTTCTTGATGTGTTCCTAAAGTTGTAGCTAGATGTCCTCCTGCCGAAGCGCCCATAACACCAACTTTAGAAGGATTGATTTGCCATTTGGCGGCATTGGAACGAATAATTTTCATGGCTCTTTGTGCATCTTGGATTGGTCCTTTTTCTCTTTCAATCAAATCAGGAGAAGTAGGCAATCTATGGATTAATACAAAAGCATTGATTCCCATTGTATTCAACCATTTGGCAAACTGAATTCCAGCAATGTTATAAGTCAATTTAGCATAACCACCCGGAGGACAAATTAAAACGGCGCTTCCTGTATTTTCTTCTTTTGAAGTAAAAAAAGCATACATAGAAGCTTGTTTAACCTGAGTAATTCGTTCTCTTTCTTCTATATGTTCTAACGGTAATCCTTTACTATTGGGCATTTTGTTAGCGGGCCATAGCGGAATCAATTGTTGGGATTGACTGTTGATGCTAAAAGAAAAAAGAATAAGGAGGAAAGCTTTTATTTTCATGGTTGCGGTTTAGTTTTTATAAGGCTTTTTAGTATCAACGGCGATGGTTTTGGCGGCTTCTTGGAAATTGATATACTTACCTAAATCTCTTAGCCCAATTACTTTGAAATGATTTTTTTTCAGGTATTCAAGATATTCTTGAAACAATTCAGGCGGAGTGTTCACCCAGGGATGCTCTATATCTGGAACGCCATGAATGGTTAAAATAACAATTTTTCCGTCTTTGGCTTGTTGTAAAGCAGCCATAATTTGCTCTTTATTGCTCGCATTTGTAGCCCAGCTTGGAATTAAAAACGGATTGTCTTCTAAAGGATTATAAACGCGACTCCCGCCAGCTCGTGCTAAAATATAATTTTGTTCTTGTAATGTAGTAATGGCATCTAGACTAAAATCGTAGCCAGGATAAGCAAAACTACGCGGTTTTTTGATTTTTAACGAATCACATTTATTTTCAATATACTGCAATTGCTGGATGAATTTTTCCTTAGAAAGTTTGTTTACGTGTGCGTGTGATTGGGTGTGATTTCCAATTTCTAAACCCATTCGGTCTAGTTTTTTAATTTGCGTCCAATTCATATATTTAGAATTATCGCTGAAATTAGGCGGAAATTCGCAAACAAAAAAAGTAGCTTTGAAACCGTATTTTTTTAATAAAGGAGCAACAATAGTATAATGACTTATGGGGGCATCATCAAAACTTAGCACGACTAATTTGTCAGGAATGGGACGTTTTAAAATTTGGGCAGAAGCCACAGAAAATGTCAAAAAAAAGAAAAACAATGCAATCTGTTTGGAATATAGAATTGTACTCATTTTAATTTTTTTTGACATTGATTTTAATTTTTCAAAAAGGATTATCTCTCAAAAGTATGTTCTCCTGAACCGATGTTGTCCAGATAAAGATAATTTCCTTCTTCAGTAGCTGTTACTTCTTTAGTGTCAAATTGGATTGTGTTTGAAGTTTTATCACATTTTGGTACATAGATTTTAGCAGTACAATTGTCTGGGATAATAACTTTTAAATGGTATTTGTTGTTAGTGTAACTCCAGTCGACTTTGATGTCTCCTTTGTCAGTTGGATAAGTGCCTTTAGCATAACTTAGTTTGTCTCCAAACCACAGTGGTTTTATTTGGATTTTCTCATGTTGTGGTGATACGGCTTTTATACCTAAAATATAATTTTGCATAGCCAATAAACCTACCGCTCCCCAAGGATGTGACATACTTTGATTGGTTGTATTTGCGTCCCAGGATTCCCAGGTAGCCGTTCCTCCAAGCGCAATAGTCTTAGCCCAACCATCCCATTCAGGATTAGTATATAAGTCGATAAGGTGTTTTCCTTCATCGGCTAGACCAAGTGATTCTGGCAACCAACGAAGACAAACCATGCCGATGCTCATTTTTTGTTTTTTAATCTCTTCGACAACTTGTTTTTTGTTAGCTTCAGGAACAATATTCAGTGCATAAGGAAGAATATTAGCGTGTTGCGAAACATGAGAACTCGCATTTTTATTGTTGTGAATTCCATCAATATAGACACCGTCTTTATTAATTAGATTTGTATTAATGGCTTTTTTGATTGCTTCAGCCTTGTTTGCATAAAGTGTTTTATCGGCAGTATTGCCTACAACTTCGGCAATTTTTGCAATGATATTGAAATCTTCATAAGCATAAGCATCAATAATAGTTCTGGATTCTACTGACATGTCGTAGCCATAACGCATAGTTGCTGGCCAGTCGATAATTCCAAATTCATAAGGACCTTTTCCACCTTTTAATTGGTAAATTAATCCTGTGTCCTTATTTTTATAAGTATCCACATAATCAGCAATTTTTTTCAAACGCGAATAATTGGATTTCAGGAATTCAATGTTAGCGGTTTGAGTGTAATAATCCCAAACCCATACAAGATAGGACTGCGTAAAATCAGGAATGTCTCTTGCTCCATCTACATTTGGATAAACAGCGTTAAGACGTCCATCAGGCCAGTATTGATCCTGAGATTCCATAAATTGGTTTAAAGCTTTCATGCTCATTGTGCGATCGTACATTACGCTCATACAAGGAACTGATTGATTCCAACTGTCCAATAAAAAAGCACCTTTTTCTCTGGTAGGAGTGTCTACGAAATCTTCTTGTGCACCAAGAATTAAGGTGTGCGCCATTAATTCCCAAGTTTTATTAAGGATCTCATTCGATGATTCAAAAGAAGAACGGGAAGGATTTAATTCGAAATGACGACTAATAAAACTAACATTGTTTTGATTCAATTCGTTTGGAGCGTTATCAACCTGCAAATAGCGCATCCCAAAATAAACACTAGGGGTAAAAACGGAATTGTTTCCACTTGGAATATATTTAAAGCTTAGATTGGTAGATTGATTCAATTTAGGATTGATTGTACCATCCGAGTTTAAAACGTATCCGCCAAGCATTTTAATTGTATCTCCAGCTTTACGTTCGTTAAATGCAATTTTAAAACTCCCAGCATATATTTTGCCTAAATCAATTAGATATTTACCATTTCCTAAATTTTTAATTGATGTAGCTTTGATTTCTTTTTCTACCACTCGGGTTAGGTCAGATTTTAAGGTTCCAGTCCAGGGAGCTGTTGGTTGTGCGCCAATTTCGGTGGCGTTTTTCCAATTCGAATCGTCTAATTTAATGTTGTTCCAATTGGCAATATTTTTACGGGAATCAACAGATTCAACTCGACCAACCCCTTCGCCACCACGTTGCGGTTGTCCCACAGCCCATTGAGAAGCCTGGGTTTGTTTCCAGGATTTGTCTGAACCAATAATACCTTCTGTACCATCAGTATACTCAACAATAGTTTTTAAAATCATGCCTCGACTTCCAGTAGCGCGACCCTGACCACCTCCATACCAATGTGTAAGGCAAGCCAATACATTTTCAGAGTTTTTATTCAGCAAAGCAGTAACATCCCAAGCATTATAATAGCTGTATTGTGGATAATGATTATTGAATCCTTTTCCAACAAATTGTCCGTTTACATACAATTCGTAGCTATGACAGGCCGAAACGTAAACAATTGCTTTTTTGATGCTTTTGTTTGGGAGATTGGTTTTTTTTCTAAAATAGCTATAATCGTCGTTGTCTTTAGAATCTCTTTTAATCCATTGCGCCGAAGTCCAGTCTTTATTCGTTAATAAACCGGTTGTAAAACTAGCCGTTTCTGAATAAGGGCTTGCATTTCCATCTTTGTCCCAGCTACGCACTTTCCAATAATAAGTAGTTGCTGCCTGAAGCGAAGCTTTTTCTATGTAAATGTAGTTTTGCTTTCTGGAATTTGTTTTTTGACTATCCCAAATATCACCTTTGTTGGCTTTAATATTAGCCAAACTCGAAGCCACAATTATTTGATAAGCCGATTGTATTTCGTTAGTATCGGGATCGTTTAGATACCATCCAAAATAAGCTTTATCATTTGTTCCAATTGGATTTTGTTTGTCAAAACTTCTCAGATTAAAAGGTGCATTTGGATTTGCAGCATTACTATTGGTAAACGATAAAATAAAAAGAATCAGTAATAAGGCTTTTTTTACTTGGTTCATTGATGGTTGGTTGTATTTGAAATAGATTTTTTTTAATCTTCGCTAAGATAATGCGCTTTTCTCGTTTCTTCAATTGTTTTTTTTCTTTTTACTGAGCTTAGTATGAAAGCAGTTTACAAAATGATTTGAATAATAAATGATTTGTTAACTAATGTAATTTTTCTTACAAAATTTACCCATGGTGTCAGTGTAAAAGCTTATGTTCTAGATAACTGTCTTTAAAGTTTTTTATCCAATCTCTGTCTATATTCACTTGGAGTAACACCTAATACTTTTTTTACATAACGAGTGAAAAATGATCGACTTGAAAATTCCATTTCATCTGCAATTTCTGCAATGTTTAAATTTTCATTTTGTAGAAGCAGTACAATACGTTCTTTGGCATAACGTTGAATCCAATCTGAAGCAGTAATTCCTGAATTTTGTTTGCATACATAATTCAAATATTTAGCGGTAATATGTAGCTGCTTCGCATAAAACTGAACTTCACGCTCTTGCATACAATGCTCCTGAAGCAAATGCATAAATCGCTCATACAATGTTCCACTTTGTAAAGTGCGTTTTCTGCGTTCATATTCATTGGCAAATGTATGCCACATTTCGAGAATAAATAGCCTCATTTGTAGTTTCAAAACTTCTTCATAAAAACGATGTTCGCTGTCCTGAAATTTATCATTCAACAATTGGAAATTTGATAAAATTCGTTGTTTATCTTTTATATCGTTCAGTTGTTTTATGGGATATTGACGTGAATGTAAAATTGCATCAATACTCGAATTTTGGTCAGGCACATTATCATTCAGAAAATGATTTTCAACAAGCAAAATCGTCGCTTTAAAATCCTTTGAAAATTCGAAACCTGCTAATTTACTGTTAGCAAACCAAAATAAAAATTCACTCCCTTTACATTTCATCTTTTTATCGTTGAACAAAAAAGTAAGACTACCACGATGACAAAGTAAATGCGTGTGATAGTTGACTTTAAAGTCGTCCGGAAAATCTTTTTCGTTTGACAATTGCAACATGACAATACGAGGTAATTTTTCTTCTTTCGAGTTCATCGATGGATTTTTAAAATAAGTGATATGTGGTATTATGCACGTAAATAGTGTAACAAATGTAATGATTAGATAGCATAATTTTGTACTTTAAAATAAAAGCAAGGAACAGGATGGAAGCAAATACTATATTTCAGAGATTATTGAAGGGAGAAACCGTTCCGTTAAACGATACTGATTATTATAAAATAGGTAATGCTTGTAATGAAACCCGAAAACTTCTCGTTCAGTTAAACAATGAAGCAGATTCGGACGAAATTAGAAAGCTATTAAACAAAATAACAGCTTCTGAAATTGATATGACTACCACAGTTTTCCCTCCATTTCAAATCAATTATGGAAAGAACACTAAAATCGGCAAAAATGTATTTATAAACTTCGATTGTACTTTTTTAGATTTGGGAGGAATCACCATCGAAGATAATGTGATGATTGCACCTAAAGTAAGTTTATTGTCTGAAGGACACCCGATTTCACCCGATAACAGACATTCGTTAATGGGTGGTCATATTCATATCAAAAAAAATGTGTGGATTGGTGCAGGAGCGACTATTTTACAAGGCGTTACTATTGGCGAAAATTCAATCGTAGCAGCAGGTGCCGTGGTTTCAAAAAACGTCCCTGACAACACGATTGTAGGAGGAATTCCAGCTAAAATTATTAAAACCATTGAATTCTAAAATTCAAAAATGAATAAAAAAAAAGGAACCATACCAACAGTCGTCAGTATACTATTTTTTTCACTGATGTTGTGTGGTACTTTAAAAAGTCAAAATAAAATGAATACAGCAATTCCAAAAATTAGTAGTTTTCCAACGGGAGAAGAAAACACAGCCTATGCTCAATACTTTACAGGAAGATCATGGTTGGCTCCGTTAACAAATAATAAAGATCTTAATGTACCTCTTGCGAATGTAACATTTGAACCTGGCTGCCGAAACAATTGGCACAGTCATACTGGTGGACAACTTTTGATTGTTGTAGGTGGTGAAGGTTTGTATCAGGAAAGGGGTAAAGCTGCAAGACATCTGAAGAATGGTGATATTGTAGAAATTGCACCAAATGTAGAACATTGGCACGGAGCAACAGCTGGAAGCTGGTTCTCACATCTTGCTACAAACGGAAATCCAAAAACCAACGAAAATAAATGGCTCGAACCCGTGACAGATGAAGTTTACAAAGAAGCTAATAATCAAATCAAAAAATAATGAAAACAAATAAGTCAAAATTTGGAATCATACTTTTTTTATTCACTTTTATCACCGCAACAATGAATGCACAAAATAAGAACGTTTTAAGTAGTCAGGAACAAAGCCTGGTGAAGATTTCAGCACTTACAGCAACTGGAAATATTGAACAACTGAACATTAAATTAAACGAAGGATTGGACAATGGTCTTAGTATTAATGAAATAAAAGAAGAACTGGTACAGCTGTATGCCTATTGCGGTTTTCCCAGAAGTCTGAATGCCATCAATACTTTTAAAACGGTCCTGGATGATAGGAAAGCGAAAGGAATTATAGATAAAGAAGGAAAGAAAATCATTGTTGAAAACAATCCAGCTGATAAATATGAACAAGGCAGAAAAGTTTTGGAAACATTGAGTAAAATGCCACAAACAAAGCCCGCACCCGGATTTGGCGAATTTGCACCTCGCATTGATGCTTTCCTTAAAGAACATTTATTTGCTGATATTTTTGCGAGTGATGTATTGAGTTTTCAGCAGAGAGAGTTGATTACCATTTCTGCATTGGCTGCATTACCGGGCTTAGAATCGCAGTTACAATCTCATATTTCGATTGGAAAAAATACAGGAATTACAGATGAGCAATTAGAACAAATATCTACATTAATAGAAAAATCAGTAAATGCAACGCAAGCCAATACGGTTAGAAAAATAATTTCAAAACCTCTTGTTCCAATCGTCAAACCAGAAATGATGGTTCGTATTTCTGAAATCGAAATCTTAGCAGAATATTTAGAAGAATACAATTCGATTTTAAAAGAAGAAGCATCCGTTTCTGTAAAAATTGAACCGGGAGTAATCGCTATTTTTCCAATGTATCAAAAGGAAAATCCAACGCAGATAAGGATTATAGAAATGTATGCGGATAAAGATGCGTATCAGTCGCACTTACAAACACCGCATTTTCAACATTACAAAACCACTACTTTGAAAATGGTGAAAGACCTGAAATTAATCAATATGGAAAGCCTTGATAAAGAAACAATGTTGGAGATTTTTAAAAAGCTAAAATAGAAAATGAAAAAACGATTCATTCTCGCAATTTTGACCTTGCTGTTTTTAGGTCAGTCCTTTGCACAAAAAACGAACAATAAAAATTTAGAGAAGATGAATAATACTGAACAATATACTTTTGAGTTGAGTAATAAAGTAAGTCGTGAAAAAGTAACATTCAAAAACCGATATGGAATTACTTTAACAGGGGATTTATATATTCCAAAAAATGCAGGAAATTTGCCTTTAGCAGCACTTGCCATTAGCGGGCCTTTTGGAGCAGTAAAAGAACAATCTTCAGGATTATATGCTAATCAAATGGCGGAACGTGGTTTTATAGCTTTGGCTTTTGATCCTTCTTACACTGGTGAAAGTAGTGGCGAACCAAGAAATGTTGCATCGCCAGATATCAATACTGAAGATTTCAGTGCAGCAATAGACTTCCTTGGTTTAAACAAAAAAGTTGACCGAAATAAAGTCGGGATTATTGGTATTTGTGGATTCGGAGGTTTTGCTTTAAACGCCACCGCTGTTGATAAACGTGTTAAGGCAGTCGCAACCACTAGTATGTATGATATGTCTCGGGTGAATGCAAAAGGGTATTTTGATTCCACATCAGCAGAGCAGCGTACCAAAATGTTAGAGCAAATGAGTTTACAACGTTGGGAAGATGCTGAGAATGGAAAAGCTGCACCATCACTAAATAATTTACCTGAAAAATTAACTGGAAACGAACCTCAATTTGTAGCAGAATATCACAACTATTACAAAACGCCTAGAGGTTTTCATCCTCGTTCAATTAACTCAAATGCTGCTTGGACTGCAACGACACCTTTGTCTTTAATGAATATGCCAATTCTGACTTATATTAAAGAAATAGCACCAAGACCTATACTATTGATAGCTGGCGAGAATGCGCATTCAAGATATTTTAGCGAAGATACCTACAAAGCAGCAGCCGAACCCAAAGAATTAATGATTATACCAAATACTGTTCATGTAGATTTGTATGACAAGATAGATATAATTCCGTTTGATAAATTGGAGACATTTTTTAAAACAAATTTAAAATAACAAGTATAAAAGCAGGAACTAAGTTTTCTGCTTTTTTTATGGCAGCTGATATTTATAAATTTTACCGATTTATTCTTTGGGATTTGTCATATAGACATTAAAATTAAGAAGATGAAAAGTTTAATAACTATACTATTAATTATGACAGCAGTAAGTAGTAATAAAATATTTTAGGATTATGAAGAGTAGAGAATAAGTTAGAAACCGTTAGTTTTCATATAATAACAAACGGTTTCTAACACTGTGTAATTCAGTTTGTAAGGCATCAATTTTTTGAAGTAAATTAAGAACCACATCAATTCCTTCAACGTTAACATCTAGTTCTTTGTACATGCGCACCATTTTTTCGATTTCATAAATAGAATCCTTATGTACATATTTGATGTTATCGACTAGCTGAATTTCAATTAATTCGTTTTTATTTAGATCATCAAAAAAACTAATTTCTAGTTTATAATGTTGACATAGGGTATTTAGGGGAATAAAATTTTCGGTGCTCATGAGGTTCTTAATTTAGATAGTTCGGTAAATAATTCAATTTCTTTATCGGAAAGCTTTGTTGGTATTTTTATTTGGAAAGTGATGAATAAATCACCAAAATGACCTTCTTGTTTGTAAATAGGAAAGCCTTTTCCTTTCAATTTTACCTTAGTACCATTTTGAGTTCCTGGTGCAATGGTTAATTTTACTTTTCCATCGAAAGTAGCCACAGTAATTTCGCCGCCCAATACTGCTTTGTATAAGTCGATAACAACGGTGCTATATAGATTATTTTTGTCTCTCTTGAAATCGGGATGATTTTGTATCGAAAAAGTAATGTATAAATCGCCTTTAGGACCTCCGGCAATTCCCTCGCCACCATGCCCCGTTATTTTAATGGTTTGTCCGTTTTCTATTCCCGCGGGAATTGTAAGCCGAATGTTTTCGCCATTGATGGTTAGGGTTCGTTTATGAGTGGTGTAAACTTCATTTAAGTCTAAATGCAATTCGCTGTTAAAATCGACTCCTTTGTACTGATGTTTGCTACCGCGACTTCTAGTACGGTTTCCAAAAAGTGATTCGAAAAAATCCGAATAATCATCACCATCTCTTCCATAAGAGGTGTAATCCTCATGGGGCTGACTTTCATTGTAATAGGTTTTATCCTGATAGGCTTTTTCATATTCGGCTACGTGTTGCCAATTTTCGCCATAAGCATCATATTTCTTTCTTTTCTCGGCATTACTCAATACTTCATTAGCTTCATTTATTTCTTTGAATTTTTTTTCCGCATCTTTATCATTCGGATTAACATCTGGATGGTATTTGCGTGCCAATTTTCGGAAGGCTCTTTTGATTTCGGCATCCGAAGCTTTTTTGTCTATTTCTAATACTTTATAATAGTCTATAAATGCCATTTTGAATTGTTTTTTTAATTACTATTCCGTTGCTATTATAAAATTTCCTAGAGGGAATTTCAAGACAAAAAGCTGATTTTACAGATGTCTTGCTACTATAAATTTACACAAATTTCAAATGGAAAAAGACAGATAAGAACTTTATTTTTAGGAGAAATCTAAAGTTTTTATAAAAAGAAATGCTTTGTTTTTGAGTTTAAAAACAAAGCATTCTGTATTAGTGTATTAGCTGAGGTTTTTGTAAAATAACATGTGGTTAAAACCTCAAAGCAGCTTTTATTCTTTGAATACTTCTGCCATAATTTTTTTGTCGCCCACAATCCACAATAAATCATTCTTTTCAAGGATAATATTCGATTCGGGATTCAACATACGATTCCCTTTTCGTTCAACACCTACTAATAGACCATGGGTGCGTTCTCTTAATTTAGACTGACCTACGCTAATTCCGATAAATTCTTCATTGGTCAATTCTATTTGGCGTAATATAATTTCGTCAGTTACTTTTTTAGGAACTTCAACATCATGTTTATTCAAAAAGTTAGCAAATTCTTTTACTTGGGCATCTGACCCAATCACACAAATTTCATCGCCAGGAAACAAACGTTCGGTTTTATTAGGGATTTGGATGATGATTTCACCTCTCTTAATATAAGCCACATTAACACCTACTAACTCTCTCATTTTAATATCGCGCAGTGTTTTTCCAGCTAGATTAGATTCTTTCGAAATTTCAAAAGTAGTCATGTGCCCATCCCAAGGTGTTAGATTAGCATAACGGCGGTCTATTTTCTTTTCCTCTCTATCGTTGAGGTTGGTCAGGAAATGACTTTCAATTTTGTGGTATTGCTGGTGTAATTGTTTTGGAAAAAACAAATAAACAACAATAGCCGCTACCAAGGCAAAAAAAGCAATTACAGGCGAGAAAAAGATGTTTAATAAGAATCCAATATAAAATACAGCTAATATCATTCGAAAGAAGAAGAGCATTAAAATAGGCCCTCTATATTTTTTCTCTTCGAATAATTGATCGACTTCTTTAACGGCTACTCTTCGCAGAGAAAGTGCCCATAAAAAAGGCGAAATGATAACCATAGTAATCAATGCAGCAATGGTGTTTCCAAATTTTGAATTTTCAACTAATGGCAATACAAATTTAGAAGACAATAAAATTACCGATGTAATGATTATAGCATGTAATGTAATTTGGAGTAAATGTGCTCTAATAACTACCTGCCAGGTGCTTACCGAGCGGATAGCTTGCGCGTTAGCACTATATCGGGCAATTCTTTTGGTCCATTTTCGGGGTAATTTTTTTTCTAAATAACTTGAGAATGGAACAGCCATTTTTACCATAAAAGGAGTGGTAAACGTAGTTACAGCCGATACCGCAACAACTACAGGATAAAGGAAATCGCTGGTTACATTCATCGTCATTCCAAGGGTGGCAATGATAAAAGAGAATTCGCCAATTTGTGCTAAACTCATCCCTGTTTGTACTGATTGTTTTAAAGGCTGTCCAGAAATTATTGCTCCAATAGTTGAGCTGATGGATTGACCAAAAATAGTAACAAAGGTTAGAATCATTACAGGAAGAGCATATTCGTATAAAGTATGTGGATTAATTAACATTCCTACTGATACAAAAAATACTGCTCCAAATAAATCTTTTACAGGTTTTACTAAGTGTTCAATATGTTCTGCTTGAGTAGTTTCTGCAATGATAGAGCCCATAATAAAAGCTCCTAAAGCAGGAGAAAAACCAGCATTAGATGCTAAAATTACCATCATCAAACATAAAGCTAATGATAAGATAAGCATCATTTCATCAGTAAGTAAATGCTTGGTCTTCTTTAATAAAGTTGGGATAAAAAAGATACCGCCCACAAACCATGCAATCAGAAAAAAAACTAATTTAAGTACGGAAAGCATCAATTCACTCCCCGAAAATTGCTGACTCACCGCTACAGTTGATAATAATACCATCATTAAAATGGCTATAATATCCTGAACTATAAGGGAGCCAATTACAATACCCGCAAATTGCTGGGCTTTTACCCCGAGTTCATCAAAGGTTTTGAGAATTATGGTTGTTGATGAAATAGAGAGAATAACACCTAAAAAGATACAGTCCATGTCTTTCCATCCCATCCATGCGCCGACAAGATAACCAACGAGCACCATAGTTATGATTTGGGTAATGGCAGTAATAGAAGCCGTGCCACCTACTTTCATTAATTTTTTAAAACTGAATTCGAGTCCCAGACTAAACAATAAAATGATTACTCCAATTTCGGCCCAAATCTCCACACTTTTGATGTCTTTTACAGAGGGGAAAAAATCAAAATGATTCCCTGCTAAGAAACCAGCAATTAGGTATCCCAGAACCAAAGGCTGCTTTATTTTTTTAAATAACAACACAGCAATTCCTGCGGTCATCAGGATTAGTCCTAAATCACTAATTAAGGGCTTTAAATGGTGTGATGCTTCAGCAACTGCGGCTACGGTACTCATTATAGTGTTGTTTATTATTGCAATTCTGTTAAAAATAACAAAAGCACTTTGGATATGCAATTTTATAGTGTAATTAACAGCTTTTTATAAAAAAAGCTATCGGTTAGGATAGCTTTTTAAAAACGATATGTTGTTAGAATTATATTCCTAAAAAGTTGCTTGGAGTGATTTGTAATAACTCTGCTTTGATTTCGTCTGAAACTTCCAAAGTTCCAATGAACTCATGCATTGATTTCTTAGTAATAGCTTCGTTAGTTCTTGTTAAACCTTTTAAAGCCTCGTATGGATTTGGATATGCCTCACGACGTAAAATAGTTTGGATAGCCTCAGCTACTACAGCCCAGTTGTTTTCTAAATCTTCGTGGAATTTAGCTTCGTTCAATAACAACTTGTTTAATCCTTTTAAAGTAGCTTCAAATGCAATGATGGTGTGTCCCATTGGTACACCGATATTTCTCAACACTGTGCTGTCAGTCAAATCACGTTGCAATCTTGAGATAGGCAATTTAGCCGATAAATGTTCGAAAATAGCATTAGCAATTCCTAAGTTTCCTTCTGAGTTTTCAAAATCAATAGGATTTACTTTATGTGGCATAGCTGAAGAACCAATTTCTCCCGCTTTGATTTTTTGTTTGAAATATTCCATCGAAACATAAGTCCAGATGTCGCGGTCTAAATCGATTACGATAGTGTTGATTCTTTTTAAAGCATCAAAAAATGCTGCAAAATGATCGTAGTGTTCAATTTGTGTTGTTGGAAAAGAGTGGTGTAATCCAAGGTTTTCTTCAACAAATTTAGTTCCAAATTGTTTCCAGTCAATTTGTGGATAAGCCACGTGATGTGCATTGTAGTTTCCTGTCGCTCCACCAAATTTTCCTGCAAACGGAATGTTGAATAACAAACGCATTTGCTCTTCGATACGCTCTACAAAAACCGCAAATTCTTTTCCTAAACGGGTAGGAGAAGCTGGCTGTCCGTGAGTACGAGCTAATAATGGAATGTCTTTCCATTCACCACTTAAATCTTTTAATTTAGAAATTAAAGTAATTAATGATGGCATATATACTTTCTCAAAAGCATCTTTTGTAGAAAGAGGGATTGCTGTATTGTTGATGTCCTGAGAAGTCAATCCAAAGTGGATGAATTCTTTGTATTCAGATAAACCTAATTTTTCAAAGGCGTCTTTGATAAAATATTCAACGGCTTTAACATCGTGATTGGTTACTTTTTCAGTTTCTTTAATCCAAAGCGCATCTTCAGTAGAAAAGTTTTTATAGATGTTACGTAAACTTTCGAATACATTAGGATTTACATTTTTTAATTGTGGCAAAGGCACTTCGCACAAAGTGATGAAGTATTCAACTTCTACCAAAACACGGTATTTAATTAAAGCTTCTTCAGAGAAAAAAGGGGCTAATGAAAGGGTTTTATTTCTATATCTTCCATCAATTGGAGAAATAGCATTCAATTCGTTTAAAGTCGTCATTGTGTTGTTATTTTTTCGAAAGGCACAAATATAGGCAGAATTTTAGGAATTTAAGGATATTTTAGAATTGATTTTTATTGAAATTGGGCTAACAAATGGTTTTTCAAAATCGGAATTCCTTTAGTAGCAGTCATCGGAATTGTTTCCAGCGGATTTTTTAAATCTGGAATGTCGATTGGATTAGGATCGATATAAAAAACAGGAGAACTTGCTGGCACAAAAGCAATCAAGCCCGCTGCGGGATAAACCTGCAACGAAGTCCCAATTACGGCAAAATAATCGGCGGTTTCAGTAATAGTAATAGCTTCGTCAAAGGCAGGAACCGATTCGCCAAACCAAACAATATGCGGACGCAATTGGTTATTAAAACTATCCACATCGCCTAAATGCAGATCGCCTTCCCATTCTAAAATGAATTTAGGATTTTTAGTGCTTCTTACTTTTAAAAGCTCGCCATGTAAGTGTAACACTTTTTTACTTCCGGCACGCTCGTGTAAATCATCTACGTTTTGGGTAATAATGTGCACGTCAAAATGAATTTGTAGTTGCGCAAGTTCTTTATGACCTAAATTGGGTTTTACTTCTTTGAGTTGTTTTCTTCTTTGATTGTAAAAATCCAAAACCAATTCAGGGTTTTTTCGCCAGCCTTCAGGCGAAGCCACGTCCATAACATCGTGACCTTCCCAGAGTCCATTGCTATCTCTAAAGGTTTTTAAGCCACTCTCGGCACTGATTCCTGCTCCAGTTAAGACCACTAATTTCTTTTTCATTGTGTTGGTTTTTGCCACTAATTACTTCGTCTGTTCGCTACGCTTGAGTCACGAATTGAATGTTAAATATATAGTTTTTTAAAAAGCTATTATGGATTGTAGTGTAAAATTAAATGCAGATTAAAGGGGAGATAGTTAATTTGTGTTTGATTATTGAAGAACAGCTCGCTCCTACGGAGCTTAGATTCAATGTCTTCTGCGTATTCTATAAGCATTGCACTCCTACGGAGTTTAAAGTTTCTTGTGATTTATGTTACATTAAGCCACAGAGTGGTGGTATGTTTGTAGAAATTGAGAAATATTGAATTAGTTGAGAGCTCCGTAGGTGCGAAATAGAAAAGCAAGAATAATAGAGTTCAAATTAGAAAATAAAATTTGCGACCCGAGCGATAGCGAACAGACGAAGTAATTCGCAAATTAAATATTAAATCAACTTAGTTTATATATAAAAGGAACACACACCTGTCTGCCGACAGGCAGGTGAAATAGATTTAAAAAATTAACACAGATTTATTCTCTTAAAAATAAAATTCACGAATTTGTGATTGCAATCTTTCCGAATTGTACTCATTCTATAATTTTTTTAAAATTATGAAAAGGAATCATTATTGTCCAATAAAGACTCCTATTTAATTAACATCACGCTCCGATGGAGCTCAAAAAAAACGTTAAACTCTCTTTACTATAAACATTTCGCTCCATACGGAGCTGAAAATTGTCCCATCGGGACAAACTGTTTGTAAAAAAGTAATCCATGTAAATAAAGCTCCATCGGAGCGAGCTGTTTGTTAAAGTCGTAATTAAGATATGTAATTCCTTTTTGCAGGTCAATAATTAAAAGGAATATGAAATTCGTGTATTCGTGGCTGTTTTTTCTTTTTTACTATTTTTGTCTCCAAAATAAAAAGAGTACGATGATTGATATAGATTACCTAAATTTTCTTGAAAACATATTAACAGATAATAGAAAAGAACGTTTTTTGGAAGTATTGAAAAACCGAACCAAACATTTTACCGTTGCTGTAGAAGATGTTTTTCAAATGCATAATACCAGCGCAGTGATGCGCAGTTGTGAGGTTTTTGGAATTCAGGAGCTGAATATAATTGAGCAACGTTTTGGTAAAAGAATAGATAAGGAAATTGCTATGGGCGCTCAAAAATGGGTTGATATCAATCAGTTTGATTCTATTTCAAATTGTCTTTCTACGTTAAAAAATCAAGGTTACCAAATTATAGCAACGACCCCACATGAAAATGATTGCCTGTTAGAAGATTTTGATATTACAAAACCCAGTGCCTTATTTTTTGGAACGGAACGCGACGGACTTTCGCAGGAAATACTAGATAAAGCCGATGGTTTTCTAAAAATTCCGATGGTGGGATTTACTGAGAGTTTGAATATCTCGGTTTCGGCAGCGATAATCATTCAGGATTTAACCAATAGATTGCGCAGATCTGATATTGACTGGCAATTATCAGAAGATGAAATTTTACAAAAGCGTTTGGATTGGGCGAAGAATTCGATTAAAGATATTAAACGAATTGAAGCCAGGTATTTTGAGGAAAATCCTAAAGTATAAGTAAAAAAACACTTGTGTGATTAGAGTTTTAACCGCAAAGGACACAAAGAGTTTAGGTGTAGTATAAATAAAAAAGCAAAGTTCGCTAAGCTTTGTGTGCTTTGCGTTTTCTCAACACAATTAGCAAAAAAGCTTAGCGAACTTTGCGGTTAAATATTTAATAAATCCGATTGTTATTTTCTTAAAAACAAAATCAATCCAAGCACACTAACAATTAAAATACAAAGCGCGGCTAAAACCATAGTCAGGTCGCGGATGTTTTTTCCAGCCCAGTCCATAAACAGAAATTTATGTAGGATGGCAAAAGAATAACCCTCAGCCATATCAGAATTTTTGACGATTGCTGCTAATCTTGAGGTAGCGGTTTCTATAAAATAAGTGGTTTTCTCAGGAGTGTCATAGGCTAATTTTACTACTGGCAAACGTTTGTTGACAAAACCATATTCTCTGCTTTCAAAATCAGTTAAGACTTTAGATTCTAATAATTTTACGTTTTCTAAAGACGTTTCGGCTTCTTCTCTAGGTTCAGCAGTCATCATTTCGCAACAAGGCGCTTTTGGAGCACCATCAGTAAAATAGTAAGCTAGAAATTCGGCGTATTGAAAGTCTAGATTTTTTACCGTTTTGTTTGTAGTTGCATTAATGTAAACCACTTCGGTTTTTGGACTTTCTTTTTTATTCCATTTTGAATCGGAATCCAATTTTGGTTTTTTGAATTTCCCTGTAGCTTTTTCTTCTAATTGACAACGGTAATACGTACTGTCATTAAAAGTAATGATACTTGCGTTTTGAAAACGGTTCCAGTCTAGATTTAATTGGTTATTAGCTATTCCAATTTCTTTGGTTTTAAAAGTAGGCTCGTACACCATTTGCGATAAGGTATACGGATCCCATTTAGTTGTAGCGTGATAGGCTCCGCTAAAAGCAAAGGTTAAGGTGAAAAGTGAAACCCAAATCCCTATTTGACGGTGGTATTTTCTAATTCCTTTTTTAGGTTCTAAATTATCGGTTTTTTTGAATTGTTTCCACAATAATCCATAAATCACAATTCCGCTCAGGGCCGAAAATCCAATGATAGACAATAAGAAAATCATTGTGATAATGCGAATACTATTATTTGCGATGGCATCGATAAAAGACCAGTTGTGGAAAACATCGAAAAACCAAATAAAAGCCTGTCTTGAAGCTGGGTTGAAAGTAGCTAATTTACTGGATGAAGTTTCTACATAAACTTCCATACCATCAGGGCGGTCAAAACTTAGTTTGTAAACCGGTAAATAACGATTGACATATTTGTATTGATTGTCAAAATTGCTAAGAACTTCAATCTTTTTCACACCACTTTTTTGATCGTCTAAGAAATAACGCGATAACCATTCGGCATATTTTTGATCTCCATTTGCTAGTTCTTTTGCATTTGAAGCGTCAAAATACAACAAATCGCCAACGATATTTTTTACCTGGTAATAAGTAGCATTGTTGAACGAAACAATTCGGAAGTTTTTGAACTGCTGAATGTTGTTTTTTTCTAAGACTTCCTGAATAGAAAGCGTTAATTGGTTTTGAGAAACGGTGGTAACTTCTATTTTGTCATGGGCAATTTCAGGTTTGAAAAAATGCGCCATAAAAGGATGCATTAAACCTGATAAAGTCCAAAATATAACTGGGATAAGCGTAATGATTCCAATGGTACGATGCCATTTGTACATATTCTGCTTTATTTTCTTGACTAATTTAGAGTCTTTCTTTTTTGTTGATTTTTTACTCATGGTTATTCTTTTTAGCCCCGGTAGCAGCGGCATCCTTAAGGTTCTTTCTTTAAGAACCTTAAGATATAGCGGATGACGGGAATGGCTTCAAATAATTATTTTTTTAAACAAAGATTGTATTGGATACCTAATAAAAAAGTTCTGGGAGCGGCAGCTACATAGGTAGTTTGTGAGTTTGCAGCGTTTCCTCTGGCTAAATTATAGGCGTATAATTTATCAGTTAGATTCATCACATTTCCATAAATCTCAACGCTTTTGTATTTATAACCCACACGAGCATTAAAGATATTATAACCATCGTATTTCACTGAATTGATTTGGTTTTGATAATAACTACCAACCGATTGCCATTCTATTGATGTTCTAAAATTAGGCAGCCAGTTAGGGTAGTAGCTCACTTCGGAATTTCCAGACCATCTTGGCGAAGAAGGCATTTCGTAACCGCCTAAATTTTGTAATGCATCTGATGAATTGGTCGACAGCAGAAAGTCGATATAACGGTGTTTAGCAATGGTTCCTCCCATGCGGATGTTCCATTGTGCGCTAGCTCGGTAATTGAAACCCAATTCGATTCCTTTATGGTTTGTTTCACCTGCTGAGCGATAATCGGTAGAGCTGTCTTCTAGTCTAACATTTAATAATTCGTTTTTTCCCTCCATGTAATAAAGGGCATAATCGAGCGTCAATTTATTATTAAGTAAGTTAATCCATCCGCCAAATTCATAATTTTCAAATGTGGCAGGTTTTAAATTATAATAAAACTCAGCAGCTATTCCTGTGTTGCCACCAGTTCCTGTTTTTGCTCTGAAAATTGAAGTAATACTTGGCGGAGAAAATCCCTGAGAATAGTTTCCGTAAAATCCAGCGTTTTTTAAAGGATTGTAATTAGCTCCTGCTTTGAAAGTAAATTTGTTGTAGTTTTTATTTCCCGTTGAATTGTCTAAGGCGTTATCGTATTTGATTTTCATCGCATCATATCGCGCTCCAACAGTAATTGTCAGTTCGTCAATAGGGTTGATGCTTATTTGTTTGAAAACAGCGGTATTGTAAATGTCAGCGGTATAATTAGCCAGTTTTGTTTCAGGATGTTCGGCTACGATTTCGAATTTGTTCACCGTTTGCGTTCCTGCTGCACCTGGATTTAAAGTGGCTTTTAGATTGATTAAATAAGACCAATAAGTTACAGGAGAATAATCATATAAAATGCCGCTCACCATCGTAGTGTTCCATAAATTAAATTTTTGGGTGTGTTGTCCAATAGCACCATAACTTTTAAAATTATTGGAGTTGACTTCACCAAGAGCTGCTGTAGGATTAACTGTTGCGCTCCAACGAATTCCATAAGAAGGATTTTGACCTAGTTTGTTGTCCCTGTGATACACAGTCAAATTAGTACTTGCGTTTGGATTCCAATCGTGTTCTAGTGTCAATTTAGTTCGTAAAGCTTCTGATTTTCTGTAGGTAAAATCAGAAGAGCTTTTGTAGCTTCGGCTGTTAAAATCGCTTTCGTTTACGCCGCCACTCATATCAGAGTAATATTTACCAATCATCGTATTGGAAATCAATCGCGTTTTGTCATTGATATTGTAATCTACCCGAATATTCAAATTGTCTTTGTTGTAGTCAGAATAGGTCATCCAGGAGTTTTCCTGAAGGCTGGAGATTCCTGAAATATGAAATCCAACTTTACCAATTGTAGCTCCACCAGCCACCTGAATTCTTTTATATCCCCACTGATCAGCCTGAACGCCAAATTTAAACTCAGGATAGAAAGAGGGTTTTTGCGAAATTAAATTAATCGTTCCACCTACCGCTTCTGGTCCATATAATGAAGAAACTGGTCCTTTTATAACTTCGATGCTTTCCAGATTAAACTGATTGATTTCTAATAAAGCATTGTGATTAAAGATTCCCAAAGGACGGATTGGTAATCCATCTTCAAGGTATAAATAATAAGCATTAGTAGTCATGGGTTGGCGAATAGCCATCATATTTTGTTCATTGCCTAAATTCACCATCAACACCCCAGGCGTTTTGTTGACAATCTCATACATCGCAGAAGCTTTGGTTTCGTTGATTGTTTTAGCGGTTATTTTGCTAATGGCAACTGGTGTTTGTTTGCGTAAAGTAGCGGTACGATTAGCCGTTACAAAAACATTATCAAGTTCGAGTACGGCAGTGCTGTCTTTTTTAGCTTTGTTTTGTGCTACAGCAAATTGACTTATAGCGATGAAAGCCAGGAATATATTTTTCATTTTAAATGAATATAAATTTAAAAATAGTGGGTTTTCTCTGGAGAAATCCAAGAAAGTACTGTTCAATAAAAAATTGAAAAGCGATGCTAAAATTTATATTAAATAGGAGGGTGGTCTAAAAGACGAAAGAGCAACCGAGACTGGTTTTTTCTCTGGTGTATAAAAGTTAGGTTTTGCTACATAGCTGAATTGGCTAACTTTAAAATTGTTGGCAACAACCGTATTTTGGATGAAAACTAAATCTACTTTATTGTCCAGATTGTTTTGCATTCTTTTTTCGTTGTCGCTGTATTTTTTGATGCTTTTATCTAATTCGCAACGACCATTACAGCTATTGTTAACCATTTTGCGTTGTACACAAATGGTTTTGGCAATCTCGTCCTGATTTAGTTTAAAAGAAGTGTAAACAAAGAAGCTACCAAAAGATGGTAGTAGCAAAATAATAGAAAGTAATATAGTAAATAAGGACTTCAAAAAAGCTTTCGTTGTTTTCGAGTGCAAAAGTACAGTTTATTATTTTTTTTAAACGGTTTTTTATAAAAAAAGACATACCATTTTGTGTAATATTGTCATTCCCGAAGAATGAGGAATCTCATTTAGTAACTCGACAAAACATTAACTTATTGTTGCGGGTACAAAATGCATCCCGACCGTTTGGGGTAATTATTGTTTTTTTTAGAAATTATAAGTTAATTCGATTGAGTTATTAGGAGGAATGGTAAGTTCGTAATCTTGACTGAGGTTAATACCGTTTTTTATTTTAATTATTCTGATAATGTTTTTTTCACCTTCAGCCACAAATACATTAAAAATAGTATTTAAATCTTTAGGAACCCAATTTTCAGTACCACTAAAACCTGTTGAATATTCAGAATCTAAAAATGTATTATTACCTCTTTTTTCTCCAAAAGGGTAAAATGTTTGTACTTCAAAATGATCCCCTTTTAATTGAGGAATAAAATTATTTAAATGTATTTTAATATAGGCTTTTTTGGGGATATAAAAGTTTTTTTCAATTATGGTGTCTCTTTTTGTAATTGAATAGATATTAAGGTCATGAAATGTTATGCTAGTTCCAAATACATCATTTAATCTAATATATTTATTAGCATCTATTTTAGAATCATCAATTATTATTTCAAAAGAACCAGGAGCTGAATTTCCAAGTTCATTGTCTTTGATATAAAAGTTTTGATTAAAATTACCATTTTCATCTGATTGAGTACTTACTATTTTTCTGGTATAACCGCCACCTAATTCACCTCCCGAAATACTGTAGTTTAAAGAAACTTTGATATTCGAAATAGGGGCACCATTTAATGTGATAAATTTTCCTTTTAGAGAAGTGCAGTCTGAAGTACAGTCTTTTTTGGTGTCATCGTCTACTTTTTCACAACTAGTAAGTGTAAGTATTAAAAATAGAGAAATACAGCTTAAAAGGTTTTTCATAGTATTTAAAATATTTTCAAAATAACTTTAACTTAGAATGTTTTAATGTTATTTGTTTATAAACAGTAAAATAAAAAAAATATTACAAATATAACGGATTAAACTTATAGTGATGTGATGTTAATGTTAAAAATATATTTTGAAACTTTTCAGGTTTTGGTTGAATATGTCGAATTTTATTTCGTGCAGCAGCGAGTGTATTATAATCCTAAATTAGGCAATACAAAAGATTTAGTATTAGAATGTAATCTTATCCATAAACCTGGATTTGCATTTAATTGCTGTACCACTTCGTCTTTATTAGAACTTAGTTGCGTGTTAAGTACTTTTGCATACGTTTGGATTTTAGCAGGAGCAGAATCGGCGTCTACTACAGACTGAACGATTTTTTTTGCTTTTAATATCGCAGCTGGCCCTAAAGTTAGAATATACTCAGCCGAACGACATTCCTTTTCATCGCTTTCATTTACAAGGCTTCCACCAGCTTTAAACTTACTAATGTGATGCTCTAAAATACTACTAGATATTGGGATGATACCTGCAACATGATGATGTTGGGCTCCCGAGAAAGGTTTAATATAGGCAAGGTGCGAAGCTTGATTTTCTTCTGGACCATGACCAATAAAGAAAATATCCAAACCACCTAATTCGTCTAATTTATTTAAATACGTTATAAGTGCGGACTCTATATCTTTTGTATCCGTTCGCATTGGTGTAAAGCTTTTTATTTTTTTGAAAAAGGCTTCCCCTAAAATACGTTCAAAATCTCTAACAAAACTAAAACAATTATCCATACCCATAGGAGCAAGTGCATCCTGAGTAAAGACATTTAGCCTGGCAAGTAGTTCATCCTGTTGTGTTGATTTCGCTAATTCTCCTAACAAGCGGTGTAACTCCTGAGCACCTCTACCTCCAAGCAGGGCAATATTAATATCGCCTTCTTTTGATTTTGCAGTATTGTAAAGCTCATTTAACATTGCCTGCCCAACTTCGGCTTCACTACTAAGAACAATGGGTTTTATGCCATAATCAGTAAAATTAAATTCTTGGTTTGTCTCTTGAGACAACCATATAGTATCGTTGTCTTGATATCTTGTAAATGCGGAGCTGTTTGTATTCATTGTAGTATTATTTATTCTGATTCAGTATTAAGAATTCTTTGTTGCAAATTTAGAAAAACTAGTAATTGTAGCAAACAACAAAATAGTAGCAGCAAACTTGTCATGCTGACGAAGGAAGCATCTCATTTAGTAATGCTACAAAGTACGATTACTTGCTCATTTTTGCAGGCACAGAATGCATCCCGAAACTTCGGGACTGCGCTAACGATTGCACATATCCGAGCGATCGGGTGTATTAATTGTAAATTTGCGCTATCGGGAGCGCAAAAATTACTACTAATTATATATGTTGGAATTTATTGTTAGTGCCTCGCACGCAACGAATCTTTAACTGTTATGGGCTGCCTTTCCTTATTTTTCAACTTCGCTTCAATCTTTTTAATAGAAATAGATATTGAGTCTAATTTCTTATCGGTATTGAGAGAAATATAATGATTATAAATAGGAGTAAATAAAACTCCTAGTAGAGCGATTGCTGCAATTATTAAAGGAAAAATATGACTATTTCTTTGAAATCTTTGAATTTCTTTTTCATGTAAAGAGATTGCTACTTCAATTAATTTTTGAGTCTCCTCAATAGTTAATGGCTCACGACTATAGTCTTCTTTAGTAGGTAAATAAGATCTGATAAGTAAGGCAATTGAAGTTTTTTCACCATTTGGTCTAAAAAATTCTGGATGTGTTTCAGCGATTTCTAGCCAAGTTTTAGCTGAACTTGGTAAACCTCTGATTGCTTTTTCTAAATTCTCTATTGTTCGAAAAGAGTGTTTATCTATCGCTAAAACTGTAATTAATCTAATAACATCAGACAGTCTATTTGCTATAGTATATTTTTTATTCATTTGTTTAGTTTTGAAATATTTACAAAAGTTACAGGCTGGCTGTCTTTGATCAATTATCATTAAAATTCTTTATTAGTCTATCATAAATGGAAAAATAATCTAATACATCTGTTTTTGTACTTGTCAATGCATCAAAATATTCTGTATGACAAGCTTTAGAACCTTTTTTATCATAAATTCTATATCTTACTCTTTTTGCTACTAAACTATCATGGTATGTTGTTACTGTAACTTCCAAACCTAATGGTCTTTTAAATTCTTTAATAAAATTTTTTACAGCAGATTCAATGTTTGTCATGTGACCATTACAAGCGGAAGTAGCACAAAAAAGATTATTCTTTTTTTGAGCTTTTTCAGTTGGTAACATTCTAAAAGAAATTAAATGACACCAATGCCATTGAATTTTAAATTCTATTTCTGACGCAATTTGAAGTGTTCCTTTATCAATTAATTTTTGAGCATGCATTTTTGCACTTTCTTTCATTATTTGATTTTGTGAAGGAAATCTTTTTCTACCATTAACATCGTTTAAAGTAATATCACTGAAGGTAATTGTGTTCTGTTTTACTTTAGATCTTTCACTTAAAATATTATTATCAATTATAATTATTTTATCAATTGGAGGGGAAGTAGATGAGTAAATTACATCTCCATTATTTATGAATTCGTATTTTGTCGGAAAAAAAGGAATTCCATTTATCGAAATGTGAGTAGGAATTGAAAATGATTTTTCTTCAGAGATTTCTATTGTATCAGTAATTAAATTACAGCCATTTATCTGGGTAATTTCTTTTTTTTCAGTGTTATATGTAAGATTGACTTTCGAAGCCTCTTTCATACCGTATAATGTAAAGTTTCTCATGTTTAATTTGTTTTTTTTTAAGCTTGCCTATAAAGTCCTGACGCTATACGAGGTTTAGCATTAAAGAGATAATTTTTTCTTATTAACACAAATTTTTCAAGTACAAAAACATCTTTAAATTTTTCCAAATTCCCAAATCTATTGTAAAGGCTGTGCCTGTTACACAACGATCCAAATGTATTTAAATATTCTTACAAAACTTCCAGAAGATTTATTATTTATCAATCATTTCTCTATAGGTTTGGAGCTGTATTTTTAGTTTTGAATTTGGTTGTTTTTCTCTACTAGTTCTTTTTTAGTAGCTTCTCAATTTTGGTCGGTTAGGTGGAGGGAACTTATTTACTTTCATGTGTAATAAACTAACCTTCATAGGTAAATACAAATCAACTTTCATCGATTTTATGCCGTAAATCAGTTCTGTTTTATTAAAAAAGGACTACTAAGTAGTAATAGTGTTGGTGTGAACTACCTCTGTTATTGGTTCAAAAGACCAATAAAGCAGGTACGAAGCACCAATACTATTAGCACGAACTACCTCTGTTATTGGTTCGAAGTACATATGGTATTGGTATTAAATACCTCTATTATTGGTACAAAGCACCAATAAAGCAGGTACAAAGCACCAATAAAGCAGGTACAAAGCACCTATAGTATTGGTTCAAAGTACCAATAAAGCAAGTGTAAAGCACCAATACTATTGGTTCGAACTACATATAGTATTGGTATAAACTATAAGTTCTATTGGTTTGTAATTGTAAAAATAGTGCGTAGTAGAATAGCCCCGATAGTAGTGAAAATCCTTTTTATTTTGTATTTCGACAAGCTCAATATGACAAAATAAAAAGATTGTAACGAATTGCTGCGCCAGTTCGGCTTTCAGCCTCGTGTGCGGGAGGGATGCTAATTAAAAAACTAAATGTATTGCTCCTAAAAAAAATCCCCAACTACTTTCGTAATTGGGGAATCCTTTAAAAAATGAAACCAGACAGGTTTTAAAAACCTGTCTGGTTTGGAAGATTGTTGTTAAATGCAATTATTCATTAATAATAACCCATTCTCCTGTAGATAATAAAGCTTCGGCTTTTTTATATTTCATAGATTCTGTTTTTCCAGTAGCTATTTGTTGTACTGTAACGGTATCGTTGCGATTGATTTTTGGCATCTCTCTTACGATAGTTTCAGTAACATGACGCTGTTGTGTTTCGCCAGCTTCACGGTTGATGCTTTCGCTATTTGGAATTTCGTCTTTACTCAATTGTAATTTTTCATTTGGACGAACCATTTCTCTGGCTTCTTCAATTGCAGGAGCTGATTGTTGTGGTAAATCGCCTTTAAACAAGAATGAAATTACTTCTTTGTTAATACCATTCAACATGCTGTTGAATAAGTTGAAAGCTTCAAATTTATAGATAAGCAATGGATCTTTTTGCTCGTGAACGGCTAATTGAACTGATTGTTTCAATTCGTCCATTTTGCGTAAGTGTTTTTTCCAGGCTTCGTCAACAATAGATAAGGTGATGTTTTTCTCGAAATCAGCTACTAATTGTTTTCCTTCGGTTTCGTAAGCTTTCTTCAAATCAGTAACAACACTTAATGATTTTACACCATCAGTAAATGGAACTACAATGCGCTCAAACTGATTGTTTGGATCTTCAAAAATGTTTTGTACAATTGGGAAAGCTTCTCTAGCGCTACGTTCGCATTTTTCGTTGTAGAAGTGTAAAGCTTCTTTGTATACTTTTGCAGTTAATTCTATTTCGTTTAATCTCGTAAATTCAGCTTCAGTTACTGGCGAAGTGATAGAGAAATAACGAATCAAATCAAATTCGAAAGTTTTATAATCGTTAGCGGCTTTAGTATTCTGAACAAAAAGTTCGCAGGTATCATACAACATATTAGCGATATCCAGTTTCAAACGCTCACCAAACAAAGCATGACGACGACGTTTGTAAACTACCTCACGTTGTGCGTTCATTACGTCATCATATTCTAATAAACGTTTACGAACACCAAAGTTATTTTCTTCTACTTTTTTCTGCGCACGTTCGATAGATTTAGTCATCATCGAATGTTGGATCACTTCACCTTCTTCCAATCCCATTCTGTCCATTACTTTGGCAACTCTTTCAGAACCAAATAAACGCATCAGGTTATCTTCCAGAGAAACATAGAATTGAGAACTTCCTGGATCTCCCTGACGTCCTGCACGACCACGTAACTGACGGTCAACACGACGAGAATCATGACGTTCCGTACCTACGATGGCTAAACCACCAGCTGCTTTTACTTCGGCAGTTAATTTAATATCGGTACCACGACCAGCCATGTTAGTAGCAATAGTTACCACACCCGCTTTTCCTGCTTCTTCAACAATTTGAGCCTCTTGTTTGTGCATTTTTGCATTCAATACGTTGTGAGTTACACCACGCATTTTCAACATACGGCTTAATAATTCAGAAATCTCAACCGAAGTTGTACCAATAAGAACTGGACGACCTGCTTTAGATAATTCAGTTACATCTTCGATAACTGCGTTGAATTTTTCACGAGTTGTTTTATAGATAAAATCTTCTTTGTCATGTCTTGAAATTCCTCTGTTAGTAGGGATTTCAACAACATCTAATTTATAGATTTCCCAAAGCTCACCCGCTTCAGTAACAGCAGTACCAGTCATTCCACCTAGTTTGTTGTACATTCTAAAGTAGTTTTGCAAAGTTACCGTTGCAAAAGTTTGAGTAGCAGCTTCGATTTTTACATTTTCCTTAGCTTCAATAGCCTGGTGTAAACCATCAGAATAACGACGACCATCCATGATACGTCCTGTTTGTTCATCGACAATTAAAATTTTATTGTCCATGATCACATATTCTACATCTTTTTCGAATAAAGCGTACGCTTTTAAAAGTTGTGTAAGGGTATGAATACGTTCGCTTTTGATACCGAAATCTTGGAATAAACGTTCTTTTTCTTCAGCTTCGGCGTCTTTTTCTAGTTTTTTCTTTTCGATATTGGCAATTTCAGTTCCAATGTCTGGTAAAACAAAAAAGTCAGCATCAGTATCTCCTGAAAGGAATTTGATTCCGTTATCAGTCAATTCTACCTGATTGTTTTTTTCTTCGATAACAAAATACAATGCTTCGTCAACCTTTGGCATTTCGCGGTTGTTGTCTTGCATGTATTGGTTTTCGGTTTTTTGAAGTAATTGTTTGATTCCTTCTTCACTTAAAAACTTAATCAAAGCTTTGCTTTTTGGTAAACTTCTGTAAGCTCTCAAAAGCATGAATCCACCGTCTTTAGTGTTTCCTTCTTTGATTAATTTTTTAGCTTCGGTCAAGAAACCTGTAGCTAGCTGACGTTGTAATCCAACAAGCGTTTCGATTTTTGGTTTTAATTCGTTAAACTCATGACGATCTCCTTGTGGTACTGGACCAGAGATAATCAACGGCGTTCTGGCATCATCAATTAATACCGAATCCACCTCATCGACAATAGCGTAATTGTGTTTTCTTTGTACCAAGTCAGCTGGCGAATGTGCCATGTTGTCTCTTAGGTAGTCAAAACCAAATTCGTTATTTGTTCCATAAGTAATATCAGAATCATAAGCTTTTTTTCTTCCGTCAGAGTTTGGTTGGTGATTGTCAATACAATCAACAGTCATTCCGTGGAATTCAAATAAAGGTGCTTTCCAAGTACTATCACGTTTTGCTAAGTAGTCATTCACCGTTACTAAATGCACTCCGTTTCCAGTTAAAGCATTTAAGTATAAAGGCAAGGTTGCAACTAATGTTTTTCCTTCCCCTGTTTGCATTTCGGCAACTTTACCTTGGTGCAATACCATACCACCAATTAACTGAACATCATAGTGAATCATGTCCCAAGTAATCGCTTTTCCAGCGGCACTCCATGAGTTTGCCCAAATAGCATTTTCGCCATCTATAGTGATGTAGCTTTTTGTAGCCGAAAGTTCACGGTCTTTAGCCGTAGCAGTAACGGTAATTTCGGTGTTTTCTTTAAAACGTCTTGCAGTTTCTTTTACAACAGCAAAGGCTTCAGGAAGGAGTTCTAATAAAGTTTTTTCCGAAATAGTATAAGCTTCTTTCTCAAGATTATCAATCTCAGTGTAGATGTCTTCTCTTTTGTCGATGTCCTCAATGCCTTCTACTTCAGCTTGTAAAGAAGCAATTTTAGTGTCGGCAGCAGCACGAGCTAGTTTGATAGCATCTTTAAAATAAATAGTTCTTCCTCTCAATTCGTCGTTAGACAAAGCCGTTAAGCTGCTTTCGAAAGTTCTAATTTTAAGAATATAAGGTTGTAAAGCTTTAACATCTTTCTCGGATTTATCTCCAACAAAGGCTTTTATAATGCTGTTTATGAAACTCATAATAGGTTTGTATTTCTAATTAATTTTATCTCTATGTTGAACCAAAAAAAAAGCCTCTTTTGAGACTTTTTCTAGTTTTTTTAATATTCATCCTCGTTCCAAAGATAATCTTCGTCTGTAGGGTAATCTGGCCAAATTTCTTCCATTGACTCGTATATTTCGCCTTCATCTTCAATAGACTGTAGATTTTCTACTACTTCTAATGGAGCTCCTGCACGTATAGCGTAATCAATAAGTTCGTCTTTGTTAGCAGGCCATGGTGCATCACTTAAATAGGATGCTAATTCTAATGTCCAATACATCTTATGTCGATTTAGTTTTGTGCAAAAATAAATTTTTTACTGAAAAAGACAAGTAAAAAATCATTTATTTTAAAAAAAGTTAAGAACGTCGTTTTTTTAGTGGTCAGTATTCAGCTTTTAGTATTCAGTTTTTACTGTAAACTGATCACTGCAAACTGAGGACTATTTCCTCGGAATCCATTTGACTTCCTGAGCTTGCAAATCTAGGGACAACTTTCGTGCCAATACAAAAAGATAGTCAGAAAGTCGGTTTAAATAGCTAATAACTATTTCAGGGATAGCGTCGTTATGACTTAAATGTACTGTTAGGCGTTCGGCACGGCGACAAATGCAGCGAGCAATATGACAATGTGACACGGTAGAATGTCCACCAGGCAAAACAAAATGCGTCATTTGCGGCAATGTTGCTTCCATGTCGTCAATTTCCTTTTCCAACAATTCGAGATCCGTTTCAATAATTCCTAGTTTTTGTAAACGGGGAGTGCCATTTTTTAAAATTTCTTTTTCAGCTGGAGTGGCTAGAATAGCGCCCACAGTAAAAAGCCGATCCTGGATTTCAATTAGAATGTCTTTGTAATGCGTGTTGATATCCTGATCGCGGATTAGTCCGATATACGAATTTAATTCGTCCACCGTTCCGTAGCTTTCAATTCGGATATGATCTTTAGGAACGCGGGTACCTCCAAAAAGGGAAGTGCTGCCTTTGTCTCCTGTTTTTGTATATATTTTCATTTGATTTTAGATTAGTGATTGTAGATTAAAATTCTACAATTTCTTTGAGTGTGTCGCTTTCAATCACTCCATCACGTAAACGAATGACTCTGTGTGCGTATGCGGCAATTTCTTCTTCGTGTGTTACCAGAATTACAGTATTTCCATTAGCGTGAATTTCGTTGAAGAGTTTCATAATCTCTACCGATGTCTTACTATCAAGATTTCCTGTAGGTTCATCGGCAAGAATAATTGAGGGTTTGTTAACCAAAGCTCTGGCTACGGCTACACGTTGGCGTTGTCCTCCCGAAAGTTGGTTGGGTTGGTGATCCATTCTGTCCCCAAGATTTACTTGTTCTAAAACTTCGGTAGCTCTTTTATTTCTTTCCGATTTTGGATGTCCGGCATAAATCATTGGCAAAGCCACATTGTCTAAGGCTGTAGTTCGCGGTAATAAATTGAAAGTTTGAAAAACAAAACCGATTTCTTTGTTTCGAATTTCAGCCAGTTCATCGTCTTTCATTTTGCTGACATCTTTTCCGTTTAGGATGTAACTCCCTGAAGTAGGAGTGTCCAAACAACCTAAAAGATTCATTAAAGTCGATTTTCCAGAACCTGAAGGTCCCATCAAGGCCACATATTCGCCTTTGTTAATTTCTAAATCAATTCCTTTTAAGACATAAACAATTTCGTTACCAAGCGTGAAATTTCTTTTAATATTGTCGATTTTTATGAGTGGCTTCATCTTTATTTTTAGTGCTATTTTTTAGATTTTAAAAGTAAGGAAAAAAACAGGATGTTTGGACTTTATAAATTAAAATCCAAAATGATATACAACTGTTGCAGTGAATTTTCTGGTAAGTCCATCAGGTCTTACATCTCTAACCACAAATGGAGTTGCCAAAGATAAGTCGATACTATTGGATTGATTTATAATATATTTAGTTATAATGTTGCCATTAATAGTGAGTCCATCAGAGTCTTTTATAGTTTCTTTTTGGTTAAATCTATTTATAAAATGGTCTTCACCTAAATGATACAAGCTTAAAATATTTGGTTGAAAAACCCATTTTTGATTATTAGATTTAAGAGTGTAAGTTGCTCTGAATAAAGCGTCTGATTTACGTTCGAATAAGTTGGTGGAAACAAAATCAGTGGTGTTTGAAAATTCTTTGAAATAGGAGTTTTTATTGTAATTTACAATTGGAATTTGAAGGGCAGCATTAAAGTCCCATTGATTAATATTGTAATTAACACCTAAAAGCAAATCTAAAGTTCCTAAACTCGATTGGTAATCCATAGGTAATGATTGAGCATCGATTTTTTTATTAGAGGTATTGAGTGGAATTTTTGTTCCTATGAAAGCACTCCATTTATTGTTTTTAGGAAAATGGTAATTTCCTGTGAAATAAATATCACCAAAACTATCAAGGTTACCAAAGCTTCCATTTGCGTTTGAATAGGTGATTTTTGAATTTAATGAAAATTGATTACTAAAATTTCTAGTATAGCTTAAATAGGGGCTAATATAAGTGACATCAGACTCCCCAGCTCCAATGGTTAATCCAAAATCTATTGTATTTTTAAATTCTTTGGGACTGTTTTTAAAAGCTCCTTCGATAGAGCAAAAGCCAGCATCACTGCAACCTTGAGCAAATATTGCATTAACACCTCCATAAAAGAACAGCACTATAACAAGTAAAAGGAAATTTTTCATGTTTTTTATGTTTTACCTTTCAAAGTTAGCCATTACACTTTTTATTGTATGTCGTCTAGTTTACAAATTATCAATAAAAACTAAGTTCTAATTATAAAATGCTCCTTAGGTTGTTCTCTTCTAAAGAAAACCAATCCCCATTGAAAAGTATCAATAGTAACACTCACTTTTGGGTGATTTTTAATCGTTTCCCAAGCTTCTTCCATTTCGGCTGACCAATGAATATCGTCAAAAATCCAAACCGTATCGTTAGAAATTGTAGGTAATAAATTCTCGAAATAGTCTAAAGTGGCTTTTTTCGAATGGTTGCCGTCAAAGTATATTAAGTTATAAGTTGTGAGTTGCGAGTTATGAGTTTTGAGATATTCTGAAAATTCAGTTGTAATGAAATTTATAGTATTGATATTGTCCCTCGACTCCGCTCTGGATGACAGTTTTGCTAATTGCAATTGATTTCGTGCAACAGCCATTGTGTTTGGACAACCTTCAAGAGTCGTTATTTTTGCTTTTGTCCCGAGGTTTCGGGATCCTAAACTCATTGCAGCAGTTGCTAATCCTAAAGAAGTTCCTATTTCTAAGATATTATTGGCTTCAAAATAATTCGTAATTCTATAAAGCAATCGAGCTCGTTTGGGCGAAATACCGGCAATTTTAGCTATTTGGGATATTTTTCTTGTATTCGAATTAAAAACTCTGGAACCCGCACCAAAATCAGTAACCTCAATGGTGTTTTTATTTTCCAAAAGTGAATTTCTGTAGTTTTCTAAAATAGAATATTCCGCTTTTGTTTTTTTGTCATAAAAACATTTGGTAATCAGACTGAAAACAAAAGGCGAGTGTACCGCATGTTCATTCTTAGAATGCCAAAGGAATTTTAGGTAAGATTTAATTTGGAAAAACATAGATGAATGATAGGATTTGCTTTTAGCTTTAAAAAAAATTGCCACAGAATTAAAAGATTTACACCCATTAATCAGTGCTAATCTTTTAATTCTGTGGCAAAAATAAAAGAATTTAATCGTTTAGACTTTTAGTCGGAAGTGATTTATTTATACTTTTTAATACACACTTTTTTAAAATCAATAGGGAAACCTTCGTATTGCAATAAAACTCTACCTTCTCTAACCGAAGATTCGATACCCTGGTTAACTAATTTCCCGTTTAGTTTTTGAGTGATTACTCCGTTTTTTGAAGTAACTACTAATTTATTCCATTCTCCAATAGCTTTTTCGGCATCTGCAAAACGTTTTGAAACCACACTTTTTCCTGCTTCGTTTTTTTTACCATTGATGTTTAAGGTTACTTCCTGAAGAAAAACAAAATCGCCTGTAGCTCCTTCTTTTATTTGAAACTGAATTCCTTTTGGCCATAGAACGTCTGGGGTTTCGGCAGGAACAAGATACATAACACCGCTATTTTTGCTGTTGTTTTTTCGAACAAAATTAGCATCCATATTCCAACGGTATTCTACAGTTAATTCGAAATTTTCAAACGATTCTTCCGTCATCAAGTAGCCAGCTTTTGGTCCGTACATTCGAATTATATTGTTTTCAACTGAAAATAAATCGGCTGCATTTGTGTGTTTTCCGGCTTCTTCGCCAAAGGCATACCAACCTTTTAAATCTTTTTGGTTAAATAAGGCAATGCGTTTTTGGGCGTTATTATTTTGTGAAAACAAAAATAAAACAACAAGTAGTAAGCGATAGATTGGATTCATAATGGTTGGAAATTTGGTTTTTTAAATTTAAAATTTGGTAAATTAAATGAAATCTTTTCGAAGAGGAGTGAAGCTGTCTATTAATTTAACATATTCAGTCAAAGTTTGGATGCTGTGATTTAGGTTAGATGCTATTTTAAAAACATCTCCTTCGTTCAAGAGGTATTCTCGGTCTTCTACAAATAATTTTAGTGATCCAGAAGCTACATAGGTAATTTGCTCATGGACGTGATTGTGTGGAGGATCTGGAGTTTCCATTGGACCATTAAGGAATTCTATTATTGTAACCATCAAATGATCCAGATGAACTACTTTTCGCATTAATGATGGATTTGAATTTACAGCTTCAAAGCCTTCGTTGTTTTTTATTACTTCCATGATTGTTTATAAAATTGGATTCAAAGTACTAAAATATTTTTTTCATAATCGAGTTTCTCGCTAAAAATAATACTCCATCGCTAAATTGTGGTGGAGTATTTGGGGCGAATAAATATCTAATTCATTACTTCGGTTATTCGTAAAGCCATATAGGGTTTTAGAGGTAGTCTGACTTTCTTTAAATCTTTACTATAAATGCGATAATCATTTTCGGTTGTAGTTTCAAAAAGTTCAGGATAAGTTTGAATCGTCATATCCCAGGTATCAATGATTTCGACTTTAAATTTTTTTCCAGCTTTTAGTTTTTCTAAAGAACCGTTTTTAGCAGGCAGATTAAAAAGCCAGGATTCTTGTATTTCTTTTCCAAAGTAAATAAGATAATAATTACTTCCAGCTGATGAAGTAACATAATCACGACTGATGTCAGACATGAAAAGAGGAGCAGGGGCTTTTTCGATAATATCGCGTAAGAAAGCAATTCGTTTCCAGCTTGTTCCTAGAAATTCGCCACCTTTTGCCCAAAAAATAATATCAGTTGCGTCTTTGAACATATAACATTCGCCGTGAGTTACGTAGCTTCCGCTCATGACGCCGTTCCAAACCAGATTTGTCATTTGTTCTGGGCTATAGCGTCCCCAGCGCGATTTTAGATTTCCTTCGTAGCCTACTTCGTCAAGAATGATAGGTTTTTTATAAATATTTTTAAGTGTTGCCGATGCGGTTATGTTTTGCACAGGAGCTTCGTCCTGTATACTTACATGGGTAAATTCTGGTTTCCAATAGTTGAAATAACTAGCTGTAGCACCGTGAATGGAGCAAAGATGTCTATATGGGGCTGCTTTTACAATGGTTTCTGTCAGTAAATCCCAATCAGCAACTGATTTGGCAGTTACATAATCCCATTCATTCGCCATTGACCACCATACATTTTTAAAAGAAGACACGCGGGCAGCAAGATATTTTAGATATTTAATGTTGAATTCGTTAGGCATGGAATCAAATCCCCAACGTCCTTTGTCATAAGGATGAAATAAAATCAAGTCGGCTTCAATACCTAATTTGGCCAAATCATCAATTCTCTTTTCTAAATGTTGGAAAAACTCAGGATTGAATTTGTCGAAATCCCAAACTTTAATTTCTTTTCCCCGGGCGTCTTTTTTTATCTCTTTTATTTCGAAAGGGAATAATTCAGGTTCCTCTTTAACTAAATTGTAATCTTTTGGAAAAACACACATTCTAAGTTTGTTAAAACCTGATTTTGAAAGTGCATTTAGTGTTTTTTGCTGAATCTCGTTAGTCATATGTATCCAGGCATAAGCCGTGGTTCCAAACGGATAATAATTGGTTCCATCGGCATATTTAAAATTATAAGTATCACTAACTTTAACCATACCGTGATTGTTTTTGGATGGTTTTATACAAGCAAAATCTCCTTTTTTCTGATTCAATCCGTCAACGTTAGAAGAAGTAGTATAGTTCCATTTCCCCATTTTTGGAGGCATAAAACGGATTTTAAAATTATCATTACCATCATAAAAACCATTGACAACAATCGTAGTATCTTGCGTTGAAAAACTTGCAGTAAGACTAACATCATTAAAGCTATTGCTTTGATTTTTTTGCTTTAAGCTAATTTCAAAACGATTCCATTGTTCGACTTGCTGTTGTGCAAAAGACGAAACAGTTATCATTAAAAAGACAATGATGTAGTTTGTTTTACTGATTGTTGTCATGAAAAAAAATAATGGGTTGGATAATAGTAGTTTTTATTTTTTAGCCGATTTATTGCTGATAAACATTTTTAGTGTCTTCTTGAATTAGCCAAGATCTTTTATCGGGCAATGCAGTTTTAATTTTACAATTTTTGAAAGAAACAGCATCCATATGTCTGATGAAAAAACCAAAAGCATTTGTGTTGCCAAAATAGCTTCCCTCTGGATATTTACCATCATATTCCATAACCGTTTGGTCACTAGTAGTAATTCCTCCTTTTTGTTCAAAAATTATATTTTCAAAAGATACGTTTTGAATGTTATGACCTTTGATTCCGGTTATGATGGAAGGATATTGTTGGGTGAAATTATTCCCGATTATATTTTTAAAATGAATATTTGAGATGGTTCCAATGCGTGTTTTCCTGTCAGGAACAGTTCTTTTTCTATCAGCCAACAAAATAAAAAATGCTTGACCACAATTTGAAATTTGACAATCGCGAAAGTTTAAATTGTCTATTACAGCTCCATCCATAGATTCTATGCAGAAAGCTGAATTTTGATAAGCGTTTTTTAATATTAATTCGGAAACATCAAAATTCATAAAGCTACCTAAACCATCCGTACCCAATTTAAAGCAATTTCCAGCTTTTACGTTTAATTTGTCTAATATGCATCGTCTAACAATAATGTCTTTGCAACCATATTCACTACCGCTTTTAAAACAAATCCCATCGTCTTCGGATTCAATAGAACTATCTTCAATAAGTACTTTGTGACAATCCACAATGTCAATTCCGTCACGATTAGGCGTCAATTGTCCTGTATTTACTTTGATTTTTTGAATAACAATATTATCCGATTCAATATATACCTGTGTCCAACAAGCAGGTTTGATAAGCGTTATATTGGATACTGTAATGGTATTGCAGCCTACAAACGCCAGGATAGAAGGGCGGTCTTTCTCAGTACCAATTTCTTTTACATGCATCCAGGGTTCGTAATCTCCTTGACCATTAATCGTTCCGCCTCCAGTTATGGTAACGTTATGTACTTTGTTTCCGTAAAGTAATCGTCTTTGGCAATCTTGTAACATCCTGTTTGGGTAGGCAGTTTCAATTAGATGATGAGGATAATCTTTTTCATCGTCTGATTTTATTCCTAAAAGAGTTGCTGTGGCATCAATTTTTAAGGTCAAATTGTTTACTAATACAAGTTGCCCTGTTAAAAAAACACCTTTTTCTAAAACAACCGTTCCGCCATTTTCTTTGCAGACATTTATTGCCTTTTGAATTGCTGCCTGATCATTAGTTACGCCATCTCCTTTGGCACCAAAATCACGTACATTGTAAACAGATTGCTTTACTTGAGCATTGACAAATAGAATTGAGAAAAGGAAGAATGATGTTATAAAATATTTTTTCATGGTTTTATTTGAAATAGATTGGGGCTTAAGATTTAGATTGGATTATTTTGGACCGTCATAATCATAGTGGAAAAAGTTAAATGCCGTAGATCCACCATCAGTTAATTCATTATAGCTAAATAAAGCAATACGAGTGCCTTTCCAATACCCAAAAGCAGCATTGAAATCAGGGCCAATAGATTTGAAAGTTTTATTATCAAAGCTATAATAAAAATGGTTTTTTTGCTCTATAAGGTTAAGCTTTAGCTTGAAATAGATGATCTTTTTGTTTATTAGAACTTCTTCTGAAGTTTTGTCTTTTCCTTCAAAATAAACATATAGCTTTCCATTACTATTCTTAACTCCAACTGAATTAAAAATTTTAGACATACTACTTAAACCCGATTTTTGTCCTGAAATCATGTTGTGAGTATCCATTTGGACTATTATTTCGCCTGTATTTCCCATTACTTTTTGAGTCAAAGTATTGTGAGCTTCCATAATGTTTTCTGCTTTTTGTGCTTTTAGAACTAAGTGTCCGTTTTTTTCAGTCAACGACCAATGAGTATCTAAAGGATTATGATTCCATTGCCATTGCAAACCTAATTTGGGAGAATTAAATTCGTCATCTGATTGTGGAGCGGCTATTGGGAAGTTTGAACCTACATTAGGTTTTTTCCAAACGGCTATGGGTTCTCCAATTCCATTTCGATCAATATCAATTCCTATAACAGGCCAATCGTCCTGCCAAAACATAGGTTGTAAGTGAAGCACACGGCCTAAAGCATCGGCTGACTGAAAATGATAAAACCACCATTCTCCATTTGGAGTATCTACGATCGCTCCTTGATGAGGACCATTGATTGGAGTACTTCCTTTTTCTAAAACTACTTTTTTCTCATAAGAGCCATAAATGTTTTTCGAGCGTAAAATAGTTTGCCAGCCCACAGAAACTCCTCCTTCGGGAATACTGATGTAGTAATAATCATTGCGTTTGTAGATTTTAGTTCCTTCGGCAACAGGACCAGTATATACCGTTTTGCCTTCATCGAGAAGCTTTGTTCCGTCAGGACTCATTTTATGAATTATGATAGGACCAGCTCCGTGAACACTATGTCCAAGATACGCCTGACCATCTTCATCCCAAAAAGGGCAAGGGTCTTCCCATTTTTCTATGTCTTTTACAAGAACTAATGGAGACCACGGTCCTTCAGGTTTATTTGCATTGGTCATAAACAAACCTTCGTTGATTGTGCAAAAATAAACCCAAAATTTATTGTCGTGAAAACGAATAGATGGAGCCCAACTTCCTCCAGCATAACGTTTGAAAGTATCATAAGCAGGAAAATCCAAACGGTCGTAAATTCGGCCAACAATTTTCCAGTTCACCATATCGTCTGATTCCTGAATTGTCATTCCGATATAATGAAATTCAGAACAAATCATATAATATTTATTTCCCACCCGAATTACATCAGGATCAGAATAATCAGCATTCAAAATTGGGTTGATGTAAGTACCGTTGCCTTGATCGCCCCAAGAACCTCTTTGTTGACTATATGTTAGCGTTGAAACAATAAAAATAAAAGATAAAGCGAGTAAAATGTTTTTCATTTGTATCTGTTTATTTAATAGTGATTTTCAAATATAATTCTTTGTTTCTATTTATATATAAATTTGATTCTCTAACTAATAAAAAGTAAACAACCCATCACTTTATCGGTGATGGGTTGATACTTTTTTTAACTATTTAATTGATTATTGATTTGGAAACCCATAATCATTAGAGATATTACCTCCTGAGTTTTGAATTGTTTTAGCAGGAAAAGCTATTAAGTAAAGGGGAGAATAATTAGCTGTGTAATCAGCAGGAAGATAACCTCCAAATACTCCGTTTACATTTACTTCCCAAGGTTTTGTAGAGTCGTTAATAAGGTCAATACCATAAGCTACTTTTGCATAACCTGCTGTTGTAGCAGCTGTGATTTCTGGTGCTGTTAATGGTTTAAATAATCCTTTTATAGCTAACATAGTTTTCTTTAAGGTAACAGTTGAAGGTGCAACCCAGTCTGTAGCAGTACCTCTCCAAGCAGGAAATAATAAGGGGTACAATGGGTCTGATTCAGCAACATAATTATTTCCAGTTAAGATATCATTTAAACCTAAAGCTTGTGCTTGAGCAAGGGTGTATGTTTTAGTGTAGATATAGCTAGAAATTACATTACCATTAGGAAATGTGTAAGAACCAGTAGCACGAAGTGCATCTGCCATTGCAGTCATTTGCGTTTGTAGTTCATTTACTTTTTGTCCTAATAATCCCCAACGTACTAAATCCATTTTTCGTTGTCCTTCTCCACCCAACTCAAAGGCGCGTTCGTCCTGAATAGCAGCCAAAAGAGTTGCTCCTGATTTACCATTTACATAGGTTGTTGTTTTTAAAGCATATTCGGCATCACTTGGGTTAAATGCACGTTGACGAATTTTTAATAGTTCAGCTTTGGCGCTAGCATCATCTCCTAAAACCGAATAAGTTTCGGCTAATAATAAAATCATGTCTCCCAAACGCATCACTGGTGCATTGATTCCTGCTACCCTTTGTTTAATTGCATTTGTTTTATCTGACATACGTGAATAATCCCATTTGTTAAGAGATAATCCTCCAGATGTAGTACTTCCTTTTTTAAATAGAAGCATTTTTTCATCTGCAACACCACCTAGTCCTGTAGTAGTTACAGTTACATCACGTCTTAAATCTTTATTGTCAAACATACCAAAATAGTAGGTTGGGAAAAACCGTATTTGGCCATAAGCTTTTGGAGGGTAGGCAGTACTTCCTCCACTAGAAGCACGACCAAAAGCATAAGGACGTTCTGAGGAACTACCCGCTTTTTGACTCACCTCAAAAATCATTTCAGGACTTATTTTATAGTCCATTCCACTTTGGAAAACAGCTTGAAAAGGATTACTGAATTTTTGGGCAGGTGTTCTTGAATCGGTTGTTACTAAAGAAGCTTTTCCTTCGTATACTAACTTTTTTAAATAAGTGTTCGCTAAAGTATAATACTTTAAATAATCAGCTCGACGTACCATTTTTCCTCTAGTAGGATGAGATTGGATGACATTACCATCACCTGTATAACTTGGTGGTCTAAGTGCATAACCTCCTCTGATTAAAGCTATACGTCCTATTAATCCCTGAACATATTCTTTAGTCATTCGAGTAGCAGTGGTAGCATTACCACCAGAGTTTAATCGAAACATTAGAGGCTCTACCTTGATTAAATTATCTAATTCAGATTCTTGGATAATATTTCTATCCGTTACTTTTACATCCTTGTAATCTGCTTCAGATAGAATGGGTTTTGTAAAGTACATTACATCTCCCCAATTTCTGGTCAATTCAAAATACATAGTAGCACGAATCGCTACAGCTTCACCATACAAATGAGTTAAAGCAGAAGCCTTTGTTTTGTCGGTGGCTATATAAGCAGCATTTTTTTCAAAAGCAGCAATAATGGTATTACAACGATTAATTGTTTTGTACATTCCGTTCCAGGCATCTGGAGTATAATCTGATAAATTTGGAGTTTTGTAGTATAAATTTTGTCCATTATAGCGCCCAGTATTAGATACGAATTCTGGACCTAACTCGATGTCTGAACCTACACTTGTTACATCATAAAATAATCTAAGAGAGTGTATTCCAGATTCTAAACTAACTAAATCATAGGCTCCTAATAATGCTTTGTCAGCTTCGGATGCCGATTGAAAGACAAATTCAGAATCAAAATTTGAATCCGATTGTGTATCAAGATATTCTTGACAAGAGCTAAGCATCAAGATTGATATCAGTCCTAAGTATATTGTTTTTCTTTTCATTTTTTCTTTTTTTAATTTATTTACCAGCTTAGAATTTAACATTTATTCCAAGAGTGACAGTACGGGCTTTAGGGTAAGCTCCAAAGTCCATTCCAGGAGTAGGGTAAGTATCGTTTCTACCATTCCCTGCATCAACTTCAGGATCATATCCAGAGTATTTTGTCCAGATCCAGGCATTTGTAATAGTTGCATATATTCTTAGATTTTGAATAGCAACTTTTTTAGAAACTTCAGTTGGTAAAGTGTATCCTAAAGTTACGTTGTTTAATCTTAAGAAAGAACCATCTTCAATTCCATCTGAATGAATTAAGCCACGTTCATGAAATGGCATATAAGTTTTAGCATTTGCGTTTAAAGTATTTAAAGCAACAGGATCGTAGATTCTTACTAAATCACCACTTGAATTTATATCAAATAAGGTATAGGTGTTTTCTGAAGATGTACTAAAATTTCGAAAAGGCGATTTGTTTCCGAAAGAATTTCCTAATTTATTAGCATTGTATATGTCATTACCGTAAGAGCCATTAAAGCCTAATAATAAGTCAAATGCTTTGTAAGAGGCGTTAATATTGAATCCACCTGTAAATTTAGCATTAGTGTTACCTATAATTGTTGCATCATCTGTTTCATTAATATTCGTTGCATCAGCCGTTGTACCTACTTTTGCAAGTTTTATCATTCCAGGATAAGCTGAGTTAGCAGGAAGACCAGGGAAAGTTCCTAAAACTCCAGTTGAGTTAGCTATTCCAGGTTTAAGTGTGTAAACTTGGGTTGTTGCGTTGTAATCAAAATCAGCTGTAGTGTAGAATCCGTCGTATTTATATCCACGAATTAAACCTACAGGATCTCCAACTTTAAAGGTGTAATCCCCACTAAGAGGTGATGCTCCAGATGATGCCCATCCACTATAGTAATAATTAAAATTTACTCCTTCTGCAAGGGATTCTACTTTATTTCTGTTAAAAGAAATATTCATATTTGCAGATAATTTGAAATCTCCATCTCTAATAATATCTCCACCCAAAGAAAATTCAAGACCTATATTACGAGTTTGACCTATATTATCCATTTGATTAGGATAACCAGTGTAATCAGGTAATGTTTTTGGTAATAAAAGATCTTTTGTTGTATTCCAATATGCATCAACACTTCCGTATAATCTATTGTCAAATAATCCATAATCAATACCAAGATTTCTTGTTATGGTTGTTTCCCATTTTAAATTAGGATTTACTAATAAACTTTGATTAGCAGGGACATAGATACTATTGCTAATATTGTTATAAGCGTACCCAGTACTTCCTGTCCAGTTTTCACTCCAAAGTCCAGGTTGAATTTGATCATTACCTGCTTGACCATAGCTTAAACGAAACTTTAAATTACTAATTACTTTAGAGTTTTGTAAGAATGATTCATCTGATGCTCTCCAGGCAAAAGCCGCTGCAGGGAAATAACCCCATTTATGTGAAGGAGCAAAAGTACTAGAACCATCGGCACGTAATGTTGCTGTAAATATATATTTGTCTTTGAAGGTATAATTAACACGACCAAAGAATGAAGCCAGGTGCGAAGGAATACTTTTATTATTATCGAGTTTTATGGCGTTTTGGTCTCCATATTGATTCATCAAAGCAAATGCTCTATCTGGGCCAAATGAAATAGGATAATTTGTTCCAGAAATGAGTGTGTTCTCTGCTTCTTTATTGTTTATCTCTTGTCCTAATAATAAATTTAAATTATGTTTATCACCTAATTTTAGAAATTTATAATTAGCAGTATTTACTAAACGATATCCTGTCTCATATGTTTTGCTAATTGAAGCATCTCCTCCTTGTACGCCAACAGTAGTTTTTGCAAATGCGCCAGTAAATTGATAGCGTGTGCTGTAATTTTTGTTTAAACCATAATCAGTACGTATACTTAAGGCATCAGTTACTTTCCAGTTTATAGAAAAGTTAGCTCTGTATTTTTGGCGTTCTGTTTTATCATATATATCCTTGATAATAGAGATTGGATCGAATTCTGGTTTAACATAGGTTTCTAAAAGACCAAGGTTAGTAGTAGGATCACCTAAGGGAGTTACTGGTGTATAGCGTGAAGCATTTGTTAATCTCGAACCTATTGTACTAGTTTGTGCTTCGCTTCCAAAAACTTCTTGGTTGCTGTAATACATATCTGCTTCAAAATCAAGGTTTTTAGCTATTTCACTTTTTATTTTTGCTAATACATTGGTTCTTTTATAATACGATTCTATTTTTAGACCATTATCAGTCAAATTATCAAAAGAAACGCTGTATCTGTTTTTTTCGTTACCACCACTTATAGTAATATTGTGGTTTTGACCAGTTGTGCTTCTAACAACTTCTCTTTCTAGGTCTCTATAAGCAGCAGTTTTATAAGCATTTATACCTGCTGGATTTAAGTTGCTATTGGCAGTTCCAAGTCCATATTCACTGGCCCACGCTGCACCATTGCCAAAAAGGGTTCCATAATCCCAGTTTAGTTTTACAAAGTCATAGCCATTTAGCGCTCCTAAATATTTTGTAGGTGATTTGATTTGGGTGTTTCCGCTATAGGTAACACTAACTTTTCCAGCTGTTGGTGTTTTGGTTGTAACAAGAATAACCCCATTTGCACCACGAGCTCCATAAATTGCTGTTGATGAAGCGTCTTTTAATACATCAATACTAGCAATTTGAGATGCAGGTATATCGTTAATATTACTTACAGGAAAACCATCTACAATAAATAGAGGGTCGTTACTTTGAGTAATAGAACCTCCTCCACGTACTCTGATTGAAACTTTAGAGTCTGGACGACCATCTAAAGCTGTTACAGTAACTCCAGGCATTTTTCCCTGCATGGCAGTAGCAACGTTAGCTACAGGGTAAGCAGCAAGATCTTTACCTTTTACAGATACAACTGATCCTGTAAGGTCTTTTCTTTTGGCTGTTCCGTATCCTACAACTACAATTTCTTCTAATTGATTACCTTCTTCTTTTAAACTAATATTGATTGTAGTTTTTCCATTAACTGAAGATTCAACTGTTTTATAGCCTATATAGCTGAACTGTAGTGTTTCTTTAGAATCAACTTTTATAGCGTAATTCCCATCTAAATCAGTAGAAGTGCCTCTAGTAGTTTTTTTGATAAGTACAGTAACTCCTGGTAAAGGCATTCCGGTTTTAGCATCTTTGACAACTCCTTTTATAGTTTCGGTTTGTTGTCCAAGCATTGGTAAATAAAATAATATTCCAAGTAGAATGAAGTAAAACTTCTGGCTTTTTCTTATTGTATCCATATTTTTTTTGGTGGTTGTAAATTTTTAATTTAATACTTAATTAGTGAGTGATGTTGTTTTTTAGTTTTTCTGCATAAATATTGATTTTTTAGTTAGTGAAAATTCGAAGTTCGTGATGTTTATATTTTTCATAATATTTTTAGTAATCGATTACGCTGTTTGATATGTGTTTAGCTTTTATTTTATGGTAATCGATTACATTATTTAACATATATTTTAGTATTATTTTGTTGTAATCGATTGCATTATGAGTTGTGGATTTTTAATTTTTAACATTGAGAACGTGACTAAAGTAATAAAAAATAATTAACGCCACACTTTTTTTACTGAAAAAATAATTATTAATATAAAAAATAGTTACTATAAATACATATACTGTTATTTTTAGTAAGATTTATAGTTGTTTTCTCAATCTGCTGCTTCAGAATGGATCATTATTTTAATATTAATTTATTGTTAAAATTTAAGAATTCAGAAAAGTGAAAAAACTATAAAATAGTTTTAAAACAGTCTTGAATTAAAATTAAAAAGTAATATTGAAAAGATGATTATTAGTTCTGTTTGATATAAAAAATCTTAAACTGTAAAAGTGATTTTTAAACTGATGCGATGTTTGGAGTTTTATCTGTAAAATAAAAGCAAATCACCCCGTTAGATGTAATAATTAAAATTAATTACTCTAACGGGGTGATTGTTTCTTAAAATTAAACCTTTAAAAAATATGAGATTATTTTATTCGGTTAGGCATAGGTATCAAATCGGTTAAATCTTCGATTTTTATAGGTTTTCCAGATTCAATGCTATTTCGGGCTGCAATACCGATTAAAACTGACATGGCACCGTCTCTGCTTCCGGCAGATCTTTCAAATGGGTCAGTGGTATTTACTGTTCTAAATATTTTATCATGTAAACGTTGGTCACCGCCTCCGTGTCCGCCCTTTTCAGTAGGAATAGTTACTTTTTCAAAATCCTTCCAAAGTTTATGTACTATAATTGTTTCGTGGTCGGCTTCTTCTATCGCAGATTGTTCCATTTCTTTAGCATGCATTTCAGCCTGATCTACTTTTGTTTTTTTATCGTAAGGGATATCTAATGAAGCTTCGATACGTCCTTCAGTACCGTTAAAAGCTAATCTCCAGCCTTCAAAAGGGGAGTAGGTGGTAAGCGAGTAGTTTACCGTGGCGTTGTTAGCATATTTTATTTGTGCTGACATTTTATCATAAATATCAATTTCTTTTCTGAAAAGGCAGTTGTCCCTGATATAACCATCGTGTTTTTCATTGGCTACATAAAAATCCATTAATTGTTGGTCTTTAGTTATGTCAAAATAGTAATTGCATGTTGTTTTATGTTCGCAACTTCTACAATTTTCACCCCTGAAAGGATTGCTTTTTCCATAATGTTCTAAATCGCCCAAGGCAAAAACTTCTACGGGATCAGAATCTAACCACCAGTTGAGAAGGTCAAAATGGTGGGTGGCTTTGTGTACCCAAAGCGAACCTCCACTTTCTTTTAAACCATGCCATCTTCTAAAGTAGGAAGCGCCATGATAGGTGTTTAAATACCAATGGAAATCAACGGATGTGATTTTTCCAATAGTGTTATTAGCTAATAGTTCTTTTATCTTGGTGCTATAAGGACTCCATCTGTAATTAAAGCCTACAATTAAATTTTTACCTGATTTTTTTTCGGCGTTTAAAATTTCCTGGCATTTATTCTCGTCTGTAGTCATTGGTTTTTCTGTCAGGACATCATAACCTGATTCTAATCCTTTAATGATGAATTCGTGATGTGTGGAATCTTTTGTGGTAACAATAATTAAGTCAGGTTTGGTCTTTTTCAGCATTTCGTCAAAATTCATAAAAGTAGGGCAGCTAACTCCCATGAATTTTTTAGCATATTCTAATCTTCCTGGATTAATATCGGAAAGGCCTACAAATTCAAGAATATCTGAATACTCCTGAACTAATCTTTTTCCCCAAAAACTACTGCCCCTGACACCAGTTCCAACAAGGACAATTCTAAGTTTTTTAGCGTTATCAAAATCAAAAGAGCTAAGAGGAAATGCTGTATAAGCCGCAAGCATGCTTATAGATGTTAAAAATTTTCGCCTTGTAATATCCATAAATTCTGGTTTAATATTGGTTAATTAATAAACTTAATAAATGATGTAGTTTCTTTAGGTTTTTAAATGTAAGTAATTTATTGGTAGTTTGTTACTGTTGTTTTTGTTTTTAATTGAAGAAGCTGAAAAAAAAATCATCTGATATTTTAGAATAATACCAGATGATAATTTGAATATAAAAGAAATGATAATTTTTTATGTGCTAATTAAATGAGGTTATTCTACCTCTTCAACCTCTGCTTTTTTCCGCCAATGATTCGCTAATAAAGAGCCTGAAACATTCATCCACGGACTAAATACGGCCGATGCTAAACCAACCGTTGCTAGTTTTCCCATAGCGCCCGCTAATCCCGATGCCATTCCGCCGTTTTGTAGGCCTACTTCAAAAGCAATGGTACGGCTGCTGTTTTTGTCTAAGCCACAAATACGACTCAGATAATAACCAAAGAAATAGCCTGCACTATTGTGTAAAATGGCAACTACAAAAAGTAAGAAGCCTATTTGCAATAAATTATCTCTTCCGGCAGCAGTGGTTACTAAGGTGAAATAAATAATACCAAACATAGAAAAATAAGGCATTAGACTGTCTATTTTAGGGTAAGCTTCATAAACGGAATGGTAAATTTTACCCACTAAAAATGCTCCTGCAATAAAAGCACTAATTTCTATTAAGTGAGCAATCGTACTATCTGTTTCATAATTAAAAAAATCACTAAAAAAGAAGAGAATAGCTAACCATATAGCTGATAAAATACTTAAATAGTTAATCCTTTTTCGAGCTGTTTCTCCATAATTTTTAAGGATATCGTGAATCATAGCCGCTGATAATGGAACCAGGACAATCTTAATAATCTCCATCATCATATTGAAAAACTTTACTTCGACCATAGTTCCAGCAAAGATTTTCATTAAAAAAGGAGTCATAATAGGAGCAGCCAAAGTAGAAATAGCAGTCACTGTAACCGATAAAACCAAGTTTCCCTTAGCAATATAAGTCATAACATTCGACGCTAAACCGCTGCTGCAAGAACCTATAAGGATAATTCCTGCTGCAATTTCTGGTTCAAAATGGAAAGTTTTAGCTAAAATAAAACCAGTAATAGGCATGATGGTAAAATGCCCTAGCAAACCAATTAGGACTCCTTTACCTGACTTGCGAATTCCTGTAAAATCCTCAATACTCATTTGGGTTCCCATGCCAAACATCACCAATTGAATAATGATTAGAATGAGCCATTTGTTGCGTAAATCTATTGAGCCAACATGTAAAAAAGTTTGTGGGTAAATCAAACCAGCACATACGGCAGTAATAATCCAAAAGGTATATTGGTAACCACTCAAAAGTTTACTGTGTCCAATACCTATTGCCAAACTTGCAAAGGCACTAATTATACTAATTTTCCAAACTGTATCAATTTGTGAAAACCAGGCGAATCCAGAAATAATAAATAGGACCGGAGCAGCCCAAAGGAAGAATTTACGCATAGGTTTTTTATTAAAAGTAAAGTTCAGCTAGTTTTTTCATCGCAATTGCTGGACTAGCCAAAATAGGAACTACTTTTTCGTCATCGCTTAAACTATCAACTACGCGAGCCATTGATGCCTGAGCTAAAACAATTACACCTACTTCCTGCATTAATTCTTTTAGCGCTTTGGCAACCATTTCGTCATGTTTAGCTGCGTCTCCACTCATTAAGGCTTCAAAAGCACCATCGCATAATTTAGAAACTATCATTACATTTTTTCCTGCTGCTAAAGCTCTTCTTCTCACCAAATCACTCGTAGGTTCCAGAGTAGTAGGCAAAGTAGCAATAACACCAATTTTATCACTTATTTGTACGGCTTCGTCAGCCATGGCCTGGTCTACTCTGATAACGGGAACAGTGCATAATGTTGCTGCTGTTTCTATGGCTACACCAATAGAGGAGCAGGTTACCAAAATCACATCGGCTCCCGCTTCTTCCGCTGCTTTTACATGATTGACCACTCTGGCAGCCGTATTAGGCATTAATTTTCCTTTTTTGATAACATCTTTAATTAAGCTGTCGTCTACAATATTGAAGGTTTCTGCGCCATTTAAATACTCTGAACTCAGTTGTTGAAATAAAGGTACTAATGTGGCTGAGGTGTGGACGAATCCTAATGTTTTTGCTTTCATCTGTGTTTAGCTGTTTTTTTTATTGATTGTATTTTTTAGCATTGCTTTATTGGTTTCAAAAATCAATGTAGTGTCTGCTTATTTATGTTAATTTTTCTCCTTTTAATACTTTTATAAAATAATCTGGAGTGCCTACTTGCCCTCCTTTGAAATTTAATTCTATACCATTTACCGATTCGTCTTCTGAAATGGCTTTGCAAAGCGGTGCTCCCGGTGCTATTGGCGCAAGCATTTCTAAGGCAAAAATCCCTAATTCAGATGCTGCGTAACTCGAAGTGTCGCCTCCAGCAAAAAGAATTCTTTGTAGCTTAATTGATTTTAAAACTTCTTTGATAATCTGTCCTAAAACACGACCGTAAATTTTACTGCTTTGTTTTTGGACTTCTTGTTGAGTCAAACCACTGTGTTTTAAATAGGTTTCGGTTTCGATAATTCTAGGATCATTAGTTCCGATACTGGTATGTAAAACGGTATTTCGTCCTTCTTTTAAAAGGCGAATGATTCGTTGGGCCACATCGGCTATGCTTTGTTCCTGATGGTCGTGGTGCATTACCTTGCTTTCTAAAGCAATACTTTCAAAACCGTTTGCTAAAGCATATTCGATTTGACTTGCAGTAACTGGCGAACAGCTTCCTGAGATAACTAATAGGGGAGCGGCTTCACCAGGGTGTTCAAATTCGAATTTACTAGTGATTATATTTTCTTCTTTCCAGGCTAATCCTAAAGCCAATTCAATTCCCGATGAACCTACCGAAAACAATGTCTTTTCTTTTCCTAATTGATGAAAAGCCGTTCCAATAGTTTTTAGGTGTTCTTGATTTAGTCCGTCAAAAAACAGAATTTCTTTTTCTGATTTGGATTCTATTTCCGCTAAAACAGCTGCTGAGCCATTTTCAATAGTGCTAATATTGATAAGCTCTATGGATTTAGAAGTTTGTTGTGCCAAATGCAATCTAAGGTCGGCTTCATGAGCTGGGGTGACAGGATGTGTACTCATCGAGGGATGACGGTCAATACGGTGGATTTCGCCATTTCCAATCGTTCCCATGCGGGCAAATAGATTCCCAAAAACACAATAACGTCCTAAATGCGGAGCTGCTGGCGATACCAGGACCGTTTTTTGATTAAAAACTTCGCTTCCTATTTCGATGGCTTTTCCAATGTTTCCTACATGTGGCGCCGAGTCGAATGTTGAGCAAACCTTATAATGAACCTGCTCAGGATTAAAATCTTTTAATATTTCGAAAGCAGGATACAATTCGCCTTCCATTTCTAAAGGTGATAGCGAACGGCTTTTTCCTGCCAAACCAATGGCTTGAACTCCAGGGAAAAGTTCTAAGTCACTATGAAGAGGAGATCTGAGAAATAGAACGGTTTTTATACCGGCCAAAGTCAGAAACTCCAAGGCATCCGTAGAGCCTGTGAAATCATCTCCATAGTATGCCAATAATAAAGGATGTTCTTTGTTCATTATTTAGAGAATTTTTTTACTGATGCTGCAAATTCAGGATATTGTGTAGCGGCTTGTTCGATAGATAAGCCGTCAACAGCTGCTTTCCAGGCTTGTTGGAGTGCATTTACACCCGCCGTAGCTCCCATTGGGTGTGCCAAAATTCCGCCACCTGCCATGTATAATAAGTCAGTGGTTTGTGTTCTTCTATAGGTTTCAAATGCTTGTCCGCCCCATTGTCCTGAAGAAACTACTGGTAAAGGATTGTTGCCACAAACAAAAGGTTTTAAGCAGGATTCTATTGATTTTACAACTGAATCGTCTGATTCCCAAAATTTATTCTGGATTCCGTTTACGTGCATTTGGTCAACACCTGCCATGCGCCATATTTTTTGGTAAGCAGGAAATTCAATTCCCAATAAAGGATGACGGTTCAACATTCCCCAGCCATTTCTATGACCGTGAATCACTAAGTCGCCTTGGTCACATATTTTCTTTGTACCACTCAATCCTACGCTATTGATGCTAATCATAGCACAAGTACCTTCGTTTTTCTTGATGTGGTCGTATTTTCTTTGCATTTCGTCAATCTCATCACTGATGTTGAAAGCGTACATTACTTTCTTGCCAGTTTTCTGTGCGTGATCATTAATTACTTTCATGATAACGTTTACACGATCGTAAAAAAGAGAGTTTGCGGTCGATCCCATTAATTCATCATCCTTGATAAAATCGATACCGGCATCGATTAAAGTTTTTACCAAAGTAGCTGTTTCATCCACGCCCATACCCACGCTAGGTTTGATAATGGTCCCAATCATCGGTCTGTCGCTCACACCACAAGATAATTTAGAACCCTGAATTCCAAATTGTGGTCCTCTGTATTGATTTTTGAAAGAATCAGGAACATCAAAATCCATCAGTTTTAAACCCGTAAACTGGCTTATTTCGTATAGATTTCCTTGTAAAGTACTGATAAGAACAGGTAGGTTATAGCCAAAGTTTTCGATTGACCAGCTTACCTTAACCAAGGCTCTTTGGTATTTTTTTCCTGGAATGCTGTTACCCGGAATCGAAGGCTCGTCAACAATATCTAGTTTTTCTATGTGTTCTACACGGGCAGCAAAGCGTTGTTTTAACTCAGCAGTTTCTCCTGGAACAGACACAAAAGTTCCCGACGATTGTTCGCCTGCCAATACCGCTGCGGCTTGTTCTACCTCATAAGGAGTTTCGATGTAATATTCTGCAAAAATTCTTTCCATTATTTTATTGTGATGGGTTGTAATATCGATTTTTATTGGGCTAAATAGCTTCTTAGTTTTAAACTTAAACCTAGTTAGCGTTCTTGTAAAATTAAAACTTAAAATTATAAATACAAATGACTTTATGTTTTTTTCGAAAAAAATAAATAATTTTCGAAAATAATAGAAAAAAATAAAAATAAAAAAGCAACCCGGCTAAGAGTTGCTTTAGACAAATTTTTCTTAGACTCCGATGTCGGGATTAAGATTTATTAGGTTCGTAGTAAAGGAGTATTGCGCCACCTTTAAAGTTTTTTGTTTTTATGAGTTTAAGAACTGTCCTGTCATTTACATTTTCAAATAATGGCAAACCGCCTCCGGCAACAACAGGGTGAACACAAAGTTGGTATTCATCAATTAAATTAAGGTTCATCAGCTGGATAATTAAACTCCTGCTGCCAACAAAAATGTCTTTCCCTGCTTGCTGTTTGAGTTTTGAGACTACTTCTTCAATGGGGTCATTTGCTAATTTAGCGCTGTCCCATTCCAGATTTTTCAGCGTATGCGAAAAGACAATTTTTGGAACTCTGTCTATGGCTTTCGCAAAGTCGTCCATTGATTTTTCACCCGACGGCTTCTCTAACAGCGTTTGCCAAAATCCCATAAGTTGATAGGTTATTCGACCGTATAGAATAGTAGCTGCGCTATTTAGTAGTTCCTCATAATGCTGATGTATTTCTTCATCGGGCTCTATGGCCGTATGATCGCAAAACCCGTCAATGGTCATATTAATTGCTGCAACTATCTTTCCCATATCTTAATTATTTATTCATTGTCCATTGTGTAATTCAGTTCCGTTACCCCGCAAGAAAATTGTTTAGTATTTAAGAGCTTTAGTTTTATTTTGTCTTTGATGTCTACAAATAACGGAATGCCTTGCCCAAGAATAACTGGATTTACAAATAGCCAGTAGCCGTCAATTAAGTTCTGCTGTATAAGCGAATGCGTTGCCGTGGGACTACCAAAAAGTAAGATGTCTTTGCCTGGCTGTTGTTTTATTTTATTTATATTGTCCGAAAGCTGGTCGCTAATAATGGTTGTGTTATTCAAAGCTGTCTGTCCGGCAGGCAGACTCGCATCTTTCATTGTTTTTGATAAGACAACCTTATGAACTTTGTTATACCATTTTGAATGTTCAATGTCGTGCTTTGTTGCTGTGGGTTTGTCGGCTGCTGTAGGCCAGTAATCTTCCATCATCTGAAAAGTTACCCGTCCATATAATGCAGTGTCGCCTTCACTGATGCGGACGCCTACATAATCAAACATTTCTTCATCAACTTTAATCCAGTCCATTTCTCCGTTGAGTCCTGCTACAAAACCGTCAAGGGATATGTGCATAAATGAAATTATTTTTCTCATAATGCTTCTATTTTTTATTGTTGTTTATGTCCTCAAAGTTGGACTATTGTAAAAGTAAAAATTATATTAAAAATATTGATTTGTTTCTAAAGAGAATTTAAACAATTGGAATGGTGTAAATTACAAATTTACGTTTCGGGATAGTTGACAGCCTTGTTGTGAATGTTATAAGGCATTCTGAGGTTTTCGGGAATACAGGTAGGCTATGTTGAAAATCACAACAGCCGAAAAAATCATCCCGTACGCAATGATCTGTGTGGTATTGATAGGCTCATTGTAATAAAAAACGGCTAATAGAAAACTGATGATTGGATTGAGATACAACAATGTGCCAACAATGGAAGAGTCCAATCCTTTTAAGGCATAAATATTGAGAAACAGTGGAATAATGGTGTAACCAATGGCAATGACTGCAATAAGTCCATAGAATGTAATTGTTTTGGGAACACTGATATCAATAACCGTTAAGATTGGGAGCAACAAAATACAGCTCACAACAATGTGAATCGTTAGGCCTAAAAACTTATCTATCTCAAAGGTGTTCTTCTTTTGGAGTACCAGATAAATTGCATACGAAAGCGCAATTATCATACTATAGATTAAGTCCATAAAATGTCCGTAAGCAAGAATAATACAGCTGATTAAACTTAATAACACGGCTAGCCATTGTGCTTTATTTAATTTTTCATGCAAAAATATATTGGCTAAAACCGTAGTTATAATGGGACAAAGAAGATAAGCCAACGATGTGGCATTGACACTGACTGCATTCATCACATAAATAAACAAGAACCAATTCAACCCGAGCATAACAGCACTCGCAAGTATGTTTATGGCCAGTTTTCTTTTTTCTTTTCTTGATGCTGTTTTGAGATAATTAATACTGGTGACGATTTGTTTTCTTCTGAAAATAAAACAGGCAGCCACAATACTGATTGCGGCAAAAATTACGCGATGAAGCAAAATATCCATAGCTGCAAAACCACTTAAAGGTTTTAATACCAATGCAAAAGTGCCCCAGATAGAAAAACTCAATATGGCAGATAAATAATGTTTCATAATTTTTTAGGAAGAGGACAGCTCATTTTTTTTTTAAATCTTAGGATTACAAATCCGTGTTTTTGGGTATCAATATCTAATTTTGTTGGTGCTTTCTGACCAGATTCTGAACGCTTCAAGTGCTTCCTCCCGCATTAGCTGTTCAGTGGCGAGTTTTCTGTTTTGGTATGGAATTTCGATTTCGTCATAGATAAACTGGTCATCAAAAAGGATATCGGCAGCATCTTTTTTGGTATTGGCAAAATACATTTTATCAGGTCTTGCCCAGTAGATTGCACCAAGGCACATCGGGCAGGGTTCGCAGCTGGTATAAATCACACAGCCGTCGAGTTGGAAAGTTCCCAGTGCTTTGCAGGCGTTTCTAATGGCTACCACTTCGGCATGTGCCGTTGGATCATTTGAAGCCGTTACTTTATTCACTCCAGTTGCAATTATATGTCCATCTTTAACAATTACCGCAGCAAAGGGACCACCTTTGCCAGAGGTTACATTTTCAATCGACAGCCGAATGGCTTCCTGCATAAATTCACTTCCAGTTGTAGCACTCATAGGTAATGTATTTTTGCTAAATATATGAAAAACTTCTAATCCCGATTGTTATAAATAATAAATAGGGCACAAAAAAAGAGGATGGAAAATCCTCTTTGATACCTCTTAAACTTAATTGCAAATCCTCTCTTTCGGGCTAAGAAAAACTAAATGAAGTATTTAGTTAAACCGTTGTTCGTAGCTTTTATAATATTTTCTCAATGCGGCTGTTTGCTTCATGAAATGTGATTCCATTTTCCCATTCTGAAACTAATCTATGCTCTGATTTATGAGGAATTAATTCAGGGCGCAATTCGTCAATTCGAGTTGAAACATTCACATGTAAACCGACTGTGCTTTCTTCATAATCGGCAATTTCGTTGCAAATAGTTCCGAAGTATATTTTTTTGTCGGTTTGGTTTTTAAAATTAGATTTATATTCATTGAAATTATTTTCACTCACAGAAACCCAAATTTCATAAACTAAATCTTCTGATGGATTGTCTGTCTTTAAATTTAGCACTGTTCGTATAAATCTGTCCGTTTGTTCTGGATGATTAATTACACAAAAATCATCTGAAATCTCTGCAATCGTGTTTTTATCATCTTCACTTAATATATCATAGTAAAATGGTGTTTTAAATCCGATTGAGGGTAATTCTTCATGAATTTTTCCACAAGTTGAGCACTTGAATTGTTTCTCTTTTTTCTTTTTAAATTTATTCCAAATCATAAATGTAAAGTTGTACTAATGATTAGCAAGTTTTCTTCATTATGTAGTAATTTCTCAAGTACAAAACCATCTTCAAATTCAGCCAAATGCCCAAATCTATTGAAACGGCTGTTGACTTATTTTGTCGAAGCATAGCCTTTATACTCTTTATATTGTGAATAAATTGTAGCACCAAGCAATTTCCATTCTATTACCCCGTGAACTAAATATTCAAATTTATTGTTATCATTTGTCTGGTTAACAATAATTGAAATTGGTTTCCAATTTATCCCACTAATAAATCCTGTGGTCGAAGAATATGCACTTATTGGAACATTAATTTTACCTAGTTTATCTTTACCATATTTAATTTCCAAGAAATATTTTGAAACTAAAGTTTTTTCCAAATCAACGTCTAGTAAATAACTCTCATTATTTTTTAAACTTTCTTCTGTTACAAATTTCCAAGTCTTGACTTGATTTGAGTTTGGCTCTTTGTTGTTATTATCATTATTTGAGTTTCCAACGAAAGATAAAATTCCAAACACAAAAATAATAGAAGCTAAAAGTCCAACTTTCTCTCGAAGGAGTTTTGTCGCTTTAAAGCAGATTATTATAAAGAACAAAAAGATTCCAATATTTAATAAACCCCAAAGTAAATATATCATAGTAAATTAATTTTAATGTTTAGGAAAGCTTGAAGCTAATGTCTTGACTTTTGATGTGGGATCCAGATATAGGTATGTGGCTTATTCAACGCTCTCCTTTTTATTCATCAGTTCAGTAAAGCTCCTTGCGGCATTTGTAAAATCTGATGGAACTAAAACAATGGTAGTAGTATTGTTGTCAATACCAATTTCAGATAACATTTGCATACGTCTTAACTCGAGTGCAATTGGACTTTCTTCCATTTTTTTTGCTCCTTGTGTCAATTTAATTGACGCTTCCAATTCAGCTTCAGCTTTTACAATTCTTGCTCTCTTTTCTCTGATTGCTTCCGCTTCTCTTGCCATTGCTCTTTGCATTGCTTCTGGAATTTCAACATCTTTCATCTCCACCATTTCAATTTTAATTCCCCAAGGTTCAGTTGTCGAATCAACAATCTTTTGAAGTGTCCCGTTTATTTGTTCTCTTTCTCTCAAAACTTCGTCAAGGGAGTGTTGGCCAATAATGTTTCGCAAGGCTGTAACAGAAAATTGATATACGGCCTTGTTATAGTCGGCTACTTTAATTATTGCGTCTTCAGGATTTGTGATTTTAAACCATAAAACAGCGTTAACTTTTATGGTCACACTGTCTTTTGTTATGGTCTCTTGTTGTTCTAAGTCAACCGTCTTTGTACGAATGTCAACTGTTTGTTGTCTTTCGAGAAATGGAATTATCCAGTAAAGCCCTGGTCCTTTTACAGCTTGAAATCGTCCAAGTCTAAATACAATAGCTCTTTGGTATTCTTGAGCAATGCGAAACCCCGAAATTAGAATCGCAATAATGATTCCGATAATTGGTACTAGTGTCATATTGTTTGTTTTTAAAGTTAATTATTTTCTTGTTGGTTATTCGTTCTGCTATTACTGCTAATGTTCTTTCGCTACAAGCTGTTTGCGTTTTTTACTTAAGTAGCTTTTTCGTCAAAGTTGTCATCCCGACATAGCAGGAATTACATCATCATAATCCCTCTGGTTTTGAAATTCTTTGTGTGTACAAGCGTGACGCTTATTCACTTTTATAGCTTTTCCACAATATTAAGCTTCCAAATGTTGTAAATATTATTCCGTTTATAAAATTTTGAATTCCAAAATCTTCACTAAATATATTTCCAATTTGTCTAAAAGCAAAACTCACATATTCATTTCTGAAAAATTTAAATATAAAAAGAGAAAATAATAGAATTGTAGTTATAACCGTGTTTAAAATATGTCTGTTTTTTTTCCAATTTATTATTGCAATCAAAAATATTCCGATTAAAAAACCATAAAAAAACCACAAATAAATGTTCGACATAAATGGACCAACTTCTTTTGTCAAGTTTAATTTTTGAAAACATTCCGATTTCTTCTTATCAAAAAGCTTTAAATAACATTCAAATTTTTCATTTTGAGTACTTAAATATATATTTTGAATTCCTTGAATTAAGAATGTACAACCAATAAATTGAATTAAAATTATTTTAAAAATAATGTTTTTCATTTTTTAAATTGAGTTTCAAAATTTTCCGTTTTTTCGAGCGTATTACCACTAACATTTTGGTTATTATTGTTTTGTGGGTTAAAGATGCGAGCATTTTCCATTATGTACAATTTTACAAATCAAAACCATCTTTAAATTCAGTCTAAAATTCCAATTTTGCTAAACAGTTGTTGATTGTTGGTAAAATCAATTTAGTTTTGGCTATTCATTGTTTCGGTAATTTTATTGATATATCTAGTTTTAACAATTACAGTTCCTGCTATATAATCATGAATGGCTCTTTTTCTTTTGTTTGTTAGAAGAACAATAAATTCGCTATAAATCCAAATATTAGTAACCCATGCATAAATTAAAAAAAACGTTGGAGATAAAGACATTAGGTATTGTGATCGTTTCAGCCAACCCAAACTATTAAAAACTATTTTATCAGCTGATAAAAGACAAGATGTCATCATTATAATACTAAATAAAGTTAGAACTAATAATACAGAATGTCTTAAAAAGGCTTCCTTCCAACTAATTGATTCTCCGTTTAATTTAATTATTTTCATACCAGCTATTAATTTACCTGGTGTTCCACCGTATTTTTTAGTTAAGTAAATATAATACCAAAGTCCAAAAATAAAATTTGGTATAAGCGTATAGAAATACATGTTTTTTCCTAGTCCATTTAGGTATAATATCAAAAATAGTATTGGTAACATAATAATGGTATCTAAAAGCAGAGAAGCACATCTCGCCCAGAATCCAGCATAAATACTTTCACTTATTCCGTCAATTTCTAATGGTGTTTGGTTTTTGTTCATAATAAAGTTATTTTTTAGTTTTAGTTTGTCGATTGCTTGCCACCAACTTGTATATGTTTAATAAACGTTAGACATTATTCATTTCTCAAATATATTAAAAATTCTTACAATTTTGTTCTGCGAATCAATTGAAAATAAAAATATGCTTTGTGGATTATGACATGGAGGCTCCTCGTTCCTCGGAGTGACAAGTTTGGGGAGTGTTTTCTGTGGAGTTTTATTGTGAGATTGCTTCGTTCTTCGCAATGACTACGGCAGCTGATGTCATTCCGACGGAGGAGGAATCTCATCACGTTTTTCAAGCTTTATGGATTATGATGTGGAGACTCCTCGTTCCTCGACGTGACAATTTTGGGGAGTGTTTTCTGCGGAGTTTTATTGTGAGATTGCCGCGCTTCTCTCGCAATGACTCCTTGTTGAGCAGTTAACCGCGTTAAGGATGGGAGCGGCATCTCCCGGTTTAGAAAAACAAGGCGCTAGCCGTAGTTTTTGTTAATCGGGAATACAGCGGACAGCCTGACCTTGTCTCGTCTCGTCTTTTTTTGACGAGACGAGGGAACGCCCAAAAAAAGAAACCTCTTTTTATCCCGAAATTTCGGGACTTTAAAAGAGGTTGTTTATAAAGTATTGTTTTATTGGAATTATCATGAAGAACACATCCTAACCCCTCTCAAGAGGGGAATGCGTCCATCAAAACGGTTCTCGATACATTTTTTGTTTCACTTCATTACACAAAAAACACTCGAACTGACGTTTGTATCAAACAGCTTTAAATTTAATGTTCTTTATTGCCAAAAGGTTTTATGATAATCCCCAGACTGAAAATAAAACCATCAGTAGGGGCATAGATTTCTGGAAAGGAGGGACTGTCATGCGTAGGCAAAACCAGAGGCGAAAAACGACTTTGTCTTCTATCCGTAAAGTTTTCAAAATTAGTAAAGAGTGAACCCCATTTGAAAGTGCGCATCAGCAGGAATCCCATCGTGGTAAAATCGGTAGTTTTCGTACCATTAGACAGCAGCTGTTTTCCTGTGTAATAGCTTTCAAAACCCATGCGCCATGTTCCGTTTTCATACATGATGACGCTGCCGGCATTGTGTTTAGGAGTCAATGGTTTTTGTGGATTTCCAGCCAAATAATGCAAACGGGCATCTATAAAAGCATAGTTTAAAAACCATTTGAAATCCTTGTAACTGAATTTGATGTTGGTCTCGGCACCTTTGCTTAAGATAAGTTCAGGGGCATTTTCAAATTTAAAAAAGCCACCGTTAGCTGCGTTTAGTAACAGGGCGTTTTTAATGGTGGTAACATAAAAAAGCTGGTTTGCCGAAAAGCCAATTTCGCCAAAATGGGTTTGGAAATTAACATCATAATTCGCTCCATAAGAACGCTCGGCTTTTAAGGCTGATTTGTCAATAGCGAGTACGTTTTCGAAGTGGATAGCTTCGGCTTCTTCGGTAAAAACATCAGGGATTTTATAGCCTAATCCACCGCCAATTCGGCTTGAAAAACCATTTTCGTTTTTGTACAATAAGGAGATTCTAGGCAGGGGAAAAAATCCCCAATCGGCATTGTAATCGGTACGCAAGCCAGTTTCGAGAATCCATTTTTCGCTAAGGTCAAAAATGCTATTGGCAAACAAACCATAGGTGAGCTCTTTTTGGTCGCGTTGCAATGGCGCATCGTCAGCTTCATCAAAATTGACCGAATAGATATTTGCCCCTACAATCCAGTCGGTTTTAGTAGCGGCTTTTTCATAACTTACTTCACTGAAGCTATTGATTTGTTTTCCGCTAAAGCTCAAATCAGGCACTTTTAGGGTGCGGTCAAAATAGGAAACGCTGTTTTTAATGTTGAAATTGCTGGTAGAATCCAGCTGGGTTTTATATACCGCCTGAGAACTAAGGCGTTTAGAAACGTTGTCTTCGCTATATTGATGGATTCCGTTTTGACCATGGTTAATTTTAGTCATATCGCCCCCAATTCGGTCATCATAAGTTCCGTTAAGTCCTAACCAAAAAGTAGTTTTTCCGGAAGGATAATAAAAGAATTTAGGGTTGAACGAAATGGATTTTGTTTTGGGTAAATTACTAAAATCATCGTTCTCTGGATCATAGGCTTTTTGATAATGAGCCGAGCCATAAAGTGTGGTTCCAAATTTATCATTTCGCTTGCTATAAAAAACATTGGCTGTGCTTCCTAAAGCATGCGTTTGGGTAAGCATAATATCTAGAGCTGCTTCGTCTTCAGGTGTTTTTGACACCATATTTACCAGCCCTGCAATGGCGCCACCGCCATAAAGTGTAGACGAACTTCCTTTGATGATTTCAAATTGTTGCAGATCTAACGGTGGAATTTGCATAATGCTCAAACCGCTTGAAAAACCGCTGTACAACGGGAAACCATCTCTTAATAATTGGGTGTATCTACCGTCAAGTCCCTGGATTTTGATGTTCGAATTTCCGCTGCTCAGCGAAGTTTGTTGCATTTGAATTCCGGTGCTTTCGCGCAGTACCATCGAAATGTTGGTAGGATTCATCGTGGCTTTTTCTTCTAATTCTTCGCCGTCAATAAACTCAATTCGGGTAGGGATTTTTCTAACGGTTCTACTGGTTCGCGAAGTTTGCAAAACCACTTCTTCAAGTTCGTTTTCGGTGGGTTTTAATTCGAAAACAAAAACAGATTCACGAGGAAGGTGGATTATTTTTTTCAAGGTTTCGAAACCTAAAAAGGAGATAATCAGCGTTTGTTTTCCATTGGAAACATTTGTAAAATACACTTTTCCATTCGCATCAGTGATGATCCCTTTTTGTTCGGATTCCAGGTATACATTGGCTCCAATTATGGCTTCTTTTTCAGATAAGACTTGTATTTGGATATCGCTTTTTTGTGCCTTAATACTAAGACACGACAGCAACAATAGCATGGTGCTCCATAGCAATTTATTCATTTTGAGATAAATTTAATTAATTAAAATAGGACGAGTTGTCTGGATATTTTAACTAATTAACTGAGGAGGCTGCCAGATAGCACTAACCGAATCAAACTGATAGTTAGATTGATAAGAAGAAATAGGCAAATTTGGAATTTCAGTATGAATCTTGAATGTGTAGATTTTAATACTTTCGAAAGTAATCGACATTCCGCAGCAGCTGCAAATACAGGTCACAGGGCAGGAATCATCATGGTCTTCCTGATGATTGTGCTTTAGACTAATGTTATCTTTTTTCAGGTCTTCGGAGTTATTTCCGTCAGAACAAGGTTTTAAAGATAAAAAAAGTATTAAAAGGGATAATATAAATGTACTTGCTTTCATTCAGGGAACGAAGTTAGAAAATCTATTTTATATTAGAACTTAAAATGTAAAAAAGCATGATTTTTATGTGTTTATAAAATCTATTTTGAAAGTGGTAAGTCTAATGTTTCATTAATATTCATTTGAACAGGTCCAATCAAACCAGAAGGGAGCAATGGTGTTTCTTTATCAAAGAAATCCATCGTACTGAATGTAACGCGATTTTTACTTGGTCGTTCAGTCCCATTTTTTACCCAGTCAGGAATTAACTGAAGATTTCGACCAATTACAGGAACTGGATTTACATAAGGAAAATCGCGAACTTTTCCCCAATCTAAATCATCTGGTTCAAATTTATCTCCAATCATTCTATTGGGCCATAAATTAGTGACATCAATTTCGATTAGGTTATTTCCTGGCTTACAAAATTCGGTTATATCAACTGCATAAGGAGCTTTCCATAGTGTAGCCACTTTTTGATTGTTAATAGTTACAGCAGCAATGTTTTCAACTTGTCCTAAATCAAGAAATATTTGGTTCGATTTTTTGAGTTGTTTTTGATTGAGTTGAATTGATTTACTATAATGTGCCGTTCCTGAAAAATATTTAATAGCTAAATTATTGTGTTTTGACAAAGAAATTAAAGAATCCAAATGCGCATTAGCTGGTGCTCCTCTATTTTCTTCAAATGAGATATCCCAGTTTTTATTTAACGCTATCTTTTCAGATTGGTTTTTATGATTTTTAGAAATAACATTTCCGTCTTGGGTAGTTATTTTATAGTTTCCTTGTTCGTTTAAAATCAGTTTTAGTTGGTTTTTATTTTGAAACAAATAAGAATTGATATCAACGGCTTTATCTTTTAAAGTTAAACTCTTATAAATTATATTGTTGGTTTTAACTTTGCTTTTAAAAACTACAAAACAAGAGCCATTAGTATCTAATTTTAGATTAACAATGGTTCTGTTATTTTTTGTTTCCCATATCAAAGCATCATTTATTTCTCCTGACATCGCATTCCAAATTTCGGGTTGCATATCAGTTACTCTAAAACTAATTTGATACGATTTATTGTTAGCTGATTGATTGGATATAAAATAATAATGAGAATCTAAATCGCTACGGTGTATCCAGGCAATATCTTCGGAGTTATTTACAATTTCAACGTCTTTTGAAATTTGTTCCTCGGCTAAAGTTTCTTCTGGAGAATAGTTGTAATAAACCTTTCCTTTCCCAATATTACGAATGCTTTTTTTAGTATCCTTGTTTTCAGAATGTAATCCAAACAATCGGTCACTTATTGCTTTAACCTCGTCATCGTTTTGTGGATAGTTTATTAGTCCTTGTGTACCTGTAAAACCATTTCCAACAACAATAGCTCCATCATTAACCAATGATTCTATTTTGCGTGCCAGTGCTAATTCAATTCTACATTTATTGGGTAATATTAGTATTTTGTAGCGCATACCATCTGGCAATAGGAGCTTATTACCATCTACAGAGAATCTTGAAATGAGTTCTTTTTCATTGCAAACATCTGCTTTATAGCCTTTAGGGATTCGGGTATTTTTTTGACTGTACAATTGTAAATAACAAATATCAGCTTCAAAAAGTCCTTTTTGTAAAAGAAGTTGGCAGCGCGAAAGATATTGTATCCATTGCTCAGCACCATGTTCCCACCATGTTTGTGAAGGACCAAATTGCGTACCCCACCAGCCCATAGTCATACCGGGTTTAAATTTTGGCCACGGCTGATGTGCTGCAGCATGTAGAATAAAAAGATTTACGCCTTCGCAAAAAGCTAAATCACCAGTTGATTTTAAGTCTTCTAAATCGGTTTGCCAGGCATATTGAGGTTGTCCTGTAAAGGCTTCGGCAGCAACAATTTTCTTTCCATTAACGTGTGCATTACTAGAAACTGGTAAAATAGTTTCCCAGCCCCATTTTGTAGGTTTTGTCCAAAATTCACACATCACCATATCTCCAATACCACGGATAGCAGTTTCATCAAAATTTTTATGACCTGTTCCATAAGGCTCACAAAGAAATTCCATCCCTGGCACTTTATGAGTAAGTTCTTCAAGATAGCTATAATAATTATCAGCAAATAATTGATTAATTGTGCGTTGCCAATCAGATTTAAATCGATTAGAAATAGCTGCAGATTCTATGGTGTAGCCAGCAATTACGGGTAACCAAGGTAATAATTCGTATCCGCTGCGCTTTTTAAATTCGGAAGTCATTTCTGGTGTCCAGTCCTGATCACCCACTTCATAACTGTCAATTTCAAGGCGTTTAAAAGTAGTACCAGCATCTTTCCCCGCAATTTCAATTAATTTAGAAGGATATAATGACCAAAAATGGTCAAGTGCTTTGCGGCTCATTTTGTCAACTTCCAATCCCTGACCTGATTCAGGAGCTGTTAAATTCATTTTTCCAGCAGTGGTGTGTCCAAAACGAATTAAATCCCAGTTGCCCTTAGGAAGTTGTTTCTTTAACTTATCATCTTTATCAAGACCGTCGATTATAATAATTACTTTGTCCTTATCAATTAAAGCTAAATCTTTAGGTATCGCTATTAAACAAATGTCTTTGTAATAATTCCATTTTGAATCTACTTCAGCTCTTTTGATAGTTGTTTTTTTTGAAGCCTCTCCCGTTATTTGTGTTTTTGTCCAAACTAATTTTTGCATCGAGTATTGCACTTCTAATCCAGGTGCTCCACTTGAAGACCAGCCAGGACTGTTGTGCGTGCCAAAGTCCATTCCTAAACGATTGCATTCGTCAAGTGAATAGCGCATTAAGTCATTCCATTTATCTCCTAAAATAACCACACTAGGATCAGTAACATCAGCTTCAGAGCCGCCAACAAGGAATTGTTGCACATTTTTTATTCCAACTTTTTTAAATGCTTCCAAATCGTATGTAATTCCTTCTTTGGTAACACAGCCATTCATCCATTGCCACAAAGTATAAGGGGCTGGACCATTGGCATTTTTAAAATTATTTTCAATTCTATCTTGTGCGTAAGTGCTTGTTGTTAAATTACAAAGAATAAAAATGCAAATAAATATTGGTAAGTATAAATTAGATTTGATACTAATATTCATGTTTAATTAATTGGTTATGAATTGGTTTTTTAAAACGCTTCGCAAAGTAGAAAAAGAATTTAGCCTTAGTATCCTGTCTTTAGGTTAAAAAGAACCCTCTAGTGTCATTACAAAAGAGGGTGAAAAAGAAAAAGCTTTTAAATTCTGTTTAGAAAGTTTACTTCCTCTTGTAAAAGATATAATCGGTATTGATAGGAGTGATTCCATTAGCTTTTAAATCGCTTGCAATTTGTGCTCTGTGATAAGTTGCATGATTGATAACATGGAAAATAATATCCCGAACAGAATTAGAAAAAGCAATTCCGCTAGAGTTTTTATAATCTATTTTTTGGCTTAAATCAATGCTGTCTAAAATACCTATGCTTTTGTTGTAATTGCTTTCATTGATAGTTTTCAAATTTTCTAAAGATCTAATTTCCCAAACACTAACGCTGAGTTTTTCGTTTAGAATTCGCTCGTTCCATACTTGCTGTGCATTGATTAAATGATTCAGTAGCTCAATGGATTTTTCAGGAATTGATTGTTCCTGCTTTTCAAATAGCTGAATTAATTCCTGATTGAAATGCCAATTGTATTCGAATGCGTCTTTAAAAAAATCGGTGGTTTCCATTGGGTGAATTGTGTTTAGTTAAATCTTTTATACATTTACATTTCAGTTCCTTTAATCATGATTCCGTTAGCGTTCTTTATGTTTTCTGCTGTTTTTGTTGTTAGTTTGACGATATTGATCTCCTTATTTTTTTCAGAGTTTTTGATTTTGTTAATATCAATTTTTAAAATAAAATTTTCATCTACTAAATAGTCATTAAAATCTTTTTTAATAGCATCTTCATTGATTATAAATATAATTGGATCCGTTTCTAATTTTAAGTATTTAGCTGCGATTTCTTCTAAAGTCATAAAATTAGCTTTGTAGTTCCGTTTCATAGTTATGAATATTTTTCCATAATATTCTTTACCGTTTTTCTCAAAAAGTTCTTTTTCGACTTTTATTGTTTTTATTTTTTCAGGATTAATACTGTTCATTATAATTTCGTTTCCCATAAAAATATCATTTATAAAAACAGCAGTCCTTTTTTTATTTACAGAAACATCTGTTGCCTTCTTTTTTACAAAAACAGCAGTTGATTTATTTTTTACAAGATCTAGGTTTACTTCATTATGATAAATAACTGTTATTTCTGAATTTTCAGAATAATTAGATTTTTTATCCGTTTTAGTTTGACTATTAGACAAAGAAGAAACAATTAAAAAAAATAGAACTATGACACAGTTTTTCATAAGTTTAGGTGTTTATTAAAGCTGATTTTTCTTTCAAATATAATCAAAGAAAGTTAATGTCTTAAAGCTGTATCGTTCTTTGAATATTTATTTGTTCTAAAAAATAATCATCGTGAGAAATAACAATTAAAGTTCCTTGATATTCGTTGATGGCTTTGGTGAGGATTTCAATGTTTTGAATGTCTAAATTGTTTGTTGGCTCATCCAGAATAATAACATCAGGCGATTGATTATTGATGGTTAAACAACAGAGCATTAAACGCATTCTTTCACCACCGCTCAATGTCTTGCAAGCTTTGTCCCAACTTTTGTTAGAAAACAGAAATCGATTCAATCTCATTTTGATATCGTGTTCTTGCAAGGCGGAATTGTTAAACGTTTGTGCTTGCTCGTAAACTTGTAGCTTATTATCAATTAGCAAATAATCCTGATCGATATAAACAGATTTGTTTTCAGCTCGATATATGCTTCCCGTTTGTGGTTCTAAATTGCCTAAAAGAAGTTGGATTAAAGTGGTTTTTCCAGAACCATTAGTTCCTTTTAAAGCGATGCGCTCGCCACTGGTGATTTTGAAATCCAGATTTTTGTTCCAAAGATTCGTTGCCGCATAACTGAAATTAATTTCCGTTGCCGTAAACAAAACTTTTCCTTTATGTAAAGCCGAGTTATCGAAACCAAATTTCATTTTATCAAAATCGGCTACGTTCTTGCGTAATTGCTGCAAATCCTGAGCAATGGAATCTATTTTTTCGGCATGAGCTGTTTTTAGTTTCGAAGTGCTGTTTTCGGCATTGTTACGCAAAGTGTTCATCATGATTCTGGAAACTCCTCCTTTTTCCTGTTTGCCTTTTCCGCGAGCGTCTAATTTGTGTTGCCTTTCTAATGTTTCCCGTTCTTTTTCTTTGGCTTTTCGCATTGCTTTTTCTTTACTGTGAATGTCCTGCTGCAAAGCAGAATTTGCGATTTGCTTTTGTTCGACATAAAAATCATAATTTCCGCCATAGACCGCTATGCAGTTTGGATTCAATTCGCAAACCGTATCTAAATGATTCAGTAATTTTCGGTCGTGGCTTACAATAATTAAAGTAGATTTTGACGATTGGATAAAATCATAAAGTAAAGTTCTACTTTGCTTATCCAAATGATTACTGGGTTCGTCTAATAAAACTAATTCGGATTGATGAATGGAAATTCCAGCCAGGAAAACTTTTGTTTTTTGACCGCCACTCAGGCTTTCCATTTTTTGATTTAAATCCAAATCATTGAGTTGCCAATAATTTAAGGCTTCAGTACAGCGCTCTTCAATAGTCCAATCGTCATTGAGTACGTTGAAGTTTTCCTCGGAAGCATTACCATTTAAAATTTCTTGTAAAGCTTTGAATTTTGTGTTAATTCCCAAAGCTTCTGCAATATTCAGATGATTGAATTGTCCGAAAATTTGTGGTACATAATAAGGTTCGACCTCTGTTTTTAATTGCCCTTCGTATGCTTGTAATTCTTTGGCAATTATTTTTAATAAAGTCGATTTTCCCACGCCATTATTGCCAATTAAAGCAATTTTATTTTGACGATTTACGGTTAAATTAATGTTGCTGAACAACATATCCTTGTTAGGATGTATATAACTGATGTTTTGTAAAATAAGCATAATTTCTTTCTTTAAAGATGAATGAAGTAGGTAAAACCCATTGGGATTTACAATCTTTAATTAGTCTGAAAGAAATTAGTTATCACATATTGTTATTGCGTTTTGAGTTTGCGAATATACAAAATTTTGTTTTTTTGAATTAAGATTTGCTTCGAAAAAGCAGCTTATTTCGTTTCGAATTTGACCAAGGCTTAAAAAAAAGTACCTTTGCGCTTCTTTAAAAATCCCTACACAATAGAATGAAACAGTATTTTGACTTATTTGATTTTTCGCAAAAAGTAAATTATAAAACCGAAATTTTAGCGGGATTAACTGTGGCGATGACCATGATTCCAGAATCGCTTTCTTTTGCCATTTTAGCTGGATTCCCACCTTTAGTTGGATTGTATGGCGCTTTTATAATGGGATTGGTAACGGCTATTTTTGGAGGACGTCCAGGATTAGTTTCGGGTGGAGCAGGAGCAACCGTAATTGTGTTGATTGCCTTGATGAAATCGCATGGATTGGACTATGTTTTTGCAGCGGTTGCTTTGGCCGGAGTAATCCAAATTTTAATAGGTTTGTTTAAGTTGGGTAAATTCATCCGTTTAGTACCGCAACCCGTTATGTACGGTTTTGTAAATGGACTGGCAATAGTGATATTTATGTCGCAATTAGAACAGTTTAAAACCATTGTCAATGGCGAAAGCGTTTGGTTATCAGGAAGTCCGTTGTACATCATGTTAGGATTAGTGGCTTTAACCATCGGAATTGTTCTGGGTTTTCCAAAAATATCTAAGACTATTCCAGCTTCTTTAGTGGCGATTATGGTGGTTTTTGCATTGGTTTTAGGTTTTGGAATCGAAACTAAAACGGTGGCTGATATTGCTTCGGTAAGTGGTGGTTTTCCGCCTTTTCATATTCCGAATATTCCGTTGAACTTAGAAACTTTCCAATTGATTTTACCTTATGGATTGATTATGGCTTGTGTGGGATTGACTGAAGGTTTGTTGACTTTAAATTTAGTAGACGAAATTACAGCAACTAAAGGAAATGGAAATAGAGAATGTCTGGCTCAGGGAAGTGCTAATATTCTGAATGGATTTTTCTTTGGAATGGGAGGCTGTCCTATGATTGCTCAGACTTTGGTGAATTTATCGGCTGGTTCCAGAGCGCGGTTATCAGGAATTATTGCGGCGCTTACGATACTTTGTATTGTATTATTTGGCGCACCAGTTATTGAGAAATTACCAATGGCGGCTTTAGTAGGCGTAATGTTTATGGTTGCGATAGGAACTTTTGAATGGATTAGTTTCCGAATCATTAATAAAATGCCAAAGCAGGATATTTTCGTTGGCGTTTTAGTAGCAATCATTACTATTGTGTTGCACAATTTGGCTTTGGCTGTATTGATAGGTGTTATTATTTCGGCTTTAGTTTTTGCCTGGGAAAGTGCGAAACGCATTCGAGCTAAAAAATTCATTGACGAAAAAGGAGTGAAGCATTACGAAATATATGGACCTTTGTTTTTTGGTTCTACTACTGCTTTTGCTGAGAAATTTGATGTTGTAAATGATCCAAATGAAGTAATTATAGATTTCAAAGAAAGTAAAATTGCCGATATGAGCGCCATTGATGCGGTAAACAAAATCACTGAGCGTTATACTAAAGCTGGCAAGAAGGTGTATTTACGCTATTTGAGTGATGATTGTCGTCAGTTATTACACAACGCTCAAGGAATTATAGAAGTCAATATTATGGAAGATCCAAGTTATAAAGTAGTATCTAACTAGTATTTAAAATATTTTTTTAACCACAAATTGCACAAATTTTCACAGATTAATTGGTGAAAATTTGTGCAATTTGTGCTTAATATTTGAATTGCTACAGCGGTTTATTTTTCACTATATGATTTATAAATTTCATTAATCGGAATACTGTTAACATTTCCCTCGTGGATAATTAGGCTGTAGTGTAAAACAGTTGGTTTCTTATTGGATAAAGGAACTGCTTTTGCTCCAGGATAAGGGTAAACGGCGTTTTGCATGCTTCTTTTGTCACGAAGAATCCAAGGATTTGGAAAACCAGGATTCTTGGGATGACATAAAATGGTAAGTCCTGCTTTTGAACCATTTTTGCCAACAGAACTCGAAATATCCATCCATGCGCTTGCGGGAATAGGAAGGTTTGTCGGAGTAATTTTTCCAGTTGGATCAGTAAATTCAACATCTTTGCTGAGTTTAATTCGGGGCGAAAAACCACCATAGCCCTTATCGTCTTCTGAGCCGCCAATTTTCATGTTGGGTTCTAGCGCTAACAATGCAATTTCTATATCAATTTGACGATAATGCTGTTGCTTTGGATACACTCTAATAAGGGTTGTTTCTTTTACAAAAGGCTTTTGTTTGCCGTTTTTAGCTAGCCATAAAGGCGATTTCCAGAAAACTGTATTTTGGATTGCTTTACTATTATTTTTCTGCTTTAGTTCTTTTACAGCGGCGACTTCCCATTTAAAGTTTTCAATTTCCCAGCCATCGCCAATTCTTTTGCTGCCAATATACAATTGGTGCCAAGCCCAGAAAATTCCGCGATGATGCAAATGATCAATAGGAAAATCTTCGGTTAGAACTTCGCTATCTAAAGTATATAAAGGATGAATATAATTAGAACGAATGTATTTTCCGTTAATTGATTTTTCGGAAGCCTGATACGTTAAAATGCTGTCTTTTCCTTCTGTAAAATAGCTTTGATTAGTGTTGATTTTTAAATTGACCTGGCTAAAGCTAATTTGGCACAAAAAGAAAATAGCGACTAGAGGATTTAGGTGTTTTACTAGAATCATTTAGTCATTACATTTAAATAGTCGTCTAGATTGCCTAATGCCATAGTGAATCCTTCTTGGAATCCCATAGCGATAATTTGCTCTAAATCGGCTAAGCTTTCATATTCAGCAACAATGTTTACTGTCGTGGTATCTCCGTTTTCGGTGAAAGTATTGTTCCAAACCGTACGTGGAAAATCGGTATTGATTACTCCGTTTTCGTCACAAAAAGCATCTAAGCCTGAAAAATTTTTTTGAGGTGTGATTTTTTTATAATCGTTTCTACACCAATGTATCATTCCGTCTGGTGCTACCATACCATAAAACCAAGAACCACCTTCTCTAAAATCCATTGACTTAGTTTCAGTTTTATAAGGTTTTGGTGCCCACCATAAATCTAATATTTCGGGTTTTGTCCAAGCGTCCCAAACTAGAGGTAGTTGGGCTGCAAATTCTCTTTTTACATTTACAGTGTTGTTTTCTTTGTTGACAATAAAGTCAAATTGTAGATTCGTTTTCATCTGTTTTATTTTTAAGGTTTGCTAATATGTTATCAAGTTCGTTAAATCGGTTTTCCCAAATGGCTTTAAATTGCGCGAGCCATTGGTCTATTTCTTTCATTTTATTGAGCTCCAGCTGATAGTAAATTTCTCTGCCTTTTTGTTCTTGTTTCAATAATTCACATTCCGAAAGAATTCGCAAATGTTTTGAAATAGCCTGTCGGCTGCTGTTAAAATGTTCGGCAATTGCATTAGGCGTCATCGCCTGAACAGCAATGAGTCCTATAATGGCTCTTCTTGTAGGGTCGGCAATAGCCTGAAATATATCTCTTCTCATTTGGGTATAAAATTAAGAAACCAATCAATTGCAAATATAAATGCAATTAATTGGTTGCGAAAATTTTTAGTGATTTATTTAAATAATTTGATGAAAAATAATAATGAAGGATTTATCTAAATGTTATTTTTCACCGTAAATAACGAGTGCACTTGAAGGAATTGAAACATTGCTATCAGGAAATTTTTCATTGATTTTTTCATAAACTTCCTTTTTAATTTTTGCTCTCATCGCGTCATCGGCTTTACTTAGTGCGGCCACAAATGGTGCGGCAATTTCAGTCATCATATCCCAATACGTTTCAGCTGTTTCACAATTTAGTGCCCCTAATACTTCTGATTCTGAAATGTTTTTAAGACCAGCTTCATTAAATAGATTAGCAATTAATCCTGTTTTAGCACATCTAAACATACCCGGAGCACCTTCAGGAGGAGGTGTAAGTCCCATATTTCTGTTGATGGTTCCGCCAATAGCAGTTATCCAAAAGTTTTTTTCTGGACCAGTCCATACTGAAGTTGCAATTCTTCCACCTGGTTTTAAGACCCTTGTCAGCTCTTTAGTCGCTAACTGCATATCAGGGAAAAACATGAAGCCTAGGCGACAACTAATCATATCGAAAGTGTTGTCATCAAACGGAAGTTCAGAAACATCACAAACTTGAGTTTCAAAATTTGGGATTCCAGCTTTAAGAGCGTGTTCTCTTGCTATTTCAAGCATTCCTTCAGAAAGATCGGTAAAAATTATTTTACCATTTCCTATTTTCTTAGCGATGCTAATACCTGGCTGACCTGTTCCAGAAGCTACATCTAGCACAGTTTCATTTTCTTTAGGGTTTAGACGTTGTATCATTTCAGCACCTATTGGGTATAAGTATTCCATAATTAAGGTATCCCATTTTTTCCATCCAGGTGAAAATTTGTTCCAAGAGTCTTTTTGTTGCTCACGGATTTGTTCAAGTTCTGATTCCATGTTTTTATTTTTTTTATAATTTATAAATAGCTGCTGTTCCATAATCTGAAAGCTGAATAAATGGTATCATTGGGTAAACTAGCGCTTTCTCTCCTTTTTTTATTCCAAATTTTAAAGAGTCTTTTTCATAATAAATTTACAAAAAAATCTTTTTTATTGGTCTAAATGATAGGTAATAGTTGTTGTAAGTTGTTTTGAAATAGTGTGTTATGTTTTTTTGTGTTAAGTTGTAAGTTTTTGAAAATATTGACAACTAATATATCAAAACCATTAATTATGAAAACAATTATGATTATGCTACTCTTTGTAGTAGTGGCTTGCGGAAAAGAATCTTCACCAGAAGGAAGATCTAAAATTAGAGATGAAAAACTTCAAGTAAAAATTGATAGTTTAGAACTTCAAAATAAGCAAATTATAGAAGATATTCGTTTGATAAAGAAAAAATTAAACATAGAAAACCGATGAGGGAAAAAGTAGATTTTAGGTACCTTAGTTTGCATTCGAAAAAGAAATAAGTATAAATGGACTCAATTGAAAAAGAATTTTTAGCCACACTGTCTCAGCACAATGCTATGATTCATAAGGTTTGTCGGTTATATCGGGATGGTCTGGAAAATCGTGAAGATTTGTTTCAGGAAATTGTTTTTCAGCTTTGGAAATCCTATCCCAAATTTAGAGGAGAGTCAAAGCTGAGCACCTGGGTTTACCGAATTGCTTTGAATACTGCTATAGCTTCTTTTCGAAAAAAAACAACTATAATTAATTATTTGACCCAATTACCAGATTTTGCCGAAGAACAGCCAAATGATGAAATTGTAGTAAGACAAGAACGATTATTTAGTGCGTTGAAATTATTAGACGATAGCGAAAAAGCGTTGATTGCCTTGTATTTTGAAGAGTTATCCTATCAGCAAATAGCAGAGATTACAGGAATAAATGAAAATTATGTTGGCGTAAAACTCAACCGAATTAAAGCAAAAATTAAAACCTTATTAAATAGATAGTCATGGAAATAGACGATTTAAAATCAGATTGGAATACTGTAAAACCGATTTTGAGAAATGATGAAAACTTTCTGTCAATGCTACAAGAAAATAAGCATCCCGTTTTAAAAGGAATTAGAAAACAAATAGTAATTGAACTAATGGGCTGGATATTTTTCTCACTTGCTTATTATTCAATGTTTGATGGAACTGAAAAACCTTTTTGGGTTAATCTAATATTATTGTTGACTCTTGCTTTGCCAATAGTTCATAGTTTTTATGGCTATTATTATAATAAATATTTGGCTGATGGTTTAAATATCAAAGAAGGATTAGAGCAATTGTATCATCGACTGAAAAAATATGCTTTTATTACTATCATAGCCCGAGTAGGACTTGTTAGTGGATTGTTGTTGTTCTTTTGCTATAACATTCATTTTACAACAACTAAGTATTTTTTATTGGCATTTATTATTGTAATTATTGCCATTCAAATGTTTCTATTATATAAAGTTTGGAACAAACGTTTGCGTGTTCTTCAAAGGATAATTAATGATTTTAGAGCTTGAAATAAGACAATTCTTAGTTTATGATTGAAAACGAATCAAAAAATCACTAAAAGTGGGTATTGTTAAAACATAGTTAATCCTATACTTTTATCCCAACAATTAAAGGGTATTTAATTTTATAATTAACAACATACAAGATGAAAAATTCAGAGAAAATTCAGAGAGTAAATGAGTTGCTTATTGAGGTAATAAAAGATGAAGAACATCAAAATGAAAGTTCTTTTAGTGGGTTGAAAGATGTTGTTTTAAGTATCCTTGTCGAATATTGGCACAACGAAAGAGAACCAGAAATTTTTATGGAGAATGTTCTCTTAGAAATAGAGTAATAAAGAAAGAAAATTTATCATTTTAGGGGGTGATATTTTTTTATAGAAAGCCACTTTTTTAACTAAAAGTGGCTTTTCTTTATTTCAAAAAGATTTCCCCAATCATATAACATTTAGCTTTTCCGCTGATGCGCACTCTATCTTGTAATAATTCGCATTCTAGATAGCCTCTACGTTCAGATAATTGTATAGCACTAAGTTTGGTTTTATTTAATTCCTTTGACCAATAGGGAATAAGTGTAGTGTGTGCCGAACCCGTAACAGGATCTTCAATAATTCCAGATTGAGGAGCAAAAAATCTTGAAACAAAATCAGTTTGATTGCCCTTGGCGGTAACGATAATTCCGCGAACATTGAATTTTGAAATTATATCTAAATTGGGTTTTAAATTCAATATTTCGTCTTCATTTTTAAAAAGAAGCATATAATCGGTTTTTCCTTTAAAAGCTTTTTGAGGAGCTATTTCAAAAGCTTCCGATATTTGAGAAGTTAATGCAATTGGCTCGTATTGATCAACAGGGAAATTTAAAGACAGTAAATAGCCTTCTTTAGTCACGGTCAAATCTCCACTTCTGGGAGAGTAAAAAGTGATAAGATTATCACTATGATTTTCGAAATTAAATAATACAAAGGCAGTCGCTAGTGTAGCATGTCCGCAAATAAGGGCTATTAAATAAAATATACAATAGTAACTAATATAAAAAAGGTCGAAAAGTCCAATAAAATCAAGACTTCACACTAAAAAAGGTCGAAATTATGGAAATTTAGAAATGTTCATTATACTACTTTTAAGTACCATTTAACTACCATTTAAATTACAATTAAAGGCGGTTTAAATACACAAACTACCATAGTAAGCACTAATATGCTGTAAAAGTACCTTTAAAGCAGTAAAATCAAGCCTTTTTATAGATTAACTTAGAATACAAAGCCCTTTAATTAGGGCTTTTTTTATGGTGTAAACTGACGATTTTGTACAATTCAAAAAAAGCAATTATTTTTTACTGGGTAACCTTATGGGTAACCTAATGGGTCACCTTAACAATGTATAAAAAACACAATAAGACACCCCCGAAACCGTATAAAAACGCTAAAAACTTTCTATTTTATAACTATAGAATACCCCCTAGCGTAACAAAACACATCCTTAAAACATTTAATATGCTGATTTTCAGAAGTATAATGTTAATACATTGAATTTATCCTTACTGAAGCCTTGATTAATGCTAAACCTTTGATATTATTGAGGTGAAAATCTTTTGGTTGGTGGTGTCTGTTTTCACTAACTAACTTCACAAATTCATCACCTTTATCAGACTTATGAAGCCATTTTACCATTACAAAGTCATCACCATTGTCATTGACTAATGAAACCATGTACATTTCGCCCCAAAAAATATTGTTTATTGACGGCTCTAGCTTTTTATACATGATTATATCTCCTGATTTTAATAAAGGATACATACTATCACCACTTACATATACTGCACCATCACATTTAGGAAGATTTGGTATTGAAATGTGATCTACTGGTTTTTCGTTTGATGAATCTCTAAATAATGAAACTGTTGAAGCTGTTGCCTGTATGTCATACAATGGTACCAGTTGTTTTTCTTGAATTAAGTCTGTTTTTAACTTAAAAATCTTAGTACTAGGTTCATTTATTATATCAATATCCGTATTCGAATTAGTATCCTGGTCCTTATTTGAATTATTAAAAACACTTCCTAATCCAGAAAGAAGAAATTCACAATTAATATTTACGCATTTCGAGTATATTAAATCTATATCAAAAGTGTTTCTACTGTACCAACTAGATAATGTTGTAGGTTTTATTCCTAAAAAATTAGCGAATTGTGTGTCTGTTGTAAACTTATAACTGTCTTTTATTTTATTGAGAATCAGTTTTTTATCTAATTTCATACTCTTTTTGCGTAAAATATTTTTATTTTTATTTTTTTAATACGCATAATGCGTATATATTTGCTTCATAATAAGAAACTAACTAAGCAATGGACAAAGGAACAAAAAAAACCGAGAAGTACACCTACGATCAAAGAATTTTGAAAGCATTAGGTGACAAATATGGCTTAACGATTACCTACATAAGACAATGCTTAAGTGGTAAGAATTTGAGTATTACAGCCGATAAAATAAAAGCTGATTACAAAGAAATTGAAAAGGCTTTTTCAGTTGCGATAGAAAACCTGAATAACAAAGTTTAAAAACCTGATAATTTGGAAACTCCATACGAATATTACGAAAAGAAATTAGGCTTTAAAATCAAGTATTTGATTTTTGACCGTGATTTTCATAATGACAGCTTAAAATTAATCAGTTATAAGGCTATTAATGGTCGTATGAAATCAATCACTTGTACTGAAAAGCAATTACGACGTGCTTCATTAGGTTACGATGCTTTAATAGAGTTTAGCACTTTGTGTCAGGAATGGAAAGACAGAATCACTACCAAGTTTGGAAAACCACAGGAAGAAATTAAAAAATCGTGGTTTGCTCAACATTATATCGCTGACCGTGAGGCTTTCGATTTTTACGTTGGTTACCGATATGGTGAAAATAAAAGCAAGAAGCTTGAATTAGACACTGTTGAACAATACACTTACAACGCTTCGGTTTTGAATACCGTTTTAACTATGAAAAATAACCGCAAACAATACTTAAAATCATTAGGTGAAACTTCGGTAGACATTTGGGATAGTTTAAGCCGTGATGTGAATGCCTTTCGTGAAGTAGAACACAATTTACCTACAACAAAGGATTCTTTGCGATATAAGGTAAACAAATATGCTAAAGAAGGTTATACGGGTTTAATATCCGGCAAGTTCGGAATGCAAAACGCATTAAAAGTTAAAGAACGTGAGCAGGAAGCTTTATTGGATGAACTTTTAGCCAAACATACCAATTTAGATAACACTTTAGTAGCTACTGTCTATAATGCTATAGCTGAACAAAAGAACTGGCTGACTATTACACCTCAAACTGTTGGTAAACGCAAGGAAAAGCAAAATTTAGTAATCTATGCAGGACGAAATGGAGTTTCGGCATTATCGGATCACATTCTAATGCAAAATAAACGTCAGGCTCCAAGTGCTCCAATGTTGTACTGGACTTTAGATGGATGGGATGCTGAATTATTATATCAAAAAACAGCAATAGATAAAAAAGGTTATGCCACTACAACTTATCACAATCGATTGACAATTGTTGTTGTACTTGATCCTTTCAATAAATATCCTGTTGGTTATGCTATTGGCTCACACGAATCACCTGAACTGATTAAAGAAGCTTTACGCAATGCAGTCAATCATACAGCGGAGTTATTTGGACAAAGATTTAAACCCTATCAATTACAATCAGATAGGTATCAAAAAAAGGCATTAACACCAATTTATGAGGCATGTACAAAGTTTTATACGCCATCAAAAGTTAAGAACGGAAAATCAAAAGTAATTGAGCCTTATTTCGCTCACATCAATAAGACCTATTGCAAGTTAATGAATAACTGGAGCGGGCACAATGTTGATTCAGGGTCTAAGAATCAGCCTAACTCGGAAATGCTTAATAAGTTAAGACACACTTTCCCTGATGAATTAGGATGCTACAGACAGCTTGAAAGCATTATCGAAGCCGAACGTACCAAAAAGCAAAAACAGTACCTAGAAAACTGGGAAAACACCACCGAAAAACACCGTTTACCAATGCCAGCCGAAAACTTTTTGCTTGCGCTTGGAAAAAGCACCGGAGACACTAACAAACTCGAAGGTTCAGGCTTGCATATCAGGATTAATGGAATTAAACGCACTTATGATTGTTTTGAATTGGATTTTAGACAACAAGCCCATCAAAACTGGACGATACTTTTTGATGACAAAAACACTAATGAAGTACTGGCTGTTAGTCCTGATAAAAAATACCGCTTTATGCTTAATGAAAAATATATCCAGCACATGGCAATTGCAGAACAAAGTGAGGATGATGTAAAACAGTTAAAGCAGGTTCGTGATTTCAACAAAACCGCCATCAAGTACATCACCGAAACACGTGAAGATAATGCCAATGTATTAGATGACTTTTTTAATAAAAATCCCCTACTCAACGACACACTGGCTAAACATTTACTGGTCGATTCCAGAGGTCAGCATAAGGACAACAAAAGCAAAGAACGAATACAGCAAGCCGAAAAGGTATTGTTAAATCAAGAAAAGAAAATAGAAAAAGCCGCTGCTAAATCATGGCAGGATTCACAAAACGAGTACCTAAATCAAAAAATAGACATTACAAACTACATCTAATTATGGAACACATTACAAAAAAAGAAATCATAGCCGCTACACAGGCTTACATGCAGGAACACAACATGAAACCCGCTGATGTTTCTAAAAAAACGGGTGTGAATTCTGGTTATCTAAGTAAAATGCTAGAGCCAAACAGCAATTTTATGTATAGTGCCGGAGCTGGAAAAGAAGGGTTTATTTCAGTAAAACATTTTTTGGCATTAGCTGAATTGTGCGGGTACCAAACCGAAAAAGTCTACTGGCAAACTCAGCCTACAGCACAAACCAATGCAATACTGGCACATTTACAGGAAGCTAAAGAGCATTCGCAAACTATTGTAATGATTGGTGAAACTGGTGCGGGAAAATCTTTTACATCAAACATTTTTGCATCAAAGAACCCTATTGACACCTTTATTGTTACAGCAGGATCAAGCGATTCGTTGGGTGATCTTATCACAAAAATGGTCGAAAAATTAGGTGTAAACGTTCCTTTTGCTTCGAAGTCTGAAAAAATTCAAGCTATTGCTGATAGAATGAAAAGATTAACGCATCTAAATCATAAACCGATGTTGATGATAGATGAAGCGGAATATTTAAAGCAAACGGCTTTGTGTGCTGTAAAAGAAATTTACGATTACATAAATCCTTACTGTTCCATTGTTCTTATTGGAACAGATCAGTTAAAAACAAATATCGAAACTCTTAGAAAACGAAACAAACCGGGAATACCTCAATTTCATCGTCGTATAAAATTCGGATTACGTGTGTTGCCAAGTATTGACCGAGAGTTTACAATGTTTGTTAGTGATATAGAAGATAAAGACCTTAAAAAGTTCTTGCTTAAAAACTGTAATAATTACGGTGAATTACACGACTTATTAGTGCCTGCAATGAGAGAGGCTGAAAGATTAGGAGCAGCATTAACAATGGCATTAGTTAGAAAAATGTTGAATCTCCCTGATGGCGATTTAGCATGGTAATAAAAAAAGCACTTACGGTTGCTAATGTTTTCAACCAGACGGTTACGCTCATTGAATTTTCTGAATATGCTAATGATTTATATCAAGCCTTTGGTAATCCGCAAGACAAAGGGATTTGGTTTGCTTGGGGTGGTTCGGGTTCGGGCAAAAGTAGTTTGCTTTTAGATTTAACAAAAGCATTTTGTAAAAAATTTAAAGCAATCCATAATGAACTTGAAGAAGACCTGGACGATGTGGATTTCCTAAACCGCTTGAAGTTTAAAAATATGCAGGATGTAAAAGATAATTTTCTGATGGCTCAATATGATTATGACCAAATGTGTACTTATCTCGACAGGCGTGAAAGTCCTAAGGTAGTAATCATTAACTCAGCGATCTATTTTTTTAAAGACTTGCAACAATACTATGAATTTGCAAAGAAGTACAGACGAAAGAAGATCATTATTATTTCAGGTATGGCAAACGGAAACCATCCCTATTCAGAATTAGAAAAGAAGATTATGTATGATGCTAATAAAAAAATATTCTGCTCGGGGTATTTCGCATCGTGCAAAGGACGGACAATAGGACCTAATGGCGGTACCTACATTATTTGGAAAGAAGGTTACGAAAAACTAAGAGGATCAGAAAGCAGTTAAAACAACTTACACCATGAAAACAACAACACAAGAAGATTCTATAAAATACTTATTAGAAACTTTTCAAACAACAGAAACCAAGGAAGATTTTTTACTAGCCTTTTGGATTTTTTGGGTAGAGAATGTAACAATTAGGTCAAGAGATTTTTGCCAAGTATTAGCAAGTGCCTCAGTAAATAAATGGTTCATTATGCAGCTCCAAAAAGAGGAAACCGAATTTAGATTACTTGCTAGTCGATACCCTGAAATTAAAGGACCAGCAAAAGATAAATTGTATATCGAATGTGTCAATAAACTAATGTCACGCTTTCCTAAAGCATTGTTAGATCAGGCGCAAAAGCGGGAAGAAAAGGCTCAAACAACCAAGGTTAAAGGAATTAGAACTGAATTAGCAATCATTATCCAAAACTAGCCAAGCCAATGAAAATATACACTCCAAACAACAGACAAGTGGCTTTGGGACTTGTATTACAATATGATAGCGAAAGCCAAGAAATCGGGAAGCTAAAATATTTTACAACTGGTCAACGCATTGTAATAAATCAAGAACGTGCAGCAATAATGGCAGGACTAGATTACACCCAAAACGAACCACTTGAAGATAAAATACAATTTGTTATCAGTCAAATAGTTTCGACCCGATGGCAACCTAAAAACCCGATTCCTTATGTATAAAGAATACACCCAAGAAGAAATTGACAAGGCAATAGCGGAAATTGAAACAATGGATCATTACACCATGTGTCACAAATGGAGATTTGCACCATTAGGCTCAGAAATCTATTTCAGGAAAGATTTACCCACAGCAGCAGCATTCGGCAAAAGACTCTTTATCCACTTTGGAGGCTTTACACCAGAAATCAGTAAACAACTAGGACATTAATAATAAATAACATAATCAAATGAGTACAGCAGAAACAAACCAAGAACCAACTATTGCAGAATTAGAAGCAATGTTAAAAACAAAAAAAGAAGCTCAAGCCAAAAAGCTTGAAAAAGAGCGTGTCGAATACGAAAAAAATCGAGACGAAAAAGTACAGGCAATGATAACAACAGCCAAAGTGCTGTTTAGAGAACTTGCTGAATTCAAACAGTTTTGTCATATCGAAATGGACAATCAAGCTGTAAAGTTATCTGAATACGGAAAAATCAGAAGCAACTCTAAAGGCGGTTTCTCAATTTCTGACACTGAGGACACAATGAGAATTAAACGCCGACGTGACACAGAGCCTTCTTGGGACGAACGTTCAACAAAGGCAATAGAATTGATCAAGGAGTTTTTAGGTGATGCAATTAAAAAGCGTGATGTAAAAATGTACGAGATTCTAATGGGATTTTTAGAACGAAATGCAAATGGTGACCTTGAATACAGTCGTGTAATGGATTTATACAAGCACGAGGATAAGTTTGACGATCCACGATGGAAAGAAGGCTTACGATTAATAAAAGAGTCGTTTTCAAACCATTTAAAAGGATTCGGCTACGAGTTCAAATTTAAAGATGATAACGGACATTGGGAAAACATTTTGCTCAACTTTTCAAGCTTGTAAATGCAACCGCCTAATAACACAACAGTACTACTAGCGCTCCTGCTAGTAGTACTTAACGGAAAAGCCATTCTAAATTATTTGCAATGGCTAAAATTCAAGATAAAAACCCAATACCAACAACGAAAAAATGGAAATAACAATATTACCACTGGAAGATCATAAAAGATACAGCGTAAACGGGCATGCGGTTTATAAAAATGATAATGGACATTGGATTTCTGCCACACACATGAACACTAAAGAGTGGGCTGCCTTCCATCGATACGAAAAACTAGTAATTAATAACAAGGCTTTTTTAAGACATACTAAAGCAACTTATAAAACAAAATAACAAACCCTAAAAGCGGTTTCCTGAGTGTCTTGGAGAATAAAAGCTAGCTGAAAGGGACAATAGGCTTTTTTAAATAGTGATGCAGCCCGCCACCCGTTATGTCAAGGCACCGTCACAAGCAGGTTCGAATCCTGCCTCAGGAGCAAACTTTAAACAACAACAAGATGTATACAATTATCGAATTAGAAGACAACGGACAGGATTTCTTGAAATTAGTAACTAATCACGCTGGTGTAATCATAGATGCCAAACCATTTCAAAAAGATGTGTGGGAAGGTGGAATAATTCCAATCAGTGATTTAGAAATGTGTGTAGTTGGTGAGCCTTTACCAATACATAAACCACCACATATAAATTTCGGGTTTTTGAAACATAATATCAAATCAATAAAAAAGGTTGAAAATTATGACAGCAACTAAACCTTACATCTACGAAGGCTCTGGAAGTGCAATCGAGGATTACTTAAATCCTATTAAGAAAGAACCAACAGAAAACTGGGGCTATTTCGATAAATACAATACACAACACAAGCGGATTCAATCGAATTTGAGAGTAGCAAAAATTGTTATTAAAAACGACAGACATGTCGAAGTTGCTGATATGCTAGGTTGGTTTAATAGGTTTTTAAAAAGTAATAAATCGCCAGTTAAAAAACCTTTAAAAGAAATGACAAGACAAGAAGTTTCGAAGATTATTAAGGCTTTAGATGGTGTTGCAATTTGGAAAAATTCAATTTAAAATTTAATTAAGATGGAATCAGTAAATATAATAATTACATCAGTAATAATAAGTGTTTGTTTTTTGGCTTTCTGTGCGGGTAAATTTCCACATGATCCACCAAAGAAAGAAAAGAAGAAAAAAAGCAAATATCCTAAATGTGATTGCAGCGATGTAAACGAATGTTCTAAGTGGTGTCATGCAAAGCAGGCATTTAATAAAGACTTTCAAGATGGAAAAATATAGCATCACCGAAGTTTGTCCACATGATATAGCCGTCACCAGAACCCTAACCGCTGTTTGCGGATGTGAAACAACAGCCGAATTCTGCATCGAATGCGGCGAACAATTAACAGAACCTAAAACAGAATGTTAGAATGAAAAAAGAAATACTAAATCCTAGCGAACTAATAGCATTAGGTTTTGTAGAGCTGCAAGGAGATGAACTGGACAACAAAGATTATTACCGCTGGTGGAAATTTCATAAAAACGATTCCGATTTATACTTAACCTATCAATACAGCTCAAATAATGAATTTCAGTTAGGATATTTTGAGTTTAATGGATCCTTATTAAACGGTCGTCAGTTAACGAAAGATGATGTAAAACTTATAATCGAAATAATGTAATGAAAATAAAGCTATCCATCTCCGAAAAACAACTTAATGCACTAGTGTATTGCTTTAAGTTCCTGGACAAAACACCAACCAAAAAAAGAGAGATTAAAGTCGCTCGATCTGTCTTGGATAAAGTGGTTTTGAAATTTGCAAAAAAGCAGCTCGAAGTACAACAAGGTTCGAATTTGTTTACCAAAAACAAAAAGCACTCCTTTTCACTTGAAATTGTCGAAGCTCATTATTTAGAACAGTTCACCGTTTTGATAGAGCATCATCCACTGAGCGATTATGACAGAAATGTGATCCTTCAAATTCAATCAACTTTAAACCAACAACTAGCCTAATGAAAAATAAAACAATTAGAAAAAAACCGCTAGAGAAATCCGAAACTATTTCAGAAGAAAAATATCGTCTTAAACACGAAGCTCGTCATATTTCAGCAACATTCGTTCACACTAAACCCGTTAAATACCTTTTAAAATGAGAAAGAAAATATACATCGCTGGAAAAGTTACAGGATTGCCAGTTACAGAATGTACAATGAATTTTGGCTTAGCTCAAGTAGCCATAGAAAAACTAGGACATGAAGCCATTAATCCTTTAGTAGTTATTAACGACTGGAATTGCCCTTGGGATTTAGCCATGCGAAAGTGCATTGTTGCCCTTATGGATTGCGACATGGTTTTGATGCTCGACAACGCAGGCGATTCTCCTGGTGCAAAAATTGAGTGGGATTTAGCAAAAAAGCTAAATATTCCAATTGTTTATGAAAATACTTTTTTGAGAAAAACTTAAAATAGTCTCGATGAACCGCACCTACACCGTCAAAATTGAAAAAGGCGACATCTGGCAGTTTAAATACAATTTAAACGAATATTTAATAGCCTTTAATGTATTGGAGGGAGAAATCAGCGAGGCACATTCGGACTGGCTTTTCAAGAAAGGAAAATTCCCGTACCTCGAAGAGCAAATAAAAGAATGGCAAAAGAAGCTAAAACAGCTCACCATTGAAGTCCTAGAACCCGACATAAGTTTTGACGCACTTTGGAACTTATACGGTAACAAAGTTAGCCGATTTGATGCTCAAAAAGCATTTAATAAACTCTCACAAGCTGATCAGATAAAATGTTTTATGGCAGTGCCAGGATATAAGAAATATGTGTTCAAGAAAGGCATAGGAACCGCACACCTTGCCACATTTATAAATCGTCAATATTATAACGATGATTGGCTAAAAGCCGCTTAAACAATCATAACTGTCAGCTAATAGCCGTTTTTTCTATAGCTATTAGCGCAAGTTATAGAACTAATAACTATTAAAACCAAAAAAAATGCAAGATAAAACATTAGCAGAACTAGAACGAGAGGTTCAAAATTTTCAAGAAGCAGCAAAAGCGGCAAAATTGAGCTGGCAAAAGAAAAGAAACAAAATGACTCACTTGACTCCTAAAAAGAAGAAAAGAAAATGATAGTAGGATTTAGTACACAATTAAACGGCAAACCAACATACTTTGTTGAGAAGATTTGGAAAGGATTGTTAAACAAACACGCAAATTTAATTGCGTATAATAATTTTAGAACGGAGGCTTCTATTAATAATGTAATAGATCAATGGGATTATTCTAAAACTGTTCTCCCAAAGATCCACACTATTCGAGATGATATAAATGATCGTTGGCAAGAAGATATGAAGATAGATTTCTTTATAAATGTTCGAACTAAAAACATGTTTAGGTTTGCTCCGACAATTCCTGTTGTAAGTACTCAGGAGATTCTAATGACTTATGCTTTTAATGATCTTATACAAATTTCAATTGATGATCGGGAGTTGTTCGGTTATCATGAAAGATTACAATTTGCTATAAATGACGGTTTTGATTCTTGGGAAGATTTCTTTGATTATTTCCTCCCAAAAATTAAAGCAGCTCCAAAAGGAGTTTATAAACCAAAATTAATTCACTGGACGGGTTTAAAATATTAGAATTATTAAATTTGCACTATGATACTAGCAGATATAAATGTTAAATGGAAGTTTGACTATGAAATGAGTCCCGAGGAACAAACCTTTCACGAGGTTTACGAATCGAGTTTCAAATCAAGATTAGCCAAATATTTAAACAATTGTGGTTTTAGCTCTAATTACCCAACTAACTTTGATTTCTACTATTTTCCTCAAATTAGAAAGTTTTATCTAGTGCAAATATCAATTAACGAAAATGTACTTATTGGCCGCCTGAAAGAAGCTTACAATCTTAAAGATTATTTTATTTGGGAACACCCTAAAGTTGGTTAGATATTTTTCTTACATTTGATTTTTATTAACTAACAAATAAAATTATGAAAAGAATTATTCTATTAGCAGTATTATCATTTGCATTTTCTGCAAAAGCACAAGAAAGCAAAAGCACAAAACAATATAGAAGTGCTGAATCAGGTCAATATGTTAGTAAGTCAACTGCTGACAAAAGTCCATCAACAACTTACAGTACAACTAGAAGTACTTCTACAAAAAGCACAAGTACTTCCACAAGTTCATCTAGTTCTTCAGGCTCTACTGGTTCTAGAAGTAAAAAATAAATTATGAAAAAACTATTACTATTAACCGCCTTATTGATTGGCTTTTTATGTCAGGCTCAGGATTTTGATTTTTTAAAAAAAACATATCGAAGCGATATCGAGTTTACAAGGCAATTTGCCGATTCCGTTGCTGTGAGTTTTGGAGAAGAATATAATTTCTTAGGTTCCAGAGAATCTAAAAGAGGAGATGTTTATTCAATTGTATATCTTCCTGTATCTGTTTCTGAAGAAACCAAAAAGCGTATTAAAGAATCAATAGATTATGCTTATACTGGGGATTGCATAGAATGTTTAAAAGTGCATTTTAAAATTTTTAAGGAAGGTGAAAACAAGGATTTACAAATAGGAGGCACTAAAAAATATATGTTTAATGTGTTTGAAGGTAAATTTTTAGATGTTTTACCTTTTTGGAAAAAGCATATTAATCCATCAGCTGCAGCTGAAGAAATATCATCAAAAGGTTATGCTAGTATTAGAAACGAAACAAACAAAATCATTTTTAATTTACGGAGAGATGCTTCAGGATTGTGGTCAATACAAAATTACACAGATCGAATAGCACAATAAAAAAAGCCCGACTGGATCCAGTCGGGCTTTTTTATGCTCCAAAACTCGTGTTGCACAAAATAAAAATGTAGGTTAATTTTGTGTTATGGCGTATAATAAGAAAAATTATAACAAACGTGCTCAATTTATCATTGACGTGTATAAAAACGCCAAGCATGCTGACGTACCCGATACTAAAATCGTTCGTACTGTTTTTCCAAAATTCAATATTTTTATCTCATACCGTCAATGGATGAATATAAAAGGAACTCCCATCCCTAAAGAACAACAAACTCAATTGTCGCTATTCACTGCGTAAACCTAAACGTACTCGTTGCGAATCATCATCACAGCTGTAGTCTTCAAATTGTGTGGTAAATGTCAAATCCCTCACTCTTAAACCTACATCGTTACGGTTTAACCCTTTCGCACTGGTTCTGTTTAGCAACTCGCAATAGTCACTTTCCCAACTTGCAATAGCCATATATAACTTTTGTTCCAGTTCCAGATATGCCAATCCTAATTCCCTTACTTCAATTGGTGCCATGTGATACGTTTGGCTATAAGTATCCATTACCAAAATAATTGATACTGTAGGTAAAGCAAGCTGATTTTTACCTTGCAAATTTGTGAACCCCGTTTCTGGAAAGTCAATTAATACACCAGGGAACGACATCATTTTTCGTGGATCCTCAGAGCCTAATTGTCCAAGGTCTTGCTCAATATATGTAATCGTTGGAACTTTGGTTTTTATTTGTTCCTGAAGGTCTAAAAATAAACGGGCAAATGGTGATTCCATAATTATTGCATAATTTGTTTAATATCTCTGGCTACTTGTCTCTGAACAGCATTATTTAAAACAGGGCTGTCATTTGGGTGTGTTGGCATGAACTGACGTTTAGGAATGTTCATTTTACGCTGATGCGCTCGCACCTGGCTACTGCCAGACTTGTACGTCACCGTTTGCATCCGTTCTTTGCCTGTTTTGGTAAACTTTCCAGTGCCTTTTTTGGCTTTGCTGTATTTGTTCCGGCTATGAGCTTTAATTGTCACCGTTCCATTGAAACCTTCGTTATGAACTTTAGCATGTGGTGAACTATTTTTCAAAGTGGTTTGTCCTGGTTGCGTGGTGTAATAATTAGCAGCTCTCAAACCTCCTGATTTTATCAATGTACTACCGTGAGGTTTACGGCTTTTTTTCCATCGCTCAAAGCTTTGCCCTTGAAATCCCTGAGCCCTGAAATTACCATTAATAAAGCGCAAACCAATATTTCCCGCTATCGATGGATAACGATTATTAGCATAGTTTTCTATAGCTTCTGCCTTGGCTTTTAAAACCTTTGGTAATTCTTCAGGTGTCATATTTGTATTATTTTACCTTTAATTAATTGTATTTCAGATAACATTTAGTAATTTTGCTTTTATGGAAACAATTTTTGATCATAATCCAACACCTCAGGAACTCATCGACATTAGATTCGATGCATTTTCTTTGTGTCTTAAATTTGGTATCGAAACTACAGAAACACTTACTCCTGAGCTTTACCAAAAGCTTATTACTCAAGAAAACGCATGGTATGATTTAGCCGTTCTTTATGAATTTAGAGAGAATCAAACCAAAGCTAATGAGTTCTGGAACAAACTACCTAAAGAGGCATACCAAAACGGTTTAGGTTTTGATTGTATTTCTATTGCTGTTTAGCATTTTCTTTAAAAAAGTCATTTACCTTACTTCCGATACTGCTATAGTCATTTAGCAAATGTGGCATCAAATCTTTTAAAGCTTTCTTTTCGTCAATTTCATATATAGCTAATTTTGCTCTAAAATCAGAAACCCAGCCTTTATACCCGAAACCTTCGTCTAAAACTTCCTTTTGATGAATTGCTTTTCCTCCAAACTTCTTAATGAATTCGGGATATGTATGACGTGCACAAAACTGATTTAAAGTTTCCATATTTTTAACTCCAACTGGTGAAAGTTGTCTTGGTAATGTTTTTGTTTTTGCATGTAATATTTCGTGCCACATTGACTCAAAAGAATATTCTTGTTTGAAAGTTAGGGCTTCTCCTTTTTTAATGGCCCTTAAACCTGATCTAAATTCTTCTAAAGGATTAAAGCCAATACTTTGAAACGTATTTTTACTTAAACTTATAGTAGAACCGTTTACCCATTCTCCAGTCCTTGGACTGTAAGACATAGTGTGTTGCATCATGTAGCCTTTAGCACTTGATATTTTAATAGCATCTAGTCCGTTTCTAAAATCTTGTGGGGAAACTTCAGCATACCTTAACAAAATATTTTTAATCTCTTTATCAGTGGGGATTTCCCCTTTTATAAGTTGATTTAAATCAATATTGTTTTGAGTTGTAGGAGCTTTTTTTGTCTCTCCTTTGGATTTAAAATAAGGATGCTGCTCAGTAAAAAATTTTCCAGTCAAAGCAGCGTTATTATCAAAAATAGTTCCCTTAACCAATGGATCAACTACTTTGTTCGCCCAATCGCTATTGTATGTAGCACTCAAATTTTTAGCGTTACCAGGAATAACGGTACAACGACAACCCCAGTCTAAAGGAGTGTATAAACGCCTCCAAATAGGATCACTTTTTAAAGCCGTGAATTTGTCGAATAGCTTATGACTAGCCCTAACATGGCTATCACCAACAGTGGTAAACTCTAAATATTCAGAGTCTAATGTTTCCCACTTATGAGCCATAATAGCACTTTGAGTCACAAATTGATGCTCAGCTCTCAAATAGTTATTATTGAAGACTTCGCCCGTATCAGCAACTAATTTTTTAACGGTGTCAAAGCTTTGCCTTTGCCCTTTATTGTTAAAAACATAGTCTTTAAATAAATGAAATTGCGTTAAGGTTTTAGCATAACTAAATTGCTCAATATTTTGAATAAACTTGCTTTGCAAAGCTTTCCGGCTATCATCGTCATCAAACGAGGTTCCGCCAAAGCCTTTGTTCATAGCAGCTATTAATTGAGCAGCTGTTTTATTATATAACGCATCGGTATTAAGGTCTTCGCCTTCTAATAACTGTCTTGCAATATCAGTATAGATGTTGTCCCATTCTTGGCCGTTATCGGCTAAGTCAGGTAATTCCATACAGTCGCAAGTATGGCTATACAAATTGTTTAATTGCCCAACTAGTGTTGGGCTTGGTCGAAAAAATCGGCTAAGTTCTTAAAGAACCAGTCGGCTAAGTTTTGTTTTTTGGTTTCGGTCAATTGCCCTTTTTTGGGTTGTTTTCCTGGTCCTTTTTTGGTCTTTTCAGTTTCTAGTACTTCAGCGGTTTGGAGTTGCTTTTGTTCCTCCATTTTCGCCTTCAGTTCGTCATAATTATCAGGCTTCGGAATTCCATAAGTATTGTACCAATAATCGTCACTTACTGGCACTTTCGAACTTACAAAAGTGTCAATCTCCATTCGTAGCTTCAACTTAGTTAAATCAAGGTCTAACTCAAATTCAAACTTTCCATCCACATCAAAACCGTATGATTTTAATATCTGTTTAAACTTCTTTGAATTCAATAAGTTTTCGACAAAAATTAAATCAGAAATCGTTAATTCGTCCTGCTGTTCTCCATGCTCTTTAGACTGAGCATAGCCACTGGAACTGCTTGATGTTGTAGTTTCGGTATTACCAAGAATAGCAATAGACATTTCCTCGTTACAAGCATCTTTTAAACCTATCTGGAGCTTACCATCACCGTTAGACGTTTTACCGTCCAGCATTTGAAATTCGGCTTGTTTTGGTATCATCATTGCTAATGATGAACCGCTATCAGTCAATAAGGTTTTTAGTTCCTGCTTGGTTTTAGTATCATAAGCATCATACTTCATTATTCGAACGGGTTGCCCGAATATTTCCACATATTGTGCATAATCGCCAAAAGTACCACGTTTGTAAATGGCATACATTGAACACGCCAAAAGCAATCCTAAATCGGTTTTTTTTCCTACTACCCAAATAAAAGGCATGTCTTCATAAGCGAAACCATTGTCTAATGAAACCCCATATTGAGACTTACTAATAATTCCTTTTTCGGGCTTTATGTGTTTTCGTGGAACTTCTTTAAACTCTAATTCCTCACCAATAACAAACTCCATTCCTGAAGTACCCCAAAGTTTTGATTCCATCAACAACGTAATTAAATCACGCCCGTTTTGTCCGTTGATTAAGTCGGTAAGTTCTTCGTTTTCCTTGCCGTCTTTTTGAATGAATTTGATTTTTTTATTATTGACTGCATCAATTCTTTTTTGAATAATTCCACGCAAAAAACCATCCATAGACAGGATGTCGTGATACAAGTCATAAAGCAGTACACGGTTAGGAAAATATACGCTTTCGGCACTGATAACACTCTCTTTAAGTTTACCAATATCCTTACTGCCACGGTCAGGTGCAACGAGTGTTAAATCGTGAACAACATAAGCCTCAGGCTTCTTTCCTTTTTCTATATTTACTCCCATAATCTAAAATCTTTGTGTACGTTTTTGGTTAGAACCCCAGAAAACGCCATCATTTTGTGCGCTTTCGTCTTCCGGTGTTTCAGGGTCATCAGCTTTGTATGGCCAACTTGGATTTATATTTCCCTCTTTAATATCATATAGCCATCCTGGTACTTCTTTATTCCCAATCATTATTTCCCAATCATCTCTAAATAACTCTAGGTTTACATTGGGATTTGATTTTCGAACCAACCAATAAGAAGCGATCACTTTAACCGTCTTTTTTAAGTTCTCATCAATAACTGTTGGAGCAACAACCGGATTAACAGTATCGTCACCAAAAAGGGCTTTTAAATCGTATTTAAACAGATAGGATTTGCAAAAGTCTTCAGCAGCTTTTATTTGTGAAATAGTCTCGTTTGGATTACTTCTAGTAATCGCTTCGATAATTTCAGGATATAGTTCGGTATTTAATTCTGATGGTTGTACTAACATTACATTCGGTGTTTATTGGCTTTTCTTTGGAACGTTTCAATTGCTCCAGTCGAATTGCTGATTACTATATCCTGTGCTATCTTGACCGCTCCCTCCACAGCATCGGGTCCGTCCATTAATTTTGCCTTTCTGCTAAAGTTGGTAAACTGCGCTACCATTCTTTCCATGTGTGGATTGGCTTTTTCTATGATGTTAAAAATCAAGTGTCCTAAACGGTTCAAAGGTTCTAAAGTTCCCTCAATCCTTGCATATTTTTCAGGCTTCTTTCTATCATCTGGACGAATAGGTAAAAAGGTATTTCTTTCGTTACCAATTCTGTAAATATGTGGCAAAATCACCTGTTCATAAAAAGGATTTTGGAGTGAGTTGTTTTCAATCCAAATATAAATTGGGTCAACACCTGCTTTTTTACAAATGTCATGCGCTTCAAATAGATACTCACAAAATTGAGCATTACTCATTTGGTCAACCCATACTTTGTATAAGTAGTAATTGAGGCCTTTGTGTGCTACAATTACAATCGCCTTGCTACTCGCATTCGTTTTGTCGGAGTTCGATGGTGCAGGATCGGCATAAATAACCACGGTATCGCAATGGCGTAGCTGTGGACACTTTTCGAAAATAATATCTTTGAAAGTATCGCCACCATCCATAGGATTGTTGAAATACTCTTTTTGGTAACTTTCATACGAAATCATGCTCAATACACGATCAATATCTTTTTCACTATTCTTTTGTGGCCAAGAACTCTTACCTTCTTTGTCTCTAATATTGATTACTTCCCATTTGTCCGCTTTTTTACCCATTTCGGTAATACAGCAATATTTGGCAATGATATTTCCACACGCAATGATTCGTAATCCACTAGAAATGGAACGGGTTGGAATTAAGGCTTGCTCAATCCATTTGACACGTTCTTTTACCCTTTCAGGATTACGACATATTTCGTCTGTATCAATATCATCAATCAATATTAAATTAGGTCTTTTGGCTTTGTTACGGGTACCACGTGGGGACTGTCCCGCTCCAATACCTCTAAAAGCTAAACCTTTTCTAGTGGTAAATTCAGTTGATTCCCAACCGCCCACTTTTTTTTGTACTCCGTAGTCATTTATGATACGGTTGTTGCTTTCTAAAGTTCCTTTGTATGGCAAAAGCAACCTTTCTGCATTATCCAATGAATCCGATACTAAAAGAATTGTATCAACTTTTAATTCGACTGGAATTTCAGCTATACCCAAGTACAAAGTTTCCATCATGGTTCGACCTGACTTTGAAAGTTCTCTCGACCACGAACGAACTTCGTACCATTCGGGATTAGCTATAACTCTTTTTGTAGCCTTGATATGCCAAGGTGCAGGTTCACTTGTGTAATACATCGGAAAGTAGTATTTAAACCATTCCTCTGGATTATTTTCAAGCCACTGCTTTCTTTTAATTTTTGCTGAATGAGTTTCGCTTAGGTCAATAGGTGTGGCATTGTCCATGTTTTCACAGAACTCACGCCATACTTCTAAATATTCCTTATCGGTTACTCTTTTAGCCATTCTTTAACTTCGAGTTGATAAACTCATCTATGTAATTCTTGAATTTTTTTGCTTCACCCAAATCAATAGACTGGATGAACGTTAATAGTTTTCTGGAAACTTCTACATATTCACCTAAACCTATTTCGGTTTCTAGTCGCTGAATATTCGACGTAATTTTTGACATGATGTCTGCCTCTTTTGAATCAGGAACTGGCACGTCTCTTTCTGCAATCATTTCGTTCATGGCTTCCAGTTGGTTGTACCAGTGAACCAATTGGTTCTCTTTAGTAGTCAATAAACTTTTTCGAAGCTTATCCCAATTGTCAGCATCAGCCCATTTGCCAATAGTCTTTTCGGTTACGCCTGTTCGTTCGGCTATCTCCTTAAAGGTGATGCGTTCGCTTACATATAATATTCGAGCATACTCCCGCTCTTGTGCCTTATTGATTCCCATTTTCGACTTGATTACAGGGCAAAATTGACTAAAAACACAGCCGTTTTAAAATATGTATGCAAGCCTTGCGCCCTTATTTTCAAAGGGTTTCAAACATTCGCAAGTTTGTACTCACAATAAGAAATAACCCAAAATTGTAGCGAGTGAGTACCCAGTTTAAAAAGATTGACAAAGAGTTTTGTTTGACGGATAACAGCGTAAATGTTTACGGCTATCGTCTGCTAACTGCCGGACTGGATTTGGCTCAATACAAGAAGAATCCTATTGGTTTTTTAATGCACGACCGAGAAGGTGGTGTATTAGTCAAATGGGAAGATTTAAGAATTGAAGGCGACAAACTATTTGGTAAGCCGGTTGTCAATTTATCCCATCCGAAAGGCAATGATATTGCTGCTCAGGTTGAGAATGGATTTATCAATGCTGCCTCAATGGGTAAAATCATTGTTCTGGAAGCTTCGGACGATAAAGATTTGATGTTACCTGGACAAACAGGACCTACAGTTACTAAGTGGTTTCCTCGCGAAATATCCTTTGTTGACATTCCGGGCAATCATAACGCTTTGGCGAATCTCTATGACATTAACGATAACGAGCTAAACCTAGCTGATTTTGTAAAACCTAAACCTAAAGAAATGAGTAAAATTCTTTTAACAGCCGCTTTGCTTACGGCTTTAAACCTAAGTGACAAGTCCTCTGAAGACGAAACAACAAAAGCGATTCAGGACTTAGTAGATACGGCTGGTAAAGTACCAGAACTTGAAAAAGATTTGGCTGATAAAACCACAGCTTTAACGGCTAAAGAAAAAGAGTTGAAAGACTTGAAAGCTGAAGCGGTTAAAAAAGAAGTTCAGGACTTACTGGACAAAGGTAAAACCGATAAGAAACTGACGGCTGAATTAGCTACAGAGTTAGCAGACAGTTTCGCCAGCAACCCGACAGCATTGAAAAAAGTAATTGATGCTATGCCAGCCCAAACATTAGTTACTGATCAGTTGGGCGACAAAAAAGATGCTACTGCTTTTGTGGGCAAAAAATGGGATGATTTGTACCAATCTGACGAATTAGAAACGGTACGTAATAAGTTTCCTGACTTGTACGAGCAATTGAGAAAAGAAAAATATCCTAACGCTTAATATTTAAAATATGGCTAATCCAAAAATACCCCAAGAATTTTGGGCGTCTTACATCGTAGAGAAACTACGTAAAACAAACCCACATATCGCTTTGTGTTATGATGAAAGTAAGTTCATCATGGGCGGTTCTATTGTTTATATTCCTCAAGCGGGAGCTAAACCAAATGTTGTAAAAAACAGAGCCTTTGGTGCCGCTACAGCAGTTCAACGTGGAGATACAGCAGTAATGTATGCACTGGACGTGTTTACAACTGATCCTACTGCTTTGCTGACTTCTGAAAAATTGGAAATCAGTTACGAAAAACAAGACAGTTTATTAGCCGATCATACGGACACTTTAGCTGAGGCCATTGGTGATGAGTTGACTTATAACTGGATTAGAGGAGTAAAACCAGCTGTTGGCGGTGGTACAACTGTTGAGTTTTTACCTGCTTCAAGACAAATTCCAACTTCTGGAGCTGCTACTGCTGTAAATGCCGAAGATGGTCAAACAGGAACTCGTAAAGCATTTACTTATAAAGAACCTCAAAAAATGCAGGCGAAGTTTAATAAGGATAATGTCCCAAAACAAAACCGCTACGCTATGCTAGAAAGCTACATGCAACAAGAGTTTATTGACTCATTGTCTGCAAATCAAATGGCGGCCTTTCAAGCAACTGCTGATTTAGCTAATGGTGTCATTGGAAAATTTGCAGGCTTTACTTTCTTAGAAAGAAGTTCAGTTTTAGCATTGACATCAGCTGGTGTTTTCAGATTACCTGGCGAAGCTTTAGCTGCTACAGATAATCTTGCAAGTATCTTTTGGCAAAAGGACAGTGTTACAAAATCCCTTGGTGATACTAAGCTTTTCCAAGATATGGAAAACCCATTGTACTATGGAGATATTCATTCAGGATTAGTGAAAATGGGTGGTCGTTGTCGTCGTGAAGACTGGAAAGGTGTTGGAATTGTAGTTCAAGCATCTGCTGCATAACCTAAATAAATTTTATATAACAAAAGGCTGTCTCAATTGATGGCAGCCTTTTTTTTAAGTCAACTATGGAGCAATTTGTTTACCCAACATTAGCGGCTTTTTTTTCGGCATTGATAACTTATATTTTTTCAAAGCGTAAAAATTTAGCTGAAGACAGAGCAGCAGAATTAGATAATGCTGTAAATGCAGTAAAATATTATCGAGAGTTACTTGATGATATGGCAAATCGCTTGACAGCTGCTACCGATACAATTAAAAAGATGGAAGCTCAACACCGTGAATTAATGGGAATCAATCAGCACTTAGTTGAGGAGTTACAGAAGTTTAAACAATTAAACGGTAAAGTGTGAGAACCTCTAAAGGAATAAAATACATAGCGATTCATTGTTCTGCTGGATTTGGAAAACGTGACTCTATTGAAGCATTTTGGAAATCTAAAGGATGGAAGTCTCCTGGTTATCATCGCTTAATTGACGTTGACGGAACAATTCACAATTTACTTGATTTTAGTAAAACATCTAACGGTGTTTTAGGGTTCAACGAACAAACTGTCAATATCTGTTACATAGGAGGTGTTGAAAACATTGGAACTACTGCTAAACCTATTTGGAAAGCAAAAGACACAAGAACTGAAGCTCAAAAAATCGCCATCAAAACCAGTATCAAAGAGGCAAAAGAATGGCTAAAACAAAAAGAAAATACTAATAAAATAATCATTCAGGGACATCGTGATTTTTCACCCGATTTAAACAAAAACGGGATTATTGAAAGTTGGGAACGAATTAAAGAATGTCCATCATTTGAAGCTAAAAAAGAATATCAAAACCTATAAATCAAATTATGAAAAATTTAAAACTTAAAAATCTGTTGTCTTTTCTGTTCTTGTTTTGTTTGTTGGTCACAACACTAGTCTCTTGCAAAAGTACTGGTGTTGTTCCACCAACAACAACCGAAACTACCAATACAACAACCAAAACAGAAGTGGTTAGAGATACAACTTTTGAAATACCAAAAGACAGCTCCTATTATAGAGCATATCTCGAATGTGTTAATGGTAAAATTGCATTAAAAGAAAAAACTTTACCACTATCCATAAAAGGCAATTATTTAAAACCTCCAAAAGTCAATATAAAGGATAATATTCTCACTGTTGATTGTACAGCTGAAGCGCAAAAGTTATTTGCACAATGGAAAGATGTTTATATCAAAGAGCATCAGCAAATAATTCAAAAAATACCTTATCCCGTTCCCGCTCAATTTTCGTGGTGGGAACAAACTCAAATTATTCTAGGTCGGATATTTATAGCATTAGTCATTTTGCTCGGTCTTGGATTCGCTTTTAAAAATCGTATTTAAAAACCATTTAAAACCCTTTTAAAATGTCAAAAGAATTAGCAGCTGATTATTTCAGCAGACACCAAAGCGATGAATGTCACATTACATCAGACAATCGTGTTTTCCATACACTGGGATCAGCGCAAAGTTTTGCATCTGGATTACCAGATGATAAAGTAAAATCATATAAAAGAGCGGAAATTGAAGCTCCTGTAGTTGATGATTTGGAAAATCAACCTCTTGATGAAGCAACGAGTAAAAACATTGCAAAAACAGTAGCATTAGAAGCTTTGAAAACTTTTGATCCTACTACGGCAAAATATCCGGAAATCAAAGAACTGGTTAAGATGCTTGGTATAGACCCAGCAACACAAAAACAGCCTGATTTATTAGCAGCAATTGAGGCTTATAAAACAGCTATTAATACTGAAGTAAAAGAATAATGGCACAAGGAACTGGAACGCCAAAAGTAAGCGTAGAGGTTACTAATGGCAACCTAAAACGTCAGGTTCAAGTACTGGACGGCGTTGCAGGACTCGTGGGAACTTCGGTTTCTAAAATTGGGCAAATCGTAACTGTTTTTAATTACGATGATGCTGTGGCAAAAGGATTTACCGTAGTGGGTGAGCCTTTTTTGAATAAAGCAATTCAGTTGTTTTATCAGGAATTAGGAGGAAATCAAGCCTTAACCATTTTAGGAGTTGAGGACACAATGACCCTAACTCAAATGGCAACTTCGACCAATGCTAACGGCTTGAAAAAGTTGTTGAACTCAGCACAGGGAGCAATTACAATAGTAGGATTAATTCGTAAACCTGCTGTTTCTTATGTTCCTGTTGTTGATCGCTTTTTGGACAAAGATGTTGATGATGCCTTATTAGCTTCTAAAGCTTTAGGAGAATACCAACAATCCATTAATAAACCGGTTCGAATCCTGATTGAAGGCAGAACTAACGAATTAGACGGTGTTGTATTCGAGCCTAATTCTGTTGGAAATGGCTTTGCGGGTGTTGTTTTGGGAAGCAACTTAAACGATGGTTCCGGGGCGGTTGCCTTAGCATTAGCCAGAGCGGTTAAATATCCTTCTCATATAAAATTGGGTAACGGTCAAAACGGTGCTTTAAGCATTCCACAGGCATACATTGGCAATAAACCAATAGAGGAATTTTATCCGGAGGAATTAGATGCTTTTGCAAATGCCGGCTACATTATTATGCACCGTCGAGATGGTGCAGCAGGCTATTATTTTGCACGTGACAACATGGCCACTGATGATGATTTCAGAATCTTAGTTCATGGCCGTATTGTTGACAAAGCGCAACGTGTAGCGGTAGCTACAGCAACACCTTTGCTTGAAACAACGGTTCGTGTTGATGCTGATGGACAAATCAACGCTACAGATGCCAAACATTTAGAAAATCAAATCAGTCAACAACTGCTTTCTCAAATGGCTGGACAAATTAGCGATGTAGATGTTAATGTACCTACTAATGTAGACATCATTAATACCAGCACGGGCGAAATTGAAGTAAAAGTGCTACCACTGGGTTATTTAACCTGGTTAAAAGTAACCATTGGTTTAACCTCTAATATTTAAGAAATGAATGTAAATATAACATCTGCTGAATGTGCATGGTCACACTTTGAGGTTAATATATTAGCCAGAACCATTAAGGGATTACGTGGTTTTGGCTTTAAAAAAGAAGTCGAAAAAGAGCATTTGTATGGTGCCGGTGATGATGCTATCGATATTCAAAGCGGAAACAAAAAAAATTCCGGAAGTATCAAAGTTTTAGGCTTTGAAGCTGATGCCATGAATAAGGCGGCACGAGATGCAGGCTTTGACGACATTACCGATGTTCCACACGAGGCTATCGTAATTACTTGCTCTTACAGAAAAAGACTTATTGATCCTATCAAAACTTACATCGCTTCGGGTGTGGCTTTTACGGAGGCGGGTGTTGATTTAGAGCAAAACGCCAAACATCGTGAAATCACATTGCCTTTTATAGCAATGAATGTAATACTACCATAAAAAATAAAATATGAAACCAGCACAAACACCAGAAAAAGAATTGAATTCCATTTTTGCTAACAGAAAAGCAAAAGAAGCCGAAAAGGCAAAACCTACAGCTGATACATCAGCAGCTAAGGCGGCATTTATTGCCCGTTTTGGTCAGGAAAAATTAGATGCCTGGAAACAACAATTTGGCGGGCGTAACTTGATCTTCTTAAAAGTAGATGAAGACATGGCGGTTTTAAGACCTCCTACAGCTGACGATTTGGGCGATTACATGACTTCTATTGGAACTAATGGAATGAGTAAAGCAGTTGCTTTTATTATGGAGCAATTGTGGTTAGAAGGCGATCATCCATTGATTGAAGATGAAGACAAGTTTATCGCAGTGTTCTTGCAAATAAACAACATCCTGGAGGGGAAAAAAGCAGACTACTTTCGCTTTTAGCGATAAAGGTATAAAAGATTGCCAAAACCAAAAAGCAGGAATTGATTACTTGATTGTTTTTGGTTCTATGAAGTTTGGTGCTAATGCTTTAAAAGAATGGGGCGATGAACTGTTTTTTTATCGCACCGGAATAGCTTTAGAATTATCTAAAAAAGATACACCAAATGAATAACACGATTGAGTTTGTTTTACGAATGAAAAATTTGATGAGTTCAGAGCTAACGAAAGTTAGTTCGGCTTCTCAAAGTACATTCAGTAAAGTGGCAAAATCAGTGGACCAGGTAACGGGGCGAAATAAGATTTTAGGAATGAGTTTTAACGAGCTTCAAACCAAAATCAAACAAACCGAAGATACCATTTCAAAAAGTACTATTCCACGTCAAATAGCTGCTGCCAGACGGGAATTAGCCACTTTACAAAGACAGTCTAATAATCACACAGGTAATTTAAACACTCAAGGTAATTCCGGTATAGGAATAGGTGCAATAGCCGGAGGAACTATTTTAGGTAATGTGATTACTCAGGGTGCTTCCATGATTAGTGACGGTATTGGCAGCATGATCAAAGGAAGTATGAAAAGGGAAACTGCTATAGCAGGATTGTCCACTTTTTTAGGTAAATCAGGGGCTAAAGATGCTTATTCTAATATCCAAAAAGATGCTGAAGCCACACCCTTTGACACGGCTTCACTTTTAGAAGTTAATCGTTCTTTGATTTCGGCGGGACTGGATGCGAGATCAGCCAGAACCGACACCATGAATTTAGCCAATGCTGTGGTTGCAGTGGGAGGTTCTAACGATACCTTGACCCGAATGGCTGCTAATATGCAACAAATTAAAACGGTGGGTAAAGCAACTGCGATGGATATTCGTCAGTTTGGAATAGCCGGTATTAATATTTATTCCATGTTAGCTAAATCTACTGGTAAAAGTATCGATCAGGTTAAGGAAATGGAAGTAACCTATGAGCAACTGGCAAAGGCCTTGCAAATGGCTTCTGATAAAGGTGGTGTATACGAGGGAGCTTTGGGTAACGCTATGAATACCCAACAGGGTAAATGGAGCAATTTTACCGAAAGCTTTGTAAACAAACTGGCAGACATTGGGACGGCTTTTTCACCTGTAACAAATGGAATTTTAGACATGGGTTCTAAATTATCAGGCGTATTGGTTTATGTGGAAAGCTTTGCTAACTGGGTTACATCAGGCTCAACCAGTGCGGGTGTTTTTATCACTGTTTTAGCAGGATTAACAGCGGGATATGTTTCTTATCTGGCAATTATGGGAGGTGTAGCATTGTGGACAGGAATTGTAACTAAAGCGCAACTGCTTTGGAATTTAGCTTTAACCGCAAATCCAATAGGAATTGTAATTGTTGCTATTGCTGCATTAGTTGGAGGTATAGCCGTTGCTTATAACAAGTTTGAAACTTTCAGAGCAATAGTAGACGGTGTAGGTGCTTCATTAAAAGAAATTGGAAGGCTAATACTTGCAGTTGTTACCGGCGACATATTGTCTATTCCCGGTATAATGAAAAATATTGGTAGTTCTTTTAGTAACGGCTATAATCGATCTATCAACATTAGTGCAATAGAACGACATAAGCAAATAAAAGAGCGAAACACCCAAAGAGAAAAAGACAGAGCATCTGATAAAGCTAAAACATCAGCATTATCTACTGGTGGCGCCATAATGGCAACCAATAACGCATCAGGTAAAACAGCAGGTGAAACCGTTGCGGGTGCTGGTCCTAAAGTAGTAAATATTCATTTAGGAAAGTTTTTTGACACGATTCAATTTACCACAATGGACGGTAAAGAAACGGCTGAGGAACTTGAAAAAGTGGTAATGGAATGTTTAGCAAGGGTATTGTATAACGGAGCAAAAACAGTTTAAAATGAGTACTAACACCGCTTTTGATTTATATAAATTATACAAGACGTATTTTGCGAATTCGCCTTACTACGTTGACCCAAAAGGGAATTCTAAACCCATTACTGAAGAAATTGGATATTCTATTACAATGGAAAATCCAAGACCTAAAGGCAGTATTGATTATTCAAGTAAGAATATTGCTTTTAATAAAATAGGTGCTTACGGTCAGGACATTTGGTTTCCTATTGAATTATGGAAATCAGGTAAAAAGTTAATTGAAATTGAAGCTTGTACGGTGGGAGTTAATCTAGTAAAAGAGATTATTAGAACAACTGTAAGTGAACGTAAAGGAAGGGTAAAAGAGTGCTTTTTTATTGATGATTACCGTTTTAATATTAAAGGTTTTTTAATTGGTAAAAACAGATTAGTTCCTGAAGACCAAATACAAGCTTTGAAAGACTGGTTTGAAACAACTGACCCAATAGAACTACACGGTGGTTATCCTGAAATATTCCTTGACGAAAGTTGTCGTGTTGCTGTTAGCAATTTAGACTTTCCAGAAGTTCAGGGAAAAGCACCTTGGATTCGTCCTTTTTCGATGATTGTTGAAACTGATTACATACAAGATTTATAAAAATGTTCTATTTAACTAGTGATATAACAATAGCAAATTACCCAAAGGTTAAACCTTCGAGAGTAACGTGGCGAACGGATGTAAACAGTTTTACAGATACCTGTACTATTGAATTGCCTAGAATTAAATATTTAACAAACACTAAAACATCAACTGAAGACAAGCAAGAACCAAACGAGCGTAAAGAATATGTGTTTAAGGAAAACGATAAAATTAGCGTGCTGTTAGGTTATAATGGTAATAATGTTAAACGTTTTGAGGGATTTATCAAGCGTGTCAATATGGGAATTCCTGTAAAGATTGAATGTGAAGGTTACAGTTATTTATTATACGATGTAATATTTAGTAAAACCTATTCTTCAGTAACGGTTAAGCAATTATTAACCGATGTATGCTCAGGCACTGAAATAGTATTATCAACTGATATGCCAAACATTCCATTGCAGAATGTGAGGTTTAAAAATGCTACTGGTATTCAGGTTTTAGAATGGTTAAAAAAGGAGTGTCATTTAGCTGTCTATTTCAATTTTAATGAGCTGTATGTTGGGACTTTATTTGGAAGTAAAGGAAAAAGAATAAAACTTCGATTAGGTTGGAATACGGTTAAAGATGATGATTTTAAGAAACGAATAGTTGACAAAAACCTCAGAATTGTTATTCAGGAAAAAGACGGCCAGGGTGAAGTAAAACGCACTAAATCGGATGCGGATAAATACAGCAATGAAAAGCTTTTGAAAATAAAAGCGGGTATTCCTGCTGATTTATTAAAGCAAATTGCTAGCCGATTACAGACTAAAAGTAATTATAACGGCTACGAAGGTAATATAATGGCATTTCTTGAGCCCGCTGCCAATAAAGGGGATATAGCTGAAATAGACGGCTATAAATATCCTGAAAAATCAGGGACATTCTTTATTGAAAGTGTGGACGGTGAATTTGGCAGACGTGGAGGACGACAAAAAATTGAATTAGGATTTATAACAAGCCAGTAAAATATAATGCCAACACCAGAACAATTACGCGAAAGCTTAGCCGAAATGGCAAAAAAACATGGTCCCGCTGTCAGCAACATTGCAAAAGTGAAATCGGTTGATGAAGCAAAGGCAATTTGTGTGTTAGTTGATGAAGACGATCAGGAGTTTTTTAACGTTCGCCTTCGTCCGGTTCTTTCAGATAAAAAAAGTTTTATCCTGGTCCCGAAAGTTGGAAGTTATGTTTTGGCCGTTCGTGTTGAAGATGATGAGGACTGGATGGTAATTGCAGCGGATGAAATTGAAAAGATTGGGTATTATGTGGGTGATACGATATTAGAACTAACTGATAAATTACATGTTTCAGCCGGGGGCGAAAATCTAGCCGGTTTGATTGATGAATTATTTGAAGCAATAGGAAAAATGGTTTTCACAACTAATGTAGGTCCTACAATCAAATTAGTAAACAAACCCGAATTTGAAGCTATTAGAACAAAGTTTAAAACCCTTTTAAAATGAGTTTAAACAAAGCAAAATTAATTGACGACTTAAGAGCTGTTTTGACAAATGAGCAAACAGAGGAGGTAGACGCTAACGAATCATTAGATCGGATAGTTAAAGGTATTGCAACCGCTGTAGACGTGTTTGTAAAATCGGGAACGGTAAGTGTAACGGTAGCAACGACCGGAACAGCAACCAGTCATACAGGAACAGGTACCGGAAAAATTACATGATATGCCAAAAGATATATTATTAGATGAAGACATGGATGTACTTATTGCTGATGGCGATTTTGTTGTTAATGAAAGTACAGCGCAACATCAGAAAATTTTAATTCTAAGTGATAAAGGAGAATTTAAAGAAATACCCATGCGAGGTGTTGGAGCCAGAAGGTATTTGGAAGAAAGCAACCCAAGCAATTTAGCCAGGGAAATCAGAACCGAATTTTCTACAGACGGAATGATAGTAAATAAAATACAAATAGCGACTGATTTGAGTATTCAAATTGATGCTAATTACACGGATTAATTATGGCTACAGCATTGGTATTACAAACTTGGTTTGATATTGCGATCCAACACACGGGAAGAGCAACAAACGCTTTTGCTATAGCTTTTATTAATAACAGATCAGTTACAGATGCTTTGGTTTCAGGCGAGACAATTTTCATTCCTTCCGATTTGAGCCTTTTCACTAAGGAAGTTAAATATCTGGAAAGCAAAAAAGCAATACCGGCAACCGGAATTACTAAAGATGGTTTAGAAATAATTAGCCCAACATTAGGCATAGGTACCATGGCAATAGGAACAACATTTATAGTAGGATAACATGGCTAGAACAATAACGGCGATACAAAATGAAATGTTTGCAGCAATTGCAGCAAATGAAAACTTGTCGGGGCTAAACTCCACAAGTAATGTGGCAATCTATCGCTTATTTGTGTATATCGTTGCTTTTGCAATTTGGCTTCATGAGTCATTTTTTGACCAGCACACACTTGAAATCAACGAAAAATTAGCGAATCAAAAATCGGGTACAAAACCATGGTATCGCTTTATGGCTTTACAGTTTCAGTATGGTTTTGATTTAGTGCCGGATAAAGATTATTTCGATAATGGAAATGCTACAGCTGAGGAAATTGCAGCTTCTAAAATAATCAAGTACTCAGCAGTAAATGAAGCTCAGGACAGTAGTCGTGTGATTCTAAAAATTGCTGGCGAAACAGATGGTGTATTAACGGATTTTGATGATCCTGCACAGGTTGAAGCAATCGAGGCTTACATAGATGAAATAAGAGTAGCTGGTGTTCAGGTTACGATTATTAACTATAAGGCGGATCAGTTGTATTTAAACATACGCATTAAGCGAGACCCTCTGGTACTGAATGAAATGGGAATGAGTAAATTAATGGGTAATTATCCGGTTAATGAAGCTTTACAGGAATTTATGAAGGAACTGGATTTTAATGGAGAATTAAAGCTTTCGGCTTTGATTGATAAATTACAAGTTATTCCTGGTATTGTTGATGCCACTGTTTTAAGTGCTTCGAGTGCGTGGATTGATCCGGCTCTTGATGGGTACGGAATTCCTCAGCCTATTTTTATTTCCAAAATTGCTGAAAGCGGTTATTTCGAGATAGTAAACTTTGATAACATTGCTTATGTGGTGTAACATTAATTGGGATAAGTTGGTCATTTATCTATTGCCAACATTTTTGCGAAGGCCTTTTCTTTTGGGATATGCCAGGGCATTGATTAGTCCCGTAGAAAGTCTTTATTATTCTTGGTACAACTGGCGCATTGACAACATATACAAGCTAGAACACAATGGGCAAATATGCTATTTGCGTGGTTCGTTGAATGATAAGTTTGACCCAGTTGAAAGGCGCATTTATATCGGTAACGGCTTACTGTATGACACTCAGTACATTTTTACTGAAGCGGAAGAACAGGACGTTTGGTTGGAAACAGAAGACGAAGAGGAAACCATTTGGCTTAGAACTGAAAGTGAGACAGCAGATACAGGACTTGACTTTATAGTTTACGTTCCTGAAACAATATTTAACTCACAAATTGACGGGCTTAAGGCTCATATAGAATTTTATAAAGCAGGTGGTAAACGATATAGTATTTTAATAGATGAATAAATCAACTTTTATACAAACAGGCGGGTATCCGTTAAAAGCGGAACGATTGCAGGAGCTGCAAACGGCTTATTCGATATTTAACGCATTAGGAGCATTGGCGGGTAACCTGACTATTATTTCGGGTTGTACTGTTGCAGGTTCTAACGTGGGTGATGGTTTTGTTTACATTGATGGCGAATTACTGGAATTTAAAGGCGGTGCATTTGATGCCAATTCAACGGTTATCATTATTGAAGAGTCTGTAAATCGTGGCTTTAAAAATGGAGTTATCAAGGAAGTTCATAAAATACGTTATGCCACTTTTGGAGCGGGGGATGTTTCCTGGTCTTGGTCTGATTTTTTCCGTTGTGATACTTTAAAAAGTATTCAAAGCCGATTATTGCCTGCGGGAACTAACCCGCAATTGTATTGCGGTGCGGTTGCTGATATTCCTGAAGGTTGGTTCTTATGTGACGGACTTGACGGACGCCCAAATTTAAAAGGTCAATTTATTGCAGGTTATGATCCTGATGACCCCGATTATAACGCAATTGGTAAACCTGGCGGTGCAAAACAGGTGTCGTTAACGGCTGCTAATAATGGTCCTCACTCACACAGTTACACGCAATACACATTAGATCAAGAAGTGTCTACCAATGGATCAGGTGTTACAACCATTAATAAAAATAGAACTCAAGAAGGTAATTTTATTACTGGCTCATCGGGAACCGGGACACCTCACGAGAACCGCCCACCTTACTACACATTAGCTTACATTATATATCAAGGATAAATTATGGCAACATTAGCAGAAATATTAATATGGTTCATGACAGGCAAAAAGCCTACACAAGCGCAATTTTGGACAACATTAAATAGTTTTTGGCACAAGTTAGAACAAATACCGATAAGTGCAATTGCGGGGCTTTCAAATATCTTAAATGCAAAGGCTGAAAAGACACAATTTGATGCACACAAAACAGCAAATGATGCACACCAGGCATTGTTTGAATTAAAGCAAAGTTTGACTGAAAAAGGCGAAGCAAACGGATATGTTCCGTTGAATGAATTAGTAAAAATTGCATCTCAATATTTGGATATTGTGGATGATTTGGTTACGGGCGGTTCTACGGCTTTATTGAGTGCGGAACAGGGTAAAGTTTTACAAGAAAGAATTGATGCCATCAACTTGATTTTAACCTCTGATGATGTTAACCTGGACACGGTTCAGGAGCTTGTGGACGCTATTAAAACCGTTGAAACTTCATTGCAAACTATCTTGGTGAACGACCTGACTACGGGCGGAACTACTAAAGCTCTTACAGCTGAAATGGGTAAGAGTTTAAAAGCTTTGATTGATGCTTTGGGAACTATTGTAGCGGGAAAACAGGACACTTTAGTTTCAGGAACAAATATTAAAACTATTAATGGATTTCCTATTTTAGGAGGTGGAGATTTAGTTGTCGCTGGAACAGAGGATTCTCCTGATTATTTAGGAAATTTAATAGAAGATAATTTTACTAGAGGCTCATTAGGACCGGACTACACGGTAACAGGAACAGCTTCTTTTGCCATTCTGAGCAACAAATTAAGAGTTTCTGGAGATGGTTCTTCTTCTAATTTTTCTAATAATTGTTTTTATACTGCTAAATTAACTAACAGTGAGAACTTTGTAGCTACAATGAGGTATAATTTTTATCAAATTACAGCCGCAGATTTCGGATTAGGATTTTTAATTCAAAGTTTAGGAGCTACTTTTAAATATTCATTTTACATAGCATTGAATATCTCTACAGATGCAAATAGAGGTAAATTGAATGTATGGTCATCAACTACCTCAAATGGAAGCTCATTTACAAATTTAAATACTACAACCCGTGCTTTAATAATAACTGTAGGTGATGAAATTGAATATAAAATAATAAGAAATGGCTCAAAATATATTTTTAGAGCAATAAATAAAAACACAAAAGACAGTGTTTCTTATTTTCTTGATTCGAGCTTATCTGCTGGTTATTCGGTTAGTAGTATAGTTAATAATGTTTGTAAAATTGGTTTTTCTAAACAAGACTCCGCTGCCTCAACAGCAATTTATGATATAACTTATTTTAAAGTTGAACGTGATTTAATAAAGAATAGAAAATTTTTATTTATAGGAGACTCTATTAGTTTTGGATACGAATCTGGAGCTATAAATAATAGATGGCCAGATTTAATTTTTTCAGAAAATAATTTAAAAAACAAACATACGGTATATGCTCAACCCGGAAATGTAAGTAATGATTTTAATATAAATATACTAGAATTATCTGAGTTTACAAGTCAATATGTTGTAGTGATGTTAGGAATGAATGAAGCGCAAAATAGTTATAGTTTGGCAACATTTCAAACAGATTATTCAAATTTAATATCAAATATTGTTTCTCAGGGTAAGACTCCGATTATATGCCTAATTATACCTAATTCTAACGTTACTGTTAATTCTTTTATAGTTCTATATAATAATTGGATTATATCAAATTTTTCTTCTACTTATTTAGTAATAGACACTTACACTGCTTTAAAAGATATAAGTTATGCTGGCCCTCATCCAACGCTACAAGGTCATAAGATATTAGCAATGACTGTTTATGATAAAATTAAAAATCTGATCTGATGTTTTTAAGTATGTAAAGAAGGATGGCGATGAAATTAATATATTTACAGTAAAACGTAACTTATGAGAAACAGAAACATCATTATCATATCGATTGCCCTTAATTTTTTAACCTTATTATATATTGTAAAAAAGTTTTATATAAAATATCAAACTAAACCGTATCCACGCACTGAGAACTTGGTGGTAAAAGAACCGAAAATAAAGTACTTCCTTAATCGAGATGAATTATTTGAAAACTTACCTATAGAAAGTAATTCTGTAATTTTTTTAGGGAATAGTTTGACTCAAAATTTTGAAATATCTGAATTTTTCCATGATTTAAAAATAAAGAACAGAGGGATAAACGGTGATGTAATTCCTGGTATTATAAAAAGAATAAATCCAATTATAAAAGCAGAACCCAAGAAAATATTTTTAGAGATCGGTATTAATGATTTAGGTAGGGGTGAGCTAAAAGACAATGTTGTTTTCAATTATAAGAAGTTGATTGACATTATTAGATTGCGGCTACCAAATACAGAACTTTATGTTCAAAGTATTTTCCCTACAGAATTATACAGTGAAGATCTTCCAATATACTGTACTAAAAATGTTAATAAAGATGTTGTCAAAGTCAACGACGAACTTTTAAAGTACGCTTCAGTTAAAAAATATCATTTTATTGATACGTATAGGTATTTCGAGAAAAATGGTTGTTTAAATAAAGATTATTCAGTTGATGGAGTACACTTAAACAGCAAAGGTTACAAATTATGGGCTAAAGTTTTAAAGCCTTATATAGACCAATAATTTGCAAAATTCCTAAGGAGGTAAGGAATAAAAAATAGTCCTCCAACATTTAAAAAAAACTCTCACATCCTTTTTAAACTGACGCATCCAAGGTCGTCGGAGGACTTATTTATTAAGTCTTCTGATGGTCTTGGATGTGTTTTTTGTTGTAAGGATGTGAGAAGTGCAAATATAGAATATTAATTAAAAAATGAAATGAATAAGTATCACCAAATTTTAAACAAAATTACAACCAAAGGAAAACTTCAAAAGAATAAAAAAGGAAATATAACTTATTTGCTTAATCAAGAACTGCAATTAAAGCCTATTGACTTGCTGGACTTGTTTGAGGGTCATGCTGTAGCGAAAAAGAAGCTCAAGGATGAATTATTATTGTTTATGCAAGGCGAACGTTCAACCGAGGCTTATCGTGAAATAGGCGTTACGTGGTGGGATTATTGTGGTCCTATTTTAGTAAATAGTTACCCAACGTACTTTGAGCAGCTGCCAAAGCTTATTGAGCGCATCAATAAAGAGAAACGATCGTCAAAGAATTATGTATTGTTTTTAGGTTCTAACAACACCGAAAGCAACCAACAACCGTGTTTAAGTTTAATACAGTTCCAGATAGAGAAAGGAAAAGTAGTTATAAGTGCTTATCAACGCTCTAGTGATGCTAACTTAGGTTTACCGTCAGACATCTATCACTTATATCTCATCAGCAAACAAATCAACCTACCATTGAAGTCTATAACGTTGTTCCTTGGTAATGTCCACGTGTATGAGAACAATCTTGAAGCCACACAGCAGCTATTAAATGGTGAAGCGGTTAAGTTTAGTTTAAACGTGGGTTAAATGGTGTTTAAACTGTAATTAAAAAGCCAGTACGGTTAGGTGCTGGCTTTGTTTATTTCTTTGAAAAAATGTACATTTCATTTTATATTTGTGTACATTTTAATTTTTCGATTATACAAAGATCCACTTCAACTGTGGGTGTAAACCATCTTATTTCGTATTTAGCTTCACTTTTCACATAAAATGCCGTTTCGGCCAGATTGTTTTCGGCGGCTATTTTAAGCATTATTTCATCCGATAGCCATTCGTTAAGCGGACAAACTGCCGCTGGATTTCCTGAAAAGAGGGTATCAGTAAAAGCGTCTATTTGATATATTTTCATCTTAATAATTCGTTTTTGATTAATAAGCCTAATTTTTTTAAACTTGCTTCTACTTTCTCATCCCATTTTACAGCAAAATTTAAGCGCATACAATTGTTAAACTGATCGTGTTGCGTAAACATTCTGCCAGGAGCAAAGCTTATTTTCTGTTGGATAGCAATATCATATAAAGCTGCGGTATCAATTCTTGGATCTAACTCTAACCAAAGTACAAATCCACCCTGAGGTTTTGAAATCTTAGTATTTTCAGGAAAATATTCTTCAATTGTATGTTGAAAATGCAAATAGTTAGTGTATAGTGTATTTCGTAATTTTCTTAAGTGATGTTCGTATCTACCATGTTCCATAAAATCAGCAATTACTTCCTGATAGAGTGGAGGACTGGATAAGGTATGCAATAGTTTTTGACGAATCATTTTCTCTTTGAATTTTCCTGGAGCAACCCAGCCCACTCTGTAACCAGGAGCCAGGGTTTTAGATACTGAGCCACACCACATGACAATTCCTGTCTTGTCGAATGCTTTGCATGGTTTTGGTCGGCTAGTGCCAAAAAAGATATCGCCATACAAATCATCCTCAATCAAAGGAATATCATGTTTCGTTAGTAATCGAACCAATTCTTTTTTGTTTTCATCAGGCATACAACTTCCTAAGGGGTTGTTGAAATTGGTTACGAAACAACAAGCCTTGATTTTAGGTAATACTTTTTTTAGATCTTCGATAGAAACACCTGTTACAGGATGAGAAGGCAATTCGATTATATTAAGTCCTAAGGATTTTATCATTTGTAAAATACCAAAATAAACTGGGCTTTCAATGGCAACGGCATCTCCGCGTTTTGTTACGGTCATTAAACAATAAAACAGCGCATTTAGTGCTCCAGAAGTAGTTATAATATCATCTTCCTTTAAATGACCATCCCAGGTAAAAGACCATTTGGCTACATTTCGTCTCAAATTAAGGTTTCCCTGTGCAGGTTCATAGCCTGTTCCACTGTCTTCCAGATTGCGTATTGCTTTAATAATTCCCTTGTTAAGTTTAGCAATGGGCAACATACTATTATCCGTAATTCCTAAAGAGAATTGGGTAATATCTTTATTTGTTAAAGTGTTAAAAACCTTAGAAATTAAGTCTTCAGGAGTTTTTTCTTTATCAGATAAATTAAGCTTGCTAATCGAAGGAAGTCCTAGTTTAGTACTGAAGCTTTTACTAACATAATAACCCGATTTTGGTCGTGATTCTATTAAAGATTTACTTTCTAATTCTAAAAAGGCTTGTTTAACGGTGTTGATACTTACATCGTAGATTTTTTGAACTGTGCGAATTGATGGCAATTTATCGCCTATTTGCAAAGTTTCTGATGCAATTTGCTCTTCGATTATTTTAGCAATTTTCAAATATAAAATTTCTCTTGGCATTTTATAATGGAATTATTTGTGTCCTATAAATGTATTGATTTTTTAACTGTAACCGTGTTGGTTTAGGAATTAGAATTGTTTAACCAATTCACTAATTGAACTATAGCAACAGACAGCTTTCTATTGGAGTCATTTTGCCATTCGTTTTTAAAAAATAATTCCGATTCACGCATCAAATTGTCGTTAATTGGATAATTTAAAAAGGGAGTATCAATATGTATTTTCAAACAATAATCATCTGAATTTGTTGCCGAAGCATAAGAATAGCCTACAATTTGATTATCGCATTCAGCTACATAAAGAGGTAGTCCAAAGTGATTTGTAATTGCTGAAGTTTCAGTAGATGAATTGCTTTCTTGTTTTTGATAAAGGTTAACAATTGTGTTAAGGTCAGTAATTGTAGCCGCTCTGAAGCTTACATTTTGTTGTTGTTCTATAATCGATTCCATATCTTGATATTTAGAATGTAAAATTATTAATTACCAAAAAGTAAGTACAGATACAGAAATGAGATTGTTTGTGGTTACAGATTCTTAATTCAGAAAAAGCTATTAAATAAAAAAAAAACTCTTTTTAAACCAAGTTAAAAAGAGGATTTTGTATTGTAAAGGCTTTAAAATAGATTTATAAACCAGCTTTAATTTTTTCGATTACAGCTTCGTATTCAGCATCTGAAAGTGATGTTTTGTTTGGGTTCATTTCGAAAACACTACCAAAACCATAACCTTCTTTGTATTTAGGAACTATATGAAAATGCAAATGTGATAATGTATCTGAAAAAGCACCATAATTAATTTTATCAGGATTGAAAGCTTTTGCAATGGCTTTAGCAGCTGTAGCTACATCGTCCATAAATGCATTGCGTTGTTCGTCGCTTAGCTCGTGAAATTCTACTCCATGATCTTTATAGACAACATTTAAACGACCTGTGTATGATTGTTCTTTAAACAGGAACAATTGAGACACTTTTAAGTCGGTAATTTTAATCATTAGGTTGTGTAAGGTTTCGTTTTCTTGACAATACAAACATTCAGAAACTGGACTAGGCATAATTTTTTATTTTATAAATTGTTAAATAGACTTTAGCAAAGCTATCTATACTATTTTACTTTTCCAAATAGCCTTTTTCTTTTAATCGAGCGAGTACTTTTTCGCTAATTCCTTTAGCCCAAGTTTGCCCTGCTGTCATAGATTCTTGCATTACCTGAGGCATTGTAGCAATCATTTTTTTTCCAATAGGAGAATTATAAAAAACAATCAATTGGTCAATGTCACTTTCAGTATAATATTTTTCGTAAATAGGGATTACCATATTTTCTATATCTTCAGGTTTTATTTCTTTTTTAAATTCTTCCCAAAAATCTTCTTTTACTTTTGAATAAGAATTTTTAAATGACCCTATCATTTGATTCATAACTTGAATTCCCATTTTTCCCGAACCTGACAATTCGAGAAGTTGTTTTATTTTTTCATTTTTTGAAGTGCTTTGTGCATTAGCGGATAATGATAATACACAAAAACTTAAAATTAGTAGTGATTTTTTCATGGTTAGATTTAATGATTGATATTAAGTGCTAAATGTAAGAATTTTTCGTTTGTGCTGAAGTTTGTTCAACAAAAAAAGCGCTCTCTTTCGAGAACGCTTTCTGTATTTAAAAAACTAAAAATTAGTTGTTTTCAATCCATTTTCTAGCATTAACAAATGCTTCTTGCCAAGGAGTAACTTCGTCATTTCTATGGCTTGGGTAATTAGCCCAGTTCCATTGGAAAACAGAACGCTCAATGTGTGGCATGGTTACCAAGTGACGTCCTGTAGTATCACATAGCATAGCAGTGTTGAAGTCAGAACCATTTGGATTTGCTGGATAACTTTCGTAACCATATTTCCCTACAATGCTGTAGTTTTCTTCGCCCATTGGTAAGTTGAATTTACCTTCACCATGAGAAACCCAAACTCCTAAAGTTGTTCCGGCTAAACTAGATAACATTACCGAGTTGTTTTCCTGTACAGTTACAGATGTAAAAATACTCTCGTGTTTGTGACTGTTGTTGTGTAGCATTTTTCCGTGTACTTCATGCTCAGGATTAATCACTTCTAATTCCATGAACAATTGGCAACCATTACAAATACCTACTGATAAAGTATCTTCTCTTTTGAAGAAGTTTTTCAAAGCCGTATTTGCTTTTTCGTTGTATTTGAAAGCTCCAGCCCAACCTTTAGCAGATCCTAAAACGTCAGAGTTAGAGAATCCACCCACAGCTCCAATAAACTGAATATCTTCCAGGTTTTCGCGACCTGAAATCAAATCGGTCATGTGAATATCTTTTACATCAAAACCAGCTAAGTACATGGCGTTTGCCATTTCACGCTCAGAATTACTTCCTTTTTCACGAATAATAGCCGCTTTTGGTCTTGGTTTTGAAGCATCAACTTCAGGTTTTTTACCTGTAAAATGAGCAGGGAAATTAAAGTTTAAAGCCTGATTTTTATAATTATCGTAACGTTCTTGAGCTGTTCCGTTTTTAGATTGTTTTTGGTCTAATAAAAACGAAGTTTTAAACCAGATGTCTCTGTATTTAACAATGTCTAATTTACATGGACCAAAGTCTAAAGTTGCTTCGTTAGTTGCAGTTCCTAATTTGTAGAAAGAAACTCCGTTAGCGTTTAATTTGCTTTCTAAAGCAGCATCTTCTTTAGCCTGGAATACAATTCCGATGTTTTCAGCAAATAAATATTTGATGATGTCTTTTTCTTCGAAAACAGAGAAATCGATTTTAGCTCCTAAGTTCACATCAGCAAAACACATTTCTAATAAAGTAGTAATTAAACCACCACTTCCAATATCGTGACCTGCAACAATTTGGTTATCCAAAATTAATTCCTGAATGCTGTTGAAAGCTTTTTTAAAGAAAGCTGCATCTTTAATTGTAGGTGTTTCAGTTCCAATAGTATTCAGGATTTGTGCAAACGAAGAACCTCCTAATTTGTATTCATCCTGAGATAAATTGATATAATAAATAGAACCACCGTCTTTTTGTAAAACAGGCTCTACTACTTTTCTAATGTCGGTACAGTTTCCACCTGCCGAGATAATTACCGTTCCCGGTGCAATTACTTCGTCATTTGGATATTTTTGTTTCATCGAAAGTGAATCTTTTCCTGTTGGAATGTTGATTCCTAATTCGATTGCAAATTCAGAACATCCTTCAACAGCAGCGTATAAACGAGCGTCTTCACCTTCGTTTTTACAAGCCCACATCCAGTTAGCTGAAAGAGAAATTCCTTTCAATCCGTCTTTAATTGGTGCCCAAACAATGTTTGATAAAGATTCAGCAATAGCATTTCTACTTCCTGCAACAGGATCAATCAATGCCGAAATAGGAGCATGACCTATAGAAGTTGCAATTCCTTCTTTTCCGTTGAAATCTAATGCCATTACACCACAATTGTTCAATGGTAATTGCAATGGCCCAGCCGTTTGTTGTTTGGCAACTTTTCCACCCACACAACGGTCTACTTTATTAGTCAGCCAGTCTTTAGAAGCTACAGCCTCTAATTGTAATACTTGCTCTAAATAAGTAGCAATTTTATCTTTAGAATAGTCTAATGCTTTGTAATTGTAATCAACAGTTTTGTCAGTCATTACCGTTTTTGGCGAACTTCCAAAGAAATCTTCCAAAGCATAATCCATTGGTTTTTCACCCGTAGTTTTTGATTCGAAAGTAAAACGATTATCTCCAGTTACATCTCCCACTTCATAGATTGGAGAACGCTCTCTGTCGGCAATACGATGTAAAATATCCAAATCTTTTTGACCAATAACCAATCCCATTCTTTCCTGAGATTCGTTACCAATGATTTCTTTTGCCGAAAGGGTAGGATCACCAACAGGTAATTTATCTAAATCGATTAAACCTCCTGTTTCTTCCACTAATTCCGAAAGACAGTTCAAGTGTCCACCAGCTCCGTGATCGTGAATAGAAACAATTGGGTTACTATCGCTTTCTACTAATCCACGAATGGCATTAGCAGCACGTTTTTGCATTTCTGGATTTGAACGTTGGATAGCGTTTAACTCAATTCCTGAACCGAAAGCTCCTGTATCTGCAGATGAAACTGCAGCTCCACCCATTCCGATTCTGTAATTTTCTCCACCTAAAATAACGATTTTATCGCCTTCTTGTGGTTTGTGTTTGATTGCCTGGTCTAGTTTCCCAAAACCAATTCCTCCCGCTTGCATGATTACTTTATCGTAACCAATTTTGCGGTCGTTTTCCTGGTGTTCGAAAGTTAAAAGAGAACCTGTAATTAAAGGTTGTCCAAATTTATTTCCGAAATCAGATGCTCCATTAGAAGCTTTGATTAAAATATCCATTGGAGTTTGGTACAGCCATTTTCTTTCTGCAACGCCATTTTCCCAGTTTCTATCATCAGTTAAACGAGAATATGAAGTCATGTAAACCGCAGTTCCTGCTAATGGCAACGAACCTTGTCCACCTGCTAAACGGTCACGAATTTCTCCACCTGCTCCAGTTGCAGCACCATTAAAAGGCTCAACAGTTGTGGGGAAGTTATGTGTTTCCGCTTTTAAAGAGATAACTGAGTCAAAATCTTTTACTTCATAAAAATCAGCTTTGTCGGCTGTTTTTGGAGCAAATTGCTGTACTCTTGGTCCTTTTACAAAAGCTACGTTGTCTTTGTAAGCAGATACAATATCATTAGGATTTTCCTGAGATGTTTTCTTGATTAATTTGAAAAGAGAAGTTTCTTTTTCTTGACCGTCAATTACAAAAGTTCCGTTGAAAATTTTGTGACGACAGTGCTCCGAATTAGCTTGTGAGAAAGCAAAAATTTCAGAATCCGTTAGTTTTCTACCTAATTTGGTTGCCAAATTATCCAAGTATTCTACTTCTTCTAAGCTTAAAGCCAAACCTTCCTGTTTGTTGTAAGCGTCAATATCTTCAATATCCAGAATAGCTTCTGGTTGAATATCAATAGTGAAAATATCCTGAGTTAATTCAGTATATTTTTGAGAAAGCATAGGGTCGAAATCTGTGAAATCTTCTGATGCTTTGTAAAATTCTTCGATACGAATGATTCCAGAAATTCCCATATTCTGAGTAATTTCAACGGCATTGGTACTCCAAGGCGTAATCATAGTGGCGCGAGGACCAACAAAAAAATCCGTCAATACGGATTTCTCTATTTTATTTGCATTGGCAAAAAGCCAGTTCAGTTTAGAAATATCTTGAGCCGAAATCTCGCCTTGTGTTTGTACGGCAAAAATTGCGTTGCTTTGGTTTTCAAAGAAATGAATCATTGTTTTGTATTTGATGAATTACGGTGCAAATTTACGTTAAAAAAACAGGACGGACAAGTGTAAAAAAGACTTTTTAAAATAGTCGAAATCAGTGTTAAGTATTCGGTTTTCAGAAGGCAGAATTTAGAAAATAGAAAACAGAATTTAGAATATAATTTCTTTGTATTCTTTGCGAAACCTTTGTTTTCTTTGCGGTTAAAAAATAATTTTTTACGTTTTGTCCCAATCTTGTCTTGCCGAGGAACGACTACTAATTGAAAAAAATCGGCGAATCTGCGGTAAATTATTTTAATCGAAATCTTATTTGGGAAAAGCCTTATTCTGATAAGCCCCTAAATCAGGAGGCAAAGTTCTGGTGTTCCCGTTAATGTCAAGCGGAATTAAATAAGTGGGATTGCCTTTTGCGAAAGCGGCAGAAGTATTGTCAATATTGAGTTTGTTTTTTGCAATATCAAAAAAATGAGGGTTTTGATTTAAGATGATATTGTTGTAATGAGCCCTGTCATTATTAAAATTGTACAGCGGATTCGAACTGCCTGCATCAGATTTTATAAGACAATTATTGAATTGGTATTCAAAAGTTGCTGCATTGTTTTTGTCTAAATTGAGTTCGTTTGAATAAGCGCCATAAATAATACAGTTGTTAAAAGTAGCCTGGGTTAAATTCATTACTTCAGGATTTGCGTCTAATTTGAAATTGCTTATCGCCAAAGCAAACTGTCTGGAATCAGACCAGTTGTTATTAAAAGTACAATGCGTAAACTGATAATTTCCACCATAAGTACAGCCTAGAGCAGCTTTTCCAGCAGTGTTGATTACTATATTTTGAGCTTCTATTTTAGCATTTTGAGCCAATATTCCATAATTAGAGCTATTGTAAATTTGGCTGTTTTTTATTGAAACGGTACTTTGGTCGTGATTGTCAATTCGAAGACCGATAGTCGCATTTTTAATCGTCAGGTGATTGATGCTGTGATTTGTGCTGCCGTCACGTAGCCAGATTGTAGCCCATTGTCCAGGAATGTTAGCGTAATCAGCTTCTTGACGATCTCCTTCAAAAACCACTTCGTTTTCTTGTTTGTTTGTAGTTGAAATACTTCCGTTGCATTCTATAGAGGCTGATTGCGGTACAATCAATCCCGAATTAGCATGGAAATACACTCTGGCTCCTGCATTAAAAATGACTTTTTTTCCTTCAGGAACTGTGGCATAGCCATAAATAACATAGGGTTTTTGGTTGGTAAAATGGAGTTCGTTTCCATTGGTTGGATCATTTTCATCCAGATAAAAGCCACTTAATTCGGTATTGTCAAAAGTGACGGTTTCGGTTTTACCATCATTCAAACGTTTTGGATACAGGAAAACGGCATCTTTAACCAAGGTAAGTAAGGCTACCTTTTGTAAGTTGGTTCCACTGTCAAATTCAATGTCATCGGTGTATAAAAAATCCGTTGGATTAGCATCGGTAATATTGGGCGTGGTTTCGATAAAAACATACAGGCTGTCTTTGGCTAATAAAACCACATTGTTAAATATTTTATTGTTTTCTCCCTGCATTCCATCTACTGTCATGCGGTATTTAGAATTTAATCCTTTGCCTAGTTTTATACTCGGAATGCTTATGTCGTTTTTAGAATGATTGTAGACTTTTAATAGATAAGTACTCGAACTAATGGTCGAAAAAACAGTGTCTAAAAAAACAGTGTCTCTTGAAAAAGCCAATTTTCCAGAGCTGGGTACAGTAGAAAAATCAGAACGACAAGAACTGATTGAGAGTATAATTCCGATGATAAATAATAGCGAAAAGGAACGCATTGCTTTTGTTTTTTTGTAAAAATAGAAAAAATCTTATTTGTTGAGGCTGAATTTTAAAATGCTTTGCAGAATATGCTTCTTATTTAGCGCATAGTATCTTTTCTTTTCTTTATTTTTACAATCGATTAAAATAAATTTATGACATTCGATAAAGAAAAGATATTGGAATACTGTAATCGTATTTCGAAAAATACTTTGATGGAAACCTTAAATATTGAATATATTGACGCAGGCGAAGGTTTTCTAGTAGCGAAAATGCCTGTAAATCCAAGCGTTCATCAACCGATGGGCTTGTTGCACGGGGGCGCTTCGGTAGCTTTGGCCGAAAGTGTAGGTAGTGCGGCTTCTTTTCTATTTATTAATCCTGAACTTAGTGAAGTACGAGGCATAGAAATTTCTGCCAATCATTTAAAAGCCAAACGAGAAGGTGTGGTTACCGCAACGGCGCGTATTATCCATCAAGGAGCAAGTATTCATTTGTGGGAAATTCGTATTGTTGACGAAAGAGACAATCTGATTTCGCTTTGCAAATTGACAAATATGATTTTGTCTAAAAGAAAGAAAATCAAATAGATTTTTGAAGAAAAAATGAACCTTTAAATAAATTAATATATGATGATTGATTTTTTTATAAAAGTAAAACAACAAGAAGCTCAAAATTTACCTTTTGTTATTTATAGCAAACCATATAAGACTGAAGTTAGAGGTTTTTTTCAAAAAAATGATCATCTGTATTTTGCAGAAACTTTAGACGAAACAGGCTTTGTTTTTGCACCTTTCAACGGTAGTCAGATGATATTGATTCCTAAAAACCAGTCGGTAATTTGGGAAGCTGATATTACTTCTTTAGATGAAAATAAAACTACTGATTTTGTTAATTCTGAAAATCAACAGGAAAAAGAGCAATTTGAAAAACTAATTCAAAAAGCAATTCATGCTATTGAAAAAGGCAATTTTGCCAAGGTTGTGGTGTCTAGAAAAGAAATTCAAGCAGTTCCTAATTTTGATTTGGTTACGGTATTTACAAGGTTAATACAGCGATTTCCAACAGTTTTTTGTTATTGTTGGTATCATCCAAAAATAGGTTTGTGGATGGGAGCAACCCCTGAGCGATTGTTGAAAGCCAGTAAGAAAAAGTTTTGTACGATGGCATTGGCAGGAACACAAAATTTTGAAGGATCAGAAGATGTGGCTTGGGAACCAAAAGAAATAGAAGAACAGCAATTTGTCACTGATTTTATATTGGAAAACCTTAAAGGATTAACTTCTGAGATTGCCATTTCTAGTCCGTATACGGTTCAAGCAGGAAATGTGTTGCATATTAAGACCGATATTGAAGGTGTGATGAATAAAACGTCTAAATTAAATCAGGTAGTTTCGGTTTTGCATCCAACACCTGCTGTTTGTGGTTTACCAAGAGAAACTGCAAAAGATTTTATTTTGGAAAACGAAGGCTATGATAGGGAATACTATACCGGTTTTCTGGGTGAATTGAATAAGAAAGGCTTTACTGAGAAAAAACAAAAATCCGATTTGTTTGTCAATTTGCGATGCATGCAAATAAAAGAGCAACAAGCACATTTGTATATGGGTTGCGGGATTACCAAAGATAGTATTCCAGAAAAAGAATGGAATGAAAGTGCAAATAAGTCTATGACAATGAAAGGTGTTTTGTAGTATTCAGTGATCAGTATTCAGAAGGCAGAATTGAGAAGGCAGAATGTAGTATTCAGAAAAAAAAAAGAGTATAGAAACTCCATAATGTAATTCCGTAACGTCTCCCTCTCCTTCGGAGGGGGCTGGGGGGAGGAAAAAAAGAATAACAATGAAATTAGATATATTAGCGTTTGGTGCACATCCTGATGATGTTGAATTGGGTTGTGCGGGGACAATTTTAAAAGAGATTTCCTTAGGAAAAAAAGTAGGGATTGTAGATTTGACTCGTGGCGAATTAGGTACTCGTGGTTCGGCTGAAATTAGAGATGAAGAAGCAAATGCTGCCGCTGAGATATTAGGGGTTTCAGTACGAGAGAATTTAAACATGAGAGATGGTTTTTTTGTCAATGACGAAGAACACCAAATAGAAATCATCAAAATGATTCGTAAATACAAACCCGAAATAGTTTTATGCAATGCCATAGACGATCGTCATATTGATCATGCAAAAGGAAGTAAATTAGTTTCTGATGCTTGTTTTCTATCTGGCTTGATGAAGATAGAAACGGAACATGAAGGAATGGAGCAAGTGGCCTGGAGACCTAAGATAGTATATCATTATATTCAGTGGAAAAATATAGAACCTGATTTTGTGGTAGACATCACTGGGTTCACAGATAAGAAGATTGAAGCCGTTTTAGCTTATCGTTCGCAGTTTTATGACCCCAATTCAAATGAACCGGAGTCCCCAATTACGTCAAAAAACTTCTTTGAAAGCTTAAATTATCGTTCTAGAGACCTAGGTAGGTTAGTTGGACTAGATTATGCCGAAGGTTTTACAGTTGAAAGATGTTTGGCTGTCAATAGCTTAGCAGATTTGCTATAAAAATCTTGATTTTTTTTCAAAAAATAGTTTGCAGAAGTCAATAAACGTTGTATATTTGCACTCGTAAAAATGGTGGTTGTAGCTCAGCTGGTTAGAGTATTGGTTTGTGGTGCCGAGGGTCGCCGGTTCGAACCCGGTCAGCCACCCAGATTTCAAAAGCTTCGAAGAAATTCGAGGCTTTTTTTGTATTTTTAATTTTGATGAAATTCTCATTTCTATATATCTCCTAATTCCGTTTATTTTTTTTAACTTTATTAGCTTAAAAAGCATTTGACTTATAAAATTATTAAGATTTTGTATTTGTAACCAATAAAATAAACATACTATCTATGGGAACATTTTTAATTAGTAAAAGAAAAAATGACGAATTTCAATTCGTATTAAAAGCAGGAAATGGACAAGTTATTTTAGCAAGTGAAGGATATAAGTCTAAAGCTGCTTGTGATAACGGAATTGAGTCCGTTAGAAAAAATTCGCAAGATGACGCCCGTTTTGATAAATTAGAAGCTAAAAATGGCAAACCTTATTTTAATTTAAAGGCTTCTAATGGTCAAATAATAGGTAATAGTGAAATGTATGAATCAGTAGCTGCTCGTGATAATGGCATTGAGTCAGTAAAGAAAAATGCTGCTGACGCTGATATAAAAGAAGATTTATAAAATCTAATTATTGATTGAAAAGCCTCGAAGAAATTCGAGGCTTTTTTTGTGTTCTTGATTTAGATGAATTTTTTATTTCCATTCCGCTTTAATTTCATTTACCATCGTTGGCGAACCTCCGTTATAAATTATCCCAAAACCACCCCAGTCATTAGGAGTAATAGCAGTTTTCAGGAAAACTTCGGGATGCACTTCATTAGAAGTCGTTTTGTTGTTTGAAACGTTTGTCGTGGCTTTAGCAATTAATTGATTTTCGATAACTTCGATACTAATACTACAAGTCCCTTTAAAAGCAGTTGTTGTCACAGGAGCACTTATTTCAGTTGGAATTCCGTTTTTATAGGCTAATAAAACACAATCTATGGCATCATGATATTTGGTGGTTCTTATAAAACGGAGTCCATAACCTGTCATGGTTTTGTTGTCAAATTTGATAAGAACATCCATGTATAGAGGAGCAACGCTAAAACCTTGTCCAGCTGTTTTGAAAGGAGTTACACTAAGATTGAGTTTCATGCTGTTATAGCTGCCTTTTGTTGGAGTATACAGCATAGTAGCACTGCGCCCTGTTTGTAAAAGTCCCAATTGATTGGCAGCGCCATCAATGCCTTCTCCATAATACCAGGCATCTTTTGTTTTAGCATCTTTATTTTCTTCTTGTTCGAATGGTCGAAAAGTCCAAAATCCAGGAATAATTTCGAGTTGGTTCTTAGTGGAACTATTTTTAAAGTTAGTTGTCAGCGAATTTTTATCGGAGGTGATGTCTTTGCTTGTAATTGCTTTATTTGTTACAACAATAAGTGCTTTTCCAGCGTCAGAACGAATATGTTTTGGAGCTACCGAAGCCATGATGTAATAACCCACATCTGCTATGCTTAAAGGATAATCGGTTAACGGAATATTATTTCTTGATACCGCAATTTCTATGGGATGACTTCTTTTATTGTCAATACAGCGAAACCAACTTACTTGTGTTCGGTTTTTTAAAGAACTATCAAGTTGGTAGTCCAGAGTTATAGTTCCGTTGTTAATTTTTGAAAACTTTGGTGATTGGATAAATTTCGGACTTTCTAACTTTGGCGGAACCACATAAATTACTGAAGCTGCTTCTAAACCTGAAGCTGTTTTGGCTGTGATAATAATGCTGCTAGTTTCGTCATTGGTATTATTCGGAATGAGTTCGCATTCGCTTCCGTCTTCATTCGGTTTTAAGATTACAATAGCTTTGTCTTTAGTATCTACTGACCATATTATTTTTCCGCCTTTTAATTCATAATTCCCAAAACGATTTACAGTAGCCTTTAAAAGCATTTTGTCTTTATTAGTTTCTATCGAAATTTGTGATGGACTAATTAAAAGTTGGGTAGGGAGGAAGTTCAGTTTTTTGTGTTGCTCTTTCTCTGCCGCTAAAACCGTGCTTTTTATTAGCATTGGATCCCAATTGTCATTACCTGCTAATAAATTATAAGTGTTATAGATAGTTTCTCCGTTGTAATTAAAACGATAAGCGTTTAAAACGTCTAAATTACTCATGTCTATGGTCGAGGCTGGATTGTCTTTTTCAATCAAAATAGGCTCGTTGTTTTGGCTCACTTGGTATTGGTAATTGCGTGTTTCCTTAGGTAGATTGTCATTCCATCCTAAATAGTTCATATTAGCTGCCGAAAATCGAGTGTCAATTAGCGCTAGTTGCCCATTGGCTTTGGTGAAAAATTGTTTGCCCGAAGTAAATAATTTAATAGCACAATTCAGGAAAATAGCTCCAGTTCCTCGAGTTGAATAAAAAGGCTTGGAACTGTAGAAATCTAAGCTGCAGTTGAGGTATACGGCTGTTCCGCACAAGGCATCGTCAGTGGATTCAAAATGGCATCGGTCAAACAGCACGCGTTTTCCACCCACAAACGGACAAAGATTTAGCCGGCTGATAAATCGAGTGTTGCGAGCTACGATTTTATCACCATCACAATGAATCAGTTGGGCTTGAACAATTGCAGAAGCGCGTTTCGCTCGGTTGAGTTCTGGTTTTAAAGGATAGTTTAGGTTTACATTGCAATAGTTTCCAAAGGTGATATTCTCAGAACTGGTTCCTTGTCCAGAGAATTTAAAAAGGGTGTAATTGCCAACAGCTCCAATAGTTTGTCCTCGATTAGCTGCTATTACAACATTTTCGGGATTGTCATTCAATCCGTAAAAACGCAACCATTCGCATTTGATTATTAATCCATAAGGAACAGTAGCGTTACCTTCGGGTTTTCTAATTTCTGGATCATCGGGATTGTCAATCCAGTAAACATTAGGAGCAATGTACAATGTCATTGGTGTTGTTTCAGTACCATCAGAAAGTTGTTTAACAGCTTGATTTATCGAATTGAAAACATAAGGATATTTTGCAACCTGAGTATCGCTTAATTGTCGGTCTATGAAAAAAGCTTTAGAACCTAATACAATAGTTTTTCCTTTATAAATAATGGTTTTTCCAGTAAATTCAATTGGATTTTTAGTATCCAGAGATTGATAGGGAATTTTTTCCTGCGCTTTGGAATTAGAACAGAAAAGTAAAAATACTATTGTTTGAATCAAAAAAAATCTCATAATTAACCATTTGATGAATAGTAAATATAGTAGAATTTTGATAAATAGTTGACTTGTTAAAAGTAAGAATAGCAGTTTTTAAATGAAAAAATCCCATTTCAAACAACTGTCTGAAATGGGATTTTTTAGTTTTAGGAATTATTTTATTTAAAAAGTTTGTCCCAAGGATTATCGCTTCTAAAAGGAACGGCAGGAAGTCCTTCTTTGTTTATAAAATTAGATTGGGCAGCTTCATTCCATCCGAAGCGCACCGAATAAGGATACTGTATTTCGGGAGCGGAAACTATTACTTTATTGCCGTTTATTTCAGCTTTAGCTGAAACATATTTTCCATCTTTAGCTGCAATGCTAAACCATGTAAGCGGTTTTCCATCTCGGCTTGCGAGTCCGCTTCCTGTATTAGAATAATTAATTTCAATAGTATTGCCTGCAATTTTTATGTTTTGATATACTGGTCCGGAACAAACAATATTTTTTTGTCCGTAAGTTTTATTTGCGGCAAGCAAACTCAAACGACGACCAATTTCCCATTTATTTCGAGGATGTAAATCGGTGGTATTTTCAACTAAATCGGTAATTGTAACCGAGGCCGTGTTCTTTAGATGTAAGCTAAGTGCCTGTGATTCCCAAAATTCAGGAAGAGTTTCTATGCTAAGCGGACGATCCTTAGAAACTGAATAATTATAAGGTGCTATTTGAACAAAATAAAAAGCTAGATTTTTGTCTTGGAAATCATTACGCCAGCTTTCAATAAGTGTTTTTAATTTATAAGCATAACGAATGTTTTCGTTTAGAAAACAATTGGATTCCCCTTGATACCAAAGCATTCCTTTCAGAGTAAAAGGAATAAGTGGGGCTATCATGGTGTCGTAAAATTTACCAGTATCGCCATCATCTTTGCTTAATTTATCCAGTGTTTTTCCGCTTTTTAATTTAGGCTCTATTTGCATTTTCGAAGACTGAATCCAAGGTTCTATTCGGCTTCCAGGCACAGCTGCCGAAATCATTCCGATAGGCACATGTAATTTGGTATATAAATCTTTAGCAAAATAATAAGCCACAGCCGAAAAATCGACTAATGGTCGTCCAATGGCTGGATCCCAACCCAAATGTTCAGCACTTGGTTCCATGTATTTTCTGCGATCAAGGAAAACGCGAATATTAGGATTGTTAGCGGTATTTAAATCATCCTCGGGAGGTCTGCTTCCTTTTGGTAAGCTTTCATAGTCTTTATATTTTCGCAAGGCATATTCCATGTTAGATTGCCCTGAACAAAGCCAAACTTCGCCTACTAAGATGTTTTTTAATACTATTGTATTGCTTCCCTTAATAGTCATTTCGCGTGCTTCAAACGAAGCTTTCATTGGACTTAGGTTTAGTGACCATTTTCCTGATTTGTCAGCAACTGTAGTTTTAATTTGTCCTGCAAAAGAAACCGAAATTTTTTCGGCTGGATCAGCAGTTCCCCATATAGCTACTTTTTTCTGGCGTTGTAAAACCATGTTATTCCCTAGGATTTTAGGTAGTGTAACTTCGGCAAAAAGAGAGGAAGTGAATAGGAGTAAAATGCTAAAAGATGAGAATGCGACTTTTTTGAAATCCATACGTTTGTATTGTAAAAATGAGTTTTTTTTAATGGTTTAAGCTTAACTCATAAATAGTGCCACATTGAGCGTAGTCGGGATTTTTTTAGAATTATATTCTAGACTACGTTCAATGTGGCATTAACAAAACGACTTACGAGAGAAGTTTTTTTATTTGTTCCAAATTTCCCAAGCTTTCTCCGCCTGAAAAATAAGCATATCTAAACCGTTTTTTATTTGAGCACCACGTTCTTTGGCATTCTTTAAAAATTGGGTTTCTGCGGGATTGTAAATTAAATCGTAAGCAATGTGTTGTTCCGTAAATAATTCATAAGGAATATCAGGACAAGCTTCTATGTTTGGGCTAGTTCCAATAGGAGTTGAATTGATGATGATTTGGTATTCTTTAAAAGTATCGGCATTGATTTGACTATAGTCAATCGCTTTTTCAGATGCTTTTCTAGAAACAAAGATGTATTCGATACCTAATTCTTCAAGAGCAAAAGCCACTCCTTTAGAAGCACCACCTGTTCCTAAAATCAATGCTTTTTTATGATGTGATTGCAATAAGGGTTTTAAGGATTTAAGAAATCCAAAATAATCAGTATTGTAGCCTTTTAATTTACCTTTTTTGGTGATTTTAATAGTGTTTACAGCACCAATTTTAGTTGCTTTTTTCGATAATTTATCTAGAAAAGGAATTACATCTTCTTTGTAAGGAATGGTAACATTTAAGCCTTTTAAATGCTCGGTATTTTTGATGATTTCAGGGAATACTCCAATTTCTTGAATGTCGAAGTTTTCGTAGGTGTATCCTTGGTATTTTTCGTTGTCAAACTTGGTTGTAAAATGTCCTTTAGAAAAGGAATAACTAATATTGCGCCCCAGTAGCCCGAAGCGCATTTTTAAATTTTGGGTCATTATTGTTTTTTATGTTTTTCGATATAATTTTGCACCATTTTTTTTGTCCAAACTACAGGAAATAAATCCTCAATCAAGATGTAGTTGTCAAAATTCAATCTTAACGCATTGCTTAAATGGAATTTGGCTTTTCTGTTATCTTGAATCATAAAATAAAGTCCTGCCAGGCGGTATTCCACTTCGTTTTCTTCAGGGAAGTATTCCGCAGCTTGCAACAAGGTGTGAATAGCGCTTTCAAATTCGCCTAAGAATTGCAAAATGTCAACCCAGAATAACCAAGTGTCTAATTCGGTGTCACCAAATTCGACTGCTTTTCTGTATCCAAATTCAGCTTCTTCAAAGAAGTTCATTTGTTTGTTGATTGAAGCATATCTTTTCCAGTACAAACGATTTTGATTATCGATTGCTAGGGCTTTGTTTACGTAAAACAAGGCTTTTTGAAAGTTCTGTTCACGTAAATAGAAATCAGTAATGGCAATCCATCCTTTATCTAAAAGCGGATCTTCGTGTACAGTTTCATTGTAAAATTTGAGTGCTAATGCTTTGTTGCCTAGTTTTTCATGACATTTACCTATTCGAAGCAAGGCATAAGAGGTAGCATCGTCTAATTCGATGGTTCTGTTATAGCTTTCAATGGCTTCGTCAAATTTTCCTAAACGTTCTAAGGCTTTGGCTTTTTCCATAAAAGCACCTAAGAATTCATCGTCAATAAGCGTAGCATAATCAAAGGCACGAATGGCTTTTTCATAATCTTTTAGACCATAATGCAAGCGTCCTTTTTGATGCCAGGCAATTTCGCTATATGGATTTTTTTCAATATAGTCGTCCAAAAAGCTAATGGCATCTTGGTTTTGATCTAAAAATTCAAAGCAATAAACTACATTATACAAGGCAGTTTGATCTTCAATGTCTTCTTCTAGACATTTTATAAAACTTTCCTTGGCTAATTCAAGATTATCCATGAATAGATATTCCATTCCTATTAAATTATACACATCGGCATAATCATCGGTGTATTGTAAAGCAATTTTTAGTAATTCAACGGCTTTTTCATGTTGGTCTCTTTTAGAGTAGATATTTGCCTTTTGAATATAAATTTCTTCATTATTAGGTTCGATGGCATATAGCTCATTGAGTAATTTCTCAGCTATATCCAATTTGTCATCATAAACCAGCATTTCAACCTGAACGAGTTTTAAGCCTGTAGACTTAGGGTGTTGGTCTAATGCTAATTTAAGCGCTTTTTTTGCTAAAGCGGCCTTACCTGTATCGAGATAGTGAAGTATGATTTCTTCAAATTCTTCAGAGTCAAAAAAGAGGACTTTGTTGGTTTTCAACATAGACTCAAATTTGGATAGAGATAAGTTATAATCTTCTTCTTCGTTGCTTAGTTGCATACTTTCTATTTTTTAGAATTTGGCCTACATTAAAGTTAGGTATCCTTTATGTTTTTTGGAAGAAAAAAATGAATTATTGTGAACAATTTAATTAACAAAGGAAACTAAGTTAATTTTAGTTTGTATTTAATTTTTTAATGAAGTCATCACTTCATCCATTACTTCGAGTATTATGGCACATCCTTCACGTATTTCTTCGTTAGAAATGGTTAAAGGCGGCGTAATTCTGATGGCACATCCTTCAAAGAGTAGCCAGAATAATATGAGTCCTTTGTCTTGGCATTTTAAAATAACTTCATTCGTGATTGAGGCATTTGCGGTCATTGCAGCAAGCATCAATCCTTTTCCTCTAACTTCTTGTATCAAAGGGTGTACCAAAAGTGTTCTGAAAAGCTTTTCTTTTTCTAAAGCTTCGTTCATTAAGTTGGTTTCAGTTATTTCTTTCAAAGTAGCTAAACAGGCTGCCGCAATGACAGGATGTCCGCCAAAGGTTGTGATGTGACCTAGTTTGGGATTTTCGGTTAATAAATCCATCATAGCCGATGAAGCGGTGAAAGCGCCCACAGGCATTCCGCCACCCATGCCTTTTCCCATAGCAATAATATCAGGAACTACATCGTAATTTTGAAAACCAAAAAGAGTTCCTGTTCTACCAAAACCAGGTTGGATTTCATCAAGAATTAGCATTGCACCTACTTCGGTACAGCGGGCACGTACTTTTTTTAGATAATCGTTTTGTGGTTCAATAAATCCTGCGCCCCCTTGTATGGTTTCGAGTAAAATCCCAGCGGTTTTAGTGGTTATTTTCTCTAAATCGGCTTCGTTGTTGAAAGTGATGAATTCTACATCAGGAATTAATGGTCTAAAAGCTTGCTTGCGTTCTTCAAATCCCATCACACTCATAGAGCCCATGGTGTTTCCATGATAAGCATTATGACAAGAAATCAATTGGCTTCTACCAGTAACGCGACGTGCTAGTTTTAAAGAGCCTTCGATAGCTTCGGTTCCTGAATTGACTAAATAAGTTTTGTCTAATGGAGCGGGTAGGAGCGATGCCATCAGTTTGCAATATTCTACAGCAGGACTTTGCGAGTATTCGCCATACACCATAACGTGCGAATATTTGTCTAATTGGTCTTTGATAGCCTGATTGACTCTGGGAGGTTGATGTCCTAAAGTACAGGCGGAAACTCCCGCAACAAAATCTAAATATTTCTTATTGTTAGTGTCGTATATATAAGAACCTATGGCATGCGAAACTTCCATTCCCAGTGGGTAAGGAGAAGTTTGTGCTTGGTATTTTATGAAATCAGGATTCAAAATAATGTTGATTTGTTGATTTTATTATTCGTTTATTTGAATTTGATTGTGTTGTTGAATTATTTATAATAAACAATATCGACTGAAATCTGCCGACTGCGACTGAACACTGATTACTTCTTTTTCTTCTTCTTGTCGTAGTCTAAAGTTTCTTTCCTGATTTTCATCGGAGTATTTTCTTCAGCTTCCTCTTTTTTGCCTTCTTCGACCATCTTGTCGTTGAGTTCGTTGTCTTCTTTGCTAAAGATATCGTCTTTTGTCTTTATTCTTTCGTCTCCACGCCAATTAAATCCTCTAAATTTCCTATCGTGTTCGTCTAATTCTTTTTCAGGGAAAATGTCTCCATCTACTTGCTGGAAAAAAGTAATGGTTTCGATAGCATTTTTATCAAAAAGGATATTGATTTTACTACTCACATTTTTATTAATACCAATGAGTTCTTTATCGTCATTGCGCATATAATAAATCACTTCGGCATTTTTTACAACATCTACATCATGCAGTTTTCCTTCTTCGAATTTGCCATAAAGATTCAATCCTTTTATTTGGTTGTAGCCCGTTCCTAAGGTATCCTTGGAAATTATAAAGGTGTTGTTGAGGACTTTTAGCGAGTCGAGTTTTTGCGTTTTACTATTGCCGATGAGGTGCATGATATCGCCTGTAATTTGGCTTTCGCCATTCCAGAGTATCGGATTGCCAATAAGTTTTGTTAATGCTGTTTTTGTACTAGAATGTATCGAATCGCATTTTCCACTCATATCGGTTTTGAAAAAGCGAACATTGTTGAAAGCGCGAATTATTCGGTCGCCTTCTTTTCCTGTAACCAGCAGTTTTTTTCCATGGATGTAAACCGAGTCATTTTCGACAAAATTGATGGCAACGGCTCTTTTGGTAACAAACATAGAATCTTTCTTTTGAAAAACTTCGGCATAATGTCCTTTTACAATTCCTTTGTTTATAGAATCGGTAATTTTTACATTTCGGGTTGCTGAGGCAAATTCTTTATTTCGATCATAATATAAACTATCGCCTTCTATCAAACGATTATCGTATTTAATGTATGATTTCCGAAGAAAATGAGATACATTTTTCTTGGTGTCATAGAACCCTTTTTCGGTATAGATATAATTGTTTTTACTGGTGATGGTTGAAGGGCCAAAAAGATAAGAATGCCCTGAATTGCTATAATAATCTAAGTGATTGGATTTGATAACATATTTTGGATTAGTAATAATTACTTCAGTTAAAAATTGGAATTTCTTTTCGGCAACATAATATTTTCCAGATTTACTAACTAAGGTGTTTTCTTTATTAACTATAGTTCCTTTGTTGTTGTAAAATACTTCCTGAGTGTTTCTGTCAAAACTGATGGTGTCTGTTGCTAAAGTAGCATCGGGAGAACTCATGACAGCATCTCCAGTGGCAAATGCTTTTTTCACATTTCCGTTGTATTCAGCATATTTACTGTTTAAATATAAGGTGTCTCCTTGTACCAGTTGCACGTTTCCGAAAGCTTTGATGTAGTTTTCCTTTTGGAAATAATAGGCTTTATTACAAGTTAAAACTACTCCATCATGGTTTACAACTACATTTCCTGTAAGTAAAAAGGCATCGGGCATCTCGGCTTGATTGACATCAGCGAAATCAGAATGTTCTACAATTATTTTTTTAGGTGCTTGTGCGTTTACTTTTATAGCAGTAAGTAAAAACAATGCAAAACAGATGAAAAATAGCGATTTATTCAAGGGTGTATATTTTTGTCAAATTTATGAAAAAGGACGCAATCCCAATAAATATTACTATTTATTTATGATTTAAGGAAGCTATATTTTTAGCTTCTGAACCGTTTTTCTTCAAAGAAAAAAGCTGATGAATACGAAGAGTAGTGCATCAGCTTTTGGTGTTTTATTCGAATAAAGAAATGTTAGTATTTCTTTATAAATGTATTTCTATAATTTTCGTCTACTTTTTCCCAATTGATGATGTTAAAGAATGAATCTATATAGGTTGCGCGACGGTATTGATGTCCTAAATAATAAGCGTGTTCCCATAGGTCTAAAGCTAGGATAGGAGTTCCAGGAACAGCTGCATTTCGCATCAAAGGATTGTCTTGGTTTTGAGAACTGGTAATTTTTAGTTTTCCTGCTTTGTCTACAATTAACCAAACCCAAGCGGAACCAAATTGCTTAGTAGCTTCTTCTTTAAATGCATTTTTGAAATCGTTAAAAGAACCAAAGTCTCTATCGATAGCTCCCGCAATAGTATCTTTAGGAGTTCCACCAGCATTAGGAGCCATAGATTTCCAATAAAGAGAATGGTTATAAAAACCTCCTGCATTGTTTCTTAACTCGGTATCGTTGATGTCAAGTTTAGCCAATATATTTTCGATAGACATATTCTCATATTCTGTTCCTGCAATTGCAGCATTTAGATTATTTGTATAGGTCAAATAGTGTTTAGAATAGTGTGCCTCTAAGTTTAGAGCAGAAATAGCTGGTGCTAAAGCATCATAAGAATAAGGTAATTTATCCAATAAAAAAGAACCTGGTTCAGCCTTTACATCATCAGGAAATCCAAGAGTTACTTTTTCTTCGGCTGAAGGAAGCGGAACTTCAACAACTTCAGTTAGTTTTTTATTATTACAAGAAATTAAAAAACAAACTAATAATAGACTTGTGATTGTGTGAAAATTTTTTTTCATCGGGATAGTATTATTTTCAAAGAGAATTAATGATTTCGATGTAGTTTTCTTTGGCTTCTTCGGCTGAAATATGACTTATTTGCATCCAGGCATTTGTTTTAAAGGCATCTCTTAAATGAAAATTAGAGGTTTGTCTTATTTCCATTGTGCCAATTGTTGCCTGTTTGTAATAAGCATAAAGACGCAACTGAACATCTTGAGGTAAAGACGCTTGAGTCATGTTAGAAGCTTTTTCTACCGCTTCATTAAACCTAGTATCTAAATCTTTTTTAATCATTACTTTTTTGTTGCAATAATAGTTTTTCCTCCAATAGCTTTTTGATTAAGAACCACATTTATTGGAGTACCTAAAGGTAAAAATAAATCTACTCTTGAACCAAATTTAATAAAACCAGCATCAGTTCCTTGAACTACTTGCATTCCTTCTTGTGCATAATTCACAATTCGGCGCGCTAAGGCTCCAGCAATTTGACGGTATAAAACAGCACCAAAAGTATTGTTTTCTATAACAACGGTCGTTCTTTCGTTTTCTTCACTTGCTTTTGGATGCCAAGCTACCAAAAACTTCCCAGGATGGTATTTGCTGAATTTTATAATACCGTTCATGGCATATCTCGTAACGTGTACGTTTATTGGCGACATAAAGATAGAAACCTGTAAACGTTTGTCTTTAAAATATTCACCTTCGTAAACTTCTTCGATAACTACCACTTTTCCGTCAACAGGAGCAAGGATTTGATTTTCGTTGATTATTACGGTTCTTTTAGGATTTCTAAAGAATTGTAAAATGATAATCAAAATTAAAAAAGCAAAAACTTGTAAGCCCTTTTGTAACCAGATGATATCGATACAGTTGTCAGAAATTAATAAAACTGCAGCAGTGAAAATAATTCCTAATAAAATAGTCTTGGTTCCTTCTTTATGAAACATAATTTAAAATTTGATAAAATAAAAATATAATTGGTGCTACAAATATAACACTATCTAGTCTATCTAGTACACCTCCGTGTCCAGGCATGATTTTTCCACTGTCTTTTACACCCGCAATTCGTTTGAATTTAGACTCTATTAAATCGCCTATAGTTCCAAATACTCCCACAATAGTAGCGATAGAAGTCCAAATTAAAATAGATTGAGCGCTAAATTCAGGTTTAGCTTTAATGTAATATTTTGATATTAAATAACCTGCTAAAACGGCAAAAAGGATTCCTCCAACAAATCCTTCAATGGTTTTTTTAGGCGAAATACGTTCGAATAATTTGTTTTTTCCAATGGATTTCCCAACGATATAAGCAAAGGAATCGTTAGTCCAAATTAAAATAAATAACCCAATAATGATTTTAGGATTGTAATCTTTTATTCCAAAAGAAATTTTGGTTATAAATATAAAAGGTAATATGATGTATCCGAATAGATAAAGGTATTTAGACGAGGTGCTTATTTTTTGAATATTATCATAAAATAAAAACAGAATACATTTTACTGATACCACTAAAGTTATGGCTAATAAGACAATATTAAGCTGCTGTATGTTAACGGTAATTTCGATATTACTTCCAAAATACTGATTGATAGTTTCAACAGTAATTTTGTTATAATGACTTACTAATGTTATTGTGCCATATAATAATGTTCCTGCAGTTAACGGTAGTATTTTTTTTACTTGGGTTAAATTGCAAAATTCATATATAGCAATAAATAAAAATATGCCAAAGAGTATAAAAAAACTTTCGGTAGAATATAAAATAGAGGCTATCAATAATAGGATATAAACAGCGCCCGATATTGATCTTTTTAGAGTTTCATTCATTTTAAAGATCTTCTAAAAGCAATAAATAAAGATTCTTGGCTGAACTACCGTATTGTGTAAAGTCTTCTTCTTTTGCTTTTTCAAAATATTTTATAGCTGTAATATTAGTTGGGTAATCTCTTTCGTATTTCTTTTTTATGGCACTCAAACCATCGCTTTTCATAGCAAGAATTTGACTTGTAGTTGCTAGAATTACTATGTTAGTAGGTAACTCGTTAGGTTTGTGTTGCTTGATTTGTTTAGAAGAAAAAAGAATAGAACCTTCTTCTGCAATTAGATTTTCGCAGCTTGATAATAGAAATTTAGGATTTGCAGGTTTGTTGTAATTAAGTTTGTTTTCGTCTAATAATCCAAATAGATTAGTGTCATAGCACAATACTTCGCTTTCAAACCAGTCGTTTTCTTCTAATATATTTTCAAATTGATCTTTTACTTCTTGAGCATTTTCACAATATAGAAACTTACCTCCATTTTTTTTAAAATTGTAGATAAATCGTTCATCAACAGATATATTGCTCTCAGGAAAAAATTTGCTGTTTTGGCTTTCTTTTTCCTCATCTGACGACGAAATACTAGATCCGAAAATTTTTCTAAAAAGACTCATATTTAGTAGGGTACTTGATATATTATTAGTAACCGTTCAAAGATAAAAAAATCTTAATTCAAAACGCTGTTTTGAATTAAGATTTTAAATAATTTATGTTAAAAGCCTTATTAAGAGACTACTTCTTCTAAATTTTTGTCAAAGCTTCTTTTTCCAAAAATAGCTTCTAAATCATCTTTAAAAATCACCTCTTTTTCGATAAGAATGTCGGCAAGCTGATTTAATTTGTCTTTGTTTTCTTGAAGAATTTGAATCGCTCTTTGGTATTGACTCTCGATAAGTGCTGATATTTCGTTATCTATGATTTTTGCAGTCTCATCAGAATACGGTTTTGAGAAACTATATTCGCTTTGTCCTGATGAATCATAATAAGTAACATTTCCTATTTTATCATTCAAACCGTAGATGGTAACCATAGCACGAGCTTGTTTAGTTACTTTTTCTAAATCACTTAATGCACCAGTTGAAATTCGATCAAAAGTTACTTTTTCAGCAGCTCTTCCTCCCATAGTAGCGCACATTTCGTCTAGCATTTGGTCAGGACGTACAATTTGGCGCTCTTCAGGTAAATACCAGGCAGCACCTAAACTTTGTCCACGAGGAACAATAGTTACTTTGATTAATGGAGCGGCGTGCTCTAACATCCAGCTTACGGTAGCGTGACCCGCTTCGTGAATGGCAATTGCTTTTTTCTCCTCAGGAGTGATGATTTTGTTTTTCTTTTCTAGTCCTCCAATGATTCTATCTACTGCATCCAAGAAATCTTGTTTGTCAACCGCTGTTTTATTGTTACGAGCAGCAATCAAAGCAGCTTCGTTACATACATTGGCAATATCAGCACCAGAGAAACCAGGAGTTTGTTTGGCTAAAAAGTCTAAATCTAAACCTTCTACTTTTTTCAAAGGAGCAAGGTGGACTTTGAAGATTTCGGCTCTTTCGCGAATGTCTGGTAGGTCAACAAATATTTGTCTGTCAAAACGTCCTGCACGCATCAAGGCTTTGTCTAATACATCGGCTCTGTTAGTTGCAGCAAGTACAATTACGTTAGAGTTTGATCCAAAACCATCCATTTCGGTTAGTAATTGGTTCAGAGTATTTTCTCTTTCGTCATTTCCACCTGACATATTGTTTTTTCCTCTAGCTCTACCTACAGCATCAATTTCGTCGATGAAGATAATAGCTGGCGATTTTTCTTTAGCTTGTTTGAATAAGTCACGAACACGTGAAGCTCCGACACCTACAAACATTTCGACAAAATCAGAACCTGATAAAGAGAAAAATGGAACTTGTGCTTCACCGGCTACCGCTTTAGCTAATAAGGTTTTTCCTGTTCCAGGAGGACCTACAAGTAAAGCACCTTTAGGGATTTTACCTCCTAAGTTGGTATATTTTTCAGGGTTTTTCAAGAATTCTACAATCTCTTGTATTTCTTCTTTAGCTCCTTCAAGTCCAGCTACATCTTTAAAAGTAGTTTTAACATCGTTTTTTTCGTCAAAAAGTCTCGCTTTCGATTTTCCGATGTTGAATATCTGTCCACCACCACCAGAGCCACCACCTGACATTTTGCGCATGATAAAAATCCATACTCCAATGATGATGATAACAGGAAGTAAACTAATAAGTATGTCTGACCAGTTACTTTTAGCTAGGAAATCAAAATCTTTAAGTTTTCCTTCGGTAACCGCTTTTTCTAATTTAGTTTGGAAAATTTGATCGTTACCAATTTCAAAAGTATATTGAGGTCCTTTGTTAGGGCGATCAAAAATATCTTTTGCAACTCTTTGATGTTCTTTTTCTTTTAAGGCTTCAGGCTTTAAAAAAACTTCGGCTTCTGATTTGTTGTAAACAATTACTTTTTCAATTTGTCCTTTTTCTAAATAGGTATTGAATTTAGAAGAAGTTAATTGTGCTGGTTCTTGTAAGCTGGAGCTACCAGTTACAAAGCTAATAAATAAGAAGATAAGTAATATGGCAGTGTACACTAACCATGGACTTATTCTAAATTTATTAGGATTTGGGTTGTTATCTTTTGCCATTATTTTTTAGCTTTCTTTAGTATTTGTTTGCAATTGTAGTAATTTTTGCATCTCCCCACAAACTTTCGATATTATAATATTCTCTAATTTGTTTTTGGAAAACATGAACCACAATGTTAACATAGTCCATAAGTACCCATTCGGCATTGTCAGTTCCTTCTACATGCCAAGGTTTGTCTTTAATTTCTTTTGAAACAATTTTTTGAATGGAGTTAACAATCGCGTTAACTTGGGTATTTGAATTTCCGTTGCAGATAACAAAATAGTCGCAAACAGCGCTATCAATTTCTCTAAGATCGAGAATATCTATATCATTTCCTTTTACTTCTTCTATTCCTTTGATAATGTTTGCCAATAGGTCATCATTATTTACAGTCTTTTTTGCCATGAATTATTTTTATAATAAGTGTGTAAAGTTACCATTTTTTGTGATTATTTTTGATCCTTAACATAATATTAAATAATGTTACAAAAATAATTGCTAATGAAACTAATCAAACTCGATGCCATAGATTCTACAAATGATTTTCTTAAAGCTTTGGCTGTTACTCAGGAACTAGAAAACTTTACAGTTGTAACCGCTGAAAATCAAACGAAAGGCAAGGGGCAAATGGGAGCTATTTGGAATTCTGAAAAGTCTAAGAATCTAATAATGAGTATTTTTGTTAAAGATTTGTTAGTGAGTGCTGATGGGATTTACAACTTAAATATTGCAACGGCATTAGCTGTAGTTCAGGTACTAAAAACTTTTGAAATTCCCGATTTAAGGATTAAGTGGCCAAACGACATTATGTCAGCTAATTTTAAAATTGCTGGCATTCTCATTGAAAATAGTTTTAAAAGTGATGGAACTATTTCGTCTATTATCGGAATAGGGCTGAATGTAAACCAAACTAATTTTGATAATTTGCCTAAAGCATCTTCGATGGCAGCGGTAGCTAATAGGATTTTTGACAAAGACGAATTAGTTGTTCTTATTGTAGAACGTCTAAAAGCTAATTTGTTACTTCTAGATTCTAATGTTCAAGATTTATGGAAGGAATATTTGAATGTACTTTTTAAAATAGGAGTTCCAATGCCTTTTAAAACAGAAACGGAAAAAGCTTTTATGGGAATTATTCAAGGAGTTTCATTAATGGGGAAGCTAATTATTTTGTTAGAAGATGATAACGTTGTTGAATATGGTGTTAAAGAAATTCAAATGCTGTATTGAGGATGGTTTTTAGTAGACTAAAGTGTTTTTCAGGGGTATATTCTCTTTGTTTAGTACTTTGTTTAGATTGTTTGTAGTTAAATTATGAAAAAAAATATTTCTTATTTTAAGTGTTAAAAATCTGTATTGTAAGTTGTTATGTTTTTAGTGAATTATAAATGTTATATTTACATTTAAAAAAAT
>JAZJZW010000002.1:0-118186 GCA_040389425.1 Bacteroidota bacterium | reverse complement strand
GCGTTCAGGTGAGTCTCCAAATCCAGATAGAGAATTAATCCACGAATCATTGCGTACAGAAATTGAGCGTTCTTTAGAAACATTGACTCCACGTGAGGCTGATGTAGTTCGTTTGTACTTTGGTTTAGGTGATCAACACCCAATGACTTTAGAAGAAATTGGAGAAACTTTCGACTTAACTCGTGAGCGTGTTCGTCAAATTAAAGAAAAAGCAATTCGTAGATTGAAACATACTTCTAGAAGTAAAATCTTGAAAACATATTTAGGTTAATCTTCGCATTAATCACCTTAAAACTCCAGCTCAACACTGGAGTTTTTTTATTTATTTTTTTTTAATATTCCATCGAAAAAGAGGAAACTAAAACGCAATTAATTACAACAACTAAGAAAACTTGATTTCTAATTTGATTTTGTACCTTTGCAAAAAATATACAACAACAACACAACTATAATGAAAAACACACTTATTGCCCCATCAGTATTAGCCGCTGATTTTGCTAATTTAGAGCGCGACATCAAAATGATTAATGCTAGTGAGGCAGACTGGTTTCACATTGACATCATGGACGGTGTTTTTGTTCCAAATATTTCTTTTGGAATGCCCGTTCTTGAAGCAATCAAGAGACATGCTACAAAAACGATCGACGTACATTTGATGATTGTTGATCCAGACAGATACATTTCTACTTTCAAAAAATTAGGAGCTGATGTACTTACGGTTCACCTTGAAGCTTGTACCCATTTACACAGAACGCTACAAGCTATCAAAGCCGAAGGAATGAAAGCTGGAGTTGCATTGAATCCACATACAAATGTTGATTTATTAGAAGATGTTATCAATGATATTGACCTAGTTTGTATTATGAGTGTGAATCCAGGTTTTGGAGGACAATCATTTATTGAAAACACTTACGATAAAATCAGAAAATTGAAAGCGTTAATTAACAAAAAAGGAGCTTCAACTATTATCGAAATTGACGGTGGAGTTACTAATAAAAATGCTGCTCAATTAGTAGAAGCTGGAGCAGATGTTCTAGTTGCTGGTTCTTATGTTTTTGGTGCTGCTGATCCAATTGCTACAGTTGCCGATTTGAAAAAAATTACTGCTATCTAAAAAATACAAATCCCAATCTTGACTTAAGATTGGGATTTTTTTTATCCTTAGGATTTTTTAACATTTGCTAAATGTATTCTAAAACCGATTCTTTAATCTTAATCTTTTCTGCGAGTTCCAGAATATCAGTAAGTACACTTCTTGCTGTTACTTGTCTTCCTGCGCCTGCTCCCTGAATTACAATAGGTTCGGCATTATTTTTAGTATATATTTCTACTAAATTATCGGCCCCTTTTAACTGACCAATAACTGAATCCCGGGATACGGAAACTGGCTTTACTTCCAATGTTTTTTTGGTAATATCTAATTCGCCTATATAGCGCAGCACATTATTTTCTGCCTGTGCTAATTTAGCTAAATGAAAAGGCTTATCTAATAATGATTTATTTCGGGCGTAATCCGATTTTGAGCTATTTTCATTCAGATTTGGAAGCAACAACGAAACTATTTTCACATCTGAAAAATCAAATTCATTTTCGATTTCGCGAGCTAAGATGAGTAACTTTCGAGCAACATCGTTTCCTGCTAAATCCTCACGAGAATCTGGTTCAGTTAAACCTAATTTTTCAGCGTCTTTTAATATTGCCGAAAAATATTCATTCTCATTAGAGAATCGATTAAAAATATAACTCAGTGAACCCGAAAAAACACCTCTAATTTTTGTGATTTTTTCACCCGAGAAATGCAAATCCCTAATTGTTTTAATTACAGGTAATCCCGCACCTACCGTAGCTTCATACAAGAAAAGTTTGTCGTGTTTTTTTAATATTCGACGTAATTCTTTATAAAACTCAATATGTAAAGTGTTTGCTTTTTTATTAGCAGCCACAATATTAAAACCGTTTTGGATAAGCGGAATATAATTTTTAATAATTTCTGAACTTGCAGTAGCATCTACCGCAATTAGGTTTTCTAATTTTTTTTCCTGTACATAATCTAATATGTCCTGAAATTTATACGGAATTGCCAATTTTGTAAAATCGGCTTCCCATTTATTTTTAACCCCTTCTTCTTCAAAGAAAGCTATTGTAGAATTTGTAATTATTGGAAAACGCAAATCGATATTTCTTTTTTCAAGAAAAAAACGCTGGCTTTCAATAACCTGACTTAACAATTCACTACCTATATTTCCAACTCCAAAAAGGACGACATTTATTCGTATTGCTGACATGATTTCTCTATTACTAAATTATTGTTTTATATAACTGCCCCCAACCAACCAATGAGGACAGTTAAATAAAAAACACACTAATTAACTAAACTAACTTTTCAACTGGAAGCAGTACAAAAGCCTCCTGTAAATCGGCTTTTAAATCTTCTATATCTTCTAGTCCTACTGATAGACGAATTAAATCTTTAGTAACACCAGTAGTAAGTTGTTCTTCCTCTGATAATTGCTGATGCGTAGTACTGGCAGGATGAATAATTAGAGATTTTGTATCTCCAATATTGGCTAATAGAGAAAACAATTTTACTCCATCAGCTACTTTTTTAGCGGCTTCAAATCCTCCTTTTAAACCAAAGGTTAAAACACCGCTTTGTCCTTTTGGCAAATATTTTTGCGCAAGCACATATTGTTTACTCACCTTTAAACCTGGATAATTTACCCAGGCTACTTCTTTTTGAAGTTCCAGCCATTGGGCTAAAGCCAAAGCATTTTCACTGTGTCTTTTAACACGAACAGCTAATGTTTCTAATCCCTGAATAATCTGAAAAGCATTAAACGGACTCAAAGCCGAACCATAATCACGAAGTCCTTCGATACGCACTTTTGCAATATAAGCGGCGTTTCCTAATACTTCATGATAAACTAAACCGTGATATCCTGGCGATGGCTCAGTAAATTCAGGAAATTTACCATTACTCCAGTCAAAATTTCCTGCATCGATAATTACTCCTCCCAGTGAAGTTCCGTTACCTGAAATGTATTTGGTTAAAGAGTGAATAACAATATCAGCTCCGTGTTCAATTGGGTTCAATAAATAAGGCGATGCCACGGTATTGTCTACAATAAAAGGCACTTTAAATTGTTTGGCTACAGCCGAAATAGCCTTTAAATCCAGTACATCTAATTTTGGATTCCCTAAGCTTTCAGCAAAAAATACTCTTGTATTTTCTTGGGCAGCCTTAATAAAATTAGATGGATCAGAAGCGTCTACAAAAGTGGTCGTAATCCCTAATCTAGGCAATGTTACTTTTAGCAAATTATACGTTCCTCCATATAGACTATTTGATGCAACGATATGATCTCCTGCTTTCAATAAAACCAATAAAGCTGTAGCTATGGCTGCCGTTCCTGAAGCAGTAACGACTGCACCAATCCCTCCCTCGAGTTTTGCTAACCGCTGTTCTAAAATATCATTTGTCGGATTATTCAATCTGGTGTAAATAAATCCTGCTTCGGCTAAACCGAAAAGATTTGCAGCGTGATCCGAATTATTGAATACATAAGAACTGGTTTGGTAAATTGGTACAGCTCTTGTTCCTGCGTTTTTTGTTACGTCGTGACCTGCGTGTAATGCGTTTGTTTCAAATTTTTGATTGCTCATGATTGATATGTTTTAAATTTTTAATAATTATTTTATTCTTGTTGAAATTGTTTCATAAAAAAAGTCCTTTTGGATAGCTTACCAAAAGGACTTTATATTTCATAGTTCATTATGATTATATCTTCCGTTTTAGGCAATAGCTATCCGTGCTGCACATTGGCACCATACAACACATTTCCATTTTTTTTGTTACTATTTTCATCTCTGTTCTATTTTTAATTTTTAAAAAATGCTTTTTCAAGCTAAACTATTTAATCTATAAACTTAGTCTCTAATTGCTACTAATAAAATTGAAATCCATTATAAAATGGCTTTCGAAAGTGTATAACCTGAAGTCAATATAATTAAGATTCCAACAGTTATCATCATAGTTTTAGTAGGTAATATTTTTGCAATGTAAGCACCTAAAGGGGCTGCCAATACACCTCCAACTATCAATCCCAAAATAATTTGCCAACTTTGGATACCTGTAAAATAGATAAGAATACCTGCACTAAAATAGGTTATAAAAAATTCTGCGGTGTTTACTGTTCCAATTACTGTGCTAGGTGTATGTCCCTCTTTTATTAAATTAGAAGTCACAACAGGTCCCCAACCTCCGCCCCCAACAGCGTCTAAAAAACCTCCAAAAAGAGCATAAATAGGTGCTTTTTTCAAATCAGATTTTTCAGGAATATGTTTCTTATAAGCTTTAGAAATAATAATCCCACCCAAAATAATCAAATAGAAACTAACAAAAGGTTTTATAAAATCTCCATCAATAACAGAACCAAGTAAATAAGCCCCAACAGAAGCACTCAAAACCCCTGGAATTATCAATTTAAAAAATAAGGCTTTGTTAAAATTACCAAACTTAATGTGTGAGAGTCCTGATACACCTGTAGTAAAAACTTCTGCTGTATGTACTGCTGCAGAAGCCAGTCTTGGGGAAAGTCCAAAACCTAGCAATACTGAATTTGAAGTAACTCCATAAGCCATTCCTAAAGCGCCATCCACTATTTGAGCCAAAAAACCTGCTAATAGAAACCAGAAAAAAGTTTGGTCGAATAATAAATCTTCCGCTGAAGCTTCGGGTAAGTACTTGACGATTACTACTGATATTAACAACAGTTTTAAGGCTACAATTACTATTGAAATATGTTTTAATTTAATTTTCTCCATTTTAATCTGTTAGTTTTTTTTATTGAAAAGTTTCTAATCCCATTTATAGAACTGATTATACCTAATTTTGATACAAACGTACAAAACTATTTTATTAATTCTATAGAAATAGTAGAGTTATTTTTGACAAAAATAATAAACACTTAAAAAACAACACCTTAACAGCTTTTTTTCTTTTATAAAGGAGACTTAAAAACAGAGTTTTCTTTATTATAAATTCAATTTAGGGCAAAAACAAAACAGCTTACGATATAAAAAAAGCCCAAGAATTAAATCTTAGGCTTTTTAATTATATTGTTTACTCAATTTTGTGGGCAGTGATTAAAAATCTTAGTTATTTGTTTAAGAGCTATTTAGTGAATATTCGAGCGATCAGGACAAATTCCCAAGTTCAAAACTAGCTGCAAATTAAGCCAAATGCCCAAATATCTTGTGTTAACAGCTGGTATTTTATTAATTTTCTGTTTCAGATATTTTATACGTCGTTCTGTTTTTCATAACAAAAATCATTACAATTAAAACTGTTAGCATAAAAGAAGAAAAATATTTTATTCCAATCATTGAGTGTTCGGAAGAAATTGCTAAACTCCAAATTAGCCAAAATATGACCGATAAAATACTTAAGAATTTTGATGTTGTTTTCCAATTTTTAATAGCTAAAACAATTGATAAAGTGCTTAAAGTAAAACATACTTTTATAAGAAATCTTATAATTGTTGCTGTAATACCTTGATAGCAAGAACCGCCTTCTGTTTCGAATATTTCTGGAATATTTGTAAAAGAATAAAATGTTGTAGATGCTAATAATAGCAACAAAAACAAGACAACTTTAATATTTACTTTTTCTTTCATTTATGATTTTCCTGATTTTTTTGGGCACTTGCTGCTAACGTTCAGCGGCTTTGCGTAATGGCGGAATTTTAATAATTATTCAAAAGATAAGCAAAATTTGAATTAGCAGATTATTTTCCAAGAAAGATAAACGAGCCATTGCGCAAAACTGATGTTAGCGGTAGTGCCGTGTGCTACTTAATCAATTCTGTGCTTAAAACTTCACCTGTTTCCGCAACTATTTTAACTTCAACGCCACATTTATTATAAATATATAACTCTGAATCGATAATATATATTCCAGTATAATCGTGCCTTTCGTGAAATAAATTCAATTCTTTTATTTGCCACAATTCTTTTCCGCTCAAATCATAACCGTAAACATTTTCATTATTGAATTGACTTTCTACGTCTGAATCTGTTAGAACAATAAGGATGTTTCCAATCTGTTTTGATTCAATAACTTTCTTTGGAATTTTTATTGATTTTCCGTCTTCTAATACAATTGTTGAATTCATACTGATTTTTTGAGGCATTACCGCTAACGTCCTGGCGCTACAAGAGGTTTGGGATTAAAGCATCGTTCTTTTTACTGGTTACAAATCTACCCACACTTTTACATTGCTCGGCGGACGTCTTGTTTTTTTTCGTTCTACGTATTCTTTAATTTTTGGTGCGTCTTCTGCATTTGACTGAAGTCTTAAATATTCTTCGTAACATACAAACATTCTGTCCGTTTCGACATAAGTCAACCCATCAGTTTTTAGAAGATTAGAATAGCCTTTTCCTATGAACCAATTAGCAGAGTAATATTGTGCACTTTTTTTGTCAAGTAATGTTAAGGCTTTTTCAAATCGGTTATTTGCTTGTTTATATTGTGCATTGTAAAAATATCCAATGCCGCTATACCAAATTGCTCCTACGTTATTATTGTCCACTTTAAGAACTTCGTCAAGTACTTTTTGTCCATCAGAATATTTTTTTGCTTGAATTAAGGTCAAACCAAGTTGACATTGAAAAATTAGATTAGTATTATCCGATTTAATAGCTTCTCTAAATGTCTGTTCTGCTTTGTCAAATTCTTTACTATTCAAATAAGAATTTCCTTTATCCAAAAAAACGTTTTGTGCAAAAGTTGTCAAAATAGTTGTCAAAAATAATAATATTGTGAATGTCCTTTTTTTCATTTTTATTCGTTTTGGAGAATTATGTATAACTCATATATAAGTCTGATAAATATCAGGCTTATTCATTTCTCAAATATATAAATGTTTCTTACAAATATTTGAGAAGTTCTATTATTTGCCAATCATTTCTCTAACGGTTTCGAGTTGAATTTCTAGTTTCTGGATGTAGGTATTTTTCTCCGCCAGTTCTTCTTTTAGCGCTTTTTCGCGAATGGTTTCAAACCTGTACGGCAGGTACTCGCTTAGCTGTGCAATAAAATTGTGTTTCATCACCAGGCTTAATTTCCACAAAACGGCAAATTGCAGCGTCTCTCTCTTAAAATAAGATCCCAGACCTTTGGGCTGAATGCCCAGGGCTCTGGCTATTTCTATTTTGCTTTGGGGATGCTGCATGATGTGGTAATGAATAAAATTACCAACCAGCGGGTATTGATTGCCCCTGTCTAACTGATGTTTGTTTTGGTTCTCTGCCATAACAGTCTCCTTTTTTATTCTTTATACAATTAAATACTAATAAATGCTCCGCCATAAACAGCCTATACCTCCTGCAATACGGGATGAATACTCCTGCTTTCACGGAGTTATACTCCCACTTCCTAGGAGTCATACTCCCCCATTGACGGAGGTATACTCCTGCTTTGTAGGAGCTGAACTCCCTATAAAGAGTCAAAAACTTCGCCTTTTCCGGAGTACTAGTCCTGCTTTGTAGTACTACTGCTCCCCCTTTGACGGAGCTATACTCCTGCTTAGGGGGAGTATACCTCCGTTAAAAGAGGTGTTTTGATGTGTTTTAGGCTGAATAATGGCTTTTTAATTTTGTCATTCAGTCAAAAAAAAGCCTCATCATTACAATGAGGCTGGTTCTTGTGGTTGTTCAATTATTGCATCGGAGTAGCTGGCTCGTTGGCTGGGCTGCTACTGCTATTGTTAGCAAAACGTTTTTTCAATTGGTCAACAATGCTGTCAGCACCTATTACGCCAGCATCGGCAGCTGATCCAAAGGATTTATACATAGACAATGCAACTGTATAGGCCTCGCTACCGGCAAGCATACGGGTATCTTCAATACGCTCACACATTTGGTTAGCTAATCCTGAGATTTCGTCTAATTGAGTAAAGAGCGTTAAATCACTTTGCATATTAGACACCGAAAGATAAGGAGGCACCAATGTAGGATTGTTTACAGCCGCATTCAAAGCGTCCTCAGCAAAAGCTTTGTTATTGACATCAATGGCGGTTAGTGATTTTCTTTCGTCGGCAGTTAGCCCCACCAAAAAAGGAAGATTGGTTAAAATAGTTTGAAATGCAGTTTTTACTGCTGTTAGCTGAGCTGCTGTTGCAGTAGCACTCACTCGGTTGTTAAGTAAATTTGACATAGAAATGGGATTTAATTATGTTGATTTATAAGATTAATACCACCAAATCTAAATAATTTTTATTTTACTTTATAACTTTTTTCTTTCTTTTTCTCAATTTATTTGTAAGTAAAGCCATAACTATTGATTTTACTGGGATTCACAGCTATTTCGCACAATTAAAACCCAAGATACTGAGGACTAGTAAATAAAAAAGCTACAACTTTTATTGTTGCAGCTTTTTTTTAGTTTTATTGAGGATTATGAATCTTCTTTATTTGTTTAAGAGGTGTTTGGTGAATGTTCGAGCGATCAGGACAAATTTTCTAAGTACAAAAGTCTAATGCTCAAATCTTTGGGACGGTTGTTAGGTGTAGTTTTTTCTTACCTTCTTGAAATTCGAAAATCAGGTTTAAGCATCTTTCTATAAACTTGTCTAACATTATTGAGTCCAATTCCTAAATCTTTTATATCATTATGACTATAATTATCAGGTTTAATCCAATATTCAGATTTTCTATCACAAGTTTCAGCAAGATTTGAGTCAAAGTGCCTTAAACCGATAGCAGCTGCTGACCAATATCTTACCAACATCGCTTCTTTATCTCTATTAGGTAAATTTCCGTGTTCAATATCTCTGTAGTAAAGATATGTTTCGTCCAAAGCAAAACTAATTGACCTTAAAGCTTCGTCTTTCATTTTTGACCTTTCGTTTGTTGCTGTTGCAATTGGACCAAGTAAATTGCTTAATCCATTTAAAATTTCATTTATCATTTTAAAGTATTTTATTAACGTCAATATCGAAACCTGTTGCCTTTAATTCTTTGGCAAGTTTAAATTTCCAACTTTCTTCAGGGTCAATTTCAATATAAAGCAATCCGTGTAAATCACTCGGTAATTCCACACCACTTGTATAAAGTGGGCAAACTTTATTTCTGGATAGTTTTCCAATGAAATATCCCAATTCTAATATTACATTTTGCCTTGCTCTAATATTTAAATTATCATCTTTTTTCCCTTTCCCAAAGTCATCATCTGTTAATAAGACAATTGCAAAAGAAACATCAGAATGCTCTTCAAATTTTTCAATTATAGTTTTGCCTGAATTTGGTTGTTCGTGTAAAATAATAGCTTCTAATCCTAATTTTTCAATTGTTCTTGCAACATTTACTTTTACTTCATTATTATGTCCGTGAACAATAAATACTTTATTATTATTATTTTCTGTTAAAGAAATTGTGTTTCCTTTTATTTCAGATTTTATTAATGGTAATTTTGAAACAAGTTGTTTTAAACTATTAACTTTATTTTTTACATCTTCGTAAAATTCTTGAAGCTGTTCGGCTGGCGATTTGGTAACATAAATAAACTTTTCATTAACAATATCGTATTTTTCTTTATACTCATTATTTATGTTATTAAAAGATTGTTTTAGAAGTTCAGAATTGAAATCATCCCAATTATGAAAATCATCTTTTGCTTGTTCAAATTGTCTGGTAGTTTGAATTTGTCTTGAAAGTATTTCTTCTCCTATAACAATTCTTTTGTTTATTTCTTCTTTGAAATATTCTTTTCCAACAATTAATAATGTCACTTTATTGTTTTCTTCTTTATTTATTATTCTCCTTTTAGCCATATACTTGTTATGTTCTCTGATTTTTTTTCAAAATTGTGCCTAACGTCCTGGCGTTACAAGATGCTTGGTATAAAGATGCGCGTTTTTTCTATTATGCACAAATTTTCCTAGTTCAAAACTATCTTTAAATTCAGCCTAAAACCCAAATCTCGCCAAACGGCTGTTGGTGGTGGTTATTTTTCGATTTCTATAAGAGTATCTTCAAAACTATCAAACGACATTTTTAAAGTAACTTCCTCATTTTTTACTTTTTCGATTGAAGAGAAGTCTAATAATCTATATTTTGGAGTTCCAAATTCATTTTCAAAATCAAATGGATTGGGTATAGCTGTAAATTCAATATCTCCACTGTCTTTTTTTGATAGAGGTACATATATTTGAAAAGTATAGTTACCATAAGCTAATAAAAAAATCATATATGGTACATTATCTATATTATTTTCCTTTCTTTTAAATAAGACACATGTAGTAAAATTATGAGGAAGTGGACCCGGTGTAAAAGAATAAAAACATTTTAAATTACTAACTTTAAATCTACTGTTTTCATGTTCTTCTTCATTTATCCACTCGAGAGTGTTTTCATAATTCACTAATTCATCCTCATCTATAATTGTTAATGCCATTTTAGTAAGGCATTTGTATATTGCAATTGGAATATATGTAGCTCTTATTGCTTTTAAAGTAACTGTTTTATTAATTTCATCAAATTCAAAAATCTCTCTTTCTCCATCATGTGACTCTACTTTCAAGGCACCTTCTTTTAATTCGATTTTAGATTTCTCACCTCCTTTTCTAACGGAAGGGACACCCTTTTTTCCTCTTACTTGTGAGATGGTATGGAATGGATTCATATAGTCTCCCATATGTGTTTCAATAGTTCTTGCAAACTTACTATTACATGAATCACATTCAAAGTAACTGAATAGATTATGATTATTTACAAATTCAGGGATTGCGTGAGCAATTTTATTAAACTCCACCTCTGGCTCAGTCTTTTTACAAAATCTACATTTTCTACTGTCTTTTTCTCCTATGAAAATTTTTTCTTCAGTACTTAAGTGGTAAATTTTATGGGGAGCATAATTACTATCAAGCTTTGCCATTCTTTCTTCTATTGTCATTTTTTTCAATTTAAATAATATAATTTTTGAAGTTTATATTTTGTATTATTAGCATTTCATCTGTTTTTCCTGTACAATTACCACCAACGGTTTGCGGCTTGGCGAAGGTGAAGATTTTTACTACAAATGTTGATACGGAGAACCAAACTTTGATTAACCACAAATGTGTCTGCGGAGCACTGAACCGCCACTTTTGCCAAACCGCTGTTAGCTGTAGTTTTTTCTCGCAATTATCTTCTCAAATTTTTCTGTTTGATTTTTCACTTTTTTTGAATCAAATTTGGTAAAATGAAAATGGTCTTTATGATTTTGAAGGCCTCTAACATTTATTCCAATATTAGCTATTTGTGATTTGCACAAAGGGTCTGTAATTACATCAGTAAAATGAAAATTCGTAAAAGCTTTTACAATCTTAATTTCATCTTCGTTAAGTGGATTTTCTTTATTATTCTTTATTTTTACTTTAGTAGATTCAGATAAAGGGATATCAATTGATTTCCCATTTGTATGCTCAACACTCGGAAAACCCGTTCCATCTTTAAAACAGCTACCCGAAGAAATTATCTTCTTGTTCAGTAATTCAAACAAAACACCAATATATCCTGAAAGTAAATCTGGGTTTATAAATCTTCTATTGGTGTCCTTTAAAATGTGAGAAATGAAGTTATTTCCATTAATGTTTGTGATAAATATATTGTCGGGAATTCTAACTAATGAAGCTTTTTTTTCATTGGAATCTTCAATATATTTTTGCGTTAAATCACCTTTGCCTTCAACGTAAATTATATTTGGGTCTAGTTCATCTATGTCAAGAACATATCTATCTTTAGCATCTAGTTTTTCTAAATCGTTATTCGGAAAATCAAATTTTATGTAATAATTTTCTTGTTTTATAAAGTTTGCAGGTATTTCAATTCTCCTTGATGTATCACGAATTTTAGATTTTACAAAAATTTGCTCTGTATCGCAAACAAAATACAATTTACTTCCTGTTGCGTAGAAATAAGCAATTTTATTTTCTATTTTAGAATTAATTTTATTTTCATAAAATTCAATTTTTCCATCTTGAAAAATTAGATAAATTGATTTATAGCCACTATTTACAATTAATTGAAAGTGTCTAATAGAGTCAAATTTTTCTGCTTCTTTAATGACTTCTTTGAAAAAGTTTAAGTCATTATATCTAAAAGGACTTTTTGGTCTATTATAGCCAAGTTTTTCAGCTAAGTCAAAGTTTATGTCTTCCATTGTAGAATGAATTAAAATAATCCTAAAAATTTCTTTCTTTTCGGTAACTTATAAGGATTGTCAGTCATTTCTCCAAGGTCTTGACTGTTTTCTAAATTGGGTAATCCTTCTTGATTAATAGCTACTCCACTACTTTGCAAAGCAATTAAGTTTGTTGGTAAAACAGTTTCCCAAGTTTCTTCAATTTTGTATTCTGCACTTTCTTTCATTTCTGCAGCTATTGATAAAAACATTGAACTGCCATAAGTTGGTATTTCGCCACCTTCCCAAATTTTACCTGTAATCATATATTGCATTATAGCTTTTTCAAAACCTGGTTTTACACTTACCACAACTCTTGCCATACCTGCTTGTAGAAACTTCTTAAAGTCAGCATCTCCGTCATATAAGTTATACATCAGTCTCCATTCATCTTTGTCAGCCCAGTAAAATGGATAATAGGAATAACTCATCATATTCCAGTCAAAAGCCTGCTCCAAAAATCTTGCAAAAGCTGTGTACTCGTTTAATTTACTTGACATATTTACTTTCAAAGTCTTCATAAATTGCCTTTTTTCAAACATGTCTTGCCCTAATAGTCTATGATTATTTTTCGGGTCTTCGCTTATTAAATATGAAATACACTGCTTTCTTAAACAAATATTTTGGATATAATCTTTGTCTGTTTCTTTATAATTATCTACAATTGGATTTTCTTCAATATTTTTTTTTATTTGTGTTAAGTATTTTGAGTTTTCTTCAACATACTTTTTTAAGATAATATCATAGTTTGACTTTTGCCAATTGATGTAAAAATTATTAGACATTTTAATATTTATAGTAATAGAAAAAGCTATTCTATGAACATCGTTTACAGTTAGATACCAATCTAAAGTTTTTGGATTCAAATTGTAATTCTCAATTGGCTTATTTATTATATCAATGAATGGTCTGTCGTGATTGCTATCACCATCATAAGTGTGTACTCTATATTTTGTCCCACCAATAGTAAAATCAACAAAGCCTTTGTTTTTAGGTGCGTTAGTATCATATTCAAGTCCATTCCCATTTTCATCGCAATTTAATACTTTTAATTGAAAACTTTCCGCCAAATATCCTTCTGGAAATTGTATTTTTCTAAAGGAATTAGTAGCATCAGGGATTTCAAATAAATCGTATGAAGAAGGATTTCTTCCCCCGTTGTCAAAATATTTTTGATTGACTACAATTTTTACTTCCTCTGGCAATTTTATAAGCGTTACATCAGTTAGCTTTTCTAAAAACAAATAATTATCTCTAGTTATCTCTGTATAATCTTTAGGTAACTTATCAAGTATTGGATGTTTTGGAATTTTACTTATAACATCCGCTAAATTATTATCTTCTAATATCGCCAATCTATGAAATAATGCTGGTTCGGGAATTGCAAACTCATACAATAATCTTCTACCGTAATTGTATATTTGATTTTTATAAACTGCATTTATATGTCTGTAAACTCCTGAAACATGATTTGGATTCCCTCGATTATCAAAACCATGCTTACTTGATTCAGTAAATTTTTCAGTTACTTTTACCGTTCTTTCTTTTCTAACTTTTGTAAATATTTTTTCAACAGCTTTATTTGTAATTTCTTTAGAGTTGGTTACAGCTTGTTTATTACTTTCATTTTTGCTGTTAATAGTAGAAGTACCATAACTAATGTCAAGGCTTGTAGTACCTCCGTTATAGCTTGCCTTAGTATCAAAACTATTTTTATTTTGTTGGTCAAATATTTTTGATATCTCATTTTGCATTTGAAATCTGTCTGTGCTTACAGTTTCATTTTCTTTTTCATTCGAAGTCTCACTACTTTCAAAATCTGTAACTTCTTTTGTTAACTCTTTTACAGTTGCAAGTTCTCTATATTCACTTGCCATTACATTTTCAATTTTAGCTACTTCGGCAGGAACATAACGACTAATTGTTGATGTTACTTTTCTATACTCTATTATTCCCAATTGTTTTACACCGTAGCCCGAAGGTGCAAATGCTTGACCATAATAATCATTTCCATCATTAAGTATGATTTCTTTATTTCCTAAATATTCAATAAAATTAATTCTATCGTCAATTTGCCTTTGTTTTATTAGAATTAAGTCAAAATCATAATTAGTATCATCTTCTAAAATTATGGTTAGAAATATTTGAATTTCATTTTTTTCTGAACTAATTATTTGTGAAACAAGATCTATATTTAGTTCAAATAATAGTTCTGGTAAAGATTCTGTTTTGCTTTTATGATATTCAATTTTGTTATCGTTGATTGTAATAGTTGCAGTTTTAATTTCTTTGGTATTCTTAAAATAAAATTCATCATAATTCAATATGAAATTTCCAATTTCGCTATTTAAAAATAAGCATCCATAAAAAGCAGTTTTAAAAATGTCAGTTGTTGGAATTTTAGAATCAATTGCATCTTTTGCACCTATTTTTTTGTCCAAATTGGTTTTAATTTGACCTTTGAACTCAACAGACATATTAAGTTTTTGCAAATAGTAAGAATATTTTGAAATTTCTTGATTTAAGACAACTCGATTTACTATGGATTTGTCGATTTGATACTGGTTGTATTTTTCTCCAAAAAAGAATGTTTCTTCTTTTGGGAATAACTCTTTTGGAATAACTACTTGTGCATCTATTAATCTTTTGAAAAAGGGTATGTCTTCTTTGTATTCAGGGTCTGAAATCAGTTTTACATTCTTTTTTATGTGATAAGTCCTCAAAATATTTATTAAGGCTTCTTTTAACTTTAACTCTCCACCTGATTTTGTAATTCTTACTAATGTTTTCCAAGTAATTCTTTTTATTGAGTTTACAATATTTTCATCAGAGTATTCAATTTTTAAAAGCTCTTTGTGTATTTTATAAAAATTAATTTCTTTGTATCTATACTCGTTTAATGTTTTACCAAAATCTATAATTTTCCTAAAATGGTCTTCATAGTCATAAAGGTCATCAAAAGAATTTATTTCTTTTGACCCATTAATTTTTGAAACTTCTTCTATTATTATGCTTTTATCCTTCTTGTTAAAAAGCAAATCACAATATATAAAATCAATTTTCATATCCTCATCATCTTTCTCTCGATTTTGAGGACTTCTTAAACTTGTGAAGTTATAAAGTGTTACCTCTTCAAATTTTTTCTGTTCTTGTGTCATATATTTATGATTAGTTTGTTTAAGGTCGGAGTTCTCTAAAATTACAGCGAACTCGTTTATATGTGCCATAAATGGCTCCAATCTACCCAAATACAGCGGGCTTTGTGCTATTGCAATATCTTTTATATTCGTGAATATAATTATACTATTTTTCTTAAAAAATAAAAATCCTATAAACAGCTAATAAATCCGTTAATTGGCAAGAATTACCACAAAAAAAAGCCCAAGAATTAAATCCTGGGCTTTTGTCTTTTATTTTTTTGCTCTACTTTGCGTATATAATGTACTTAATTCTCTAAAGGGAGAAAATTATAGTTTTTAGAATAGTTCAACATCTGTTCAGCAAAAGTTTTCGGTTGCGTTACTTCGATCGAAATAATGGCTCCTTTGGCATCTAATTTGGGAACCAAAACTGGATTAACAAAACCACTATAAGGAGCTGATGTAAATTGCGTGTTTCTTTCTAAAACCTCAGCGTGTATTTTTTGATCTACTTTTACACCATAATTTTCAACCAAAGCTTTTCCTGCTTCATAATCACCTTCTGATTTAATACGTTGTACTTCGCGAAGTAATTGTCCAAACAAATCGTGTAGTTTTTCATAATCAGTAATGTTGAAATAGGTTTTTCCATCACGAGTAATTTTCTCTATTACATTAGCCGATTTTCCTTTTTCAAAAACCCAGGCACTCACCCACTGACGGTTTCTCATGTGCGCTTCTTCAATATTAGAACCTGGCTCCAGGCGAATTAACTGTGTCATCAATCCATTTCGGATATAGCCATCATAGGATTCCATTCCTAGTTTTTTCCAGTCATCAACTAATCCTAATTCCTGCAATTTTGGATTATAAAGAAAATACAATCCCACTAAATCGGCTCTTCCTTCTTCCAGTGTTGAAGCATAACTTTTCAACGTTTCTTTTGGCGTTCCTACACCCGGATTGATTTGACCAGAAGCGTGACCAATTACTTCGTGTAAAGCCGTGTGCATTTTATCTCCTAATTCTCCATATTTTTCAGCTAAAGCAATTTCTTCAGGATCATTTGCAAATTCCTGCAATCTTCCTTTCCCTGCTGCTTTTGAATAGGCTTCAATAATATTTCCTAATGAAACCGATTTTGAACCATGTTCTGAACGAATCCAATCTGCATTAGGCAAATTCACCCCAATTGGTGTAGCAGGAGAAGCGTCACCAGATTCACCTGCAACAATAACTGTTTTATAAGAAACACCAACCACGTTTTTCTTTTTATGAGCCGGAATCAAAGGAGAATTATCTTCAAACCACTGGGCGTTTTTAGAGATAACTTCCATTTTTTTAGACATATCAAAATCTTTGATTTGTACAATATTTTCATACGAACCTCTGTATCCTAATGGATCATTATAAACTTCGATAAAACTATTTATGTAATCAATGTTTCCTTCAGTAGCTTTAAGCCAGGCAATATTATAATCGTCCCAGGTTTTTAAACTTCCTGTTTTATAATAACTAATCAGTAATCCTAAAGCATCCGCTTGCTCTTTATTTTCAGCAACCCCTTTAGCTTTTTCTAACCAATACGTAATCTTGTCAATGGCTACGCCATACATCCCGCCACTTTTCCAGATTTTTTCTTCTAATTCTCCTTTAGAATTGCGAACCAATTTAGAATTTAAACCAAAAGAATACGGTCTATTGGCATCAGGACTTTTTTTCCTGGCATAAAAAGCTTCTGCTTCTTTTGCAGTAATTCCTTTGCCATAAAAATTAATAGCCGAACCTTCTAACAAACCTTTTGACTCGTCTAAATTTACTTTTTTAGAATCGGTATCATTAAAAAGTACAGCAACTATTTCTGGAGATAAAGTTGTCTTTGTAGCTTTCATCAAGATAGTCAGATACGCTGCCGAAAAAGCAGGTTTCATTTTTTCATTCGAATAATGATGATGAATTCCATTAGCAAACCAAACTCTTTTTGTATAAATTTCAAAGTTTTTCCAGTCTTCAGAATTTTTACTGCCTTTATAATTTACATAAATATTTTCGAGTGCTTTTCTAATTTTTAGATTGTACTTATAATGCTGATCGTAAATAATATCTCTACCTGAATATCCCGCCTGAGTTAAATAGTAAACTAATTTTTGCTCTTTCAACGTCAGATTTTCCCAACCTGAAATTTGGTAACGCAATACTTTTATATCGGCAAATTGTTCTACAACATATTCAAAAGGGGCTTTTTCAGTAGTTTTAAGATTCGGCTTGTTTACTGTTTGTGCATCAGACACCATAGAAACTCCAACGGTCAAAAAGACAGCAGCTATTTTTAGTAATTTCATCTATTTACAGAATGTTTATTGTTTTATTTATAACGCAATTCAACAAATATATACATATTTAAAACCGTTAACAATCCGCACATACTATTTAAGGTAAAATTATTATTTAATAAATTGCCTCGGGGCAGAGCCCACGAGGTATTTCAAAAATTACCGCAGATTCGCAGATTTTCTTATAATAATCTGCGAATCTGCGGTAAAAAAATCGAGAAAATTTTATTAGAATAAAACCGAAAAAGCTATGAGTAAAAATTATTCTGCGTCCTTCACACATCTAAATCCTAAGTGATTACAGGCGCTTGTGGTTTCTCCTTTACCGCGACTTCCTGCAACATATCGAATGCAATATTGGTCACTACATAAATAAGAACCGCCTCTTTGAACATGCTTTTCTATTCCTGGTTCTTCTGGATCATTAGTCATTGAAGGTCCTTGTGGATTAGCCGCAGTACTATTTTTATAATAATCATTACTATATAAATCGCTACACCATTCCCATACATTTCCTTCTAAATCATAAATTCCTAAAGGATTTTTTGGAAAAGACTTTACTGGAGCTGCATTTGCAAAACCATCTTCGGCAGTATTGTTATTAGGGAAAGTTCCCTGAAAAATATTGGCAAGCCATTTCCCATTTGGTTTAAGATCCGTTCCCCAATAATATTTAGTATGAGGTCTTCCTGCTCTGGCAGCAAACTCCCATTCGGCTTCTGTTAGAAGCCGTTTTCCTGCCCAATCAGCATAAGCTTTTGCATCAAGATAACTGACTTGAACTACAGGATTATTTTCGAGTCCCGCAATACTACTTTCTGGTCCTGAAGGATGCTGCCAACTCGCGCCTGGCACATACTGCCACCATTGTTGTATATTATCTAAAGGCACCTGCCCAGTTGGCGGAACAAATACTGCGGAACCCGGAACCAATTTATCAAGCGGTACTCCTGGATAATCAGCTGGATCGAGAGGTCTTTCGGCAATAGTTACATAATTAGTAGCCGTTACAAAAGCTGCAAACTGAGCATTAGTCACTTCATGTTCATCAATCCAATAGCCTTTTACACTCACTTTATGAATGGGTTTTGCATCGGGATAATCATTCGTTCCCATGCTAAATTCTCCTGCAGCAACCCAAACCATTTCATTGGTCGAAGCAATCGCATTTTTTTTAAAATTGTTTCCAATGGATTGTAACAATAATGCTTTTTTAGAGGTATTAGCTTTGCACATAGCCTCACAAGTTGTTGAAGTAACTGCAACAGCATTAACTTCTTGCCCAAAAACAGTATATAAATTCGATAAAATAATGGCAACAATTAAACTATATTTTTTCATATTCGTAATATTCATTATCAGTTATCCCGAAAGAATCAGGAAGGTACATGAATTAACTCTAAAATAAATTCTTTACAAAGTAAAATAAATAGCCCGAAATGTATCGAAAGCAATATTTATTATTGAATGATACTAATGCGCTAAAGCTACATCAACGTCTTTTTTCAAATCTCCCAAACCATCTTTTTTGAAAACTGTTTTACCATTTTGGTATAAAATTAATGTTGGAAAAACTTTTACCGTTTTTAAATCGGCTATCACCTGTGGATTATCTTCTAAATCAATTTCTACAATTTTTAAATTCTCTCCATATTGCGCTCTGATTGTTTCCAAAACAGGTTTTACTTTTTTACAAGCTCCACAATAATGAGATCCAATATCTACCAAAACAACCTGATTATCAGCAATGATTTTATTGTATTCTGCTAACGACAATTTACTTTTTGAATTCGAATAAAATGATTTGCCTCCTCCAATCCAGGCCGCAATTCCTCCTTGTAAATCATGAACTTCTGAGAAACCATTTTTCAATAATTCATTTGCTAACTGACCACTTCTTCCAGCTCCAATCGAATAAATGAATACGGGCTTTGCTTTATCCAATCGGGCAACATTTTCGGTATAATTCTTCGTTTCCAAATTAAAATTAACTGCGCCATTAATATGGTTTATCACAAACTCTTCGGGACTTCGGGCATCAATGATCTGTGGATTTTTTTGTTCTTTAATTTTCGCATAAAAGGAATCTATTTGTAAGGTAAACTCATTTTTATTTTGTGAAAAACCAGCAATTGTAAATAACAATACAATTGCTGTGATACTATTTTTAACTATTTTAAGATTGAACTGGCTCATATATATTTGGATTTGTTGGAACATTATTAGTCTTTTGAGAAACTGGAACAGCTAAAACGCCATCAGATAAAGGGCTTCCTTCTATTTTAGATTTGAATATTGGCCACAGCAATTGTGCATACCATTCTTCTTGTTTGTATGATTTTGTTCCGTATGATACTGGGAATTTTCGGGTAATTAAAGCTGTTCCGAAAATTACATCCCACAAAAAGAACATATTTCCAAAGTTGCCTTTGAAATGCCCAATACCATCTCCGCTAGTATCAGCATGATGCGCATGATGGGTGGCTGGAGTCGAAATCAAACGTTCCAAAACCCATGCAATTGGATTTAAAACTTTATACTTATAAAATGGTTTATCCCAGGCTAGACTTGAATGTGCACCTAATGTGATAAAACTTTTTATCACCGTAACAAACAACGCTGGTAATCCTAAACCTAAAAAGGTCAATGTAGCTGTTAAATAAATCTGAGAGAAAAATACCGTATAAATAAAGTTTTGTCTCGACGCCATCGCCATTCCCATATAGGGAGCCGAATGATGTGTTCTATGAAAACGCCATAAAAAGGGTACCTGATGGTGCAAACGATGGTACCAATATTGAGTTAAATCATCGGCTATGGCAATCAGGAAAAATCCTCCCCAGAACGGAACCCATGAAAATGTATTCTCTAAATTTGGAATTAAATAAGGCAAAGCTGTTAAGCTAAAAAATGCAATTACAGGTGGTAAAAGCAATTTTGGCGCTAGAAAACAAATGACGTCTACTTTACGTTCATGTCCTGTCCATTGTTCATCATATAAACCTGCGGTAAATTCGATTACACCTAAAACAAGTGTAAAAGCAATTAATCCCCATGTTTTAATGTTTTGAAAAGCAGGTTTTACAAATTCCAAAAACGATGGTAATGTAAGTTGTGATTCTGCTATGCTACCATTATTAAATTTAAAATAAAGGTAAATAGCCAATACAGGCAAACTGTAAATGAAAAGACTTATGCTCAGGTCTCTTGTTAAATTTTTCAGTGGATTTTTACTAACTCCCATGATTTCTTATTTTAAAAGTTGATTTACTAATGCTAAACCTCCCGCCAATATGGCTAGTGGAATAAAAAACACAATTGCTCCAACGACAATTTTTTTCGCTATTATTTGAAAATCTATCAGTTTCATTTTTTTTATCTTTTATTGTTAAAAGATTCAGGTCTTTTAAGATTCTAATTAAGACCTGAATTCTAAATTTTTATTTATTAATGCGCTTGAGTTGTCCCTCCTTTTGTTGCTTGTTTAATCAATTCCTGAAGATTTTGATTTTTGTCTCCGCCAGGATTATGTATTTTTCTGCCTAATACATCCTGCCAGTCAATTAATGGATACACATTATTCTCTTTGGCTTGCTCGTCAAACAACTTTTTAAGTTCTGTTAATTTTTCAGGATATTTAGCTGCCAGGTTATTACGCTCGTTAAAATCTTCGTTTAAGTTGTACAATTCCCAAACATCATTATCAAAATTGCTCGCTTGTGGCGCTTGATTTTTATCCGCAGTTTTTGCTGAAGTAAATGGATTAGCATGCGCAGCACCCGCTTTCCAGCCATCTTTATAAATGGCTCTATTTCCAAAAATATAATAGTATTGTACCTTGTGTAATGATTCCGCTTTAGCATCATTTAGCGAAGTATACAGCGAAGAACCCTGAATAATATCCTGCTTAACTTCTCTGATTTTTTCAGGAGCTTTAATTCCCGCAATTTCCAAAGTAGTAGGAAGTATGTCCGTTACATGGCTGTATTGATTTCTGATTCCGCCTTTATCTTTGATTCCTTTTGGATAAAAAACAATCAAAGGATTACGTGTTCCTCCTTCGGATTGTGCATCTTGTTTCCAGTTTTTAAAAGGCGAATTGGTAGCTTGAGCCCAACCTAAAGGGAAATTCGTATTAAGACCTTTAGCTGTTCCAATTTCTCCAATATTAGCTAAATTAGACTGAAAATTTTGTTCTTCAGATACTCCCTGAGCAAAAAGACTTTGGCTAATTGTACCTTGTGTAGTACCTTCTTTACTCGCACCATTATCACCAATGGCAACAAAAATCAGTGTATTATCCAATTGATTGCTCTCCTTCAAATAGTTAACTACTCTTCCAATTTCGTGATCCGTATAAGTAAGGTATCCTGCATACACTTCCATGAACTTTGCATACACTTTCTTTTGATCTGGAGTTAATTTTTTCCAATCAGCAATAAGTGGGTTGCGTTCTGGCAATATCGCATTAGCAGGAATTACACCCAATTTCTTCTGGTTTACCAATACTTTTTCACGATACGCATCCCAACCTTCATCAAATTTTCCTTTATAAGCATCACTCCAGGAAGCTTCCACCTGATGTGGCGCATGGACAGCACCTGGTGCATAATACAAGAAGAATGGTTTTCCAGGAGCTGCTTTTTGTTGTGTTTGAATATAGCTAATTGCTTTATCAGTAATTTGATCCGTTAAATGACGGCCATCAGGTTTTACATGTGCCTGATCTTCTACTAAATCCGGATTGTACTGATCAGTTTGCGAACCTAAGAAACCAAAAAAGTGATCGAATCCTTTCCCTGTTGGCCATCTGTCAAAAGGACCAGCGTCAGTAGCGTCTTCATCAGGAGTCACTCCATATTTTCCAACTGCAAAAGTGTTGTACCCATTCTCTCTTAAAATTTCAGCTATTGTTCCTTTATCCGAAGGAATTCTTCCGTCCCAACCTGGGAAACCTGCCGAAAGAATTGTATGTGAAAACCCACTAACATGAACTCTTCCTGAATTTCTACCCGTTAATAATGCTGCACGGGTTGGTGCGCAAATTGCTGTTGTATGGAAATTAGTATATCGCAAACCATTATTTGCCAAAGCATCAAAAGTGGGCGTTTGTATTAATCCACCAAAAGCGCTGGAAGCTCCAAATCCTACATCATCTAGTAAAATCCACACAACATTAGGTGCTCCAGCTGAAGCTTTAACTGGCTCTGGCCAATATTCTTTTGATTCAGCTAATGTTTTACCAATAACTCCTTTGTAATTAGCATCTACTTTATTTTGGGCAAAGCCAAATTGTGCAACAACTAAAGCCGTAAGTAATAGTCCTCTTTGAGGCGCTTTAAGTTTTGACCCGAGCGATAGCGAATTGGCGTAGCAATTGAATTTAAAGTTTTTCATTTTTTTATCTTTTTATTTTATTAATCAAAGTTTATATCTCTTCTAAAGGATTCTTACTTTTCTATTTTTATAGAATCGGAAATTTATCATTTATTAGTTCTATAGATTTAGTATAATATTTAATTATACTTTTTCATTTATTATAAGAATTTGAGATTGTGACTAAATTCAGAGCTACCAAAACTTAAATTCAATAGCTCTGAAATAGTTTTTACTTGTTTGCTTTTGTCAATAATTCCTGAGCCGATTTCCCTTCGGTAGCTGGCGTTTGATGTATTCTTCTTTGGTAAACATCTGACCAGTCTATTAATGGATACAGGTTATTTTTCTTGGCCTGTTCATCAAATAGTTTTTTAAGTTCAGCTAGTTTTTCAGGATATTTTTTAGCCAAATCTTTTCTTTCATTGAAATCTTCATTGATGTTGTATAATTCCCAAACATCTTTATCAAAATCAGCATTTAAAACAGCTGATTTGGTTTTATCATTCAATGCTTCTTTAACCTCAATAGAGTTTGGATGATGCGCAGCAGCTGCTTTCCAGCCATCGTTATAAATAGATCTGGATCCAAAAATGTAATAATGTTGGATTTTATGGTTAGATGCTACTTTGGCATCATTCAAAGAATTATAAAACGAATATCCCTGTATAGTATCCTGCTTGATTTCTCTGATAGATTCAGGAGCTTTAACTCCTAAAATATCAAGAGTCGTAGGTAAAATATCAATAACATGACTGTATTGATTTCTAATTCCACCTTTCTCTTTAATTCCATTTGGATAATAAACAATTAATGGATTGTGTGTTCCTCCTTCGGAATTAGCATCTTGTTTCCAGTTTTTAAAAGGTACATTAGTTGCTTGTGCCCAGCCTAAAGGATAATTAACATAGGTTTGAGGTGTTCCAATTTCTCCAATTCTATTTAAATTATTTTGGAATAGCTGTTCTTCCGTTACTCCTGCAACATAGGTTTGTCTGTCAAGAGCTCCTTGCAAGCTTCCTTCTTTACTGGCTCCATTATCTCCTATTAAAACAAAAACTACTGTATTATCCAATTGATTGCTTTCCTTTAAATGATTCACCAGTCTTCCAATTTCATAATCGGTATAAGTTAAATATCCTGCGTACACTTCCATAAATTTGGAATACACTTTCTTTTGATCTGGTGTTAATTTTTTCCAATCAGTAATAAGTGGATTGCGTTCAGGTAATACTGCATTAGCAGGAATAACTCCTAATTTCTTTTGGTTAGCCAATGTTTTTTCGCGGTAAGCATCCCAGCCATCATCAAATTTTCCTTTATAGGCATCACTCCATTTTTCAGCAACCTGATGTGGTGCATGAACTGCTGCTGGAGAATAGTATAAAAAGAATGGTTTTCCCGGAGCCGCCTTTTGTTGTCTGGTAATATAGCTAATCGCTTTATCCGTAATCTGCTCACTAAGATGTCTTCCGTCTGGAGTAACATGTACCTGGTCTTCTATCAAATCTGGTTTATATTGATCGGTTGCTGAACCCAAAAATCCGAAAAAATGTTCGAATCCTTTACCTGTTGGCCATCTGTCAAAAGGACCAGCATCAGTAGCGTCTTCATCTGGAGTTACACCATATTTACCTACGCCAAAAGTATTATATCCTTTGTCACGCAAAATCTCTGCTATAGTTCCATTTTTTGAAGGAATTTTTCCATCCCAACCTGGAAATCCTGCAGACATTATTGTATGTGAGAATCCTCCAACATGGACTTTATGAGAATTGCTTCCAGTCAGCAAGGCAGAACGTGTAGGAGCACAAATTGCTGTAGTATGGAAATTGGTATATCTCAATCCATTGTTGGCCAGACTCTCTAAAACTGGTGTTTCTATCAAACCTCCAAAAGCACTTGAAGCTCCATATCCAACATCATCTAAAACAATCCAAACTACATTCGGAGCGCCTTTAGCAGCAGTAACTGGTTCTGGCCAATATTCTTTTGATTCGGCTAATGTTTTACCAATAATACCTTTGAAATTGGCATCTGCTTTATTTTGGGCAAAGCCAAATTGTGCAACTACTAGGGCAGTAATCAAAAGCCCTTTTTTGGGGCTTTTGATGCTATTATTATATTTAAAGTTTTTCATTTTCTTTTAATTTTATAATTACTAATAACCATCATTTTGTGGTAAACCTACAGGATCTATATTGCGCTCGCTTTGCGGAATTGGATACAAATTATTACGTGCTGAAACAGAGTTCTTAGCAGTTACTTTTTTCACTTCGGTAACTAAAGTTCCCCAACGTACTAAATCAAACCATCTTTGCCCTTCCTGAACAAATTCTTTTTTACGCTCTTCACGAATAGCATCTCTTAATTGAACATTAGTAAGTGCTACTAAATCCACTGTTACATTTGGCGTTAGAATTGGTTTTCCAAAAGCTCTTCTTCTTACCTGATTTACAGCCTCAAGTGCCTCAAGTGTTGCTCCGTCTTTTTCATTAGTTGCTTCTGCAAAAGATAATAAGATATCAGCATAGCGAATCAATGGAAAATTAATAGAGCCATTAGATGGTGTAGCTAAATTGTTAAGATCCAGGTATTTTTTAAACAGTGGTTTTGGAAAAGTATAAAGCGTTCCTGTAGCAGGATTCACTAACTGTTTCACATAACTCGCATCTCTTCTGGTATCTCCTGTTGCATAAATATCATAGAACAAGGCTACATCCGAAATAATATCTGCTGGTTCTGTAGCGGTAAATCCTGTAAAAGAGGTCGCCTGATAAGTACTTCCACTAGATCCATTACCTGCCTGATTTGGTTCAAACTGAACAGAAAAAATATGTTCTTTCCCATTCTTTTTCGTTTTGTCAAATATGTCTGCAAAATTTTCGAAAAGTGCATATCCATAACCTCCATTAATTACTTCTTTAGCTTTAAGAATAGCATTTGACCAATCTTTTCTGGTCAAATACACTTTCGTCAAAATGGCTTTTGCAGCTCCCGAAGTAGCACGTCCAGCATCACTGGCAGCATAAGTAGGTGGTAAACTTTCCGCAGCTGTCAAATCTGAAATAATTTGAGTATAAACTTCATCTACAGTGGCTCTTCTTGATTTCAGACTTTCCACCTGAATAGAAGTTGGTTCGTGCAAAACTATTGGAACTCCTCCCCAAAGACGAACGGCTTGAAAGTACAATAAGCCTCTAATGAATTTAGCTTCGTTAATCAATCTTGTTTTTATAACATCAGATCCAGCTGCTTTAGGAATATTATCAATAGCCACATTGGCTCTGTTTATTCCAGCATAAATTTGGCGCCAAGCCACCTGAACACGATCGGAAGTGGCATCATGAGTCAAACTACTCAAAGCTCTTACCTGTGGATTCGTAGCTGAAACTCCCGCAGCAGCATAGTCAGAAGCCATATCAGTCAGGAAATATAAATTTCTTCCAAATAAACTTTGTTCTCCCGGATCCAAACTCAAAGAGGCATAGGCCGCAGTAACACTGGCAACGGCATCATCCTGAGTTATAAAGAAATTATCTTTGGTTACAAAAGAGGTTGGTGTGACCTCCAGCTCGGTGCACGATACAAATAGACTGGCACTTAGTATGAATGTTATTATTATCTTTTTCATCGTTTAATTTTTTATTTTACTTAAAAAGTTAGGTTTAATCCCGTGATGAATGTTTTAGAATTTGGATAAGCTCCAAAGTCAATTCCAGGATATAAGTTGTTTTGTTCATAAGAACTTACCTCTGGATCAAAGCCAGAATATTTAGTCCATGTAAATAAATTTTCGGCTGACACATATAGCTTAGCGCTCTTCAATCCTATTTTTGAAGTTATACTTTTAGGAAGTGTATAACCTAAAGTGATGGTTTTTAATCTCAAAAAAGAAGCATCCTCTATATAGCGTTCGGAAACTATTCCTAACGGAGAACTTGTTGCTCTAGGAATATCAGTATTTGTATTAGTAGGAGTCCAACGGTCTATTAAAGTAGTTGCTGCATTTGTTCCAAGAGTAGAAATCTCTAATTGTTGATTTAGGGCATTAAATATTTTACCGCCATAAGATCCCTGTAAAGAAAATTGCAAATCGAAGTCGTTATAAGAAATAGTATTACTAAAACTTGCAACAATTTTAGGTTGTGAACTTCCAAGATTCCCTTTGTCAGTAGCTGTAATTACACCATCACCATTAGTATCTACATATTTTCTGTCTCCAATTTTTGTGTTGGCAAGACTGTTTATTTTAGGCTGTGTATTGATTTCTTCCTGAGTTTGAAAAATACCATTGGTTTTGTATCCCCAGAAAGTTCCTAGAGGCAATCCTACTTTTACCGTTACAGGTTGTTGTTGCAATAAAGTACCATTTGGAACTACTGGAAAAAATTGATCAACTCCATTCCCTATTTCAAGTACTTTGTTTCTATTGGCTGAAAACACAAAGTTAGTATTCCAAGAAAAATTCTCTGTTTTTAAATTCTCTGTTATTATACCAATTTCAATTCCTTTATTCTCAACTCCTCCAATATTTTGAAGTACTGCAGAATACCCAGAAATAAGAGGAACTGGTACATTAACCAATAAATCGTTTGTTTTCTTATAATAAACATCAAAAACAAAATTTATTTTTCTGTCCAATAATGATAAATCTAAACCAACATTATATTGATTTGTTTTTTCCCATCTTAAGTCTGGATTTGCTAAACGTGTTGGAGTCAATCCTGTTTGAATTGTGCCTCCAAAACTATAATTAACAGAACCTATTGATGCCAAAGAAAGATAATTCCCAATCTCCTGATTTCCTGTTGTTCCTGCACTTAATCTCAATTTTGCATCAGTTACTACTCCTTTAATGCTTTCAGCAAAATCTTCGTCGGTAATGTTCCAAGAAAAACCCGCTGACGGGAAATAACCCCAAAGCGATTTCGAACCAAATCTTGAAGAACCATCTGCACGTGCCGAAACGGTTAAGTTATATTTCCCTTTATAAGAATAATTTACTCTGGTTAAATAAGATTTCAATACACTTTCAAATGCATCACTATACGGTTTTACAGCTACACCATCTTGTAAAGCGTTATAAGTATTGGCATCATTTACAAAACTATTTGCTCCTGCATTGATTACTTCACCCTGAGTATATTGAAGTGTATATCCTGCCAAAGCTGAGAATTTATGGTTATCACCAAAATGAGTGTTGAAATTCAATGTATTCTCATTCAATACTGAACTTACTAATCTGTTACCCACAGAAGCTAATCCTTTAGTTCCTGCTCCAGTTGTAGTAGTAGATGGAGCATAATAATTTTGCTTGGTATTGATTACATCACCACTAACAGCAACTTTAGCCGTGATTTCTTTGCTTAGCTTGTATTCTCCAAACAAACTAGTTAAGATTCTATCAATTTTAGTTGTGTTAGTCGTAGCTTCTAAATCATTGATAGGATTACCAATAATACCATTAACCGCAGTCGAATAAGGATTATTCGTTAAATTATAAGATCCATCTGCGTTTTTAATAGGAACTACTGGAGGCGTATACAAAGCAACAACTAATGGATTTGGATTTCTACCCGTATTATTTGTTCCAATACCATTTGACAATGAATTACTATAATTAGAATTCACACCAAATTTAAATGTCTGCGAATAATTTCTCTCGTAATTAGCACGAAGGGAAATTCGTCTGAAATCAGAGCCAATTACAATTCCCTTCTGATCAAAAAATCCTCCTGAAACAGCATATCTGGAACGATCATCACCTCCTGAAAATGACAATTGATGATTTTGAACCGGAGCAGTTCTAAAAAGTGCCGATTGCCAGTCATAACCTCCTGAAGTTTTTAAGGCTTCAATTTGCACTGGAGTAAATGAAGGCGCCTGTCCTATACTTGCCTGAACATCATTGCGCAAACTAGCCCAGTCACTGGCATTTAATAGATCGATTTTTTTGGAAACTTTTTGAAATCCAAAATAACCCTGATACGAAATAATATCTTGCCCTTTTATCCCTTTTTTAGTCGTAATAATAACCACACCATTAGCTCCACGAGAACCATAAATAGCAGTTGCCGAGGCATCTTTCAATACATCAATAGATTCTATATCACCAGGACTAATAGTAGATAATACATTGACTCCGGCTCCGGCATTAGACACTCCAGCAGTACCATTACTATTGTCATTGTATATCAATATTCCGTCTACAACATAAAGAGGTTCGTTACCTGCTGTGATTGAGTTTCCTCCTCTAATACGAACACTAGAAGTAGCGCCAGGTCTCCCTGAACTTTGAGTAACCACCACTCCTGATACTGCACCTCGCAATAAGTTGTCAGCAGAAGAAGTTACCTGACTTAAATTCCCTTTAGGAACTGAAGATACTGCCCCCGTAATGTCTTTCTTTTTTTGAGTTCCATAACCTACTACTACTAATTCGTTCAGTTCTTGAACATCAGATTTTAAACTGATAATAATGGGACTCCCATTGGCTACAACTTCTGTTTTTTTATACCCAATATAACTTATAATTAAAGTGTAAGGGAATTTTTGTCCAGTTTGAAAGTAGAATTTACCTTCAGCATCTGTGGTTACACTGTGGGTTATCCCTTTAATTGTAACTGTTGCGCCAGGAATTGGCTCATTTGTAATATTATCTATTACTGTACCGTCTAATTTTGACTGTATCAGTGGTTTTGTATTTTGTGCATTAATTCCAATTGATAACAATATTAGGATTACCAAAGAATATATATTTAATTTTTTTTTCATTACTTTGTTTTAGTTTAAATAATAAGGAACCTGAGAAGGCTGATTTATCAACTTTCTTTTCCTTTTTTGAGATGAACATTTCTTTTTAAACTTTGCCATTTCTGTTGCCGCAGAAATGGCTTTTTTTATTTACAACACATTAACTTCATTTTTTTATTTTTTAATTAGTACTATTTTGATTTTTAGATTTAGAAAAATATAATCTCTACTTACCACCGGAAATACACTTAGTGCTCCTTTAGTATTTCCTATATTCTTTCTACCACTAAACTTTTATGTAATTCTTCTTTTTAGAATTGGTTTGCTTTTCTATTTTGGTTTTGCTCAACAAATAATACTAAAGCGTTTTTTTTTTTAGAAAATACAACTGTATTTTTATACAACCCCAAATGAACTAAAACTTATAAAAACTTAACAGCAACAATACATTCGTCCAAGATTGACGAATCCTTGATTTAATTGCGTGATCAAAAAAGAGGTGTTTTTGATAGTTTTCAAAGCCTTATTTTTATTAATGATTATCATTTTTAAATTCTACTAATTCTATAGACAAAGTTAAGTTAAAAATTAAACTGACCAAATGAAAACTTAATTTTTTTAAAACAAATTATTATTATTTTTTAAAAATAATTCACAAAAATCTGATTCTAAACAAATTAAAAATAAATAAAAAAACACACAAAAGTCCATTTAGAATTATAAATAGAATTTTATTTCTCCTATAAACTTCAAAAACTTACTTCTATAAGTCTTATTTAAAGCATAAAACGCGAGTAAATCTAATTAGAAACAAAAAAAGGGACAATCTTAAAAAAGACTATCCCTTTATAAACATTTTATTTTTTGATTAAAAACAAATCCTAAAACCAGTAGATTATTAATCATTATGAAAAATAACCTCCAAAAACTAAAAAAATTAAGGGCAAGTTTAAAACCTGCCCTTAATTACATTAAAAAAACCAACCATTAATTAATTTAACAATTAATATCCAGGATTTTGTTTATACAACCCTGCCGTAAAATCAATCTCTCTTTGAGGTATTGGATAATATTCATCTCTACCTGCTGTAAAATGAGCACTTGAAAGAAAACCTCTTTTTACTTTCTCAACTGTAAGATAAGCGTTTAAAACTGGCTCAGCTTCACCCCATCTAACAAGGTCAAAAAATCGAGGGCCTTCCATTCCAAACTCTAATCTTCTCTCAAATTTAAGTGCTTTCAAAGCATAAGCTTTATCAGGAAATAAAAGATAAGGTTGCACTTTATATACATTAGAAGCACCTGCTGCCAGTGGCATTGTTGTACTTGCCGCCGCTCTTGCTCTTATTTGATTAATAATTGGTAGTGCCTCATTTTGTCTATTCAATTGAATCAATGCTTCAGCTTTGAATAATAACACATCGGCATATCTGATAAAATCTACGTTTTTAGAAGTCCCTACGAATGGACCGTTCTTTACGTAGCATGAACAGTCTGGCGATTGTTGCTCTTTCATGTTTCCAAAGAAACCATAAACCCCTGGATCTCTAGCCCAACTAAAATTATAAACCATATCTCCCGCTGTTTTCAAGGTATTTTTATATTTAAATGGTCTACCAGGTACTCCAACTGTATGATCAATTCTAGGATCAAGTGTTACACCAGCAGTTAATGATGCTTTTCCGCTACCATCTACTGTATTAAAAATATCTGAATTATTAAAAGTATCTAATAATGGTAAACCAGTTACAGCATCAGTTTTGAATGCATTTACCATATTTTGACTCGCTAAGTGAAAACCGCAACATCCATAAAGTGGTGATCCGTGAGGCGAATTTAATCCCGTAACAAAACTTACTCTTCCTGTATTAGTTCCATCACTGATAGAAAATTGAACTGCCCAAATAGATTCTCGTCCATTATCATGACCGTCTAAGAAATTGAAACCAAAGTCTGGCTCTAAACTTCCAGTTACTTCATTGGCATAATCGATTACTTCTTGCAATCTTGCTGCATTAATATTTATTACGGCATGAGTTGTTGGATTTTGCTCATAAGCCTGATACAATCTCAATTTTGCTAAATAGGCTGAAGCAGCATTTTTATCAGCTCTACCTACTTGATCTTGTGAAGCAGGTAAATTATCATGTGCAAAAATAAAATCTTCTGCAATTTTATTCCATAATGCATCAGAAGTCAAATCATTTGCAGTTTTCAAAATTTGTTCTTTTGTAAGATCTTCGGTAATGAAAGGAACTTTATTAAATAATTGCTTCAACATAAAATAAGAGTGGGCTCTTAAAAAACGTAATTCTGCCTGTCTCACTTTTTTCAATGGATAATCTGTTTCTGGCAATGAATTTATTACAGACAAAGCAAAATTAGCTCTTGATATTGCTTTATAGTGATTTGTCCAGGTTCTAGGTAACATCCAGTCTCCATAATCAGGAATAGTTGTATTGTATTGTTCATAAGTATCAATCACATCAACATCTGAGCGACCTCCTCCTCCTTTGTAGGCATCATCAGAACGTACACTACCATAAACCCATTGATTCGTTATTGGTCCAACCATTTCATCATTCCCTATTGCTGCATAAGCGGCTGTAACAAGAGCATCCGCATTTGCTACAGTAGCAACTTGATCTGGCTTTAATACTCCTGTAGGTTCATAATCTAAAAAATCTGCGCTACATGATGTCAAAAATAAAATTGACAAGAAGCTAATAACTATTTTATTATATTTTTTCATGAGAATTAATTAAAAGTTTAAGTTTATCCCTAATGAGTATGTAGTAGGTACTGGTATTCTATTTGTATTAGTACGTTCTGGATCAGAACCTATATATCCTTTTGGTGTAAACCAAAATAAGTTCTCCCCTTGAGCGTATATTCTACAATGAGTAATAAAACCAGTTTTATCAGTTATACTTTCTGGTAAAGAATAACCAATTTGTATGTTTCTAACTTTGAAATAAGAATTATTTCTTAAAAAATACTCTGACATCTGATTGTCATTATGCGCCAATGAGAGAGATGGGATATCTGTATTAGTATTGGTTGGAGTCCAGGCATTAAATGTACCAGGTCCAGCATTTTCTCTACCTTGAACAAAATTATTCCAATAGATATATGGATCAACTCCTTTTCTTCCTGTAACCCCTGATCCAAAAATAGACATATCTATATTTTTATAAGCCAAGCTAATATTAATACCATATTCTAGTTTTGGTTGTGTTGAACCTATAAAAGTTCTATCATCAGAATTAATAACACCGTCATTATTGATATCAACATATTTAATACCTCCTAATCGAGATGCTACTTGGGTAGCATGAGAATTAATATCTGCCTGTGATTGGAACAATCCGTCGGTTTTATATCCAAAAACTTCAAACTGCGAATGACCAACTATTGAATTTAAAGCTGTACCTGGATAAGCTGATCTCACTTCTTCTGGTAATGCAGTAATTTTGTTTTTTGTTGCACCAAAGTTACTAGTAACATTAAAATTCAATCCATTCTCTAAAGTATCTGAGTATCCTAAAACAAATTCCCAACCTTTATTTTCAGTAGATGCTCCATTCACAAAACGCTGTTGTCCTTCTCCTAAAACCGATGCAACTGGTGGTTTAATTAATATACCGTCTGTCTTTCTAGTAAAGTAATCAAATGAACCCGATAATTTATTTTCTAAAAAAGCAAAATCAAGCCCTAGGTTAATCTCTTTTGTAGATTCCCATTTCAATCCTGAATTAGCTGCCTGAATAGAAACAAAACCAGATGGTAAATTCCCTGTATTAACCCCACCTAAATCATAAGCCGTTCCTACATTATAATAAATATTGAAAAAATCAGGTATAAAAACATTTTGATTAACTCCATATCTAGCCTCATACAATCCTAAACTAGCATTATCACCAATGGATTGATTCCCTACCTCACCATAACCTGCACGAAGTTTTAATGACGAAATTGCCTTAATATTTTTCAAGAAATCTTCATTACTGATTTTCCATCCTACCGTTGCAGCAGGGAAAACACCGTAACGATTATCTGCTCCAAATCGGGAAGAACCATCACGTCTTATAGTAAAAGTTGCCAAATATTTATCTGAGAAAGCATAGTTAACTTTTCCAAACTGAGAAAGCAATCTGCTTCCAGTTGAAAGTCCATTTGATGTTCTGGCTCCAGAAGCAGCTGATAAAACAAAATAAGGTTCTGTCTCTACCGCAAAATTCTCTGCGCGAGCTAACAAACTATTAAAATCTGTTTTAACTGATTCGATACCCACTACTACACCAATTTTATGATTGGAAAGTTTTACATTATAATTTAAAGTATTCGAAATCGTTAAACTAGAATATTTATTAGTATCATAAGTTAAGCTGTTATTAGTTCTGTTAACAGATCCATTGCTTACTGTTGGTTCAATATCTTTTCTGTTGAAATCATTAAAATCAATACCAATACTATTTCTGAAAGTAAGATTTTTTACTAAATCAATTTCTGTAAAAATATTCCCGTACAAAGACATTCTTCGAGTATTATCCCATCTGTTTAAATATTGCATCAACAATGGATTATTTCTATCAGAATAACCAGAACCTAAAGGTCCTCCATAACCTCCAGATTTTGTATAAACAGGAATTGTTGGCACTAATGAAATCGCTAAACCAGGAACTGGAGCATTACCCACATCATTAGCAGCTAATTTTTCATTAGATTGGGTAAATTGTGAATTAATACCAAATCGTACTTTATCATTAAACAATTTAAAATTGGCATTTAATCTTGCAGTATATCTTTCATAATTTGTGTATCTTAACATACCTGTATTGTCTAAATACCCTAAATTCAACATCGCATTAGATTTCTCTGTACCTCCCGAAACAGACAAATCATTATTGATGACAAATCCTGTTTTATACATTACATCCTGCCAATTGGTATCTCCTGCTGGAACATTAGTATCACCACCTACAAATGGTTGAACCGTTACGCCATTTAATATCGGATTACTTAGATTATGATTCCAATCAAAATTATAAATAGCTCCATAAGCATCTTCAGGAAGTGCACCATCATTTACTGAAGCTTGCCATAAAACTTTCCCTCTGTCTACTGCATTTAACATTTTATACCTTTCTTTTTTCTCTGACATTGAAGAAACACTGGTACTATAAGAGACATTCATTCTTTCTCCTTTAAAAGCATTTTTAGTGGTTACTACAATAACTCCGTTTGCCGCTCTAGAACCATAAATAGAAGAAGCAGAAGCATCTTTCAATACCTGTACAGATTCTATGGCGCTTGGATTTAAACTGGCAAAAACTTCTGGCCTTACTGTAGGAACTCCATCAATCACATATAAAGGGTCAGTATTCCCTAGAGTACTTACCCCTCTAATAAGAATCTTGCTGCTGGTACCACTTGGATCTCCTGATTTTTCTACTGATAAACCTGCAACCCTACCTTGCATTGCCTGCATGGCATTACCTGAACTCATACTTTGTCCCACAATAGGCTTCATCTCAACTACAACAACAGCTCCAGTAACATCGACCTTACGTTCTTTTGTATATCCAGTTACAACTACTTCTGTTAATTGTTGCGATTCGGTTTTTAAAACAACATTGATCGTTTCTTGCCCGTTTACTTGCACTGTTTGATTTGTGTAGCCTACATAACTAAAGACCAAAGTTGCTTTTGGATCTACATTTTTAAGCTCATATTTACCATCGAGATCCGTTGTAGTTCCTTTAGCAGTTCCGGAGACCAAAACAGATACTCCAGGTAACGTCATTCCGTCTTCGGAAGAAGTTACCGTACCTTTTATTCCTATGTTTTGGGCCGATAGTGAAAAAAAGGAACCCATTAAAATTAAATAGAGGATGATTTTTCGTTTCATGATTTAGATAGTTTAGTTAAAATTTAGTTGATTAATTATTAGATTTTGAATTGTGTAATCGAAATTATTTTTGCTAACCGAAAATGTTTCCATAGGTTTTTCTGGAAAAAATATCTCAGTCATAACAGTTTTACCATTGTCATAAAACACTTCAATAGAAGTTTTATCTACAACAACTCTCACATCCATTTTATCGAAATTTTTTGTAAATGGAGCTTTTGAAATTTGTTTTGCAAAGGCATCAGAAAAAGAAATATTTCCTGATTTTTTTCTATCAATAAAAAAGAACTTATCCTTTTTATTTATTCCAAACTCAATGGTATTGCCTGATCCATTAGACAGAGAAAAAGCATAAACATCATTTTTTAAATTATTGATATCGAATCGAATTTCGAATTTTGATAAATCAATTAACGATTTATCAATTAGCACTGTCTTTTTAGTAATTTTAAATGTTTCTTTTTTAATCGTTTTCGAAACATAATTTTGTAATTCTCTTACTGGCTGAAAAGAAACCTTGTAATGTCCCTCATCTTTTACAAATGACATTTCTCTTGGTATAGTCATGCTGCTTCTCCATTTTTTAGTTGGAACTTTCTGACCATAATCCCAGTTAGACATCCAGCCTATAAACAGTTTCCTACCATCAATCTCAGATATATTTGACCAGGTAACACCTGCATAATTATCTCTTCCGTAATCAATCCAGTTAGATTTTTTCTCTTTTAAATCCTTAGAAAAAGACTCATCAAGTTTAAATGTCTTACCATCAAAATCTCCAATAAAATACTGAGTAGCAGAACCTCCATTAGGTCCTCCAGGATTTATACTTACTAAAAGCACCCATTTATAATCATCTGAACCATCAATTAGCATTGGAAATAAATCTGGACATTCCCAAACACCACCATGAGCGCCAATTTCTTTTCCGAAATCAGAAAGTAATTCCCAATTTTTTAAATCTTTAGAAGCATAAAAGAAAGTTCTATCGCCAGCAGCCAAAACCATTAACCATTGTTGATGAATATTGTCCCAAGTCATTTTAGGATCTCTGAAATCTTTAAGATTCGGATTTTTAATCACTGGATTAGCATCATATTTCGTCCAAGTCAAACCTTCATTTAATGAATAGGCAATTCCTTGTGATTGTGCATCTATAGCTCCAGCTTTTTCTTTTACTGGATCATGGTAGGTAAACATGGCTACAATTGGTGGATTTTTCAAACTGCCAAATCCAGAAGTGTTTTTTAAATCAACCACAGCACTACCTGAAAAAATATAGCCCTTTTCGTCTGGATAAATTGCTATAGGCTTTTCGATCCAAGTAATAAGGTCAGTACTTATAGCATGCCCCCAATGCATAGGTCCCCATACATTTGAATCAGGATAATATTGATAAAAAAGATGATAGTATCCATTGTAATAAAACAATCCATTAGGATCATTCATCCAACTTTTTTTAGGAGTAAAATGAAAATTAGGTCTATACAACTCTTCTTCTGTATAACTTTTTTTGTCCAAAACTGTAGATTCTTTACAAGAAAATAAACCCACAAAAACCACGAGACAGCTTATTGCCCCCAACCATTTTTTTGTTCTTATTCTATACATACTATTGATTTTTAATTAATTTTTTACTTAACTCTTCCAAAGAAACTCCCTTGGTCTCAGGCATCATAAAAGCAACAAAAAAGAGCTGGAATACCATCATTATGGCAAAAAACAAAAACACAACTCCAGGACCAATTGTAGAAAATAGAAAAGGAATAAACGATGGTATAATGGCTGCTAAAACCCAGTGGGTTGTACTACCAAAAGCTTGTCCGGAGGCTCTTAGATGATTAGGGAAAATTTCTGAAATAAACACCCAGATTACTGCTCCTTGACCTATTGCATGTGAAGCAATAAACAAGAATAAAAACACTGGAACCATAATTCCTTCCCAATGGAAAAAGAATGCCATTGCCACTAAACTAAGTGAAATAATGTATCCAACAGAACCTATATACATTAAGACTTTACGCCCCAATCTGTCAATTAGGGAAACACCTAACAACGTAAAAATTAGATTCACTATCCCAATTCCAATACTACTTAACAAGGCGGTACTTTCACCTAAACCTGCTTCTTGAAAAATTCTACTGGAATAATATAGGAAAGCATTAATCCCTGATAATTGATTAAAAAAAGCAATCAAGAATGCTAATAATAATGGTGTTCTATATTTTTTTAAAAAAATGTTGTCATTTGCAAGAGCTGCATTGGCATTATCTGCATCAATTTCCGCCTTCATTGTTTCAAAATCAGCCTCAAGTCCCATTAATTGCAAAACTTTTTTAGCTTCTTCATCTCTATTCTTTGATAGCAACCATCTTGGGCTTTTTGGAATCGAAAAAATGAATAACGAATAAATCAAAGATGGAAATGCTTGTACTCCCATCATCCATCTCCATGAATTATCACCAATGTCTTTCAGTAAATAATTAGAAAGAAAAGCCATAAGAATTCCTAGAACGATATTAAACTGATAAAAAGCTACCAATTTCCCTCTATCTTTTGCAGGAGCGATTTCAGAAATGTAAGCTGGTGCCGCAATTGTTGATGCGCCAACACCTAATCCACCAATAAATCGAAAAGCAGCAAATACATAAGGACTATTTGCAAGGGCAGATCCAATAGCTGAAAAGAAAAACAATATTCCAATCCATAATAAAGTATTTTTTCTACCTAATTTATTAGTTGGTATCCCTCCAAAAATTGCACCTATTACAGTACCCCATAAAGCCATTCCCATGACAATTGTACCATGGAAAGCATCTGATGAATCCCATAAAGCTTGTAACTTTTTATCTGCTCCAGAAATAACTACAGTATCAAAACCAAACAGAAATCCAGCTAGCGAAGCAATCAATGACCAAACGACAATTTTTTTCATTATCCACAAATTTTAAATTCAATTACTAAATTATCCGTAAAATTTTCAAACCTATTTTAGAGATGTTACAATTGTGTTTAAAAATGTAAAAACAATGTTAAAACCGAATAAAACCCACGCTATATAAGAGATAATTGTTAAAGAAATATTAATTTAAATGCAGTAAAGTAAGGCTTGGATTGCAGTCATGTTACATAAAGTATAATCTTGTTACACCAACTACACACCTAACAGCCAATGAATTAGCCTTAAAATTATGTTTTATGCTTTTTTAACAACATTTAATTATACTTTGTACAAAAATTAAAGGTTTTTAAACAAAAAAGTATTGGAATATTCCCTAAAAAAGGATCTCTTTAGCCTTAATCCATTTATAAAACCCACCCATTACAACAATAATTTTATTGGATTAAACACAATAGTTGGTTTACTCTTAAAAAAAGAAAACCAAATTACACAACATGGAATTGCTATTTAATATCAATATATGCACCTTTCTTATTTTAATATTCTCTTTCGAAAACACACATTAAAAAGATGTTTAAATACTATTGAAAAGAACACTTAAATAGGAGAATAAAAAGATTTTCAAAAACAGCAAAACCCATCTATTTATCAATAACAAAAGAGGTGGAATTCCAACTAAAAAAGCGTTTAATGAAAACTCGTAACACTTACTCACTGTAAAACCTATTTAAGACAAAAAAGGACTGTTACACAAGTTGTATAACAGCCCTTTCTATTTAAAAATGCTCCTTACCAATATTCAGTAAGCAGGATACTTTAAATCTTTATTTCTCTTGAGTTATTTCCAATAAAACACTCGTACGTTTTAAGGTCACATTTGGATTTATCCCTACCGTCATCAAGAAATTTCCTGAATAACTTTTTTCAGAATTAATGGTCGATTTTGTGTCTGGATATAAGTTTATTTCTTTTACCGAATAACTCTTATCAGGATCTAATCCGCCTAAAACTATAGGTCTTTCGGTAGCAGTAATACTATACCTATTATTAACAAGATAGTTAAAGACAATTGCTTTACTTTTTTCTTTATTCACATACATCAAAGCTGAAATATTATTTTCATGCGGATTTAACAAGCGATATAAATCGCCATGCCAAACAATATCTTTAAACGAATTATAATTTGAAATTGCTTGTTTACAGTATACTTTATCGTTTTCACTTAAATGGCTTTCAACAATATCAAAACCTAATTTCCCCATACTCGCAACATCTACTCTAAACTTTAAGGGCTGTTTTCCCCAATCAGTTACATGATTACATGATGTTATAGCAGGGAAAAAATAAGAATAATTCCATTGCATAAATATTCTTTCAATTGGGTCTGTATCATCGCTTGGCCAAAATTCAGTGAAGTATTTCAAGAATTCATAATCACCTCTTCCTCCTCCGCCAGAGCACAACATCATAGGAACTTTTGGATACTTAGCCCTAATTCGCTCCAGAACCTTATACAATCCATGAATATAATCTACATATAAATTAGACTGCGGAATTCCTTTTTTATTAAGATAAGCAGAATAAGCATTATAAATTACCGCATTACAATCCCATTTGATAAAAGCCAATTCAGGATTTTTTATAAATAAATCATCTACTATACCGAAAACAAAATTTTGAACTTCTGGATTTGATAAATCTAAAACCAGTTGATTTCGATAATAAATCTCTGGTCTCTCAGGCTGACGAATAACCCAGTCCTGATGTTTCTCATACAATTCACTTCTAGGGTTAACCATTTCGGGCTCAATCCAAATACCAAATTTAACTCCTTCTTTTTGAGCTTCTTTCACCAAATAGCCCAATCCATGAGGTAATTTTTTCTTATTTTCCTGCCAGTCTCCCAGCCCTGCATCATCATTATTTCGGGGATATTTATTTCCAAACCAGCCATCATCTAACAAAAACATGTCAACTCCCAATGCCTTAGCTCCTTTAAACAAATCTTTTATTTTAGTTTCATCAAAATCAAAATAGGTAGCTTCCCAGTTATTCAACAATGTCAAACGTTCCCCTTCGCCATCCAAAACTCTATATTTTCTAGCCCATTCATGCAAATTGCGACTTGCCTCTCCAGTACCGTGGTTTGATAAGGCATAAATTAAAGAAGGAGTTTTAAAAACTTGATTCGGTGCAAGCGAATATTCTGATGCATAAGGATTAATTCCTGTAATTAAACGCAGATTTTTATAAGAGTCAATTTCGAAATCTAATCTAAAATTACCACTCCAGGCAAGTTGACCCAACATAACCGTACCTTCATTTTCAGATACAGGCTGACCAAATGAAAGCATAAAATTTGGTGTTTGCAAAAGCATTGCTCTCGTCCCTAATTTTGAATCTATAACTCTTAAACCTTGCTCTAATTTAGTTTCAATAGGTCGCATTTCCTTAAGATACTCTCCTTGAAAACTCGTTAGGTAAAAATCTTTATTGGTGAAATATAAATTAGCCGAAGCATATTTTTGCAATAAGACTGCTTTTTTCTCTTGGTGCTTAATCTCAGTCCATTGTTCAATTACATTCTTACTCGCCCAAACTTTATAATACAAAGTCACCTCAAAAGGATATACTGGATCTTTCAAAACGATACTGGTTAAAGAAACATCAGCATCTATTTTCTCACTTTTATGGCTAACATATTTAAGTTCTAATGAAGTATTCCCATCAGCATGTTTTACCTGAATTGCAGGTTCTGACAAATTAGAAGTTCCCGCCGGTGTATAAGCAATATTATAAATTCCAGCATTGGCATCATTAAAATCAAAACTTTTTGAAATAGCTGGGTATTCGTTTTTATTTCCAAGTAGCTTTCCAAAATAGATGCTTCGCAAACGATTATCTTTATCCGTTTGCAACACGAGTGCATTGTCTTTAGTTTCAATTGGTATTGTAATATTTTGCGCATACGAGCATACAAAACCGTAAAAGAAAAAGACAAGAAATTTGAATTTCCTTTTTAACAAAGAGAAAATAGTATTCTTTTTCATAATTAAATAGTGGTTTATTTATTGGAATCAAACAATTTAATAACTGTTTATCAATACATAAATCATCAAATCTAATTTACAATGACAAACAAACTAAGCTAAATTGATAATAAAAATCAGACTTGTATTTAGAATATGTTTCAATTTACTTAATTTCGATTGCAAAAAACAATAAACACCACATAAACCACTTAATACAAGCTTTTTAATAACTAAAAATAAATTAAATATAATTACTAAAAGCACACTTATGTTACATGATTTATAGTCATGTAACACCTATACAATCAAAAAGAAAGTTAAAATATAACTGACGGATTATTTAACCCCTTTATATTCTGAAGGTGTAACTCCAAATTTGTTTTTAAAAGATGTCGAAAAATAATTAGGCGACGAAAAACCTACTGCATAAGCTATCTCTGAAATATTTTGATTGGTTTTCTTAAGAAGTATTTTTGATTTTTCCAATCGAATATTATGAACATGATCACTCACACTTATTCCTAATATTGCTTTCACTTTTCGATACAATTGCACTCTGGAAATATTTAAATTTTGCGCTAAATTCTCAACTGAATAATCTGAATTACTGACATTCTTCTCAATTAAATCATTAAGTTTTCTTAAAAAATCTTGTTCTAAAACGCCAAAACCATTTTCATCAATTTTTAAAATATTATTGGTGTAATAAAACCGTAATTTTTCCCTATTAAAAAGCAATCCTTTGATTGACTGAGCCAAAACTTTTAAATCAAATGGTTTGGTCAGAAAAATATCAGCACCGCTTTCTAGCGCTTTCAAATAAGAATCTTGATCTTCAGATGCTGTTAATATTATAATAGGAATATGGGATGTTCTTAAATCTTTCTTTAAAATTTCACAAATTTCAAAACCATTTTTATCTGGCAAATTCAAATCACAGATAATAATATCCGGAATTAATTCTAAAGTACGTTCAATTGCATCAGTCCCATCAGAGGTGTAAAACGTATACTGCGTCGAAAATTTATTGGTAATAAAATCCAATAAATCATTATTATCCTCTATATAAAGAATAGAATATTTGTCCTCTTGGTTTTTTGGCTCTATTACTTGAAAATTAGAATCTAAATAATCTGATTGGGAAATTAAATCCAAAACTGGCTCTTCTATTATTGATTTTTCGTCCAGATGTTCCTTGCCCAATGGCAATATTATAACAAACTCTGTCCCATTTTTAGAATTAATTTCTATGTTTCCTTTATGTAAATCAATAAAATTCTTTGATAAATGCAGTCCAATTCCCGAACTGCTTCTGTAATTATTTGATCCTTGATAAAAAGCTTTAAAAACTTCTTCTATTTCACTTTCAGGAATTCCAATTCCCGAATCTTTAAATGAAATTTTGACTAAACCATTCGATTTATCTTCTTTTATCGAAATATAAATCTTACCGTTTTCAGGAGTAAATTTAAAAGCATTAGACAATAAATTAAAATAGACCTTGTCCATTAGATTACGATCTATGTAAATCTCTAATTCTGGATTATTAGAAGTCAAAGTAAAATCAATAAGCTTTCTCTTTGCTTCTTTTTCAAAATCGCAAATTATATTTTTTGAAAAATCGAGAATATTTGTTTTTGATGCCCTAAGTACAAATTTTTTGTCTTCTATTTTTCTATAATCCAAAAGTTGATTGATTAAACGCAGTAACCTTCTTGAATTATTATACATTAAATTGATTTCAGTATTTACAGCAATACCCTTATTCTTAAACTCTTCTTTCAAAGATTCCACCGAACTCAAAATCAATGTTAAAGGTGTTTTAAACTCATGAGAAAGACCCGTAAAAAAAAGAAGTCTTGCTTCATTACTCAGTTTTATTTCCTTTGCAAATGCCTTAATTTCATTTCTTTGAATTACAATTTTTTTGTTTTTCCCTTCCAATTCATTCTTCTTACGACTAATGGTAATTCGAGAATAGATACTATATATAGCTAATCCAAAAACAATTATAAATAAAATAATTAATAGTTTAAGAAGATTACTCTGACTTGTATATTTCCTTTCCTGATTTTTAATAACGTGTTGTTGCTCTTCAATATCCGACTGTTGAATAGTAATTTTATCAAATTGATTACTCATAATTTCAGCATTAAGAGAATCAATCAAAACAGTATTAAGATTATTATTTTTAGGGACAATTTCTTTATTTATAACCTTTAAGGCCAACTTAACAGCCTCACTACCTCCAGTAGGATACAATACTGTTGCTTTTAAAATACCGTCTTTGACTAATTGAATTCCTCCATAAGGTCCATTAATACCATCAACACCAATTATTTTAATTTTCTTTTCCAGCTTTTTACTTTTAACAACAAGATAAGCTTGATATGCAATTACGTCATTATAAGCAAACACGTAACGAATATCTGGATTTTCATTTAAGGCTTTAAAAAAATCATCTTTAGGCAATTCATCTTTGCGCGCATCTAAAGTAATTACTTTAATACCAGAATACTTACTGACAATCTCATTAAACCCAGAGCTTCTTTCTAATCCTGGCGAGGTATAACGCGAACCTCTAATTTCAATTACCTTTGCATTCCCACCTGATAATGAAACAATATGTCTCCCTGCAATTCGACCCACCTCAATATTATCAGCTCCTATATAAGCGGTATAATTTGAAGTATTTACTTTTCTATCAACTATAATAACAGGAATTCCTTTCGAATTTGCTTTTTCTATTACAGGAATTATAGAATCTGATTCAAAAGGGGATACAATAATGGCATCTACTTTCTCATCAATAAATTTTTCAATGTCTTTTATCTGTTTCTTGGATTTACGATTAGCATTGTAAATTTTTAATTTAACTTCTGGATGCAATGCCGCTTCAATTTCCATTGTATGTTCCATCGATTTTCTCCATATATCGTGATCAATACTTTGGGAAAAACCAATAGAAATTTCATCTTTATCCTCTTTCTGTTTACAGGAATTTAGCATTACAACTAAAAACATAAAGAACACAAAACAAATCTTTTTGAACATACTTTTTTTATTTGATTACGATATATAATATTTAAAACTGACGATATTGAAACAATGGAATTCTATTAAAAGAAAAAAAACTCGAAGAAATAAGTTAATCCATTTAGATATTTTGGAAGTGGAAAGTTAAGTTTTTTTTAACATTAAACCAAATAATTTTCACATAATGGAATAAATATTACTCAACAAATTACACCCTAAATTCATGAACCTTAAATAGATATTTTATTAAATCGAATATATCAAATCGTTCTCATCAAAATTTATCATGTCCTTAACATAGGCAAATAGCTCTGGAAATTCCTCCTTAAAGATATGAGGTGTTTCAAAAAAATGCTCCAAGACAACCGCTAAAAATTCTGCCTGATTGGTATAAGCATAAATCCTAAAATAATTAGACATCACTAACTGATGCATGATATTAGGTCGAACTAAATATTCCTGAATTTTAGTATAGAAATTTGAAAAAACCAAACTGCTTTCATCACTTGAATTTAATCCATGAAAATATACTGCATGTGCAAATTCGTGCAAGCCTAGATTTAGATTATCATTCTCAAAACGCAAGCCTTCTTTAAAATCTTTCCAAGAAAAGACTATGGCTTTCAAAGCAGGATTAAATTCGCCTTTATGATATTGCTTTGTTATAAGCGAATAATAATTTTCGGAGTAAATAATAATTTTATTAAAATTATCAATTAAATAATTCTTCATACCAAATGTTAGCATCACAAATGTAGCCGCTAAAAGCAATCTTACTTCATCAGTAATAACAAAACCGCCCTGACCTATAATTTGGTATTTATTCATAAAAGTAGCTACACGGTAATTAAAAAAAATCTTTTTCCCTTCAGATAACTTTTTATAAAATGAAAAATTATTTTCTAAAAAAATACAATCAGAAGTTGATAGTTTAAGCTTACGAAGAAAGTAGTAGAGATAAATGGGCTTAATAACTATTTTAAAAATAATTATAAGTAAAATAGCAAACAGCAACAGCATTATCATAATCTGAAAAGGAGTAACCATAAGTGCTGTTTTTATTTATACCAATGTTAAAATTATCCATTTTAAAACAAAAAAGCAACAAAAAAGAATCATTCCTTTTTGTTGCTTTTTAAGTGACCGCGGAGGGGTTCGAACCCCCAACCCTCAGAGCCGAAATCTGATATTCTATCCAGTTGAACTACGCAGTCAATTTGATTTTAGATTGTTGATTAACGATTTTAGATTTATGATTTAAAAATCGTTAATCAACAACTTAATCATTTATACCAATAATTTCTTCACAATAGTAGAAACTGTTTTCCCTTCGGCAGTTCCTCCTAATTGAGCAGAAGCTAATCCCATTACTTTCCCCATAGATGCAATTCCAGATGCTCCAGTTTCGGCAATAATTTTAGCAATAACCGCTTCAACTTCAGCCTCAGTTAATTGAGCTGGTAAGAATTTTTCGATTACAGCTACTTGAGCCAACTCAGGTTCAACTAAATCAGGACGATTTTGTTCCGTAAAAATTCTAGCGCTTTCTTTACGCGTTTTCACCAAACGTTGTAATAATTTAATTTCTTCATCTGCTGAAATTTCTTCTTTAGAGCCAGAAGCAGTTTGAGCTAAAAGTATTTCTGATTTTATTGCTCTCAAAGCTTCTAAAGCTACTGTATCTTTGGCTCTCATGGCAGTTTTAATTTCGTCCATGATTTTTACTGATAAACTCATTTATTTTTTATTTATAAGCACTACTGCTTTGTTTTACATTTATTTAAAAAAACGGATCTAATTCTCATAAAAAATACCCCTTTACAAGCAAGAACTAAAATCCGGAATTTCTGCGAAGTTAAAAAAAATAACCCGAAAATTAAATTCAATTTTCGGGTTATTGTATTAGGAAATTAATCTATGATTAATCTACGTTGTCATGTAAATAAGAGTTATTTGAACGCAATTGTAAATCGTTATTGCTATCTGTTCCAACTGAAATTCTAGAGTTAGCATTATTAGTTTGATTGTTTGATATATCGATACCTAATCTTTTGTAAGCAGGTTCTTTTTCATACTCATCAATCTTAGAAACATTATTATGAAACTTATAATTGAATTCTTTTAATTTTTTCCTTCTTTCATCAGCTCTTAAACGCAATGTTTCTTCGATAGTCATTTCGATAGGAGAAATATCTTCAGCATTTGAGAAATCTGCTGGAGCCACTTCTACTTTTTTCATAGTAATATTTAACTCCTCAGGAATTACTTCTTCAACCACTTTTGCAACTGGCTTAGAAGACTGTAATTCGTTATCAGCATCCATGTATTCTTCTAGAGAATATCTAATAACTCCGTTGTCAGACAACTCAGTTACTGGCACAAATTGTACTGCTTGATTAACTTTAATCTCTTTAGTTTCATTTGTCAATTCAAACAATACCCTTTCTTCTTTTTGTTGAACTGGTACTTCTTGAACTGGCTCTGATTTAAAAAGAGGCATATCAAAAGAAAAAGAAGTCTGTTCTTGTTTTTCGATTGCTTTTGGCTCTTCAACTATTTGCGGTCTTACTGCTTCTACTTTTGGTGCAGAAAAGGTAAATTCTTCTTCTTTAATTGGAGAAACAATTTCGAAAGTAACATCTATATTTTTAATGAATTCAGACATTGCCATCAACTCCTCGTTTCCCTGAACTGGTACTATTGGAGCAGGCTCAGAAACAACTGGAGCAACAACAGCAACCACTTCTTCTTCGTCATCTATTAAATCAAAAACTACACGCTCTTCAACATTATTCACTGGCTTATCGATATTTACATCAAAAGCAGGAACAGTAGTATTACTTAAATTATGAACACTTCTTTGCTCATCCTCTAAAGTATGTATGATTTTTTTAGGTTCTGTATTTACAATTCCGTTTTGTTGTTCAATATCAAATCCAGTAGCAATGATAGTTACAGCAATTGCATCACCTAAAGTATCATCTTCACCAACTCCCATGATGATATTAGCATTAAAACCAGCTTCACTTTGAATGTGGTCATTAATTTCACCAATTTCATCTAAGGTAATCTCGTTAGATCCAGAAACGATGAGCAACAATACGTTTTTGGCTCCTGTAATTTTGTTATCATTCAATAAAGGAGAATCTAAGGCAGCAACAATAGCTTCTTTAGCTCTGTTTTCACCTGAAGCAACAGACGAACCCATTATAGCCGTTCCACTATTAGCCAATACCGTTTTAGCATCTCTTAAATCGATATTTTGAGTATAGTGATGCGTAATTACTTCGGCAATTCCTCTTGAGGCTGTTGCCAAAACTTCATCCGCTTTAGAGAATCCTGCTTTGAAACCAAGATTTCCGTACACTTCTCTTAATTTGTTATTATTGATAACAATTAAAGAGTCTACTTGTCTACGTAATTTCTCAATCCCGATAAGCGCTTGTTCCTGACGCACTTTCCCTTCAAAAGAAAAAGGTAAAGTCACAATACCTACAGTAAGGATTTCTCTTTCTTTAGCCAGTTGAGCAATTACTGGCGCAGCACCCGTTCCTGTACCTCCACCCATTCCTGCTGTAATGAAAACCATCTTAGTACCACGGTCTAACACTTTTTCGATATCAGCGATACTCTCAATAGCCGATTGCTGTCCTACATCTGGATTAGCTCCAGCACCAAGACCTTCGGTTAGATTTACACCTAATTGAATTTTGTTAGGAACACTACTATTTTGCAGTGCTTGCGAATCAGTATTACAAACAATGAAATCAACTCCTTTGATTCCTTGCTTGAACATGTGATTGATTGCGTTACTTCCGCCTCCACCTACACCTATAACTTTGATTACATTTGATTGATTTTTAGGTAAATCAAATGAAATGCTTCCAAATTCTGAGTTGCTCGTCATAATATTTGGTTTTTGATATTAATATATTTTGTGCTTTATTCTTCTTTATCTTACTACTCTGCGTTATCTAAAAAATCTTTAATCTTGTCAACATAACGATCAAAGAACGATCTCTTAATCTTATCTCCTGTTGACTCTTCTTTTTTAGCGTAACTTACTGCTTCTACTTGCTCCACTTCCTGTTCAAATCGCTCTACAGTTTCAACAACTGGTTCACGTTGGTAAACAACTCTTTGAGGAACTACTTCTTCTTTTCTTACAGCACTCTGTGTATTGTTAGAGATACTATTCATCACTAATCCAACTGCAGTTGCATATAATGGACTAGAAAATTCTTCATCCGAATTACCAGCCAAATGCTCATTAGGATATCCAATTCTAGTATCCATTCCAGTGATATACTCTACTAATTGTTTAATGTGCTTTAATTGAGCTCCACCACCAGTAAGTACAATACCTGCAATTAGTTTTTTTCTTGGATCTTCATGACCATAAGCCTTTACTTCTGTAAAAACTTGTTCTATTATTTCAACTACACGAGCGTGAATAATTTTCGACAAGTTTTTCAAAGAAATCTCTTTTGGCTCTCTTCCTCTCAAACCTGGAATAGAAACAATCTCGTTGTCTTTATTTTCTCCTGGCCAAGCCGAACCAAATTTTACTTTCATCAATTCAGCCTGTTTTTCTATAATAGAACAACCTTCTTTAATATCATCAGTAATTACATTTCCTCCGAAAGGGATTACTGCTGTATGACGAATGATTCCATCTTTAAAAATAGCTAAATCAGTTGTTCCACCACCAATATCAATTAAAGCAACTCCTGCTTCTTTTTCTTCTTGGCTTAAAACCGCATCTGACGAAGCTAATGGTTCTAAGGTTAATCCTGATAATTCAATTCCTGAACTCTGGATACAACGTCCTACATTTCTAATAGAAGAGGCTTGACCTACTACTACATGAAAACTAGATTCTAAACGTCCACCGTACATTCCGATAGGCTCTTTAATTTCAGATTGCCCATCTATTTTAAATTCCTGAGGTAAAACATGAATTATTTCCTCCCCAGGTAACATTGCTAACTTATTAACCTGATCAATTAACAATTGAATATCATCGCCTCCAATTACTTCTTCAGGATTATTTCTACTGATATAATCAGTATGTTGAATACTACGAATGTGCTGTCCTGCGATCCCTACAACAACATCTTTAATTTTATAACCTGAATTTGTTTCTGCTTCTACTATTGCTTGCTGGATAGATTGAATGGTTTGTGTAATATTATTAACCACTCCTCTAGCCACACCTAAACTTTTGGATTTACCAACTCCCAAAATTTCCAACTTCCCATACTCATTCTTCTTGCCAATCATGGCAACTATTTTGGTTGTCCCTATATCTAGACCTACTGCAATATTCTCTTTTTCCATTTTCTATTATTTAGTGCAAACTACTTGTTTTGTAAACCTGAGGTCAATCTTCTTATATTTATACAACGTACTATCTAAAACTGCTTTTTGAAAAAAAGCTTCATAGTTCTTAAATTTTGTCTCAAAATTCATCACGCTACCAAAATCAATCTGATAATCATAATTCCTATTGAACATTTTTAAGCTAGCATTAGGCATAATCTGAATTGCAATGATGTTTTTTTTCAAAAAATCGTCTTCATAAATTCTACGCAACAACACAGCAATTTTCGCTTTATTTCCGCTATTTAAATTCCCTGAAACAAGTGGAACTCTCGCCGTAAAATTATCCGATAGCGGCATCCTACCTCCCTTATAATCAATATAAAAAGATTCCGAACCATTAACCACTCTAGCTACAGGAGTCTTTTGCTTAACAACCGCTTTGAGAACACCACTGATACTTACAAAAACATCCGATTCGTCAATCATTGCATTTGAATCTAGCTTTCTTTCCAGCTTATTCAAATCTAATTTATCTTTTCCAATAGCTAATGGGTTGCCAATATTTTCTATTAACAATTTATTAACCGTTTCCTCTTTTATAAAAAGATTGTTTTCTCCTACAAAAACGACCTTGATTTTAGACAATTTTCTCTTTTCATTTCGTTTTGAAGTAAACGAAAAAAGGAAAATCACCAAGCAAAACATTAGGATTAACCTGATGTTTGTCCAATTAAATATTTTTTTCATTTAAAGCTGTTTTAATTGCTCCCACCATTTCACCAATATCACCCGCTCCAATTGTAACCAAAATTGGCGCATCACTCTTCAACATAGTTGCTATCAAATCGTCTTTTGAAACTAATTTTGCATTCTGATTTTCTATTTTTGACAATAACCAATCAGAAGTTACTCCTTCCATAGGCAATTCGCGCGCTGGATAAATATCCATCAACAAAACTTCGTCAAATTGCGAAAGGCTTTTTGCAAAATCATCTACAAAATCTTTTGTTCTACTAAAAAGATGCGGCTGAAAAACCGCCAGAACTTTTTTATCTGGATACAATTCTCTTACCGCCTGATGTACTGCATTGATCTCAGTAGGATGATGTGCATAATCATCAATATAAACTAGATTTTCAGTTCTAATTTGGTAAGAAAAACGTCTTCTAATTCCTTTAAATGAAGCTAAGGCTCTTGCAATAGCAACGGTTGGGGTACCGAAATTTACTGCCATTGCAAGAGCCATTAAAGCGTTCATTAAATTGTGTCTTCCTGGTAATCCAAAACGGAAATCTGTTAAAGTACCATCAGGCGTTTTAACATCAAAGACATAACTTCCGTCTTCTATTCTTACATTAAAAGCATTATATACTGCCTCTTCATTCACTCCAACTGTAATTCCCGAAAGTGGCAAATCAGTTGTAATAAATAATCTTGATTTATCTTCTACCTTATCAGCAAACTCTGTAAACGATTCCTTAATTGCTTCATCAGTTCCATAAATATCCAAATGATCAGCATCCATAGAAGTCACACAAGCAATATTAGGATGCAAATGCAAAAATGAACGATCAAACTCATCTGCTTCAACAACAGTTACTGTTTTTCCGCTTCCAATTAGATTAGAATTATAATTCTCTACAATTCCACCAATAAAAGCAGTTACATCTGCTCCACTTTCGTGAAGTATATGTCCTAAAATACTAGATGTAGTTGTTTTCCCGTGAGTTCCTGCCACTGCAAAACAAAAGGTATCCTTAGTAATAATTCCTAAAACTTCGGCTCTCTTTTTTACCTGATAATTACGCTCTAAAAAATAATTCCATTGCGCATGTGTCTTAGGAACTGCTGGAGTTATAATAACCAAGGTGTTTTCGATAAAATAATCCTTAGGAATCAAATTGATATTATCATCAAAATGAATATCAATTCCACTTTCGATCAACTCATTAGTTAAAATCGTTGGTGTTTTATCATAACCAGAAACTTCTTTTCCTATATACTTAAAATAGCGCGCCAAGGCACTCATTCCAATACCTCCGATACCGATAAAATAGACGTTCTGTATTTGGTTTAAGTTCATTTTAAATTTTATTTAAATTTCAAAAATCAATGGCAATGGCAATTTCAACTACTTAAAAACCTTTAGTTTTGCAATTGAATTTTGTCATTGTTATTGCTATTTATTAATCAATTTTACTATTTCGTCGGCAATTTGCTTTGTTGCTTCAGGTAAAGCGAGTTCTTTTATGTTTTCGCTCAGTTGTTTCTGTTTTCCTGAATCTTTCAATAAAGCTTCAAAAACCAAACTGAATTCAGCATCTAATTCGGATTCTTTAATTAAAAGTGCTCCTTTTTTATCTACAATTGCCTTAGCGTTTTTAGTTTGATGATCTTCGGCTACATTAGGCGATGGAATAAAAATTACTGGTTTCCCAACAATACATAATTCTGATACCGAAGAAGCTCCTGCTCGTGAAATAATAACATCTGCAGCAGCGTAAACAAAATCCATTTTTTCAATAAAAGCAACCACCTGAACATTCTCAGAATTGTATTTTTTATAATCTTCAAAGTACAATTTCCCACATTGCCAGATAATCTGAACATCTTGGGCTTGAATATTTTTCAGTTCTTTTTCTATCAACTGATTCATTCTTCTTGAACCTAAACTTCCGCCAAGAACTAAAAGCGTTTTTTTATTGGTATCCAATTTAAAATATTCAATTGCCTCAGCTCTTTTATTTTCAACATCAATTAAATCTTGACGAACAGGGTTTCCTGTCAAAATCATTTTCTCTTTTGGAAAAAATCGCTCTAGATTTTCATAAGCCACACAAATAGCATTGGCTTTTTTACTCAACAATTTATTAGTAATTCCAGGAAAAGAATTCTGTTCCTGAATCACTGTTGGAATTCCAAGCGTATTTGCCATTTGCAACAAAGGACCACTTGCAAAACCACCAGTTCCTATAACCACATCAGGCTTAAATTGTTTTATTATTTTTCTTGACTTCCACAAACTATCAATTAGTTTAACTGGAAACAACATATTTTGAAACGTAATTTTTCTTTGCAATCCAGCAATCCACAAACCTTTGATAGCATATCCAGCTTGAGGTACTTTTTGCATTTCCATCTTATCTTGAGCTCCTACAAAAAGGAATTCAGCATCTGGAAATCTAGATTTTAATTCATTAGCAATTGCAACTGCAGGATAGATATGTCCTCCTGTTCCTCCACCACTTAATATGAATTTATACTGTTTCATTTTTATCAAATTATATAGTTTTCGAATAAAATATTATTTATTCAAAACCGCATTCATTGGATTAGTTGTTTTGTCTTCTATCGAAAAAGATTCGTTTTGTTGCTCATCGGATGCTAATTCAGCATCAATTAATCTTTTAAGAGCTTCTTCTCTTTTAGCAGCATCTTTTTGTTCTTGTTCTATTTCTTCTTCTTTTTTGGTTACACCAATAATGATTCCCAAAGCAATACAAGTCATCCAAATTGAAGTTCCTCCACTACTGATTAAGGGCAAGGTTTGTCCCGTTACAGGCAATAATTCTACCGCTACCGCCATATTAATCATGGCTTGGAAAATCATTGGAAAACCAAGACCTATAACTACTAATTTCCCAAACAAAGTATTTGCCTTATGTGAAGCAATTACAAAACGAAAAAGCAATAACAAGTACAAACACAGCACTCCTAAACCACCAATTAATCCATATTCTTCAACAATAATGGCATAAATAAAATCGGAAGAAGATTGTGGCAAAAAGTTTTTCTGAACACTCTTTCCTGGTCCTAATCCATATATTTTACCCGAAGCAATGGCAATTTTGGCTTTTTCAATTTGGTAATCGTCTTCATCTGGATTATTGCTACTAAAATTTTCAATTCGGCTTTCCCAAGTTCTTACCCTACTAAAGAATTTAGCATCGGGAAAAGCTTTAGAAATCAGCACGAAAAATGTCAGAAATAAAATTCCTGAACCTACAATAATTCCGATGTATTTCATCGGATATCTCCCAATGAATACTAACATTAATATCATCGAAAAGATTAACGCAGTAGTTGAAAAATTCGAAGGAAGAATAAACATTAAGGTGATAAAAACTGGCAGCCAAAGCTCTCTTAATGATTCTAAAAAGTCAATAGGTTCGGTTCTGGTTTTAGACAAATAACGCGCCACAAACACAAACAAAACTAAGGCCGCAAAAGCCGAAGGTTGAAATGACAAACCTACAAACGGAATTTGAAGCCATCTACTTGCATTAGCCCCACCTATTACCGTTCCTTTAATCATAGTAATGGCTAAAATTACCCAAACTACAGGCAACAATAATTTAGAAATCGATCTAAAATAATGATACGGAATATTGTGAATAGCATAAATAATTGCGAAACCACAGCAAACATGTATCAAATGTTTTACCAAATATCCTAAAGTATTCCCTGTACCATGACCTAAGTAAGCCAAATTACTACTGGCACTAAAAACAGGCATAAAGGAAAACAAGGCCAATAAGGCCACAAATGACCAAATCCCTTTATCTCCTTTTAAACTGCTAATTAGTTTTTTCATTTTTAATTCAAGTTATGAGTTATCGGTTGTCTGTTGTCTGTTGTCTGTTGTTGGTTTTCTGTTTTCTACTGATAACTCACAACCGACAACTGATAACTTCTTCTACAAATTATGCACTGCATCTTTAAATTGACGTCCTCTATCTTCGTAGTTTTCGAACAAATCAAAACTAGCACAAGCAGGTGATAATAAAACAGTATCTCCTCTTTCGGTAATACGTTGTGCCGTTCTAACAGCATCGCTCATAGAATTTACTTCTACCATAATATCCACTACGTTTCCAAAAGCATCAATAATTTTTTTATTATCAACACCAAGACAAATGATAGCTTTTACTTTCTCACGAACTAAAGCCATCAATTCGTTATAATCATTTCCTTTATCAACACCACCTACAATCCAAACTGTAGGTGTATTCATACTATCTAAGGCAAAGAAAGTAGCATTTACATTCGTTGCTTTCGAATCATTGATGTATTGTACATTTTGGATTTTCAATACTTTCTCAAGACGGTGTTCTACACCTTGAAAATTAGATAAGCTTTCGCGAATTGTTGCTTTTCTAATTTGCATCAATTTAGCTACAGAAGTTGCTGCCATGGCATTTTTCATATTATGTTTTCCCTCCAAGGCAATTGATTCTGTTTCCATTTTAAATTCCTCTTGATTGATTATTGCTTCCATTATGTTGTTTTTTATAAATGCCCCTTCTTCAAATGTTTTTGTCAATGAGAAAGGAATTAATTTAGCTCTTGTTTTGTTCTTTTGTAACCATTCTGAAATTGCTTCATCATCTGCATCATAAATGAGATAATCGTCTTCAGTCTGGTTCATTGTTATTCTAAATTTCGAATCAATATAATTCTCATATTTATAATCGTAGCGATCTAAATGATCCGGACTAATATTAGTTATAATGGCTATATGCGGCTTATAATTTATGATTCCGTCCAGCTGAAAACTACTTAATTCTAACACATAACTATCGTATTTGTCTTCGGCAACCTGTTCAGCAAAACTTTTTCCAATATTCCCTGCCAACCCTACATTCAATCCTGCCGATTGAAGCAAATGATAGGTTAACATTGTGGTAGTAGTTTTTCCGTTACTTCCTGTTATTCCTATGGTAACTGCTTTGGTAAAAGGAGCTGCAAATTCTATTTCAGAAATTACTGGAATTCCTTTTTCAATTAGCTTTTTTACTATGGGCGCTTTCTCAGGAATTCCGGGGCTTTTCATCACCACATCGGCATTTAAAATTAAAGCTTCAGTATGCTTTTCATCTTCCCATTTGATACCTTTATTTATAAGAACTTCTTTGTAACTCTCTTTTATTTTTCCAAAATCAGATACAAAAACATCATATCCTTTTTGCTGTCCTAAAATGGCTGTACCCACTCCGCTTTCACCTCCGCCTAATACTACTAATCTCATACTATCTTAATTTTAGAGTAACAATAGAAAGTATGGCTAGCATGATGGCTACAATCCAAAATCGGGTAACAATTTTACTTTCGTGATAACCTTTCTTTTGATAATGATGATGCAATGGCGACATTAGAAAAATTCTTCGGCCTTCGCCAAAACGCTTCTTGGTGTATTTAAAAAAACTTACCTGTAAAACCACTGATAGATTTTCGACCAAGAAAATTCCGCACAATAATGGAATCAACAATTCTTTTCGAACCGCAATTGCCAAAACAGCAATAATACCACCGATAGTTAAACTTCCTGTATCTCCCATAAATACTGACGCCGGATAGGAATTGTACCAAAGAAATCCAATTAATGCCCCAACAAATGCGGCTATAAAAACCGTCATCTCCCCCGAGTTAGGGATGTACATAATATTGAGGTAATTAGAAAAAATAATATTCCCCGAAACGAAAGTAAAAATAGCCAAAGCCAGTACCGAAATAGCAGAAGTTCCTGCCGCCAATCCATCAATACCATCGGTTAAATTAGCTCCATTTGAAACTGCAGTGATGATAAAAATTACAACTGGAATAAAGATTAACCATGCCCATTTTTCATAACCTTCACCTGTCCAAGCCAAAACTTCAGCATAATCAAACTCATTATTCTTAAAAAACGGAATTGTTGTAGCAGTAGATTTTTCTTCAACAGCAGCTGGCGCTATAACAGTTTCAGTAGTTTGTTTAAAAACATCTATTTTTCCAGTATCGGTACGTACGGTTACTTGCGGATTAAAATACAACACACTTCCTACAATCAACCCTAATCCTACCTGACCAAAAACTTTGAAGATTCCTTTTAGTCCTTGTTTGTCTTTTTTGAAGATTTTAATATAATCATCCACAAAACCAATTGTTCCCATCCATAAGGTGGTTACAATCAACAAAACAATATAGATGTTATGCAATTTGGCAAATAATAAAACAGGAATTAAAGTAGCAAAAATGATAATCAATCCTCCCATAGTAGGAGTACCCGCTTTCTCATTTTGCCCTTCTAAACCTAGCTCTCTAATGGTTTCGCCTACTTGTTGCTTTTGCAAGAAACGAATCACTCTCTTTCCGTAAATTGTAGACAACAATAACGAAAGAATAAAGGCTAATGCCGATCTAAAAGTAATGTATTGAAAAACTCCCGTTCCAGAAAGATTCAATGTTTTGTTGAAATAATCAAATAAATAATACAGCATAATTTCACTATTTATGTAGTTCTTCTAAAATGGCTTTTACAATTTTCATATCATCAAAATCAGTGCGAACACCTTTGATTTCCTGATACGTTTCATGTCCTTTTCCTGCAATTAAAATAATATCATTTGGCTTAGCCAATTGACAAGCAATTTTTATTGCCTGTTTTCTATCAGTCACAGCAAATACTTTTTTGTGGTTTTGCGGCGGCACTCCTTGTTCCATTTCGCCAATAATAACATCTGGATCTTCGTCTCTAGGATTGTCAGATGTTAAAATGGTTTGGTTACTTAACTCCGAAGCTATTTCGGCCATAATTGGTCGTTTTGCCTTATCTCTATTTCCACCACAACCTACAATTGTTATCAATTGCTCGTTTTTAGTTCTAACTTCATTGATGGTTTTTAATACATTATCTAAAGCATCAGGAGTATGTGCATAATCAACGATTGCAGTAATATTCGAATTAGAAACTATATATTGAAATCTTCCTGAAACACTCTCCAACTCTGACAACAAACGAAGGGTCTCTAAACTATCCATACCTAATTCGATAGCTGTTCCATAAATTGCTAAAAGATTGTAAGCATTAAAAACACCTATTAATTTTACCCAAACCTCATTACCCTCAATTTTCAACAACAAGCCTGACAATAAATTCTCTAGAATTTGCGCCCTATAATCAGCATAAGATTTCAACGCATAAGTACGTTTTTTAGCTACTGAATTTTGTAGCATCACAGCTCCGTTCTTGTCGTCAATATTTGAAATAGCGAAAGCCGTTTTTGGCAAATTATCAAAAAATGACTTTTTAACATCTCTATATTCAGCAAAAGTGGGATGGTAATCTAAATGGTCGTGCGACAAATTAGTAAAAACACCTCCTGTAAAATGCAAGGCTTCGGTTCGTTTTTGATGAATTCCATGCGAACTCACTTCCATAAAGCAATACTCAACACCCTCATTAAGCATTTCGTTTAAAAAATGATTGATTGTAATTGAATCAGGAGTAGTATGCGTTGCTTTATATTCTACATCATCAACCAAAATCTTTACAGTTGATAGTAAACCAACTTTAAATCCTGCTTTTTTAAACAATTGGTACAACAAAGAAGCGATAGTCGTTTTTCCGTTAGTTCCAGTGATTCCTACTAACTTTAGTTTCTCAGATGGATTGCCAAAATAATTAGCAGCCATAAAAGCAAGCGCTTTATTAGTATCTACTACTTGTACATAAGTAACATCATCAGCAAATTGCTCTGGAAAAGTATCGCAAATAATAGTCTTAGCTCCTAAATCTATGGCTTTTTGAATATAGTCATGCCCATCAGAAATAGAACCACGAATAGCGATAAACACATCGTTGGCTTCGATTTTTCTAGAATCAAAATCCAATTTACCGATGACAATATCAGTCGCTCCATGAACGGCCTCAATTGCTACTCTATATAATATGTCTTTTAATTTTATCACAATAATTCTAAGGTTATAGTTGTGTTTTTTATAATATTTTGACCCGCTTGAAGCGATTGTCTTTTAACTTTTCCAATTCCTTGGGTTCTCACTTTCATTCCTAAATTTTCTAACAACGCAATAGCATCCATTCCCGGCATCCCTTTTACATTAGGAAGTAGCTGTTGTGCTTTTTGAAGTTTGGCAAAATACTCGTTATAATCTTTCTCTTGTTTTGGAACTTTTTTATCTAGTTTTTTGATTTCGTTTGTCGAAGGCACTTCGGTAAAAATCTTTTGAGCTATTCGCTTAAAAACAGGACCTGCAACATCGGCTCCATAATAGTTGTTATTTGCCGTATTAGGTTTATGCACCACTACAATACATGAATACTTGGGTTTATCAGCTGGAAAATAACCCACAAAAGAAGAGGCATAATACAAGCCTGAACCATCGTGTTTTCCATAATTTACCTGAGCCGTTCCCGTTTTTCCTGCCATAGGAAAGTCTTTAGAATACAATTTAGCACCTGTTCCTTTTTTAACCACATTTTTCAAAACTGCTTGTAGCTTTAAAAGTGTTTCTCGCGAACAAACTTTAGGATTAATCACCTCAGGTTCCATTTTTTTGATAGTTCTATTCCATTCTTTAATTTCAGAAACAAATTGTGGCTTTACCATCACACCGTTATTAGCAACAGAATTATAAAAGGCTAAAGTTTGCATAGGCGTTACCGAAACTCCGTATCCAAAAGCCATCCAAGGCAATGAAATATTGGACCAATTTTTATCTGTTGGCTGTGGAATAAATGGACGACCTTCTCCTTGAAAATCCATTTTTAATCTCTTATTCAAACCATAAGAATTAACATGATTTACAAACTTAGAAGGAGTGTTTTTATAATTATCATACACCGCTTGAACCAATACCGTATTAGAAGATAATTCGAAACCTCTGGCTAAAGAAATTTTACCATATCCTCCTTTATGAGAATCTCTCACCGCCTTACCTGAATATCTTATTTCTCCACCATGAGTATCATAAACTGTACTCGTATCGGCTACTTTATCTTCCAGAATAGTCATTAAATCAACTAATTTAAAAGTAGAACCTGGCTCATGCGACTCAGCTACGGCATAATTTGTTGTCTCATAATAAGTACCATCAGTAGCTCTCCCTAAATTAGAAATTGCTTTTACCTGTCCTGTATTGGTTTCCATTACTACCACACAACCATGATCGGCTTGGTAATCTTCTAATTGCTTTAATAAAGCGTGGTGTGCAATGTCTTGTATATAAACATCGATAGTCGAAATCACATCATATCCATCCTGAGGATCTACCTCATTGATATCACGAATAGGTTTCCACTGTCCTTTGGCAATTTTTTGCTTTAAAATTTTACCGTCTTTACCGTTCAAATAATCACGATATGCCCATTCGATTCCTTTTCCGTCTGAATAGCCTTCTTGAAATCTTCTTTCGTAACCAATAGTACGTTCGGCAATTTTACCAATAGGATGCTCGCGTACTGTTTTTTGCTCCACTATAATCCCACCTTTATAAGCTCCTAACCCAAATAAAGGGAAACTCTTTATTTTCATATAATCAGTGTAGCTTAAATCTCTGGCAACTAAAAAATAACGGTTATTATTAGCTCTTGCTTTTCTAAGCTCATTTTTATAATAACTAGCTGGTTTATTTAAAATAGTCGCTAAGGAATCAGCTAAGGCATTAACATTACTTTCGAACGCTTCTCTCTTTGGCGCTAAAGCATCAAAGCGGATAATGTATTTTGGGATTGAAGTTGCCAATAAACTTCCATCTGCCGAATAAATATTTCCTTTATTAGCCGGAATAACAAAATTCTTAACGGTTCTTTCCTTGGCTAAATTTCGATAATACTCCCCTTCTACCCATTGGATATTGGTTAACTTAACAGCAATTGCCAATGCCATTAAAAAAATAGCACAAGCAACTAGATAAATTCGGTACGATATGTATTTATCATCTACTGCCATAATTTCTTAATGAAATTTTTCTCTTCTTCTTTTTTTACTTTAATCTTTACTGGAGGTACTGTTGATGGGAAAATTTCTTTTTCTACCATCTTTTCAGAAACTGTCGATTCCATTCTCAACTTCATTAATTCAGAACGACGGTCTACAAATTCCGAACGTAATTCCTTTACTTCCGACGTCAACTCGGCAATTTGAAACACTTTCTGTTCGTAGCGTTGTGTGTTAGCAATCATGATAATTGCTAAAACAATCAAAAAAACAATAAAACGCCAGTTTTTAACCGCGTCTTCATCGATTAGAAATCTTGCTCTTAATAGATTGTAAATACTCATGTTCTCTCTTCATTTAAATCTTTTCGGCAATTCTTAACTTTGCGCTTCTTGCTCTATTATTAATTTTAATTTCTTCGTTACCTGGAACAATTAACTTTCCAATAGTTTTAAACGGAACGGAGAAATTCCCAAAGAAATCACGTTCTGGCTCTCCTTCAAACATTCCGTTTTTTATAAATCTTTTCACCAAACGATCTTCTAAAGAATGATAAGAAATCACACTTAATCTTCCTCCTGGATTTAATATTTCTAATGATTGTTCTAAAAATTCTTTTAAAACATCCATCTCTTGATTTACTTCTATTCTAATAGCCTGATAGATCTGAGCCAATATTTTATTCTTAACTCTTTCAGGTAAATATTTAGCCAAAACTTCTTTTAATTCATCGGTAGTTTTTATCGGACGATGTTCTCTAGCTTCAATAATTGTTCTTGACAAAGCAGGAGCATTTTTCAACTCTCCATAATCATAGAATACTCTTCTCAAATTAGCATCATCATACTCATTAACTATCTTGAAAGCATTAAGATCATTTTTCTGACTCATTCTCATATCTAATCCAGCATCAAAACGAGTAGAAAAACCTCTTTCTGGCACATCAAATTGATGAGAAGAAACACCTAAATCTCCTAAAATTCCATCGACCGTTCTTGTACCATAAAAACGTAAAAATCGTTTTATATGTCTAAAATTCTCATTTATCAAAACAAATCGTTCATCAGGAAGCGCATTAGCCAATGCGTCTTCATCCTGATCAAAAGCAAACAATTTCCCGTTAGGACCTAATCGACTTAAAATCTCTTTTGAATGACCACCACCACCAAAAGTTACATCTACATATACTCCATCAGGCTTAATATTTAAACCATCTACTGTCTCTTTAAGCAAAACTGGATTATGATATTCCATTGTCGTCGTCATTTATATTACCCATTACCTCTTCAGCCAAATCTGCAAAATCAACTCCATCATCAATTGACTGTTCATACAAATCTTTATCCCAAATTTCTACTATATTTACCGCCGATGAAAAAACAACATCCTTAGCAATACTAGCAAAACTCACCAAATCTTTCGGAACCAATAAGCGTCCTAAAGCATCAATCTCAACTATCTTAACACCAGCAGTAAACTTGCGAATAAAGTCGTTGTTCTTCTTAACAAAGCGATTAAGCTTATTGATTTTTTTCATCATCAATTCCCATTCTTCCATAGGATACAATTCTAAACAAGGCTGAAACAACGAGCGCTTCAAAACAAAACCGTCTTGAAGAGAGGCAGCCAATTGCTTTTTTAAAGGAGCAGGCAACAAAACCCTCCCTTTAGCATCGACTTTACACTCATATGTACCAACAATTGTATTCAAAAGAATCACTTTAAATGATATAGAGCAAAAATATAAAAAATTTTACCACCTTTTACCACTTTCTACCACTTTGTTGATAAGTTTACCCACTTTGAAGATAAAAGCCTTAATTTTTAGACTATCAGAATATTAGCTCAATTCGGTTTTCTTACAAACCATACAATTCCAGACTAAAAAACAAGCTCTAACCGTCTCCTTTTTGGCATCAAAAAACTACTGGAATTTCATAAAAAAACACTAGACACTCAATAACATAACTAACAGTCTTAGTTCCAAATAGCAGCGCAAACAAGAATATTATCCTCAAAAAATGACTTCAAAAATTCATTTTAACTGATTATATCCTATATTTGTCGAAATTGAAATTCGCAGTCAAAAGCATGGAGAAGAACTATAAGAAAGAAGGCCGATACAGCTATTACGAAGCAGGAGAAGGAACACCAATTGTCATTTTACATGGCTTGATGGGAGGTCTTAGTAACTTTGATGGCGTAGCTCGTTACTTTTCTGACAAAGGATATAAAATTGTAATTCCTGATTTACCAATATACACTCAAAGCTTGTTAAAAACTAATGTAAAAGCCTTTGCTAAATACGTGAAAGACTTTATTACTTTTAAAGGTTTTGACCGAGTAATACTTTTAGGAAATTCTCTAGGCGGACACATAGCGTTGTACCACACTAAAATGTATCCTGAAAAAGTAGCAGGACTTGTAATAACAGGAAGTTCAGGACTTTACGAAAGCGCTATGGGCGATAGTTACCCAAAAAGAGGCGACTATGAATACATCAAGAAAAAAGCCGAAGACGTATTTTATGACCCAAAAATTGCTACTCCAGATCTTATTGACGAAGTGTATGCAACGGTAAACGACAGAATAAAACTAATCAAAACTTTAACCATTGCTAAAAGTGCAATTCGTCACAACATGGCTAAAGATTTACCAAAAATGCACGTACAAACAGGTATCATTTGGGGAAAAAACGACAAGGTTACACCACCAGAGGTAGCAACTGAATTTAACAAATTATTACCAAATTCTACTTTATACTGGATTGACAAATGTGGACACGCAGCCATGATGGAACACCCAGATGAATTCAATAATTTACTAGAAGAATGGCTTAAAAAAACCAATTTATAAGCTTTTTAAGCATTATATAGTATTTATTCACACAAGAAAACATGAAAATCAACACCGCCGAATTCGTAATTAGCAACTCAGATGTAAGCAAATGTCCTAAAGACTTTTTGCCCGAATATGCTTTTATAGGCAGGTCGAATGTGGGGAAATCATCATTAATTAATATGTTGACAAACCAAAAGAAATTAGCAAAAACGTCTGGAAGACCAGGAAAAACACAGCTAATTAATCATTTCCTAATTAACAACAACTGGTTTCTAGTCGATTTACCTGGTTATGGCTACGCCAAAGTTTCTAAGAAAACCAAATCTGTTTTTCAACAATTCATCACTGATTATTTCGAAAAACGCGAGCAATTAGCCTGTGCTTTTGTACTAATTGACATTCGCCATGATGCACAAGCCATCGATATTGAATTTATGAGTTACATGGGCGAAAGCGAAATACCTTTCTGCATTATTTTCACCAAAGCCGATAAGATTAGCAAGGTTAAAATCGACTCGCATGTTGCAGCTTACAAAAAGCAAATGTTTGCTAATCATTGGGCCGAAATGCCTCCTTATTTTGTAACCTCATCAACTGAAGCTTTAGGAAAAGAAGATTTACTTGGTTACATCGACGAAGTGAATCAGGAAATTTTCAAGAACAACAGTCAGTTTTAAAATTTCAATATAAAGTAGAAAATACTTAAAATTAAAAATCCCAAATTCCAATATCTAAATTGGAATTTGGGATTTTTAATTTTATTAGAATTTCTATCCCGAAACTTCGGGATTATTTTGTCAACTCTAATTTCTCTGCAAAATATTCGCAAAAATCTTTCATTGTTGCTGCCATCTTTTCGTCGCCAGTAGCACGGTGGAAAGTATCTGACATAGCCACTAAAGTTTGATGAAAGAAAATCTTCATTTCATCCACAGGCATATCCTTAGTCCATAAATCAATACGCATGCTCTCTTTAGCTTTGCTATCCCAAACAGATAACATAATTGCTTTTGATTCTTCTAATTCGATTCCGCCATCTTGTGCCGTCCAAAACAATTTTTCTGGAACACGGTTTTCATCTAATTCTACTAGAAAATTAATTTCTGATTTATTTTTATCTGACATTACTTCTTAGGTTTATAATTTGATTTTTCAAAGATTTCTTTTGCAGCCGTGTGCATTAATTGCGGCAAAGATACTTCATTATTTTTCATATACGAACGAACAATTTGCCATCCTATCCACGCTCCTACTTTGCCTGGCGACTCATTATCTATTTCTAAATAAAACTTTGAGAAAGGCGCTGGACTAATGAATCGGGGGATTAATTTAGGATCATCATCGTACAATAATTGTTTTTCAACAAAATAGCGCCACATATAACTTTCATTTTCTTGACACCATTGCAATTGCTCAGGCTTATATCCTATTTTATCAGCATCATTATAGTCAGGCAAAAGCATATCCTTTAAATACAATTCCTTTCCCGCATAAATCATAGCCGAAACGAAATTTTTATCCACAGCAGGCGGGATTTGAGTTTTCGCAAAACTTTTAACTACATCAGGCATCAGTTGAGTGGGTTCGAAATTTTGTTTTATATAATTAGGAAACTGATAAAATTTATGCTCTTTACCTAAATACATTTCAAGCGAAATAATCACTAAACTATCAGCATAAATCACCTTATTATTATAATCCATTTCCGAAATAACAGTATACACTTTTGGAGTTTTAGTCTTTGGGAAATAATATTTTATATGCTTAAAAACATCGTCTAATTGACTCTTATACGAATCAAAATCAGGGAACTTCTTCTGAACCTCAGCATATAACTCACGCCAAAGTGGATTTTGCATTTTCTCTAACCACACCGCATCATCATTCCCAGCAGGAAAAAAAAACGGAAATTCTCTCTTAAGCTTAGGTAAATTCTGAGGGGCTGTTTCAAAAAACAATTTATCAAATCGAACAATTTGTAAATCAACTGGAATAGCTGCTACCGCTTTTTCTGTCTTATTTTTAGTATCACAAGACAAAAAAAAGAACAATAGAACTAAGAAAACTACACTGCTTTTCATTTTATTTTAATTAAATTTGCACCACTAAATCAGGATAACCAGTATGTTACTGAAATTTTTGTGCAAAGATACGTTCCTGATGGCTAAAATTTGAACTATTATGACTAAAAAAAGCAGCATAAACGTCGAACAAGTAAACACTCACATTGTCAATTGGTTAAAATCCTATGCCGAGGCCTCAAAGGTGAATGGTTTTGTTGTAGGGATTTCAGGAGGCGTAGATTCGGCAGTAACTTCTACCTTATGTGCTCAAACTGGACTCAAGGTTCTTTGCGTTGAAATGCCAATACATCAACACGCCAGTCATGTAAGTCGCGCTAAAGAGCATATCGAGCAACTTAAAAAACGTTTCGCTAATGTAAGTAGCATTTATAGTGATTTAACAGCTGTATTCGAAACATTTAAAAAAGAAGTCCCTGACGATTTTGAAGAAAACAAGCTCAACCTAACACTCGCTAATACTCGCGCCCGATTGAGAATGACTACCTTATATTATTATGCAGGAGTTCACGGACTTTTAGTAGCAGGTACCGGCAATAAAGTAGAAGACTTTGGCGTTGGCTTCTTTACTAAATACGGAGATGGTGGTGTTGATTTAAGTCCGATTGCAGATTTAATGAAATCAGATGTATTTGCACTAGCAACTTATTTAGAAGTTCCTAATTCCATTTTAATAGCTCAACCCTCAGATGGTTTATTTGGAGACGAAAAAACAGACGAGCAACAACTAGGTGCTAGTTATGACGAATTAGAATGGGCTATGCTTGAGGAGGAAAACAACAACACATCAGAGAATTACACAGAAAGAGAAAAAAAGGTATTTGAAATCTACAAAAGATTAAATAGAATTAATCAACATAAGATGAATTCCATACCAGTTTGTGTAATTAATCGGATTTAATACTATTTTATCTATAAAAAGTAGTAATATTCCTTTTTTATAGCTATATTTATATACACAATTGACACAGAATAACCCCTAAAAAAAACAAAAATCATGATTAAAGTTTGTCTAGCCGATAATTTTCCGGTGGTACATTTTGGAGTAAAATCGTACTTCAAAGACCATTCAGACATATCAATTACTGCCAATGTTGGTAGTTTTTTGATGATCCGAGATATACTTCAAACTAAAGAAATTGATGTTCTAGTCTTGGACTTAGAACTTGAAGGTCTTTCGAGTATATTTGAAGTAAAAGCGCTTTTGAAAAGCTTCCCTAAAACTAAAATTATTATTTTTAGCGGACTTTCTGAGCAAATCTATGCTCCTAACGCTATCAAGGCTGGAGTTGCTGGATATGTTCACAAAAAAGAAAAATTAGAGACTCTAGGACAATCTATCATCAAAGTTCATCAAGGTAAAATTATCATGAATGAAACGGTTAAGAAAAACCTAGCTTTAATTGCAAAACAAAGTAAAAGCGAACGTTTATATCGTAAATTATCTAACCGTGAGGTAGAAGTTTTACGTTATTTAAGTGGTGGAAAGAAAAACCATGAGATTGCTGAAATCTTAGGTCTTAACGAAAAAACAATTAGTACGTACAAATTGCGTTTATTAACGAAACTAAATGTTACAAACTTAGTTGACTTAGTTAATAAAGCTAAAAGTTTAGAGATCGTTTAATCTAAAAACGAGACATGACTCTACCTAATTTTTTCGAAAAGGCACGAGTTAATTCATTATAATCTCTTATCATCATCAAAGACTCCATATTATCTGTTTCAGCTGATATGGAGTTTTTTAATTCATCGATAATTCGCCCTACTAAATACCATCTTAAAGTAAGAATGGTTTCAGAAACATTTTGGCTTATCGTATCTTGCTTTGATTTTGGAAAAATATTTTGCCCTTCCCAGTCGTGCAATACTAATTGCTCATCTTCCATCAAAATATCCGTGACTTCTTGAGCATAATCAGGCTCCAAGTGCATTAAATATTGCTCTAAACTAAACTTATCATTTTGAAGATAATAATTAATCAAATCATTAAAAATCCCACGAAATAACGGATTTGCCAACTCTACTTCATCTTCTTGTAAACTCAAATAAACCCTTTGAAAAACCTTATAGGATTTCATTTCAGAAACATTGACGATTTCGCCATCTTCATTGGCTTTCATCAAAACATCTTCAAATTCTTCCGTTTTATTACCATACAAAAGTAAAATCTCAATTATTTTACGCTCTAAACGATACAAAACATCTACTTTTTCTGTCGGCTCATTTGAATATCCCTGTTCTCCTGGATAATCCTCTGGCGGCCCAAATCTGGGATCTTCTGGATCTCCACCTGAATACCCAATATTTTTTGGGTTTTGGGTTCTATAAACTTCAAAAGGTTTTTGTTCCTGTTTTTGCTTTTTAGCACCTTCAGCAACATCTTTTTGAATCAACTGAGCCAACGTACTCACCAACACCTGCTCCGAAATGTCCATAATACGAGAACATTCCTGGATATAGATTTCACGCTGAATACGGTCTGGTATTTTAGAAATACTTCCTACCATATCCCTTATCAAATCGGCTTTTTTAATTGGATCATTCTTTGCTTCATCCATTAAAAGCGAAGCCTTAAACTGGATAAAATCTTTGGCATTATGCTCCAAATAAGCAACTAAATCATCATGAGATGTTTTTTTAGCAAAACTATCTGGATCTTCTCCATCAGGAAAAGTACAAACTTTAACGTTCATTCCTTCTTCCAGAATCAAATCGATTCCTCGAATAGAAGCACGAAGTCCCGCCGCATCACCATCAAAAAGAACGGTAATATTTCTAGTCAATCTGTTTACTAATCGAATTTGATCAGGAGTCAAAGCAGTTCCCGAAGAAGCCACCACATTCTCAATTCCCGATTGATTAAACTGAATCACATCAGTATAACCTTCCACCAAAAAACAATTATTCAACTTAGCGATAGCTTGTTTGGCTTGAAAAATTCCGTATAAAACCTTACTCTTATGGTAAATATCACTTTCTGGTGAATTCAGGTATTTAGCCGCTTTTTTATCATTGGTTAAAATCCGACCTCCAAAACCCAAAATCCTCCCAGACATACTCTGAATAGGAAACATCACACGACTTTTAAACCTATCAAAAGGTCTGTCTTCTCTAGGAATAGTCAAACCGGTGCTTTCAAGAAATTCAAGTTTATACCCTTTCCCAAGCGCTTCTTTGGTAAAAGCATCCCAGGTTTCAGGCGAATATCCTAAACTAAATTTCTTGATAGTATCATTTGTAAATCCTCTTTCTTTGAAATAAGAAAGCCCAATTGCTTTTCCTTCTTCAGTATTCAAAAGTGTTTTATGAAAATAATCTTTTGCAAATTCAGAAACTAAATACATACTCTCGCGAGCATCAGTATTTGCTTTTTCAGCATCAGTTTGCTCGGTTTCTTCAATTTCAATATTGTATTTTTTAGCTAAGTAACGAATGGCTTCGGGATATGTAAAATGAGAATGTTCCATTAAAAACTTAACCGAATTCCCTCCTTTTCCAGTACTAAAATCTTTCCAAATTTGCTTTACTGGCGAAACCATAAATGATGGCGAACGCTCATCAGAAAACGGACTCAAACCTTTAAAGTTAGTTCCGGCGCGTTTTAACTGTACAAAATCGCCAATAACCTCCTCAACACGAGCAGTTTCGAAAACAATATCTATAGTGGCTTTTGAAATCAAAATATATTTTTATTGGGAATTTTTAAAAGTACAAAGTAAATCAATTGCAATGTCAATACCAATATTGTTATTATTATTGATTTTTTGCCATTGCTGGTATTCTTATTTCTTCCTTTCGATAACGTAATTTACCATAAGAATCAAAGCATCTTTAAATTCTGAATTAGGGTAATTCTCTAATAACTGAAGTGCTTCTTGCTGGAATTCGACCATTTTATTTTCGGCATAAGTCAAGCCGTTATTATCTTTCACAAAAGCAATCACTTCTTTGACTCTTTTCTTGTTTTTGTTGTGATTTTTAATCGAATTGATTAACCAGGCCTTTTCTTTTTTGGAACAAATATTCAAAACATGAATTAAAGGCAAAGTCATTTTTTGTTCTTTAATATCGATTCCTGTTGGTTTCCCAATAGCTTCCTCGCTATAATCAAATAAATCATCTTTAATTTGAAAAGCCATTCCTATGAGTTCACCAAACTTTCGCATGTTTTCCACTTGAACCACATTATCAGAAACTGATTTTGCTCCAAGAGCACAACAAGCAGCAATAAGTGTTGCTGTCTTTTTTCGAATAATCTCGTAGTAAATGCCTTCTGTAATATCTAATCTTCGGGCTTTTTCAATTTGAAGTAATTCACCTTCGCTCATTTCGCGTACAGCTACAGAAATAATTTGAAGTAAATCAAAATCGCCATTATCTATTGAAAGCAACAATCCTTTAGACAATAAATAATCGCCAACAAGAACTGCAATTTTATTTTTCCAAAGTGCATTAATGGAGAAAAATCCGCGACGTCTGTTACTATCATCCACCACATCATCATGCACCAAAGTTGCAGTATGAATTAACTCGATAACCGAAGCACCGCGATAAGTTCTTTCGTTCACAGAACCACCAGAAATCATCTTTGCGGTAAGAAAAACAAACATTGGACGCATTTGTTTCCCTTTTCTATTAACGATATAATAAGTAATTCTGTTTAACAGCGCCACTTGAGAAGACATCGACTCGTAGAACTTTTTTTCAAAAAGTTCCATTTCCTTAAATATGGGCTGTTTTATTTGAGAAGTAACATTCATTAGTTTTCAAAGATAGTATTTTATATAAAAAAAGACAGCTATTTTATATCAGTATCTTTTTTTTATGTGAAATTTCCATAGTACACTTTTAGAAATCCTATTCTTTTTTATCAAAAATAAAGTACCCCTATATGGAAAATCTGAAAATTCATTTCACAAACCAGCCTTTTCAATTATTATAAACTGATCCCTACGAAACAACAAAAACAACTAACACCGATACTTTGGATTCATTTTTTTCATACATTTAACTCTTAATTACCCCAAAATTAAACCTTTAAACAATTTATCTATCAAAAGAAAAACCAAAAAACCTATTTATCATGAAAACAAAAATTTTATTATTTGGACTGGTCTTGAGCTTTAGTGCATTTACAAGTTGTACAACTGACTCTACTTCATCAACGGTTACTGCTGACGAAGTAAGCGCTAATCAAAAAATGGATAATTCCATCGATGATGTCTCTCTTATTGCCGATGATCAATATGAAGTAAGTGAAGGATCTACAACCGGAAAAATTGATGTAAGTGGCTATCATTCCATTTTACCAACTTGTGCGACAGTTAGCGATTTAGGATCAACTACTGATGTCAGAGTTCTAACAATTACTTTTGGAACTGCTGATGTACCTTGTACCTTTAGAGGCCATACAATAAGTGGAAAAATAATTCTAACTCGCACCAGAGGAACAACATTCCCTAAGATTATGACTGTTACTTACAATAATCTAGTCATAAATGGCAATAAACTAGAAGGAACCTCTACTTGGAAAAGAGAAATGATTGGAACAGGGGATACTATTCATCCTAAAACCACATTTACAATGACCAACATGACATTAACTACATCCGCTGGAGTTTACACCCGTAATGGAGAAAGAATAAGAGAAATGACTGCTGGTTTTTCAACTCGTTTGAGCCCAACCGATGATATTTATTCAACTTATGGAACATTTACAACTACACACCCAAGCGGATCAGTATTCACATCTTTAATCGAATCAACCACTCCGTTAATCAACAAAACAGCTTGTAGTTTTTTACAACCACCAATGCCTTTTCCTGTATCAGGAATATTAAAACTTACAAAAAATACTCATTATGCCACAATTGACTATGGAAATGGAGATTGTGACAATCTAGCTATGAAATCTATAGATGGTGGTACAGCAACTCAAATCACTCTAGGGAATTAAACGAATTTAATCTCTAAAAAGAGATCTAAAACTAAAAAGGAGTTCTAATTTGAACTCCTTTTTTTATGCTTCTTTATTTGCCAATTGCCCACAAGCGGCATCAATATCTTTTCCTCTACTTCTTCTTACTTTCACCACTATTCCAGTAGCTTCAAGCGCTTTTATATAAGCATTTATCGATTCCTCTGAAGCTTGTTGAAATTCGCCATCATCAATTGGATTGTATTCAATCAGGTTGACCTTACAAGGCACATATTTGCAAAATTTAACTAAAGCATCTATCGAAGCTTTGTTATCATTAATTCCTTTCCAAACCACATATTCGTAAGAAACCTTAGATTTTGTTTTTCGATACCAATATTCTAATGCTTCACGCAAATCAGCCAAAGGGAAATTTTTACTAAAAGGCATGATTCGAGCTCTAATTTCATCGATTGCCGAATGCAAAGAAACCGCTAATTTAAATTTCACCTCATCATCCGCCATTTTCTTAATTATTTTTGGAATACCCGAAGTCGAAACCATAATACGCTTTGGAGACATCCCCAAACCTTCTTCGGAAGTAATCATCGTAATTGCCTTAATGACATTATTATAATTCATCAATGGCTCGCCCATTCCCATGAAAACAATATTTGACAACGGATGATTGTAATACAAACGACTTTCTCTATCAATAGCAATAACCTGATCGTAAATCTCGGCAGGTTCTAAATTTCGCATTCTTTTTAATCGCGCGGTGGCGCAAAAATTACAATCTAAACTACAACCCACCTGACTAGAAACACAAGCTGTGGTACGCGTTTCAGTAGGAATCAAAACTGATTCTACCACCAAACCATCATGCAAACGAACGGCATTTTTTACTGTTCCGTCTTCTGAACGTTGCATTGTATCTACTTTGATATGATTAATTACAAAATTCGCTTCGAGCATAGCACGAGTTTCTTTAGAAATATTTGTCATATCCTCAAAACTGTGTGCGCCTTTACTCCACAACCATTCATAAACTTGATTCCCTCGAAATGCTTTATCACGATTTACAACAAAAAAATCGCGTAATTCTTCTTTAGATAAGGCTCTTATGTCTTTTTTCTCCATTTGCATGCTGCAAAGTTAATTACAATTTTGAATTATAATGAATTTTTCTACCCTTCAAAATTATATTTTGTAACTTTGTTTTTGTAAAACAATAGGTTATGGGACTTCCAGAATTAAAACAAAAAATCCATCTTCAAATAGAAAATGCTGACGAACGTTTATTACGGATCGTTTCTTCAGTATTTGATAATTATTTGAATGAAGATGCTGTTAGCGAATCCACTGTAGCTTATAATACTACAGGAAAACCTTTAAGCCTTAAAGAATACAACAAAGAAATCGACAAAGGGATTGACGATTTTAAAAATGGAAAAACTATTTCTCATGAACAACTTTTAAAAGAAATCAAAAGTTGGAGAAATGAAATATGAAATTAAATGGTCTTTCAGTGCACTAAACGACTTGAAAAAACTTAGCACTATAATTTCAGATTCTAAACTTGACGCCATTTATAAAGCTCCAGAACAAATTATTTTCCCCGAACAATTTCAAATTGATGAATACAGAAAAGATTGTAGAAGAATAATTGAAGGTAATTACAAAATTTTATACCAATTCAAAAACAATCAAATTATAATAATTAAAATTTTCAACTCCCTTCACGACCCTATAAAAAGTTTAAAATAATGCATTTCATTTCCCAAGAATTAGAAGATTATATCGAACAACATTCTGAAAAAGAACCCGAATTATTAGCGGCTTTAAATAAAGAAACCTATCAAAAAATTTTATTGCCTCGAATGTTGAGCGGGCATTTTCAAGGTAGAGTCTTAAGTATGTTGTCTAAATTAATTCGTCCTGTGAACATTCTTGAAATTGGAACTTACACTGGCTATTCGGCTTTGTGTTTGTGCGAAGGAATGCAAGAAAATGGAAAGCTTCACACCATTGACATCAAAGAAGAATTAGTAGATTTCCAGAGAAAACATTTTGACAAATCACCTTGGGGAAACCAAATCACACAACATCTTGGAGAAGCTGTTGATATCATCCCTACACTTGACGTTAAATTTGATTTGGTTTTTATTGATGCCGATAAAGAAAATTATTTAAACTATTTTGAATTGATTGTTCCAAGAATGAGCAAAGGAGGAATTATCCTTTCGGACAATGTACTTTGGAGCGGAAAGGTTTTAGAACCATTAAATCCTAAAGACATTAGTACAAAAATATTACTGGAATACAATCAATTATTAAAAGACGATCCTAGAGTAGAAACCGTTTTACTTCCTATTCGTGACGGACTGACTGTAAGCAGAATATTGTAAAAATCTATAAAAAGAAGAAACCGCCTATTTGCAAATTATCTAATTGCTAATAGGCGGTTTTTATTTGATAAAATGCTAAAAAATTAAAGCGGAAAATATTTTATTTGTGTAAACTGATAGACTCTAAAAACAAATAATCCTGTTAGCATCCCGAAAAGATAACCACATAATATATCTAACGGATAATGCAAACCTAAATAAATTCGACTGTAAGCAAAAATTAACGGCCATAAAAACAATAGCAAAGTATATTTAAAATACGGTTTGATAAGCAAATAAATAAACATAGCTGAAGCCATAGTATTCGAAGCATGACCTGAGAAAAAACTAAACGATGATCTGGATTGAACTATCCTTATAAAAGAATTTATTTCTGGATTATTACAAGGGCGTAATCTCTCAACCGAATTTTTTACCAAGTTTGTAAACTGATCAGTAATTAAAATAAGTACTGCTATAGACAATAGCACATACAAAGTTTGCTTAGCACCTAATTTCTTGTAGATAATGTAAAGCAAAAACAAAAAAAGTGGAATCCAATTAGTTTGTTTGGTAATAAAAAGCCACAAACCATCATAAGACTCTGAACCTAGTCCATTTAAATAAACAAATAACTGAACATCTAAAGAAAGTAGTTTATCCAGCATTATCGACTACGTTTTACTGGACCAGCAATATCTTCAATATCCTCTTTGATTTTAGTAGCTTGAGTAAGCGAATCTCCCATAAGATCTTCTTTGACTTTATTGATTTGAGAATTGATTCCTCCTGTCATTTCTGACAATGATTTTGTATCAAAACCGTTTTCTTCAGCTCCTTTTTGAATTTCGCTCTTTATATCATTTGTCGCATTTTTTAATTGCGCCATAGCTTTCCCCATCGTACGAGCTACCTCAGGAATCTTATCAGAACCAAATAGCAGCAACACTACAAACATTATAAAAACTAATTCTCCTCCTCCGATACCAAACATATTCTATATTTTTTAGGCAAATATACCAAAATTAAAAAAAGTCTACTTTTAATTTTTTCATAAAAAAGCAACTTATCATCAGCAACGCATTTCAATAATAGAGCATTAAGAATACTTATTTGTATTGTGTAATCTTTTTATACTCTTTATTTTTATTTATAAAAAAATCCATCAGCTTGAATTCTTCGTTAGGCTGCATCAAATCTCTTGATTTTGAATCGTTTTCACAATAAATTAAAAACAACTTAATCTCATCGTCTTTTAGGTGCAAAGTATTCGAAAAGAAAGAATAATTCACTTTATTAAAAGCAAATTCCGAGAAGCTCGTTTCCTTATAGAAATCGGTTTTTTGCGGATTCTTTTTCCTTAAAACACCTACAACATCTTTGTAAATCCTCACAAAATCCATCCCATTTTCTATACCACCTATTGGCGGCATGGTTCTATTTTTAGGTGATGATTTAGCATCATCAAAGAATTTCATATCAACATACTTTTGAGAACTCCCAGTAATAGGATTTAATTCTTGTTTAGCTCGAATCAAAACCTCGGCTAACTCATTTGTAAAAACATCTAATTTCACAATTAATCTCGAAGCAGCGAAGTCTTTTTCACTTAGTACAATTTTTTTTGATTTGAATGCCAAACTAGAAAAAACCAAAGTATCATTTACTTTTGCCATAATTAAAAATGAACCGTATTTATCAACCACTGCTCCCGCATTTGAATTAACATTAAAAACAATTACGTTTTCCACTGGAACCAAATCATTTCTAACCTGTCCTTCTAAGTTTTTTCTTGGTCCAAATTGACCAAAAGAAACTTGACCTAAAAGAAGAAGCAATAAAATTGTTACTTTAGTTTTCATACACTGTTATTTTATTATAATCTTTAGCTAATGAAATGATATAGAATTTTGACAATGTTTTATTTTTTGTTTTCAAAGACAATACAAAGTCATTATTTTCAACACAATACAATTGAAAATCTCTAACATACTCCTTTTTAATTTTCAAAGTTTCTATATAATATTGCTCTTCAAAAAGATATTCTAATTTATCCATTAATTGCTCTTTCTCTGATACAGCCAATTCTTTTTTCAACATTGCTGTTCTTCCTGACATCCAGTTTAAGGGCCTGTCTAGCAAACCCGATCTAGCGGTATACAATCTTCTTTCGGCAACCGTATACTTTTTTTGTCCCTGCGGAATAATTCCTAAATTTTCAGCTGTAATTTTATAATCTTCTTTAACAATTACTTCTTTAAGCGGAATACTTTCCATTTGTAATTGAACAATAAAAATGGGCTTTTCTAAATCAGATTGCACTATCTTCTTACGTAAAGTTACGAGATTTACTGCAGAAAACACCAGAAGATCCCCTTCTTTTAGCAAAAGAGTAAAATTCCCGTTTTTATCAGTAGAAGTGGATTTTTCAGTAGTTTCATTAATAATATTCACCCCTTCAACCGAAGTAGAATCCACACGAATAACCCCATGAATTTCTTTCCTATCCTTATTTTGACAAAAGACAATTTGGCAAAACAGCAACAAAAATAAAAAGCAACTATTATTCTTTTTCACAAGCTATTATCTCTTTGTATTTCACTGCTAATTCTCCTAATAAAAATTCAATTGTTGTTTTATTTTTTTGATCCAATATTTTAGTAAAGCTCTTATTTTCTACTGCATAATATTCAAAACCTTTTATATAATCCAAAGGCAGCTGCAAGGTATTAATAAAATGTTCAGGAGCGAACATCTTTTCCAACATAACCATGTAAGATTCTTTCTTTTCAACCTCTAATTCTTTTTTAAGCATTGCTGTACGTCCTGAAATTAAATTTAACAAAGGATCTGCCGAAATAGAAACTCCTGGCATTCCACTCAAACTTGCCGAAGGATTCAAATCGGTCGCTGTTTTTAATTTCCTTTCAGCAGGAGTATATTTTTTTTGACCAAAAGGAATTATTCCAAGCGAAGCTGCGTTAATATTGCCATAATTCCTAACAACAACTTCATTCAACTGATTCACCAAAGCCGCTAAATGCACATCGAGTAATTTCTTCTCAAAATCTTCAGCACACAAAACCACTTCTTTACGTTTAAACTGCATTCCTGAAAACACTAAAGTATCGCCAACACTTGCTTTAACAGTAAAATTTCCAAGCTCATCTGTCAAGACTGACTGTTCTGTTTGTAAATTAATAGCATATATTCCTTCTAGATTAGACACATAGGCATTTATTCGACCTTTGAGTTCGGTCGGATTATTTTGCTGAGCCAAAACAGCAGTAGTAAACAAAACAAAAATTGCCGTTAAAAATTTATTCATTCTATAGTGTACCAAATAGTAAAAGTAAAACAACCCCATCCCAATTTGATACTAAGAAGCTGATAAAAATTTGTTAATAAACTAACCAAATTAAACCTCTGATTTATACCTTTAATTCCAAAAACAATCACAATGAAAAACCTACTTTTAGCCAGCACTTCTACCCTACACAGAAGCGACTATCTAGAATACTTACTTCCTGAACTAAAAGAACATTTTAAGAATTGCAAGATTATATTATTTATCCCTTACGCCAGACCTAATGGAATTTCGCATGAAGAATACACTGAAAGAGCCACTTTGGCTTTCGCCAAAATAAATCTTACCATAAAAGGAATTCACGATTATGAAGACGCCGCATTAGCCATTAAAACCGCCGAAGGAATCTTCACAGGCGGTGGCAATACTTTTTTATTAGTAAACCAATTATACCATAACAAAATAATGACTACCTTAAAAGAAACTCTTGAAAAAGGGACTCCCTATCTAGGTACCAGCGCTGGAAGTAACATTGGAGGATTAAGCATGCAAACCACTAATGATATGCCAATTATTTATCCGCCAAGTTTTCAGACATTAGGACTAATTCCTTTTAACCTAAATGTACATTATCTTGACGCCGATTCACAATCGACACATATGGGAGAATCCCGCGAAACTAGAATTAACGAATTCCATCAATTCAACAATTTCCCCGTTTTAGGTTTAAAAGAAGGAAGCTGGCTCGAAATAAAAGAAGGTGAAATAATTTTAAAAGGAAACTTATCAGCTAAATTATTTCAAAAAAACAGCAACCCAATTGAAATAGAAGCTGGATCTGAACTGAGTTTCATCCAATAAAAAAAGCCGAAACTATTTAAGTTACGGCTTTTAAGAGCGAAAAACTAGGTTTCTAGTTGCAAACAACGAGACGACAAACTAGCCTAAAATAAAAAACCTCAAACAGAAGTTTGAGGTTTTAGAGCGAAAGACGAGGCTCGAACTCGCGACAACCAGCTTGGAAGGCTGGAGCTCTACCAACTGAGCTACTTTCGCATAACGGGTGCAAATATAGAAATTATTTAAACACCTCCAAATTTTATTTAAAAAAAACCAAAACTATTAAATCTTGGTTTCTACAAGAGCGAAAGACGAGGCTCGAACTCGCGACAACCAGCTTGGAAGGCTGGAGCTCTACCAACTGAGCTACTTTCGCATTAACGTGGTGCAAATATAAAGAATAAGTTAAGTTTAAAACAAATTTTTTGAGTAGAATTTTTATTTAAAAACCGAATTAAATCCTAACTTTTTTAAAACTAAATTGTTACCTCTCTATTTTTTATTAGCTGTTTATCATCTTTATGAAATCGACTAATCACTTTGCCCACAATTCTTTTTTAAGAAGCCAAATTTGACGATTGCTTATAAGCATCAGAAGGAAAATAAATAAACAAACAAGATTTATCCTGAATAACATGTATCAATTCATCTGTAATCTCTAATGGAATTGCTGGACAACCTTGACTTCTCCCCAATCTCTTATTATTTTGAATAAACGAATTTGAAACATAATCGGCACCATGAACCACTACTGCTCGATTTCTTGCGTTATCATTAATTCCTTTTTCTAAACCATCTAATTTTAACGATTTGCCATGTTTACCATTGTAAATCTCACCTGTAACATAAAAACCTAAACTACTTTTAAAAGATTCAGGCGCATTAGAAAAACTATTTGCATATTCTTCTCCCGTATTTCTCCCATGAGCCACAAGAGAATGATACAAAATAGTATTGGAATCCAAATCAATCACCCAAAGCCTTTTAGTATTGGCTGACAAACTAAAATCAATTAATGTGATTATATTTTTACTGACAATTCCTTTAGATTTTAACTTATAAAACCCTATTAAAGCCTCTTTAAAACTCTCTATGTTTGGTAAACTATAATTTGCTGAATGCAAATTATTATATATTTCTTCAACACTCGGTTCTACATTAACTCTCACTACATCACTTTTTAAAATTGCTGTATTCGCTTTCTCTTTAGAGAAAAAAACATTAGGAGAAACGAATAAAGACGCAAGCATTAAAAAGAACACCGATTTTCTATAAACCATTGATTATTATTTAATTACATTTAATATTAACGTCGTCAAAATTATAAAAAAACAGCCCTATAAAAAACTCTTATTACTACTAATAAGACTTTTTTAACTCATTAGTAGCTTTTTAATTACAATAATAAGCTGTTAAAGAATTGTTAATCTCGTTAAATTTGCTATTTTTGTTGACTTATTGACTTTTTCATGAGATTACTTCAATTATCAATATATTGTTTTTTCACGCTTATAAACCTTAGTGTTTTTGCCCAAAAAAAAGTTCTTTTGGCAAAATCCAAAGCAGGAAATATAACTATTGATGGTAACTTTGATGAAGAAGAATGGACTAAAAACAATGAAGTTGCCTCTGACTTTATCATGTTTCAACCTGATAACGGAAAATCCATTAGCGAGAACCAAAAAACAGAAGTCAAAATTCTTTACGATAATGAAGCTATCTATATTTCGGCAGATTTAAAAGACAGCGAACCTCAAAAAATCCAGCGAGAACTAACTAAAAGAGATGTCTTAGGAGTAGCCGACCATTTTGCAGTTTACATTAACGGCTTTGACGATGGACAACAAGACTATCGCTTTTATGTAAGCGCTTCGGGAACACAAATGGATTGTCTGGCTACCGAAGACAGCGAAGATTTCTCATGGGATGCTATTTGGCAAAGCAGCGTTAAAATAACCGATTCAGGCTGGAAAGTAGAAATGAGAATTCCCTATGCCGCTATTCGTTTCCCAAAAAACAAAAACCAAATTTGGGGTATTAATTTCATGCGAGAAATTAAAAGAAAAAATCAAAAATACACCTGGAATTATATCGATACTAAAATAGGAAATGTATTAACGCAATCAGGAAGATTAGAAGGAATAGAAAACATAAAACCTCCTACTCGTCTTTTCTTGATCCCTTATACGTCAGCCTACTATCAAAAAGACAATTTTGTTTCTGACAAAACTTTCAAAGCTGGATTAGACATTAAATATGGAATTAATGATGCCTTTACTTTAGACGCAATTTTGGTTCCTGATTTTGGTCAAACCAAATTTGACAACGCTATTTTAAACCTAGAACCCTTTGAGCAGATACTTAACGAAAACAGACCTTTTTTTACTGAGGGAACAAACTTATTCAATATTGGAAATCTGTTTTATTCGAGACGAATTGGCGGAAGCCCAACAGCAAATCCGACACTTGCTAACAATGAAGAAACCACTAATTATCCTAGTAATGTCGATTTAATCAATGCAGTAAAAATTTCAGGAAGGACAAAAAAAGGATTAGGCGTTGGTTTTCTAAATGCTATCACCGAAAAAACATTTGCAACAATAAAAAACACAGACACTAACATTAGCCGAAAAGAGATTATTGAACCTATAACTAACTACAATATCATTGTTTTAGATCAACGTTTTAGACAAAACTCATCGGTTTCTTTTGTTAATACTAACACTAGTCGAAATGGCAATTTTAGAGATGCCAATGTTGCAGGATTAATATTCGATTTAAATACAAAAGCCAATACTTACAATCTTTCAGGAGATTTTAAACACAGCAGCATTAACGATATTAGCACCTATAATGGCTATAAAACTTATCTTAATTTTGCCAAAACAAGCGGAAAATACAGATATACCCTCACAGGAAAATATATCTCTGAGAATTATGATGTAAACGACCTAGGACTTATTTTCTACACTAATTACCATAATGCTTACGCCAATGGTAGCTACCGAATATTAAACCCAAACAAATATTTTAACAGCTTTAATATTGAACAGGAAATCAATATTGAAATTCAAAATACTACAGGAAAACTACAGGAATCTTGGTACAGAACATTAATAAAAGCTACCTCTTTAAATAACCATTATTTTGAATTTGCAGTTCTTGCTAGCCCTTATATCAATTATGATTTTTACGAAGCCCGTAACACTGGTAGTTATGTATATATTCCAAAGCGAATTGAAAGTTACATCGGGATGGAATCCAATAGAAACAACAACTTAACCCTTGACATTACACTTTCGGGGAAAAAATACGATCAAAAAGGAAGAGGCTTCTACAAAATATATACTGGTCCAAAATATCGTTTCAGCAACAAATTTTCTCTTGCCTATTATATTGATTATACTCGCGAAACTAACGATATTGGCTGGGTAGCTAAAGATAATTCGGATATTATTCTCGCTAAAAGAAATATAGAAACATTTCAAAATGATTTTACAGGAAAATATTCCATTACTAACAAGATGACAATCAATCTAACCACTCGTTATTATTGGTCTTATTCATCAAACAAAAGCTTTTACTCCTTACAAAATAATGGTTATTTAAGTCCAAATAACAGTTTTAATATGAACAAGAATCGAAATTTTAACTCTTGGAATTTAGACCTATCCTATTCTTGGTGGTTTGCTCCTGGTAGCGAATTATCCATTCTATACCGAAACTATGCTCAAGAAGAAACTAATTCAGTAGAAAGAAATCTAAATAGAAACATCAAAACAGTATTTGATGCTAATATGACTAACATATTCTCGATTAGTTTGCGTTATTTCATTGATTATAATACCGTGAAAACCAAATTCTAAACGGCATTAATTTCAGAAAAAAGCCCCTTCTGCAAGAAATTTGACATTTTTAGCATAGCTAAACTCCCGAATACATAATAGTCGTTTTATTCCTAACGAAGATTTTAGAAAAAATTTATCTTTGTCAAAAATTAAACGATAATGAACAAAAAAGTAATCCTAATGATTTTGGATGGTTGGGGAAAATCACCTGACCCGAAAGTATCTGCAATTGATAATGCAAATGTTCCCTTTATAAACAGTCTTTATAAAAAATTTCCAAGCGCTCAACTTAGAACTGATGGTTTACACGTAGGTCTACCAGAAGGTCAAATGGGAAATAGCGAAGTAGGACACATGAATCTAGGTGCTGGAAGAATTGTGTACCAAGATTTAGCTAAAATAAATTTGGCTGTAGCCAATAAAACGCTGGCGCAAGAACAAGTATTAAAAGATGCTTTTCAATACGCAAAAGACAACAATAAAAAAGTTCATTTCCTAGGATTAGTTTCTGATGGAGGTGTCCACTCACATACTTCTCACCTGCGTGGCTTAATAGACGCTACTCAAGATTATGGATTGCAAAATGTATTTGTTCACGCTTTTACCGATGGTAGAGATGTTGATCCTAAATCAGGAAAACAATACATTCAAGATTTAGAAAATTACATTGCCAATACTCCTGTGAAAATCGCTTCGATTGTAGGACGTTATTATGCAATGGATCGTGACAAACGTTGGGAAAGAGTAAAATTAGCTTACGATTTAGTGGTTAATGCTCAAGGTACACACGCTACAAACTCAGTTGCAGCTATTGAAGAAAGTTATAAAAATGATGTAACTGACGAATTCATTAAACCGGTAGTTATTGTTGACGAAAAAAACCAAGCTTTAGCAACAATTCAAGAAGACGATGTAATTATCTTCTTTAACTTTAGAACTGACAGAGGTCGTGAATTAACTGAGGCGCTTTCGCAACAAGATTTCCACGAACAAAACATGCATAAATTGAATTTGTACTATGTTACATTGACAAATTATGATGAAACTTACCAAAATGTAAAAGTAGTTTACAACAAAGACAACATTACTGAAACATTAGGTGAAGTTTTAGAAAAAGCCAACAAAAAACAAATTCGTATTGCCGAAACAGAGAAATACCCACACGTAACTTTCTTCTTCTCTGGAGGAAGAGAAACTCCTTTTGAGGGCGAATCTCGTATTTTGAGAAACTCTCCAAAAGTTGCTACTTACGACTTACAACCAGAAATGAGTGCTTACGAATTAACAGATGCACTTTGCCCTGAACTAGAAAAAGGAGACGTAGATTTTGTTTGCCTTAACTTTGCTAACGGAGACATGGTAGGTCATACTGGAATTATGGAAGCCGCTATCCAAGCTTGTGAAGCAGTAGATAAATGTGTTGAAAAAGTAATTACTACAGCTTTAGCAAACGGTTATTCGACTATTGTAATTGCCGACCACGGTAACTGCGAAACCATGATTAATCCTGATGGAAGTCCTAATACTGCTCACACTACTAACCCAGTGCCGTTTATCCTTGTTGATAATGAGCAAATAGCTATTCAAGATGGTGTTTTAGGTGATATTGCTCCAACAATCTTAGACTTAATGGGAGTTGCACAACCAGCTGCTATGTCTAGTCATACGTTATTGGTGAAATAATATCAAATCGATAATTATCTATAGAAAGCTGTTCGAATTCGGACAGCTTTTTTTATTCAACTTATTTGATTTTAAAAGTTCTTATAAAGTTGTACTTTTGCAAATCGAAAATAAAAAATATGATTGTAGTAAAATCCCGTGAAGAAATAGAATTAATGCGCGAAAGTGCCTTAATCGTATCAAAAACATTAGGAATGCTAGCTTCTGAAGTAAAAGAAGGAGTTACCACTTTACATCTTGATAAATTAGCTGAAGCGTTCATTCGTGACCACGGTGCTGAGCCAAGTTTCCTTGGTTTATATGGTTTTCCAAATTCACTTTGCATGAGCCCAAATGCTCAGGTAGTACACGGAATCCCAAACAACACTCCTCTTGTAAGCGGTGATATTATCTCTATAGATTGTGGTGCATTTAAAAATGGCTATCACGGTGATCACGCTTATACGTTTGAAGTAGGCGAAGTTGCTCCAGAAACTAAAAAACTATTACAAGTTACTAAAGAATCCCTATATGTTGGAATCCGCGAATTCAAAGCTGGAAACCGAGTAGAAGACGTAGGTAATGCTATTCAAAAATATACCGAATCTCATGGTTACGGTGTTGTTCGCGAATTAGTAGGACATGGTTTAGGACAAAAAATGCACGAAGATCCTGAAATGCCTAATTACGGTAAAAAAGGAAGAGGTAAACTTTTTGTTGAAGGAATGGTGGTTGCATTAGAACCAATGATTAACCAAGGAACTCGTAACATCAAACAACTAAAAGACGGTTGGACAATCTTAACTGCCGATGGAAAACCAAGCGCGCACTTTGAACATGATGTTGCTCTAGTTGATGGTAAACCTGAATTACTTTCTACATTTTCTTATATCTACAAAGCATTAGGAATTGAAAGCAACGAAGAAGATGAATTTAGAAAAGTGCCTTTAGTAATCTAAAAGATTTATCAATTCAAATTCAGACGACAAAATCCTTAGTGAATCTCCGTGAAAACTCATGAAAAAACTTTTCAAACTAGTCTTAAATACAATTCCACGTCCATTACTTATTCGTTTAAGCTATGTGGCACGTCCTGTTATTGCTTTTTCTTTAAAAGGAAATAAATTTACTGATCCTATTGACGGAAAAAGTTTCAAATCGATGTTGCCTTATGGATATGAAACACAACGAAATAATGTGTTGTCACCAAGTACACTTTCATTAGAAAGACACCGTTTGCTTTGGTTGTATTTAAACGAAAAGACCGATTTTTTTACCGCTCCCAAAAAAGTACTACACTTTGCTCCTGAGCAGGCTTTTTACAAACTTTTTAGAAAACAAAAAAATCTAGATTACACCACGACCGATTTGTTTTCGCCTTTGGCAGATGTTAAAGCTGATATTTGTAATTTACCTTTTCAAGACAATCAATACGATGTTATTTTGTGTAATCATGTTTTAGAACACATCCCAGATGATACTAAAGCCATGCAGGAATTGTATCGCGTATTAAAACCTGGCGGAATGGCGATTTTACAAATTCCACAAGACTTAAAAAGAGCGACTACTTTTGCTGATGATTCGATTACTGACCAAAAAGAACGCGCTAAAATTTTTGGACAATACGACCATGTTCGTATTTATGGTCGTGATTATTTTGATAAATTAAGAAGTATTGGTTTTACTGTAACCGAAGAAGATTACACTAACACAATTGCTCCCGAATTAGTCGAGAAATATTGTTTAGCCAAAGGAGAAATCATCCCTGTTTGTTTCAAATAAATTCAAAAAAGACTATCCTGGTTAGATAATAATTACTTGCTTAATTTGTTATATTTACAATCTAGCAATTTCAAAACTATGGCTAAATCTTTTCTTTTTAGAATCTGTTTACTTTTCATTTTTATTTCGGCAACTGCTCAAGTACAAAATGAGATTGTTCCTCCATACAATATTAAAACGGTTACTTTTGTCCAAAACAATCAAAATGCAGTACCTCTTTTCGAATTAGGAAGTGGGTTTCAGTTTCAATTTGATGATCTTTTTGGCAATGAAGCTAATTATTATTACGAAATTGTTCATTGTGACTACAATTGGAATCCTACGAACATTCCTAAAAACGAATATTTACAGGGATTTGATAACCAAAGAATTCAAAATTATACCAATTCGTTCAACTGCTTACAAATTTATTCGCATTACAATCTAAGTATCCCGAATCAGTTTACTCAGCAATTACGTATCAGCGGAAATTATATCCTTAAAATTTTAAACGAAGACAGAGAAGTTGTTTTTTCTAGAAAATTTAGACTTTACGAAGCTGCTGCAACAGTGCCTATGCAAATTAAAAGAGCTCGAAATGTTAGTAATATAGAATACAAACAAAACTTAGATTTTTCAATAAAATCATCTACTATTAATTTTCAAAACCCTTTGAAAAACATAAAAGTAAGCCTTTTTCAAAATGGAGATTTCAATACCGAAATAAAAAACATAAAGCCACAATACACCATTGGCAATGATTTAATTTATAAATACGATACCGAAACTCAATTTTGGGCAGGAAATGAATTTATTTATTTCGAAAACAAAGATATTAGAGTCGCAACTAACAACATCGCTCGTGTAGATTCAAGCACCGATATTTACAATTGCTATTTGTATACTAGTAATGCTCGGGCTAATTTCCCATATACCTTCTTCCAAGACATCAACGGTAATTTTGTTGTAAAAAACACCAATGCCAGCAATAATGAAATTGAAGCCGATTATGCCTGGGTGTATTTTAGTCTTTCGGCACCTACTTATAGACTAGACAAAGGAATTTATGTTAGCGGAATGTTCAACAATTACAGTCTAACTCCCGAATATAAGATGGATTACAACGAAAAGAAAGGCATATATGAAAAAGCCATTTTAATCAAACAAGGCTTTACCAATTTCAAATACGTCATTGCCGATGACAAAGGAAACATTGACAACGCAAACGCCATAGACGGAAATTTCTATCAAACTGAAAACGAATATACAGTTTTAGTTTACTACAAAGAAAACACTGGACGCTATGATAAAATCATCGGTAAAGGGACAGCAAATTCGATAAACATCATAAATTAAAAAATAAAAATAAAAATTAAGAAAACGAAATGAAAATTTTGTAATTTTGACCCTATTAAGCACAGATTTAATACATTAATCATGGTTTCTCAGATAACAAGAGGCATAAAAATCACCGTTTTGACTAGTTTTGAAGGCACTTACTTCAAGAACTACAAAATTCACTTTGCCTTTAGTTACCATATCACAATTGAAAACCATAGTAAAGATTCAGTCCAACTTACTTCTCGCCATTGGGAAATTTTTGATTCTTTAAACAATATCGAAATCGTTGATGGAGAAGGAATCATTGGTAAAAAACCAGTTTTAAAACCTGGAGAAAATCATACTTACAGTTCAGGATGCTTACTTTCATCTCCTTATGGAGCCATGAAAGGACATTTCAACATGATTAATTTTACCAATACTAAAACCTTTAAAGTAATCGTTCCTACTTTTAGACTTTGTGCTCCATTTGCTTTAAATTAACATCCCAATTAATTTTTAAAACTATTATAACTTCTTTATAAAAGTTTTAAATTCTCCTTTTGTACTTTTGTTAGTATACCTTTTTAGAATTTATATCAATCCAATGTCAGTTCGAGCGAAGTCGAGAACATTGCTAATATAACATCAAGTCCCTCGACTCCGCTCGGGATGACAACTCGATTATCTAAATAGTATAAAATTTTCTAACCCTATCTAAATTCAATTAGATATAAAAAACAAAATACAATGCTAAAAGGATTTTTTAAAGTACCCAAAGCAATAAACGAAGCCGTAAAATCGTACGCTCCAAATTCTCCAGAAAAAGAAGCAGTTCTTGCAGCCTATAAAAAAATGTGGAATTCTAAAATTGATATTCCTTTATACATCGGCAGCGAGGAAATCAGAACTGGAAATACCCGAAATATAGCTCCTCCTCACGACCACAAACACATTGTAGGAAGCTATCATCTTGCCGAAAAAACGCATATAGAAAGCGCTATTGCAAATGCACTAGAATCCAGAACAGCTTGGGCTAATATGGCTTGGGAACAACGTGCAGCAATATTCTTAAAAGCAGCCGAATTAATCGCTGGTCCATACCGCGCTAGGATTAATGCAGCAACCATGATTGGGCAGTCTAAAAATATTCATCAGGCCGAAATTGATGCTTCTTGCGAATTGATTGACTTTTTACGTTTCAATGTAGAATTCATGACACAGATTTATGCTGACCAACCTACCTCAACTTCTGATATATGGAATAGATTAGAATACCGCCCATTGGAAGGTTTTGTCTATGCCATTACTCCGTTTAACTTTACCGCTATTGCCGCAAATCTTCCGGCAAGTGCTGCCATGATGGGAAATGTAGTGATTTGGAAACCAAGTGACAGTCAGGTTTTTTCTGCAAAAATCATCATCGAAGTTTTCAAAGAAGCAGGACTTCCTGACGGTGTGATCAATGTTGTTTTTGGTGATGCTGCTATGATTACCAAAACTATTTTATCAAGCCGTGAATTTGCAGGATTGCATTATACCGGCTCGACTCAGGTTTTTAAAGATCTTTGGTCGCAAATTGGAACTAACATTCATCAATATAAAACTTATCCTAGAATCGTAGGTGAAACTGGCGGAAAAGACTTTGTCATGGTACATCCAAGTGCCAATGTAAAACAAGCCGTAACGGGAATTGTACGTGGTGCATTCGAATTTCAGGGTCAAAAATGTTCGGCTGCTTCGAGAGTTTATATTCCGCTAAGCTTATGGCCAGCAATTAAAGAACAATTGACAACGGATATCAAATCGATGAAAATGGGTTCACCAGAAGATTTCAGTAATTTCATTACTGCTGTAATCCACGAAGGGGCTTTCGATAAATTAGCGGGCTACATTAATAGAGCAAAAGAAGATGCCGATGCCGAAATCATTATTGGTGGAAATTACGATAAATCGGTTGGTTATTTTATCGAACCAACAGTCATTTTAACTACAAACCCAAAATACGTTACAATGGAAACCGAATTATTTGGTCCTGTTTTAACAATTTATGTTTATGAAGATACACAATGGATAGAAACGTTGGAACTAATAGATCAAACTTCTGAATACGCTTTAACAGGCGCTATCTTTAGCCAGGACCGTTATGCAATTGAAGAAGCCACGGTTAAATTACAAAACGCATCAGGAAACTTATACATCAACGACAAATGTACTGGAGCTGTTGTGGGACAACAACCTTTTGGTGGTGCAAGAGCTTCTGGAACTAATGACAAAGCGGGTTCGGCAATGAACTTACTACGTTGGGTTTCGCCAAGAACTATCAAAGAAGTTTTTGTTTCACCTGAAGATTACAGATATCCATTTTTGGGAGAATAAATCCCCCTAGCCCCCGCAGGGGGAACAAAAAAACCCACAAGAATCAATTTATTTTTGAATCTTGTGGGTTTTCTTTTTTGGGATAAATCTATTACTAAACCACAAACTTCAACGGCAAGTGGACTACTTTCTTAGTTTCAAAGAATTCATCTTCAAAGATTGTAGCTAAATCATATTGAGTTGCTTTTGGGAAAGCAGCTAATTCTTCGGTTAAATCACCTCCTTTTAGGTAAAGAATTCCGTTTTTCAATTCGTGTTTTTGTTGTTTCTTGATTTTAGTCTTTACCCAAGAAACAAAATCGGGCATATTAGTCACGGCACGACTTACAATAAAATCAAAATCGCCTTTTACATTTTCGGCACGAATTTGTTCGGCTTTTACATTTTTAAGTTCCAAAGCATCGGCAACACCTTGTACTACTTTTATTTTTTTAGCAATTACATCTATCAGATAAAAACGAGTTTCAGGAAATAAAATCGCCAATGGAATTCCAGGAAAACCTCCACCAGTACCCACATCAAGCACATAACTTCCTGGTTCAAATTTCATGATTTTAGCAATTCCTAAAGAATGCAAAATATGTTTAGTATACAAAGAGTCAATATCTTTTCTAGAAATGACATTTATTTTTTCGTTCCAATCATGGTATAAAAAATCCAATTTTTGGAATTGTTCTTTTTGAATATCGGTTAAGTCAGGAAAATACTTAAGAATCTCGTCCATTGTTTATTTTTTTAACAAAAGTACTATTTTTAAGTTTGAAATATTTAACTGAATTTTGCAGAGTTAAAATTTATAAATAATTATCTTTGAACGCTATTTTTGAATTTTATGAATATTACCGCACCTACATTTGCTAAGCAAGACAAACTAAAGTTTTTTAGAACGCTTAACTCGCGGGTAAACAACTACTTCAAAGAAAATAATATTTCAAAAGCAGGTAATTGGAAGCTGCATCTAAAAGCAGTGATTCTTTTTACTGTTTTTCTAGTTCCTTATTTTCTAATTCTTACGTTGGATATGCCTTTTTGGGTACACCTACTATTAACCTTTGTTATGGGAATAGGAATGGCGGGATTAGGAATGAATGTGATGCACGATGGCAATCACGGTTCCTATTCTAATAAAAACTGGATCAATAAAATAATGGGAGGTACCATTTATGTCTTAGCAGGAAATGTTTACAACTGGCAAGTACAACATAATGTCTTACATCATACTTACACTAATATTCCTGGATATGACGAAGATTTAGATGCTGGTAGAATTATCCGTTTTACTAAAAGTGCTAAATGGCATAGCTTTCATCGTTTTCAACATTATTATTCGGTGTTTTTGTATGGATTGCTTACTTTCAATTGGGCAATTACTACCGATTTTAAGCAAATGAAACGTTACTTACAAAGAAAATTATCTTATGGCGAACCTAAAAACCCAAAGATTCTTTGGACTACTTTAATCATCACCAAAATAATTTACATTTCGATCTGGATTGTATTACCGCTGGTTATTGGAATCACTTGGTGGAAATTATTGATTGGTTTTTTTGTAATGCACTATACCGCAGGTTTAATCTTAAGTATTGTATTCCAATTAGCTCATGTGGTAGACGAAGTAGAAAATCCTACTCCAAATGAATTAGGCGAAATGGAAAACACCTGGGCCATTCACCAACTGTTTACTACGACTAATTTTGCACCAAAAAACTGGTTGGTTAATTGGTACACTGGGGGTTTGAATCACCAAATAGAGCATCATATTTTTCCAAATATCAGTCATATACATTATGGTAAAATTGCAAAAATTGTTCGCGAAACTGCACAAGAATGCAATCTGCCTTATTATGAATACAAAACCATGAGAGCTGCCGTTATTGCACATTTCAAACATTTAAAAGAATTAGGAACAAACCCAGAAATGGCTTAGAAATACATTTCGATGTAGCGCTACGCCTTTCATTATATTAAATAAAAACAAATAATTAATCCCCCTTATCAGGGCTATCAACACTTTATAATGAGTAATCCACTTTCAGACAGAATTAACAATCTTGCTACATCACAAACATTAGCAATGGCAGCTTTGGCTAGAGAATTAAAAGCGCAAGGTAAAGACATCATCAGTTTAAGTTTAGGTGAACCTGACTTTAACACACCTGATTTCATCAAAGAAGCAGCTAAAAAAGCGATTGACGAAAACTACAGCACTTATTCTCCAGTTGATGGATATGCTGAATTGAAAGAAGCTATCTGTAGAAAATTTAAAAGAGACAATGATTTAGATTACAAACCATCTCAAATTGTAGTTTCAACAGGAGCAAAACAATCTTTATACAACATTGCACAAGTAATGTTAAACGATGGTGACGAAGTAATCTTACCAGCACCTTACTGGGTTTCTTATTTCGAAATCGTAAAATTATCAGGTGGTGTTCCGGTAGAAGTTCCAACTTCTGTAGACACTGATTTCAAAATCACACCAGAACAATTAGAAGCAGCTATCACACCAAAAACAAAAATGATGTGGTTTTCTTCTCCTTGTAACCCATCAGGATCAGTTTACAACCGTGAAGAATTAACGGCGCTAGCAGCAGTATTAGCAAAATACCCAAATATCTATGTTGTTGCTGACGAAATCTATGAGCACATCAACTTCTCTGGAACTTTTTGCAGTATTGCTTCTATCCCAGGAATGTTAGAAAGAACGGTAACTGTAAACGGAGTTGCTAAAGCTTTCGCTATGACAGGATACAGAATTGGATACATTGGAGCACCTGAATTCATTGCTAAAGCATGTACAAAAATTCAAGGTCAGGTAACTTCAGGAGCAAATTCTCCAGCACAACGTGCTACTATTACTGCTGTTGATGCTGATCCATCTGTATTGAAACACATGGTACAAGCATTCCACTCTCGTAGAGATTTAGTTGTTGGATTGTTAAAAGAAATTCCAGGAGTAAAAATCAACGTTCCAGAAGGAGCATTTTATGTTTTCCCTGACGTTTCTTCTTTCTTCGGAAAAACATTAAAAGGAACTGAAATTAAAGATGCAAACGATGTTTCTATGTACCTTTTAGCAGAAGCTTGCGTAGCTACAGTAACTGGAGATGCTTTTGGTAATCCTGACTGTATTCGTTTCTCTTATGCTACTAGCGACGAATTATTAAAAGAAGCTTTAAAAAGAATTAAAGACGCTTTGGCAGGATAGTCAAAAAATCATTATTCAAAATAATAAAAATGCCTCAGGATTTTCTTGGGGCATTTTTTTATGGGGTTCCCTCGTCTCCTCAAAAAAGACGAGACAAGGGCGGGCTATACGCTACAATCTTTTTATTTTTAAAGAAAAAATAAAAAGGATTTCCGCTGCTATCCCTAACCCACAATAGTGTTAGCTTAAACATTAGGCTGTTCGAGTTAAACCATTTAAACATAGAAATTACCGTGAAAATTTTCTATTCCATTTTTCATAATCTACATTCAATATTTAGTCTGTCATTCCGAAGAATGAGGAATCTCATTATCTGAATTACTTGATGTGATTTCTCATTCTTCGGAATGACAAGTTTGTATTTTTAACAACCACCGCTCCGCAAAATTACCGCAGATTCACAGATTAGTATAGTAAAATCTGCGAATCTGCGGTGAAAAAAATATTGACCTTTATAGCTAAATCAAAATCTATTTCTCTAAAACATGAATTGGAACGGGCTTCAGCCCGTTTTAAGAATAAGATATCTAATTGGCTTTAGCCAAAAATCAATACTATTTTGGCTAAAGCCTTTTTTCATAACATCAATAGTAACATCTGGCTAAAGCCAGACGCAATTCATCTAATCCTCAATAATTAAAACCTAACTTCACAAAACTGATTTCATAATTTGTAACCGAGTATCTATAATACTGCATTAAACAAGATTTCAACACATTCATTATCTCCAATCAATACATCCGACAACAGCGAAAACCTTTCAGAAGTAAACAACACCCCATCCGAAGTAGGCAAATAGGAGTCAGAAGTAGTTATCAAGTTGTCTGAAGTATATAACAGGGAGTCAGAAGTAGGTATCAGGTTGTCCGAAGTATACAACAGGGAGTCCGAAGCTCGTATCAGGGCATTCTTTTTTTCTTCGAAACCCATATTTTACTGGGCAGAGCACAAAAAAAGCTAAAATAAAGGGAATACACATTTTGTAGGTTTGTGACTATAATTATCTATATTTGAAGAATAAATAAAGCGAAACTAACCTTCGCATATACACCCAAAATCAGGTAGATTGGCGAAGGTTTATTTCGCCTATATACTAGTTAGCGGTTATTTTGAAAAAAAACGGAAACAAAACATATTTCAATGTCAAAAGAAATTCAATTTAAATGTAGTTGTTGTGGAAAAATTCACGAAGAATGGCCTGCTTTGACATTTAACTCTCCAGATAATTATAGTTGCTTGACTGAAGATGATAAAAAAAACATTGGATATCTTGACAGTGATTTCTGTACCATAAATGATAATGGAGAAATTCATCGATTTATTCGCTGTACTTTTAATCAAACAGTTAATGACCATTGTGAAGATTTACATTATGGGCTTTGGGTTTCGTTAAGCGAAAAAAGCTATTTGGATTATGAAAAAAACTTTAAAAAAGAAACCGCACAAGAAGGTTATTTTGGTTGGCTTTGTAACGACATTATTGATTATGAATTTTCAGAAAGTATTCCAATGAACGTTTATACAAGAACTAACGGACAAAGACCTGAATTAATTCCTCACGAAAATTTTAATCATCCATTTGTTAAAGATTTTTATAATGGTATTTCTAAAGAAGAAGCTGAAAAACGGATTTCACATATGTTAAAAATCGTTAATGAAAACGAAACCACTGAAAAAAAGAAGTGGTGGAAAATATGGGAATAAATAAAAAAAACAACCGCTAACAGCCGTTACAAGAGATTTGGGCATTTGGCTGAATTTAAAAATGGTTTTGTCCTTGGAAAATTTGTGTTTAATGGAAAAACCTCGCATCTTTAATCTCAAACATCTTGTAGCGCCAGGACGTTAGCAGACAGTTTCGAGCAACGAAAAATCAGAAATATGAAACGAATTATTAATATCATAGAAAAATCAATTCTTTATTTTTGGATTTTTTTGACAATAATTGTTCTGTATTTTTTAATTCAACGATTTGTAAATCCAACTTATAAAGGAATTTCAAACGTAGATTTAAAATTGTATCTAAAAATTTCAGTTGGAATTTTAGCTGTAGTCGTAATATTGAAAAAAGTAAAAAACCATATCGATGAATAAAAATTTAAAAATTATTTATATTCTATTAACAACTATTGTTGTTTTGTTTTTTGGCTTACGTGGAAAAATTACACACGAAAAATTCAACTCTGAAAAGTGGAAAAGTGCAAATTTGCAATCAGAAGATAATTGGAGTCTTCGTTGGGATATGATGAATAGTTTGAGAAACGAAAATGACCTTATTGGAAAAGAGTATAAAGAAATTATACAAATTTTAGGCAAACCTGACAATGAAAACAAAACTGAATTGTACTATAATTTAGGTTATACGGGAAATGGAATAAATACAGGAAATTTGACAATTGAAATTGACACTGAAAAAAAAGTAACAAATGTAAAAGTTAGCGAAGGGTAAAAAACCGTCTGCTAGCCGTTACAAGAGATTTGGGCAAAAGGCTGAATTTAAAATGGTTTTGTATTTGGAAAATTTGTGCATAATGAAAAAACTTCCCACGCTTGCGCTAGCCTTGAACGAATATAATAATCACTCATCTATTTTTCAAAATAGTTTAAGGTTTGAAGTTTAATACCTTCGAATTTTAAACTATTTTTGTTTCCAAAATATTTTGGGCGTAACCAAAACAGCACTTATATAATACAAAATGGCAAAAATCCTTCTTCTCGGCTCAGGCGAACTTGGTAAAGAATTTGTAATCGCAGCACAACGCATCGGTCAAACGGTGATTGCAGTTGATAGTTATGAAAATGCACCCGCAATGCAAGTCGCTCATGGTTTTGAAGTCATCAACATGCTTGACGGCGAAGCTTTAGACCGAGTTGTTGCAAAACACAATCCAGACTTCATCGTTCCCGAAATAGAAGCCATCCGTACAGAGCGTTTTTACGATTACGAAAAGCAAGGCATCACTGTAGTTCCATCGGCTAAAGCGGCCAACTTTACAATGAACCGCAAAGCCATTCGTGATTTAGCAGCCAAAGAATTAGGATTAAAAACAGCTAATTATCGTTATGCTACCACTGCCGAAGAATTAAAAAAAGGCGTTCTTGAAGTAGGAATTCCATGTGTGGTAAAACCATTAATGTCTTCGTCAGGAAAAGGACAATCTACAATAAAAACCGAAGCCGATATTGAGAAAGCCTGGGAATATGCTGTGGCGGGTTCAAGAGGCGATGTAGTAGAAGTAATTGTAGAAGCATTCGTGAAATTTAATTCGGAGATTACTTTATTGACCGTAACGCAAAACGATAATCATACTTTATTTTGTGCGCCAATTGGTCACCGACAAGAACGTGGTGATTATCAGGAAAGCTGGCAACCTGCCCGAATTTCAGACAAAGATTTATTCGAAGCACAAGATATGGCCGAAAAAGTAACCGAAGCCTTAGGTGGCGCAGGACTTTTTGGTGTGGAATTTTTCATCGCCGATGATGGGGTTTATTTCTCAGAACTTTCCCCTCGCCCACACGATACCGGAATGGTAACTTTGGCAGGAACACAAAATTTCAATGAATTCGAATTGCATTTACGAGCTATTTTGAGTCTGCCTATTTTCGAAATCACCTTAGAAAAAGCCGGAGCAAGTGCCGTGATCTTAGCTTCGGAGAATAGTTCAAACCCAAGCTATACAGGAATAGAAAAAATTGCAGCCTTAGCAAAAACTGATTTTAGAATTTTTGGAAAACCTAGCAGCAGAGCCTATAGAAGAATGGGCGTTGCATTGGTAAACGACACTTTGGAAACACCAATAGAAGAAGTAGTGGAACGTGCTAAAAATGCTGCAAACTTGGTCACTGTGAACTAATTTTCTTTTTTGCTTAATCAAAAAAGAAACAAAAAAATCAAGTCTTACACTTCCTCGTCGGTCAAATTAGTTTTCGAATACTAAAAGAAAAGAACTCTCCGCCGCGGCGGATCAAACAACTTTTCTTTTTACGTATTCTTCAAACATTTGACACTCGACTGCGGAAGTTAAGGACAATTAATTTCTAAATAAAAATGTTTTCTGGGAATTTTACAATCAAAAAAATCACACAAGAAGTAATCCTAATTACTTTTCAATAATCTAAAAGCTGTGGGTGTCATTGCGTTGTGTTTTTTAAACAATCGCGTAAAATAAGAGTAATCTTCATAGCCCAATGCAATAGCAATTTCGTTAACAGTCCAGTTTTTATCCAGCAACATGCGTTTAGCTTCCAGCATAAGTCGATCAACAATCACTTCGGTGGTTGTTTTTTTTAGTATTTCATTGCAAATCCGGTTCAGATGTTTCAAACTCACATTCAGCTCTGAAGCATAAAATGCCGCCGATTTCTCTTCTTTGAACTTTTTCTCTAAAAGCTGCTCTAGATTTTTAATTTTCACATTATACGAATGGGCTTCGTGAACATTCATTTCATTGTATTTCCGAGCCAATTCGATGTGAATAATATCCAATAAATTCATGATTTTATCGCGTTGCAATAATCTATGAGATTGTGTCTCGGCTATCAAACTTTCAAAATAAGGCAAAACGGCTTTCATTTCCACCTCATCTAATAAAATCTCAGGGCTATTCTGTATTGAAAAATAGTACGGATAATCCTCAATTGTCTTTTTCCCAAAATACAAATTGTAAATTTCGGCTGAATAAAAAACAATAAATCCCTCTATATCTTCTGACAAAACCCAATGGTGCATTTGTCCTGGCTGCAACACAAAAGCACTTCCGGGCTGAATAACAAATCGGTCAAAATCAACTTCATGAGTCCCTGAACCATTGGTAAAAAAAACCAACAGATAAAAATTGTGTCGGTGTGGTTTTTCTACAAAACTATGATTGATTAAGTGATTCTTAAAAGTATTGACATACAAATCGCTATTGACTGAATTGCAATTAAACTGCTCAATACTATAAACGGGATACTTCTTCATCCTTAAATGTCTTTTTTGTCCTATAATAAGCGAATATACAAAACAGCTAGCACATTGATTATAAATACCTTTGAATAAAAATTGAAATCAAATGTCACACACTCTTCTTCACATCTTAAACAACGACTGTCCCCATTGTCAACAAGGAAAAGTTTTCAAAGAAAACAACATCTTTTTCAAGTTCAGTTTTCCAAAAATGAACGAATATTGTCCGCATTGTCATTATAAATTTAAAAAAGAACCAGGTTATTTCTTCGGCGCCATGTATATTAGTTACGGACTTACTGTGGCTCAAGGAATCGCGACTTATATTATTGCTCACTTTTTCTTTGAACAAACTTTCGACTTGAGAATTATTCCCATTATTATGGTGGTAATAGTCGCTTTATCTCCGTTAAACATTAGATTATCAAGATTATTATGGATCTATATGTTTAAGAATTATTCGAGTTAAAAAAAATCAAAAGCATTTTACTTAACTCTAGGTTTTAACATAAAAAAGAAAGACCGCTTAGCTGTCTATTCGACAAAAAAGCGGCCTTTACTACTAACCAAACTAACACACTAACACAAAAACCTAATTTTTATTTATAAGCTTCGTTTTGAGTAATCACATTTGGATTTTGGTTGATTACTAAAAACGGAATAGGCAATAATAATTTATCTTCAGTAATAGTGATATTTTTACTACTGCTTTTGATTACTGGAATCGCTCTTCCAGTTCTTATTAAATCAAACCAACGATGGAACTCAGACGCAAATTCAACCTGACCTTCATGTTCCAAAGCAAGAGCTACTGTATTGTACTGAGCTGGATAACCTATAGCGCCATAGGCTGGTAAGCCAACATTAGCACGAACTTCATTCAGGTATTTAGGATCCGAAGTAGCCTCTGTAAGCATTAGTAAAACATCTGCATAACGAAGAATCATAAAATTATTATCTGAAGCTTCTCTTAAACCAGCAACAGGAGCAGCTGCATCTTTCCACTTAATTGTAAATTTCACATTGACAGTTGCCCCACCAGGAGTTAAGTAGCCATTTTGAATGGAAATAGCTTTCCTTGGATCAGTTGGTTCGTAGGCATTCCATAAATCATTGGTAATCTGATTGAATCCTCCTCCCCAAGCTGTAACCACGCGATTGTCAACTGGTGTGAACATCGCCCAATATAAACTATACGGATTAGCAACACCCCCTTTATATTGAATCTCAAAGATAGACGATGCGCCATTTTTCTTAGTTAAATTCCATAAATCAGCGTAAGGCACCAGACTTAACTTGCCATAAACTTTCAACAAAGTTTCGGCTGCTTTTGCTTTATTCCCCATAGTTAGATAAACCTTACCAAGTAAAGTATTGGCCGCTTCCTGACTGGCAGCACCTTTAAAACGTTGGCTTGTTTTTACTGGCAATTTAGCCGCTGCAAAATCAAGATCCGCTACAATTTGAGCATAAACCTGATCTTTTGGTGTACGCCCTTGTGCATAAGCATTAGCAATACTAATTGGAGTTGTTACCAATGGCACATCGCCCCAGGCACGAACCATATCAAAATAGTATAAAGCACGTAAAAACTTAGCTTCTCCAATTAAGGCATCTCTACTAGCAAAATCAAGTTTTTCGGCACTGGCAATAATATTATTTACAATATAAATTGACTTATAGTAATTATTCCAAAAATTGAATACTAACTCATTATCAATAGCCATCGTGTGCAATTCAAAACTTTCATAGTCTTGTATCCTTCCAGCAGCATTATCACTATATGCGTTATCCGACATTAACTCGCCATAGAACGATGGTAAACTTTCAGGACCGTACAAGGTGTAAAGCGAATTATAAGCTGACCACATCGCTGTTTCAATATCTTTTTGAGATTTATAAAAATTCTCTTCATTAGCATTTGAAATAGGTGCTTTATCTAAAAAATCAGAACTACATCCTAATAGGAATAAGTTGCAAAAAAGCAGGATATATGTTATTTTTTTCATTTTCTTAAGTTTTAAACGATTCATCTAGATTTTAGAAACTAATATTTACTCCAGCAGTGGCTGTAAAAGGATTTGGATAAGCACCATAATCAAAGCCTACCATTACACCAGATTGATAGGTACTACCTTCTGGATCAAAACCTAAATAATCAGAGAATACATGTACATTTTCCATATTAACATATAACTTTATGTTACTCAGCTTCATTTTTTTAACTAATTCCTTTGGCAAGTTATACCCTAGACGAATATTTTGAATACGAACGAATGATCCATCTTCAACCCAGTAACTTGATCCAAAATCATGAACTGTTGTTGGCAACATACGAGGTTTAGGAATCTGCCCGTTTCCAGGATCAGCATCCGATTTCCAGTAATTATTTACCACAGAATACATATTACGGTTACCTCCACCTACACCTGATTTTAGGTATCTTGCATTATGGTTAAGAATTTCTCCTCCTTGTGAACCGCGTAACAAAACTGAAAGTTCAAATCCAGCGTAAGAAAAATTATTTGTCATACCCCATTGAAAATCGGCTTGATTGTTTCCAAGGTAGGTACGGTCATTAGAATTAATTTTTCCATCATTGTTAACATCTCTTACCCTTGGATCACCCGCTTCACTTCCTGGCCATACTGGATAAGCTTTACTATCCAATTCCGCTTTTGACATGATTACACCATCAACAATATAACCATAATACATACCTATTGGTTGTCCTACAGCGGTACGCGATGTCATACTACTAACATTAATATCTATTGGAGCATCATTTACACCTAGTTTTAAAACTTTGTTTCTGTTGGCAAAAATATTAAAGTCGGTGCTCCATTTGAAATCGCTGTCTATATTTTGTGTGCTAAGATTTATTTCAAATCCTCTGTTTTCTAACTCTCCAATGTTTGTCAAAGTAGAAGAGAAACCAGAAAGAATTGGAATAGGCACATTAAGCAATAAATCTTTGGTTTTAGAATAATAGATATCACCTGTAAACTTCACACGTCCATTAAAAACGCTGAAATCAACCCCAAAGTTAGTCTGACCTGTTTTTTCCCATTTCAAATTTTTATCTGCAAAGTTTGATGTGTAAATACCTTGGTTCACGGTACCTGAACTTACATAGGAGCTGTAACCCAATACCCCTATCGATCCGTAGTTTGGAATCTGATTGTTACCTGTTGCTCCATAACTTAACCTCACTTTCATGTTGCTTATCCAGGAAACATCTTTTAGGAAATCTTCTTCAGAGATACGCCATGCAAGCGATCCTGATGGAAAATACCCCCATCTGTTATTAGCTCCAAAACGAGAAGAACCATCGGCTCTAATTGCTGCAGATGCTAAATATTTACCTTTATAAGAATAATTAGCACGAGCTAAATAAGAAACCAATGACCACTCTTCTGAAAAAGTACTACCTGCATTTACAACACCTGCATTCAAGGTATGCACTAAATCATTAGGAAAGCTACCAGCTGTCATAGTACTATTATCTAAAGTTTGTCCTTGAGCAGAATAGCCAGCCAATAAATTTAAATTATGATCCTCTTTAAATGTCTTATTGTAAGTCAGCGTAGTTTCCGAAATCCAGTTATTGGATTGCAGTGTTTTAAAATCAGCTTGCGCTGGTACAAATCCTGAGTATCCCCAATTCTGTCCATTATTCCAATAGAAATTATGAACGGTATTCTCAATATTAGAACTCGCAGAAGTTTTAATCGTTAAGTCTTTTATTATATCCCATTCCAGGAAAGAAGTGATCGTAGCTACATTCGTTGTTTTTTTAGTAATAGCTTCCCTTGTTAATGCATAAGGATGCCAAAGCTGGAAACCATATTTAGAAAACGTATTCCAAATTGAAGCAGGATCTTTAAAACCAAGACTTCCTGTTTCAACATAAAGCGGAAAAAATGGGTCACTTTGCAAAGCTAAACTCACCACGTCACTTTTTCCACCTGTGCCGTAAGGAGCTTCTTTGGTGCGGTTAAGCCCAATGTTCATACCCATACGGACATTATCATTAAACTTATGCTTAAGATTTGACCTTAGATTTATTCTGTCGTAAGTATTGCTATCAACAACACCTTCTGAATCTAGATAACCAAGAGATACCATGAATTGTGTTTTCTCGTTACCACCAGAAGCCGATAATTGAATATTACTATTATGTGCAGTTCTAAAGGCAACATCCTGCCAGTCAGTCCCATTTCCAATACGAGCAATCCATGCTGGATCAGAGAATTCTACAGGAACAATTGTATTATTTCCTCTTACAGCTGATGGATTTGCAGCAACAATTGTTGCCCATGAATTATTTCTGGCAGCTGTGTTATAAGCAATAAATTCTGAGGCATTCATCATATCCGTTTTACGGCTGACATGTGAAAAGCCAGACTCAAAAGTCGCATTAATTTTAGTTTTACCTGCTTTCCCTTGTTTAGTGGTAATGATAACAACACCATTTGCCCCTCTAGAACCATAGATAGCTGCCGAAGATGCATCTTTCAAAATATCAATCGACTCAATATCATTGGGATTAATAGAATTCAATGGATTTCGGTTAAAACTCAAATTACTAGCTGAACTAATTCCTGTATCAGTTGAATTCGTTGTATTATCTTCCAACGGAATACCATCTATAACATAAAGCGGTGTAGTACCCGCATTTATCGAAGAAGCACCACGTACTTTTATTGTAGGAGCAAGACCTGGCGCACCTTGAGACTGTGTAATTTGCACACCCGTTGCCTGTCCTGCAAGCGATTGAAGCACATTAGAATTCGACCTGCCTTCTAATTTATCTGCGCCAATAGAGACCACAGCTCCAGTCAAGTCTTTTTTCTTAACGGAACCGTACCCTACAACAACTACTTCTTCAAGCTTTGCTGAGTCTTCTTCTAATTTAATTACAAGATTAGCTTGTCCATTTAGTGAAACTTCTTTGGTTTTAAAACCAATATAAGTAACCACCAATGTTGCTTTTTCGCTTTTTACCTTTAATGAAAAATTACCATCTAAATCAGTTTGAACTCCATTTGTGGTTCCTTTTTCAACAATATTTACTCCTGGTATAGGTTGTCCAGAACCATCAGTAATTTTTCCTTTTATTGTTTGCTGCTGCACTACGTTATGTACAACTACAGCCTTTTCTTTAATTAAGATCGTTTTATCTTCTGTTAGCTCAAAATCAAGATTATTACTTGAAAGACATTGTCCTAATAATTTAGATACTGCAATTGTTCCTTTTTTTAACTCAACATCTGGAATGTCTTTAAAAACTTTTCTAGGATAAACAAAATTCAAATCAGTCTGCTGTTTTATAATTTTAAACACCTGATAAATTGTTGCCGATTGATTTTTGTCAATAGTTACATTAACTTGTGCAAATGTGTTGCCTGCGCTAAGACAAAAAACATTAGTACACCATAAAAAGATAAATGCTCTCATAACAGTTTTAAATAGCCTTTCTCTAATGAGAACAAAGACATTAGGTACTTTAATTTTCATAATTTTTTTGTGTTGGTTGGTTGTACAATAGATTAATAGATTCAAATAGATGGAATGAAATAAGCTTCACAAATGAATGTTGTACTTACTTCTCGGTTTTATTCCAGAATTACTTCTTTGTCTTTTATTTCATAGTTTTTTATAATTTTAAAATATTTAATACTCTTCAAAATCTCATCTAAGCTTTGGTTTTTCCTTAAAACCCCATCAAAAATTTCATTTTCAATTGCTTTATTTTTGAATATAAAATTGAAATCGTACCAGCGAGACAATACTTTCGTCATCTCCTTAAGTGTTATTTGTTCGAAACTAAAAACCCCTTCTTTCCATGATATTTCATTATAAACATCTACATTTTTTACAAATGCATTGCTCGTCTTGATGTTTAGATTCAATTGTTGATTAGGCACTAATCTTTGTTTTTTGTTTTCAATATTTACATCGACCTTACCCTCAACTAAGGTTGTATAGATATTAGCTTCATCTTGATAAGCTTTGATATTAAATTCGGTACCAATAACATCTACTTTCTGTTTATTGGTAAACACTTCAAAATGTGCTCCTTTATGCTTTGTACTAGGCGACACGTCAAAATAGGCTTCTCCATAAACCAATTCTACTTGTCTTGTTTGTCCTTCAATAAAAGCTACTGGGAATTTTAATTTGGTTTCAGAATTCAACCACACCTGAGTACCATCAGACAATTTGATAAAGAATTTACCTCCTCTGGGAATTGTTAAATAATTATAGACTACTTCATCTGTATTTCCTTCTTTAGCATCATAAATAATTTCCTCACCATTACTTTTAGCATTTGAAGTTTTTAATGATTTCCCATTCACTAAAGCTATTTGCGATCCGTTCGCTAGGGTAAGTGTCGCTTTATTAGTACCTGGTCCGGGAATATTTACATCTTGCTTTACTATTGCTGGAGTTGCCTGAACTGGTTTGTTGATAGTAACATCCTTAAAAAAATAGGCTGTAGTTAAAACCCCAATGAAAATAGCCGCAGCCGCATATTTCATAAAAGGGAATTTTCTTTTTAGCGATGGCTGTTGTTCTTTTTGAGGAAATGCTAAAATTTCATTTCGAATGCGAATAGCGTCAAGCTCATCCATTCTTGGTTTTTCATCTAAAATTGCCAGTACTTCTTCCACCGTTGGCAGTCCAGTTGATTCAGTTAATCCTTGGATATATAGCACCACTTCATCAACCTCCTCTTTAGAACATTGATTCAGAATAAACTTTTTTAATAAATTTTGGATATGGCTATCGTGTTGCATAATATACTTTCTTATATATAATACAGATGAGAAATAGATAAGTACTATTCAATGTTATTATTTTTTTCGAAAAATAAAAAAATAATAATAAAAATAGAAACAAATAAAAAATAATAACAAGAAAAAGAAAATAATAGTTAACAAACCATTATTCAAGCCAATGATTTGAGAGAAGTATAATTAGAAGTGTAACATCACCATGTGTTTCCAAAAAAACTCTAATATCCGCTAAGGCTTTGCTCATTTGACCTTTTACGGTACTTACAGAAATATTTAATTCCTTACTTATTTCTTCGTAACTCATTTCTCTATTACGAGACATTTCAAAAATAATTCTGCGTTTGGGAGGTAATTGTTCAATAGCCTTATTTTTTATAACATCATAATCAGCTTCGGCTAGGGTATCCTCAATTGGACTATATGATTTTTGACTAACGTAAAACACTTCTTCTTTAAGCTTATGGCTGTTTGCCACTTTACTAATAAGATTAAATGTTAAGTTACGTGTAATGGTAAACACATAGGACTTGAATGATAAATCAGGATTAAGACGTTCTCTATGTAGCCAGATGTTTAAGAATACATCCTGAACAATTTCTTCGGCAAGGACTTGATTTTTAAGCATACTTAAACTATAGGCATACACATCATTACAGTATGTGCTAAAAAGCTCACTGAAGGCTTTCTCATTACCCTCTATAAGTTCTATAACCAAAAGTTTATTATTAATTGCTTTTGTTTCAGACATTGCTAATAGCTTCTATGTACATTGTTTATTTAAAATAAATCCCCCCATTTGCATCAGAATTCTTATTTAGAACCCTGTCAATGCCAAAATACTAATTTGGATTACAATGTTAATTAAATTAAACATATAAATGTATAAATAACACAAAATTCATCTTTATAAGATGAACTCAATCAATAATTCGAATTAAGAAAAAAACAAATGAATGAAAATAACTATATTGCAGAGTCAATCTATAAAAAAGAATAATGTCCCTAATTTTAAAAAACATAGAAAAACACGTTAAGCTTACTCCAGAAGAACAGCAACTTTTTTTAAGTAAAGTTGAAATCCATCATTACAAAGCCAAAAGCATCTTGTTGAATTCGGGAGATATTTGTAAACATTCTTATTTTGTAAACTCTGGAATTTTAAGAAGTTTCAACATTAATGATAATATTGTCGAGTACGTTTTAAGCTTTGCCTGCGAAGGATGGTGGATGGGTGATATGTACAGTTTACTCTCTCAAAAACCCGGTAATCTTTTTATCGAAGTTTTAGAAGATGCCGAAGTTGTTTTACTTTCTAAAGAAAATCAGGAACAACTTTATCTAGAGATTCCTAAGCTCGAGCGCTTTTTTAGAATTCTTATCGAAAATTCTTTAGTGGCAAACCAAGAAAGATTAATGGATAATTTAAGTTTATCAGCCGAAATTCGTTTTGATAAATTCAAAAAAAGATACCCTAATTTAATACATAGAATACCTCAAAAACAAATTGCTTCTTATATAGGTGTAACTCCAGAGTTTTTCAGTAAAATGAAAGCGAAGATGTTGAAGCGAGTTTAGTAATTAGTGAATAGTTTTTAGTATACTATCTTAACTCTAATTACTATTTTCTACTCACTTAAACACTTCTTAACCTAGATTAAGTGCAAAACGTTTATGACGGCTGTACATTTGTAATGTAATAATCAATAAACAAAAAATATCATGACAACTACAGTTTTTCACAAAGCAGACACAAGAGGACACGCAGATCACGGATGGTTAAACGCTTATCATAGCTTCAGTTTCGCAAGCTGGTACAATCCAGATAGAGTACAATTTGGAGCACTTCGCGTCTTGAACGATGACACTGTTGCTGCTGGAATGGGTTTCGGAACACATCCTCACGACAATATGGAAATCATCACCATTCCACTTGAAGGCGATTTAGCACACAAAGACAGCATGGGAACTGAGTCAACCATCAAAAATGGAGATGTTCAGGTAATGAGCGCTGGAACTGGAATCAGACACAGTGAGTTTAATCCAAATGCAGATCAAAGAACAAAATTATTCCAAATTTGGGTTTTCCCAAAACAAAGAGATGTAACTCCTAGATACCAACAAATTACACTAGACAAATCATTAGAAAAAAATGATTTTGCTCAAATATTATCTCCAAATGTGGATGATGCTGGAGTTTGGATTCACCAAGATGCTTGGTTTTATTTAAGTGATTTTGACGCAGATTTTTCTAAAAAATTGGCTCTTAAAAAAGAAGGAAACGGTTTTTACATCTTTAACATTGAAGGAGAAATTGAAGTTAATGGTCAAAAATTAGAAACAAAAGATGGATTTGGAATTTGGGAAACTTCTGAAATTGAAATTAAAGCAAATACTGCTGCTAAGTTTTTAGTAATGGAAATTCCAATGAAATATTAAATTCTAAGAATACAATTTATGAACGAAATTATAGGATTAGAATTCAACGAGAAAAAAGGTCATTTTTACGTAAAAGTAGATGATAAAATAGAAGCAAAAATGACCTTTGTTTTCGCTGGTCCACACAAGATAATTATTGATCATACCGAAGTCAATCCAGGAAATAATGGGAAAAACTTTGGAAAGAAAATGGTCGAAAAAGCAGTTTTATTTGCAAGAGAAAAGGACATGAAAATTATTCCATTGTGTCCTTTTGCAAAAAAAGTTTTTGACAAAACGCCTGAGTATAGTGATGTTTTGTAATTACTCTTAAAGGATTCATTTTAAAATTAAGTAGATGGAAAACATACTAGAAAAAGACATTACGGGACACATTGGTTCTCAAAAATATTTATGCACTATTTCTTGGCGCAATGGCAAACTGATTATGGACGAACCCGAAAGCAATGGAGGAAAAGATTTAGGTCCTGATCCATTTTCAGCCTTACTTGCCTCATTAGCTAGTTGTACATTAGCAACATTGCGAATGTATATTGATAGAAAAGGCTGGGATATTCCTGAAATCAATATTGCAATAAATGCAGCTCAGGAATTAGATGGCGAATTTGAAACCGTTTTCTCTAGACATATAACTTTTTCTACAGATGTAACCACAGAACAAAAAGAAAAATTGATACTCATTGCTAATAAATGTCCTGTTTCTAAAGTTCTAAAAGGAAAAATAACGATTAACACCCAACTCTAATTATGGATCCAAAAGACATTACAAAAGAATATACTAATGGTGAAGTTACTATAGTATGGCAATCATCAAAATGCATTCATTCGGCTAATTGCGTTCGCAACAATCCCGATGTTTTTCACCCTAAAGAGAAACCTTGGATTATAGCCGAAGCCTCAACAACAGAAAAAATCATAGAAACAATACATAAATGTCCTTCGGGAGCTTTAACCTACTATTTAAACAAACAAAATGACTAAAAAAATTATCGCTTTTGGTGCTTCATCTAGCAAAAATTCCATCAATAAACAACTAGCAACTTATGCTGCATCACAATTTAAAGATGCCGCAGTAGAAGTTTTAGACCTGAACGATTACGAAATGCCTATTTTTTCTTTGGACAGAGAATCAGAAAGTGGTATTCCTGAATTGGCTCAAAATTTCTATAATAAACTAGGAAGCGCCGATTTAATTATTATTTCATTTGCCGAACATAATGGTGCTTATACAACCTCATTTAAAAATATTTTTGATTGGACTTCAAGAATCAACTCTAAAACCTTTCAAGAAAAACAAACTCTAATTATGGCTACTTCTCCAGGTCCAAGAGGCGGAAGTTCTGTTTTAGAAATTGCAAAAAGCCGCTTCCCTTTTCAAGGGGCAGCTGTTAAAGGAAGTTTTTCTTTACCAAGTTTCAGCGAAAATTTCGACAGCGAACAAGGTATCACCAATGAAAAACTAAAAAGCGAATTATTAGAAATCATTGATTCTATTGAACTTTAAGCTACTTACGCAAGTTCAAATAATATCTACAAATTGCACCAATTTCCAGAAATTAAGCTGTGGAAGTTGGTGCAATTCGTAGTTTTAAAAATCCTGCTAACTAAGATTTTGATAAAAAGAAAAGATAAGTTGGTTTTTGGCAATTTTTTAAGAAGACAATATTTATTTTTGAAAAAGAATAAAAAAAATCATTTATGAAACTACTCATTGTTGAAGACGAACCCCATCTTTTATCCATTATTCGAAAAGGTCTTTCCGAAAAAAACAATGAGGTAAGTGTTGCTCTTGATGGGACAACCGCGCTGGAAATGATTTTAAATTACAATTTTGATGTTGTCATTCTAGACATCATGCTCCCAGACATCAACGGAATTGAAATATGCCGAAGATTGAGAGCCGCTAAAAATTATGTGCCAATTCTGCTATTAACCGCTTTAGGAACTACTGAAAATATTGTTACCGGACTTAATGCTGGCGCCGATGATTACTTGGCAAAACCTTTTAAATTTACTGAATTAGAAGCTAGAATTTCGGCTTTAGCCAGAAGATCAAGCCAAGAACACAAACCCAATAATCTAATTCAAATTGATGATTTAGAAATTGACACCCGAGCCAAATCGGTTAAAAGAAATGGCGAATTAATCCAATTAACAGCCAAAGAATTTAAATTACTCTATTACTTAGCTAACAATGCCGAAACCATTTTGTCAAGAGAAAAAATTCTGGATAACGTTTGGGACATTAACTTTGACATGAATACTAACGTGGTTGATGTATACATAAACTACCTCAGAAACAAAATAGACAAACCTTATCAAAACAAATTAATCCATACTATCAAAGGATTGGGCTACATTATAAAATCATAATTCATGCAAATTAGAAAAAAAATCACCATTACTTATATTGCACTATCAAGCTTTAGCACCTTGCTTTTGTGCGTGGTTGTTTTTTTTCTGTTCAAGCAAAACAACGAATATTATTTTATAAAAAGACTTCAAGATAGAGCTAAAATTGCGTCAACAGCACATTACCAAAAAGACTTAGAACAGAAGTATTATTTCCAAAAATTCAAGAAAAGCGGATTAGAAGAATTAATTGAAGAAAAAGATTTTGTACTAAAAGTGAACAGCAAAAACACTTTTGAGTATAATACTGATTTACATCTTCCTCATGAGTTTTATGATAATATCATGAAAAAGGGATCCAGCTGGTTAGAAGAAGATTATCGCTATTATTACGGACAACTTTTTAACGAAGCTGGACAAAAATATATTGTAATTGTTACCGCCAAAGACCGCCGAGGTAATACGAGTACTATTTATATTTTGCAAATTTTAATCTTTGGTGGAATTGGTTTCATTATTCTGGCTTACTTTTTTGGACAATTTTTGGCTCGCAGAGTCATTGATCCTATTGCTCGAATAACCAAAGAAGTGCATCGAATTAGCGCATCAAATCTTCACAATCGATTAGCTGATCCTGACGGTAAAGATGAAATTACCGATCTGACCAAAACCTTCAACGATATGTTAGATCGATTAGAAACTTCGTTCGAAATCCAGGCTAATTTTATCAATAACGCGTCGCACGAATTAAAAACGCCTATTACGACTATTATTGCCGAAACTGAAATCATGCTCTTAAAAGAAAGAGAGACTGAAGAATATGTTCATACTTTAGAAAACATCAACAAGCAAGCTTCTAAATTGGGTAATCTAACCGAAAGTCTTTTAAAATTGACCCAAACAGGTTATGATGGTACGAAACAAGTATTAGATATTGCCCGAATGGACGAAATTCTTTTAGAAGTAAAAGCTTCCATAGATACCTTGTTTCCTGACAATCGTGTGAACATTAAATTGAATTCCATTCCTGAAGACGAATCGCTGTTGACAATCCCTTGCAACCGACCTTTATTAGAATTGGCCTTGAATAACATTATTTCTAATGGTGTAAAATATTCGGATAACGATGAAGTATTTGTGACACTTACCGCAGATAAGTCTAAAATTAAAATTGCTATTACCGATATTGGAATCGGAATTCCGCCCGAAGATATTCCATATTTATACGAACCTTTTTTTAGAGGAAAAATTGCTTCTAAGTACAATGGCTATGGATTAGGATTGCCATTGGCCATGAAAATCATTAGAATGCACAGCGGAGAACTTCAAATTCAATCCGAAACTGGAAAAGGTACTGTGGTGAATATCACGTTCGAAAAAACCAACATTAGAAATTCTAATCTTAATTCTTAGGAAATTCTAATTTTAATCTAAGAGCATTCTAATATTCAACTCCTTATTTTGTATGTATAATTAAAACGATACATATGAAAAATTTATTAATACCTTCAACATTAGAATTAGATACTATAAATGCTATTAAAGTAGCGATTCAACAATCTAAAGGTAAAAACTGCACCATCTACTTAGCTTTAGTTAGCGAAATTCCAGACACTTATTCTTCGGCTACTTTTCTAAGAAGTCTGAAAAGCGACATCTCCACTTCGCAGAAAAGCGTATTAGAATATTGCCGAGAACTAATTACTATTTCTCAAAATTGCAGTCTTAAAATCCATTATCAATACGGAATATCAGCACCGTTGATGAGAAATTTAATGGAACATTTAGATGTAGAATTAACTATCCTTACTCCTTCGTACCGAAACGCCGAAAAAAGAATTCACAATCAATTTGTACAAATTCTTGACAATTGCAAATGTCCCATTTTACATTTGAGTTCTAATTTTGAAGAACAGGATTTGACTAAAGCCATGTATTTGGAGCAAACCAAGTCTAAACTACAGCTTGAGGATTTACAAGAATTGATTCCTGATAATTTTAGTTTCAAAATTGTTAGTCAGGCCAAAATTTTTAGTGACCAAAATCCCGAAGACCTAGAATCTTTGTTAAACGAAGCCATTGCAAAAAACAAAATTGATCTTTTAATCGAAACTAGAAAACCCAAAAAGATTAAACTCAAGAACAAAAATAGCAACACAAACGAAAACTTTGGTTTACCAATTTTATCCTTATACGAAGAAATCGCATAAAAACTGAAAGATTTATTTACAATATAAAATAGAACAATATGTTATTAAAAAAGAAAATCCCCATGAAATATGTTCTGGGAAAAATTAAAGTTGAGCTATTTCTAGTAATTTTATACGCCATCACCTTTGAAGCTTTCAACTATTACTATGACAATGAAGCCATAAACATTCCTATTGCCATTCCTACGATTGTGGGAACCATTATCTCGTTATTATTGGCTTTTAAATCCAACCAAGCTTATGATCGCTGGTGGGAAGCCCGCATTGTTTGGGGAGCTATTGTAAACGATTCGAGATCATTAATAAGACAAGTTATTACTTTTTACAAACACCCTGATTTTTCAATAGAAGCCAATGATTTCAAAGAAAACTTTGCTAAAAGACAAGTGGCCTGGTGTTATAGTTTGAATCAATCTCTTAGAGAAAAAGACCCTTATAAATCGGTTAAAAAAATCCTAAGCGAGGAAGATTATCTTTATGTGAAAAAGCACAAACACGTGCCAAATGCAATATTGATGTTACATTCTAAAGACTTGAAAAAAGCTTATGAAAACGAAAAAATCAATACCTACCAACAGGTTGAAATAGACAATACCCTTACAAGATTGTGTGACTATATGGGAAAATGCGAAAGAATTAAAAACACCATATTCCCTACAACCTATAGTATGTACATTCGTTTTACGCTTTGTCTTTTTATTATCCTGTTGCCTTTTGCATTAACTGAATTATTAGGTTGGTTACAAATTCCATTGGTAACAACCATTGGAGCAGCGTTCTTTCTTATCGAAAAAATGGCAATTCACTTGCAAGATCCATTTGAAAACAAACCAACTGATACTCCAATGACCGCTATTTGTGGGACAATTGAGAAAAATTTATTTCAGATGATTAACGAATTCCGAGATGAATTTTCGGCTATACCTAAAAAGACAGAAGCAGAATATCTAGAGGTTTGTACTGAGAAGAATCCATATTTTGTTCTATAGCGAATTATTTTCCATTACCCTAAATACACTAAAACCAGATAGAAGAGGACAATTTACTATCTGGTTTTAATTTCTTAATCTAGGTTAAGTAACCCATCCTTACTGTTGCCGTAAATTTGCTTTATCAAAATGAAATAACAATTTAAAAAATAAAATTATGGCAACTACAAAATGGACAATTGACCCAACTCACTCAGAAATTGGTTTTAAAGTAAAACACATGATGTTTACAAACGTTTCAGGAAAATTTGAATCATACGATACAAATATTACTACTGAAGACGATAATTTCGAAAAGGCAAATATCGAATTTTCGGCAGATATCGATTCTATCAATACGAATAATACTGACAGAGATAATCATCTGAAAAGTGGAGACTTTTTTGATTCAGAAAGCTATCCAAAACTAACTTTCAAAGCAACTTCTTTGACAAAAAATGGAGACGACTATGAACTGGCAGGCGATTTAAGTTTGAGAGGTGTTACTAAAGCAGTAAAACTTCCTGCTGAATTTAGTGGATTAATGAAAGACCCTTGGGGAAATACCAAAGCGGGTTTAAACATTTCTGGAAAAATAAACCGTAAAGATTGGGGATTGAACTGGAACTCTGCTTTAGAAACAGGTGGCGTTTTAGTAGGAGAAGAAGTGCGTTTGAACATAGAATTGCAATTAATAAAATCATAAAGAAGATTACAAAAACTTTATTTCACTCATACAAACCTTCCTACTTCATTAGCAAGTAGGAAGGTTTTCTTTTATAGCACTTTTATCTTTCCTCATAAATCCTAAAAAAACACTATTTTTGCATCCCGATTGAAAGTTATTTTTCAATCTTTAAATTTTTTAATCTTTAAATTAAAGACATGAAGGCATACGTATTTCCAGGTCAAGGAGCACAGTTTACAGGAATGGGCAAAGACTTATATGAAAACTCGGCATTAGCAAAAGAATTGTTTGAAAAAGCAAACGAAATATTAGGTTTCCGCATTACAGACATCATGTTTGAAGGAACTGCAGAAGAATTGAAAGAAACTAAAGTAACTCAACCAGCAGTGTTTTTACACTCGGTAATCTTGGCTAAAACTTTGGAAGATTTCAAACCAGAAATGGTAGCGGGACATTCATTAGGAGAATTCTCAGCTTTAGTTGCCAATGGTGCTTTGTCTTTTGAAGACGGATTGAAATTAGTTTCTCAACGTGCTTTAGCGATGCAAAAAGCCTGTGAAATTACTCCATCAACAATGGCTGCGGTTTTAGGATTAGCTGACAATGTTGTTGAAGAAGTTTGTGCTTCTATCGATGGTGTTGTAGTTGCTGCAAACTATAACTGCCCTGGACAATTAGTAATTTCAGGAGAATTTAAAGCAGTAGAATTAGCTTGCGAAAAAATGAAAGAAGCTGGCGCAAAACGTGCTTTATTATTGCCAGTTGGAGGTGCTTTTCACTCGCCAATGATGGAACCAGCAAGAGAAGAATTAGCAGCTGCAATTGAAGCAACTACTTTCTCTACTCCTATTTGCCCTGTGTATCAAAACGTAACAGCATCGGCTATTTCTGACGCTAACGAAATCAAGAAAAACTTAATCATCCAATTAACAGCTCCGGTAAGATGGACACAATCAGTTCAACAAATGATTGCCGATGGAGCAAGTTTGTTTACTGAAGTTGGACCTGGAAAAGTATTGGCAGGATTAATTGGAAAAATCAATAAAGAAGCAGCTACGGCAAATGCTTAATTAGTTTTCCCTTTTAAAACTTTACAAATATCATCCTCGTGAGCGAAAGTTTACGAGGATTTTTTTATATTTGAAAGACCGCATTTTAAATATCAATCATTAAATACACTACAAATGAAAAAAACAATTTTAGCAGTAGCTTTCATGGTTGTTGCATTGGTTTCTTGCCAAGACAAAACAAAAGACAAAATTGAAGACGCCAAAGAAGCAGTTGGAGCTGAAGTAGAACAAAAAATGGATACTGTAAATCAAAAAGTAGAAAAAGCCATTGATTCAACTCAATCAAAAACGGGAAAAATCCTTGAAAAAGGTGCAGAAAAGCTAGATATGGCTGCCGACAAATTAAAAGAGGCTGCTAAAAAGTAATCGAATTAAATCTAAAAAAAATCCCAAACTATCTTCATGATATTTTGGGATTTTTTGTTAAATATTTTTTGCTTCTTCGCAATGATTGTTTAGAATTCCAGTAATCAAATAATTATTGTTTTGTTTTTTAAAAAAGATAAACCAAGTTGTTCTCTGGTTTAATTTGTAGAAGATATAATTTGATCCTAAATATTTTAATTTTGAAGGAGTTGTTTTGTGGGAAGTTAATCGAATATTTTCATCAATCCCATCGTAAATTTTCGACACATAATCTTCCGCAGATTCGATAAATCCGAAATATTCTTTTCTAAATAAAATTCGAACTAAATCATCAAGAAAATCAATAACGGTTGGAGTAATAATAACTTTTATTTTCCCCACCATTCTCTAATACGTCTTATTGATTCTGCTTTTGCTTGTTCAGGAGTATAACCTTTAGCAAATTCAACATCAAAATCGAATGTAGTTTCTTCCGTTCCTTGTTTAGATTTAGAAACAGAATAAGGCACAGTAGGTTCTTCTACTTTTGGCACTTCCGATTTTCCTTTTTTAGCATTCATAATAAAGAAATTAGTCTAACAAAATTACAAATAAATATCCAAAAAAAATCCCAAACTATCTTTTCGATATTTTGGGATTTTAAATCTTATGCTACTTATTGAGGTAATTTGAAAGCTTGTCTAGCAATCAGTAACCACTTGTTTTTTTGTTTTTGCCAAACAAGGACGTTTCCAATTTTTATATCTTTTTCAACACCACTATCTTTAGTATGTGCCGCAAGATTATGTCTTACTATGGCAACATCCCCAACAATTTGAATACTTTGATTTTGAAATTCTATCGTCACAAAATCTGATTCTTTGTTTAATAATTTTTCGATAAAAACTTTTTGATCTTGAAGTAGTCCACTAGAATGTCCATAACTTAAATCTGTTGAAGTTAATTCTTTTAAATTACTCTCCGTTGGATCTATCAAAGCTTTACGAAAAGCTTCTAATCTATTAGCAACCGCCGATTCTTCTTTTGAAACTGGTTTGGTTTGCGCCCAATTTGAAAACGAAATCAAAACTAACGCTAAACATAGAAAATACTTTTTCATCTTTATTTATTTAAAAATTCCAAGATACTATCAGTAATGAATTTTATTTGCTCATCCTCTAATTCGGTGTGCATTGGAAGCGAAATCACCTCTTTTACCAATTGATTAGTCACTGGAAAATCTTCTTCTTTATAACGCACATCAACATAAGCTTTTTGCGAATGCAACGGAATTGGATAATAAATAGCACAAGGAATTCCTTTGTCTAACAAATGTTGCATCAATCCGTTTCTATCGGCATCGATAATTCTCAACGTATATTGGTGAAAAACATGATTATTCTCATTGCTATCAAACGAAGGCGTGATGATATTTGCATGTACTGACAAAGCCGCATTATACTTAGCCGCAGCTGCACGACGCGCATCGTTATAATCATTTAACAAAGGTAATTTGGCATTCAAAACCGCAGCTTGAATACTGTCTAATCTTGAATTCACCCCTACCACATCATGGTGGTATCGCTCATACATCCCGTGGTTTACAATTCCGCGAATGATATGTGCCAAAGCATCATCATTGGTAAAAATAGCTCCACCATCTCCATAACATCCTAAATTTTTAGAAGGAAAAAACGAAGTAGCTCCTACATGTCCAATAGTTCCAACCTTAGTTTTTGTTCCTGAAGTAGAAATAAAATCGGCACCAATAGCTTGTGCATTATCTTCAATAACATATAAATTATGTTCCTTAGCCAATGCCATGATTTCATCCATATTAGCCGCGCGACCAAATAAATGAACCGGAACAATCGCCTTAGTTTTAGGAGTAATCGCAGACTTGATTCTTTCTAAAGAAATATTCATGTTATCCACATCCACATCTACTAATACGGGAGTCAATTGCAACAAAGCAATAACCTCAACAGTAGCTGCAAAAGTAAAATCGGCAGTAATTACCTCATCTCCTGGTTGCAAACCCAATCCCATCATTGCAATTTGCAAGGCATCAGTTCCATTAGCACACGGAATTACGTGTTTTACACCCAAATAATCCTCTAACGATTTTTGAAATTGATGTACCTGAGGTCCGTTAATATAAGTATTGGTATCCAAAACTTCCTGAATAGAAGTGTTTACTGTAGTAGCAATTTTATCATATTGACTTTTTAAGTCAACCATTTGAATTTTCTTCATTTCAACTTTATTAATAGTTAGAAAGCGCTTGTTTTACTCTTTACAAAACCGCAAAACTTTCATAAAACGGAAACAAAAATAGGTATTATTGATTTTAAACCAATGATTTTAAGCCAAAGAAAATGTATTTTAGCCCAAAAAAAATCCGAATGCTTTTTCTATACAATACCATCATTACAATTGCCGATTTTTTATTAAAAATTATCGCATTATTTAACCCTAAAATGAAGCTGTTTGTTGCAGGAAGAAAAACGGTTTTCAATACGCTTTCGCAAAAGATAAACGCTCAAGATAAATGCATTTGGTTTCATGCCGCCTCTCTTGGCGAATACGAACAAGGACTTCCTGTTATTGAAAAAATCAAAGAGAAATTCCCCACTCATAAAATTGTTTTGACTTTCTTCTCTCCTTCAGGTTATGAAGTTCGAAAAAACAATACCGTTGCCGATGCCACTGTCTATTTACCAATGGACACAAGAAAAAATGCACAGCAGTTCCTAAAAATCGTTCGTCCTGAAATCGCTTTCTTCATCAAATATGAATACTGGCCTAATTACTTGAACGAACTAAAAAAATTAAAAACTCCCACTTATTTAATCTCTGGAATTTTTAGAGAAAAACAAATGTTCTTTAAATGGTATGGTGGATTTTATAGAAAAGCACTCGAAACTTTTACTTATTTCTTTGTTCAAAATGAAGCATCGAAACAATTATTACTCCAACTAGGTAAAACTAATGTGACCGTTTCTGGCGATACTCGCTTTGACAGAGTTGCCGCAATTTTAGAAAAAGACAATTCTTTAGATTTCATTTCCGAATTCAAGAACAATACCACAACTATTGTAGTAGGTAGCTCTTGGCCAAAAGACGAAGAACTATTGATTAACTACATCAATACAAACAAACAAAAGGTCAAATTTATCATAGCTCCTCACAATATAAAAGCAGAACAAATTCAGCAATTAAAAAGCAAAATCAACAAGAAAACCGTTTTATTCAGCGAAAGAGATGGCAAAAAATTAGCTAATTTTGACGTTTTTATCATTGACACTATTGGTATTCTGACTAAAATATACAGCTATGCTGATATTGCTTATGTAGGTGGCGGATTTGGAAATCCTGGTGTTCACAACATATTAGAACCTGCTACTTTTGGTGTTCCAATAGTTATAGGCCCTAATTTTTCTCATTTTGCAGAAGCAATTGATTTAGTACATTTAGAAGGCTGCACCAGCATTTCAGATGAAAATGGATTAAATCAAGCTTTTGAAACATTAATTACAGATGATATGATTCGCAGCCAAAAAGGAATTATTTGCAGTAATTTCGTAAAAAACAATAAAGGAGCTACAAACATAATATTAGGGAATATCTAAGAAGAAAAACGGCTCTCGATAGACTCCAGAAACAATTGCTGATTGCTTATTTTTCAACTGATTTATGGTTTCTATTCAAAAACTAACATTCTAAACGAATCTTAAAAATTATTGTTTAAATTAATTTTATTCTCAAAAAAGAAAGTAACGAATTTCATAATTCACAAATAAACCTACTAAAACAACCACAAACCACTTATAATCAAACCCTTAAAAAACAGACAAAAAGAAGGAAATCTTTAATCTATTTAAAGGATCCTATTCTATTAAAATATTATTTCCTTTACAAAACTTGAATTGCTAGCTCGAAAAAATAATCGAATAATATTTCAAAAAAAAAATGAAAAAATATTTTACATATTAAAAATTTTATATCTTTGCCTCGAATTAATAATTAACCTTTTATAATAAAGTAAGATGAAAAA
>JAZJZW010000001.1:0-119660 GCA_040389425.1 Bacteroidota bacterium | reverse complement strand
TTATGGGGTTCATAAAACAAGATTGCAGTGCATAGCGGGAAATAGCTCCAAAAAAACACACCTATATATGTATCGAATTTATATAAACTTGAGCGCATAAAAAAACCCGCAAGTAAACTTGCGGGCTATTTGTACTTCAACAAACAGGATTCTTACTATTTAGTAGAGAATTTGAATGCTGTTTTAGTTTTATAAGTCTCTCCTGGATTCAATACTGTTGTAGGGAAAGCTTTTTGATTTGGAGAATCTGGATAATGTTCGGTTTCTAAACAAAGTCCTGTTCTATGTGCATAGGTTTTTCCATCTCTAGTTGGCAAAGTACCATCTAAGAAGTTTCCTGTGTACAATTGAATTCCTGGCTCATCAGTATAAACTTCCATAACACGACCGCTAGTTGGCTCATAAACTGAAGCTGCAAAACGGAATCCTTTGTCCTGATTGTTTAACACCCAGCAGTGATCGTAACCTTTTCCTCTTTTTAATTGCTCATTAGTTACTTCGATATCTTTTCCAATAGCTTTTGGCGTTCTGAAATCGAATGGTGTATTAGCTACATCGTCTAATTTACCTGTTGGAATAAGCGTTGCATCAACTGGAACTAATTTATCAGCATCAATTGTTACTACGTTATCCAAAATAGTTTTTGTAAAATCGCCTGAAAGATTGAAATAAGAGTGTTGTGTTAAGTTCACAACCGTTTTCTTATCAGTAGTAGCTTCGTAAAGTACTTCTAAAGTATTATCAGCAGTTAGAGTATAAGTTACAAAAACAGTTAGATTTCCAGGAAATCCTTCTTCCATATCTTTACTTACATATTTTAATTTCAAAGTAGCATTTGCTCCACCTTTAGCTTCTTCAGCAGTCCAAACTGCTTTATGAAATCCTAATGGTCCTCCGTGTAAACTATTAGGTCCGTCATTAGCCGCCAATTTATATTCTACACCATCCAGAGAGAATTTAGCTTTACCAATACGATTTCCATATCTTCCAATTAAAGCTCCAAAAAACGGATTGTCCTTAGTGTATTGATCGAAATTATTAAAACCAACTACAACATCTTCAGAAACTCCAGCTTTATTAGGCACTTTTAAAGAAGTGATGATTCCACCGTAAGTCATAATATCTACTTCCATTCCTTTTTGATTTTTCAACTTATAGCTGTCAATCTTTTCTCCTTTGGCAGTAGTACCATACTCTGATTTCTCAATAGTAGCACTATCTTTCTGAACTTCAGTTTTTTCTTTGTTTTCTTTTTGATCTCCTTTGCACTGCACAGAAAGCCCTGCTGCAGTAATAACAGTCAATCCTAAAACACAACTTTTTAATAGATTCATAATTTTTTATTTTATTAGGTTAATAGAGAAGTCATAAAGTCAAAAGTAAGAATACTTTCGACTTTATGACTTGATAAATTTGTTTCTATAAAATACTACAATCTAGTTTGAAATAAATGGTAGTAAGCTTCATTAGCATTCAAAGTATCTTTGAAATTACGGATTTTAGTATCATTATCAATAACTACTAATTCGATTCCAGCGATATCAGCAAAATCTTCCATAAATTCAGTAGTAACCGCTTGGCTATATACTGTATGATGAGCTCCACCTGCTAGAATCCAGGCTGTAGCAGCGATATCTAAATTAGGTTTACAATCCCAAAGAACACGTGCAACTGGTAATTTAGGTAAGTCAGCCATTGGTTTCACAGCAGTTACTTCGTTAACAATTAAACGGAAACGAGTTCCCATATCTACTAACGATACATTGATTGCATCTCCAGCAGGTGAATTGAATACCAAACGAACTGGATCTTCTTTTCCACCAATTCCTAATGGGTGAATCTCACAAGAAGGTTTTCCATCAGTAATAGATGGACAAATTTCCAACATGTGTGAACCTAATACATATGATTTTTCAGGTGTAAAGTGGTATGTATAATCTTCCATGAAAGAAGTTCCTCCTTCAAGACCGATATTCATAACTTTTAAAACACGCACCATTGCAGCTGTTTTCCAGTCACCTTCTCCACCAAAACCATAACCATCAGCCATCAAACGTTGAGTAGCAATACCTGGTAATTGTTTTAATTCTCCTAAGTTTTCGAAAGTATCAGTAAAAGCACCAAAACCACCTTCTTCTAAGAAAGCTCTCATTCCTAATTCGATTCTTGCAGCGTCTCTTAATGATTCTCTTTGCTCTCCTCCTTTTTGAAGTTTTGCAGCTAAATTATAAGTTTCCTCATAAACCGCTACCAAAGCATCAACTTGCTCTTCTGATTGCTGATTCATTTTATTCATAATATCAGAAGAATCGTAACCGTTTACAGAAACTCCAAAACGAATTTGAGCCTCAACTTTGTCTCCATCAGTTACAGCAACTTCACGCATGTTGTCTCCAAAACGCGCTACTTTTAAGTTTTGCATTTCGTCCCAACCTAAAGCTACTCTAGACCAGTTACCTAATTTAGTCTGAACTCTTTTGTCTTCCCAGTGTCCAACAACAATTTTACGTTTTTTACGCATTCTAGACATCATGAATCCAAACTCTCTATCTCCGTGAGCAGATTGAGTTAAGTTCATAAAATCCATATCGATAGAACTCCATGGAATTTCAGCGTTGAATTGCGTATGTAAGTGACAGATTGGTTTTTTAAGAATACTCAAACCATTAATCCACATTTTAGCTGGAGAAAAAGTATGCATCCAAGTAATAATACCAATACAGTTTTTATTGTTGTTTGCTGCCAAACATACATCTGTAATTTGAGATGGTGATTTTACAATATCTTTATAAACAATTTTTACAGGAATAGCCGATGAAGCATCTAAATCTTCAGCAATTTTTTGTGAATGAACAGCAACTTGTCTTAAAGTTTCTTCACCATATAATTCTTGGCTTCCTACTACAAACCAAATCTCTTTTTGAGAAATATCAATCATCTTTTTTATTTTTTATTTATTGTTGTTGTTTTTTATTGTCCGTAATAAGCATCTTTTCCATGCTTACGATCGTAATGTTTTCTAATCAAAGACTCCTTTAATTTAGGAGCATCAGGATTAATCTGCAAAGTCAAATATGCCATTTGAGCCACAACTTCTAAAACTTTAGAATTGTAAACCGCTTTAGCTGCATTTTTTCCCCAAGCAAATGGCCCGTGATTTCCAATCAAAATCATCTCTACTTCTTCGTAAGAAAGATTTTTTTCTTTGAAACAATCTAAGATTTGAATTCCTGTATTGTGTTCGTAGTTCCCTTCAATCAAATGATCAGCCATTGGCGGAGCACAAGGAATATCAGCAGTTAAGTGGTCAGCATGAGTAGTTCCAAAAATTGGAATGTCTCTTTGCGCCTGAGACCAAGCCACTGAAAAAGTAGCATGCGTGTGTGCAATACCACCAATTTTAGGCCAGTTTTTATACAAATACGCATGTGTCTTTGTATCAGATGAAGGACGTTTGTCTCCTTCGATAATGTTGTTATCAAAATCAACAATAACAATATCATCCGCTTTTAAATCTTCATAAGGTACTCCACTTGGTTTAATAGCAAAAACGCCATTTTCTCTATCTACAGCACTTACATTTCCAAAAGTATATACTACTAAATTCAATTCGTTTAGTTGCATATTAGCCTCGTAGCATTCTTGTTTTAACGCTTGGTATTTTGACATAATACTTATTATTTTATTATAGTTTCTTCCTAAAAATTTTAAAATTTGGTTGTCAGCAACCGCTTTTTATTACACCGGAAGAAGAATCTTTTTCTCGATGCGGGTTTCAATAAATTGACTTAATTCAGAATAAGAATCCATCAATTCCTGGTATTTCTCTATTTTATCAGCCTGAGGAAAATATTCACTTTCGAAATCACTTCCCATTTTTTTAGCCGCTTCAATTACGTTTGGATAAATTCCAGCAGCAACCGCAGCATAGATAGCCGCTCCTAAAGCTGGTGCCTGGTCAGAAGCACAAACTTTAATTGGTTTGTTCAATACATTAGCTAAAGTTTGCATGATAAATGCTGATTTTCTAGCTACACCACCAATTCCGATAACCGTATCAATACGAATACCTTCTTCTTCAAAACGGTCTACAATTTTCTTAGAACCAAAACAAATCGAGTTGATTAAAGCTTTGAAAATATGTGGTGCTTTTGTTCCTAAAGAAAGATCAGTCATTGCACTTTTCAAACCTTGGTTAGCATCTGGAGTTCTTCTTCCATTTACCCAGTCCAAAGCAGTTGGAATACTTTCTGATAACGGAATAGCCTCAGCTTGTTCTGTTAATGTCTTAATGAAATTAGACTCAACTTCTTCTTTTAATTGTGCTTTTTGTTCTTCAGATAAAACATTCGAATTGTAAACTAAATTATCTAAAGGCCAAGAAAGGGTATCTTTAAACCACGCCAATACATCTCCAAAAGCAGATTGTCCCGCTTCTAAACCAATATATCCTGGAATAACTGAACCATCAACCTGTCCACAAATACCTTTAACAGTTTTGCTACCTACATTTTCTTTAGCAGAAACGATAATATCACAAGTTGAAGTTCCCATTACACGAACTAAAGCATACTCGTCAATTTTTGCACCTACAGCTCCTGAGTGTGCATCAAAAGTTCCAACAGCGATAATTGTATCAGTAGTTAATCCTAATTTAGTTGCCCATTCTTGATTTAAAGTTCCTGCAACAATATCAGAAGTATACGTTTCATCATATAATTTCCCTCTTAGCTGAGCTAGGTAAGGATGTAATTTTCCTAAGAATTCTTCTGGAGGTAAACCATTCCAGTCTTCGTGCCACATTGCTTTATGACCTGCTGCACAACGGCTTCTTTTGAATGTTTTTAAATCTTTATCGTCAATTAACAAATAAGTCATTAAATCGCAATGCTCTAACCAGGTATAAGCTGCGTTTCTAACCGCTTCATCCTCACGAGCGATATGTAAAATTTTAGCCCAAAACCACTCCGAAGAATAAATTCCACCTTCGTATTTTGTGAAATCTTCACCTCCCCAAGTAGCGGCAAGTTCGTTAATTTCATTAGCTTCATTAATTGCAGTATGGTCTTTCCACAAAACCATCATTGCATTTGGATTTTCAGCAAATTCAGCTGTTAAAGCCAATGGAGTACCATCTTCAGTAACAGGAACAGGTGAAGAACCTGTAGTATCAATACAGATACTTTTTATCAAAGAAGGATCAATCTTACTTGCTGTTACAATATTTTTAATTGTTGATTCCAATCCTTCGATATGATCCAAAGGATGTTGACGGAATTGATTGATTGACGGATTGCAATATTGCTTGTTCTTCCATCTTTTGTAATGACAAACATCAGAGGCTAATTCTTGCCCGTTTTCGGTATCAATTAATACGGCACGAACTGAATCAGATCCGTAATCTAAACCTATTACATAATTTTTCATCTTCATTTTTTAAAATATGACTACAAATATATAATAAAAAAACATTAAGTGTGTCACTCACACTTAATGTTTTTTTGTTAAATTTTTATTTAATTAAAAATCTACTCAACTAAGTTTTACGACGACAAAACTTATTTCATTTTTAATTTCAATACCACAAATGAATAAGCTGGTAAAGTTACTGCTGCTTTTTTTCCGCTTAACTTATACTCTTTTTCAGTAGGGCTAATTTTTGTAGGTTCGGCTAATGTGTTGTAATCTTCTAAATTTTGATTTGTCAATACAATCATCTTTCCTTTAGAATCTACATTATTTCCAGACAAGTTAACCACAATGTCCTGGGCTTTTGCTGATGTGTTTACCAATTTTACAATCAGTTCTTTTTGGTTCACATCTTTTGCAGCGGTAGCATACAAATCACCTTGTCCAGTTAACGCTTTTCCATCCTTTGTTATTGCCAATACATCAGTCCCTTTATTATTTGAAAATAATTTTTGAACATAATAATTAGCTGTACCAAAAGAGGCTAAATTATCAAACCAAATCATATCAGGAGCCCATTGAAAAGCATCAACATGAGCCATAAGTGGCGCATAAGAAGTTAAATGAACTACATCGGCATTGCGTTCTAAACCTGTCATAAATGCTGATTCAGAAAGCGCTGATAACCAATTATTCTCTTTCAATCCGTCTTCTACTCCTTTAGGATGTGCTGCATATTCGCCAGCAAAAATCTTAGGTCCTTTTCTGTCGTAGTTGTCGTATCTTTTTGCATTTTCTTTAAACCATTCTGGATTTTTATAATAATGCTCATCGATAACATCGGCATTTAACTTCTTCAATTCTTCCCATCCATAATCAAAGAAAGTTCCATCAGGCGAAGGACCTGAACCTGAAACAATAGTCATTGCTGGATATTTGTCTTTAATAGCTTTCGCAAATACTTTGTACCTTTCAATGTATTGTGGTCCCCATTGCTCGTTTCCTACTCCAATGAATTTTAGATTAAATGGTTTTGGATGTCCCATATCAGCACGCATTTTCCCCCATTTAGTCGTTACAGCGCCATTAGCAAATTCAATTAAATCCAAAGCATCCTGAACATAAGGATCTAATTCATCCATTGGAACTAATTCTCCCGAATTGTACTGACAAGCCATTCCACAGCTCAAAATAGGCAATGGCTGTGCTCCTACATCTTCCGCAAGTTGGAAATATTCGAAAAAGCCTAATCCAAAAGACTGGAAATAATCAGGAGCTGGTTTGTTTTTAAACTCCACATTCCATCTGTTAATCATAGTCTCTCTGTCTTCAACAGGGCCAACGGTTTTTTTCCATTGGTATCTATTTTCCAATGTTTTTCCTTCAACAATACATCCACCAGGAAATCTTATAAATCCAGGTTTCAAATCATATAATAATTGTACAATATCTTTACGCAATCCATTTTTTCTATTATTCCAAGTTTCTTGTGGAAACAACGAAATCATATCCAAATCAATAGTTCCTGTACCTTCAAAAGAAATTTTCAATTGTCCTTTCGCCTCGGTTGCAGTAGGAATAATTTGAGCCGAATATTCTTTCCAGTCTGCTGATGTTGGAACAATACTAGTTTCTCCCAAAACCTTTTTGTCTGCATCAATAAATTGGATTATTATTTTCTTAATAGCATTGTTATGATTCGCAGCTTTTAATGAAAGATTGTATTTAGCATCTTTCTTAATCCCCATCCCTCTGAAACCTTCATTGATAATTTGGTATCCTTTATCATTGTTGATGATTACTCTACAGAAATCAGGATTATTTGTGTTTCCTGAAGTACGCATTGGCGTTGCAATCCCCGATTCATTGTTTAAGGAATGAGTGTTGCTATTAGGTTGCAACCAGCCCATAAGCGGTGCATCAAACTCAAAAGATCTGTTTTTTACCATTTCGGCATACAAACCTCCATCGGCAGCAAAATTGATATCTTCGAAAAAGATACCGTACATCGTTGGTTGAATTTTAGTGATTGACTTTGTCAAATCAAGATCAAGATTCGTTTTTTGTGCTGTTGCTAAAAAACTGCTGAGTAACAAACCACAAAGGGTAGTTTTAGTTATAGTATTTAATTTCATTTTAGTGCTTTTTTATTATTCTTTTGGACGTTAATTTCCAAACTTAATTTTAAATATTCGTTTAATTTACTTTATTATTCTGACACCATTGGCCATAAATCAGCATCCCATTTTAATTCTTTTGTCAATAATACGGGTCTTCCTTTTTGTTTTACATCATACCCATGATAAAAGATATAATCTTTACCATCAAAAGTATAGGCACTGTTATGCCCTACTCCATAATAATTCTCATCTCCTTGCACTACTAAAGTACCACCACCCTCGGTTAATCCTTTACCGTCTTTATCAACATAAGGTCCTGTAACATTTTTTGATCTTCCAACAACAACTTTATAAGTACTTTCTTTCCCTCTACAGCACAAATCCCATGATAGGAACTGATAATAATAGCCATTCTTTTTGAATATGAAAGGGGCTTCTAAAGCAGCATCTCCTGCATTAGTATCGGCTAATTCGAAAGTTCTTTTTCGCTTAGCGATAGTATGCCATTCCTGCGGTTGTGCAATTGATACTAAATCGGCATTTAATTTCACCATTTTGAGTCCTTCCCAAAAAGAACCAAAGGCCAGCCAAGGTGTATTGTTTTCGTCAAAAACTAAATTTGGATCTATCGCATTCCACATATCTCTGTTAGGTTGCGACTGAATGACAATTCCATGATCTACCCATTTATAATCTTTATCGGCAGGATTTAAAGTCTTATTAGTAACCACTCCAATAGCCGAAGTATTTTTGGCGAAAGCCGAAATTGAATAATACAAATAATAGGTATTATTATGAAACGAAATATCGGGAGCCCAAATATGATTTTCGAAATTCGGAACAACGGCTTCAGTCCAAGTGGGTCTTTCCATGAATATGGCTGGTTCCTGTTTCCAATTTTTTAAATCTTTAGAACTAAAACTGCTTATTCCCTTTCCTGTGCAATACAAATAGTAGATATCATTTTGTTTAATAACTACTGGATCGTGAACGGTAATATTCTGAGCCGAAGAAAAGCTGCTGACCAACAATATCAGGAAAACGAAAATGTTTACGATGTTTTTGTTCAATTTCATTCTGTTTTATTTTTGAATTCCTTCAGATGTCATTACCACACGTTTCATTGTGCCATCTTCGTTATAGTACAAACGATCTACACAAACCGATCTTCTAAAACTTCCGCCATCAGTAGGAATAACTCCATTGTGATAAATGAAATATGATTTACCCTTAAAATCAATTATCGCCTGATGATTGGTATTTGAATTTCCGGCCACTTCGTTTAAAATTCCTTTGTATTCCCATGGTCCTTTAATAGATTTACTCATAGCATAAGCAATTTTCTCCGGAAATTGGTAGGCATAAGACAAATAATACCAGCCTTTTCTTTTGTGAATCCAAGGTGCTTCGGTAAAATTTGGTAAATCTATCGTTTGCATTGGTCCATCCATTTCAATCATGTTTTCTTTTAGTTTCACATAATTACAAACAGTATTTCCCCAAAAAAGATAGGCTTGACCATCATCATCCACCATCACTGTTGGATCAATATCATCCCAACTAATACCCGTTTTTGTTGTCATATCATTAGTAATTAATGCTTTTCCTAAAGCATCTTTAAAAGGTCCAGTAGGACTATCCGAAACAGCAATACCTATTGATTTCCCATGAATCGTTCCATGAGAAATAGCAACATACCAATAGAATTTTCCGTTACGTTCAATGACTTGTCCCGCCCAGGCATCGCCTTTTGCCCAAGCAAAATCAGAGGCTTTTAAAGGCACTGGATGCTCTTTCCAATTAACCATATCAGACGACGAATAGACTAACCAATCATTCATTCGATAAGTATTAACACCTTTTTCAGGAATATCATGTCCCGTATATAAATAAACCTTGTCTTTATAAACTAAAGCTGCTGGATCGGCGGTGTATTTATCAATAATAATAGGATTATTCATTTTCAGCAATTGCTGATTTTTTTCGGTTGTATTTGCTTTTTGAGCAGCCATTTTACAAGAAAATAAAGCCGTCATAATACTAACACTATATGCTATTGTTTTAATTCTCATCGTACTTTTTATTTTCCTTCTAACATCACAACAGAAAATGCAGGAATTGTAATTTCTAATTTTCCTTTGGCATTTTTAAATCCTTTGAATTCCTTAGGAGTAATTGCATTTGGTTTTTCAAATGAGTTGTAATCTTGTAATTTTTTAGATCCCAAAATTGTTCCTGTAGCATTTTTCAATCCTAACTCAGCCAAATCAATTGTTACTATATTGTCTTTTTTAGAATCAACATTTACTAATGAAATGTGTACCAAATCACTTTTATCTTTTGAAGCCGAAGCCGAAATAGCAGGCAAACTTTTACCTTCAAAAGTATACATTGGCGAATTGAAAGTGATAGGCAATAATTCGGCATCCTGATGTACACGGTACATTTTCATGATATGATACGTTGGAGTCAAAATCATTTTTGCCTTATCAGTCAAAATAACCGCTTGCAACACATTTACACATTGCGCTAAATTAGCCATACGAACTCTATCGGCGTGATTGTTAAAAATATTCAATGTTGCTCCGGCAATCATAGCATCACGCATAGTATTTTGTTGGTATAAAAACCCTGGATTTGTTCCTTTTTGAACATCATACCAGCCTCCCCATTCGTCAACAATTAAAGCTACTTTTTTGTTAGGATCATATTTATCCATTACTTCAGAATGTTTAGTAACTAATGGCTCCATATCTAAAGCTTCACTCATGGTTTTAAAATACTGAGCTTCAGTAAAATCTACTGCATCGCCTTTATTCTTCCATTCGATAACTGAATAATGATGCATCGCTACACCACCCAACATATTAATCGGAATATTTTTCATCAAAGTTTCTGTCCAATTGTAATCGGCATCACTTGCTCCCGAAGCAATACGCATCAAACCGCCTGTATTCTCCCAATCAGACATGAATGTGGCATATTTTCTATATTCTCCAGCATAATATTCTGGTTTCATATTCCCTCCACAACCCCAGGCTTCATTCCCAATTCCCCAGAATTTTACTTTCCAAGGCTCAGTTCTTCCGTTTTTCTTACGCAAATCACTCATTGGACTTTTTCCAGAAAAATTAGCATATTGTACCCAATCTGCCAATTCCTGGACTGTTCCACTACCTACATTTCCTGACAAATAAGGTTCTGTACCCAGAACTTCACATAAATTTAAAAAATCGTGAGTTCCAAAACTATTGTCTTCAGTAGTCCCACCCCACCATTGATTTACAATTGTTGGTCTATTTTCTTTTGGCCCAACACCATCTTTCCAATGATAAGTATCAGCAAAACAACCTCCTGGCCATCTTAAATTTGGAATTTTTAATTCTTTTAAAGCTTCAATAATGTCATTTCTAACTCCAGCTGTATTTGGAATTTTAGAAGTATCACCAACAAAAAAACCTCCGTAGATACATCTCCCCAAATGTTCTGCAAAGTGACCATAAATATTTTTATTGATTGTGATTGGTTTTTCTTGCTTCTTAATAGTAAGAATAGTGGTTTCTTTTTGTGAAAAAATAAGTTGATTACAAAAAGTAAAAATCAACAATAAGAACAGATTTTTTTTCATTCTAGTTACATTTTTAATTGGTTATAAGTGTGTTTTTAACATTTGTAAATATACTTAAAATAAAAGCACAAAAACAAACTAATAAAAAAACAAAAGCCCTTTCTTGAATTGAAAGGGCCATTTGTTTTTTTATTAATTTATTTTTTTACCCCAATAAGTTGTTAAACCATCTGTTGAATAACCTGAATAGCTTAAAGTTACTTTTCTGGTTGAAGCTTCCCAATCCCAAGCATCTGAAACTTTGCAAGCAGCTCCATTAATAGTCAAGACCGCTGTACCACTATCATAAGACCAGGTTCCAGTAAGTCCTCCGCTTAATTTTCCATCTGCAGTAAAATAAACAGTCGTTGATGTTTGAATTGTTGCATACTGATATTTCATGGCTATATTTTCCCAAGATCCTACAAATGAAGCCGAAGTAATTGTGGTTTTAGGTACACCAGCATAACGCTCAGGTGCTACAACAGGCCAGCCATCAGGTGTCCATTGGATTTCTCTAACATGTCCCATCATCAAGGCATTAGAAGCATTTATACCTGGTACATCTTTAGGCAAGCGTGCCTGTGACGCATAAAACCATTGTTTGGTATCTGACTTTTGAAATATCGCACAATGTGAAAAACCTACCCAACCCGTATGGTTTTTAAATCCATAAGGATGTGTAACAATAGGAAAACACTCCGCGCCGCTGGTAACATTGGCACCATTGATTCCAAGATAAGGTCCTGTAATACTTCTGGAACGAGCCACACGAGTATTATATGGTACGTCTAAACCATCATAGGCCATAAATAAATAATAGTAATCTGTATCAGGATTATAAATTACTTCCGGTCCTTCTGAACCTTGCCAACGACCTGAACCTCGACTGGCAATTTTTACACCATAATCAGACAATGTTTTTAATTGATCTGGTTTTCCTGTTGACGAATTTAATTTTACTGCTGCAATACCCGAATGCCAAGAACCATAAATTAAATACTGCTCTCCTTCTTTGGTTACAACAACAGATGGATCAATGGCGTTAAACTTAAAATAAGCTTCCCAATCATTTCCTCCATTTCTAATATAGCTTTTTACACCATCAGGTTCAGAACAAACCACCATCCCTTTATCAACCCAAACATTGGTTGCCAAATCATCTGATTCTGCAAGACCTATAAAAGCTCTTTCTGACCATGAGGTATTATAATCAGTACCTACAATAGGTTCTAAAACTACGATACTATAATACATTCTGTATTTACTCCCCACTTTTCTAACGCATGGAGCCCAATATCCATAACCTGGATTTGCGATTGCAGGTAAAGCAGGAACCATTCTGGCTCTTTTGTTATTCAAGGAATCTTTTACCCAAGCCGGAGCTGTAGTCATTGAACTTCCCATATATTCCCAAGAAATTAAATCTTTAGAACGTCGGTATTGAAAATGTCCATGTCCATCATGTGCATTTCCATAAGAAGCATCCGTTTGATACATATAATAATAATCACCACATTTCTCAACAGTTGGATCATGAACATTAGCTAAATTCCACTGCGAATTATTTGACCAAGAAGAGATTGATGAATAATTATCCAAATAGGTAGGCCCAGCAAATGTAGGCGTAACAACTGGCGGTACAACTACTGGTGGAACAATTTCATCAGCTGCAGCATCGTCTTTTGAACAACTTACTGTAGCAAGTACAAATAAAAAAAGCCCAAAATAAGAAGCTATTTTTAAAATGGAATTTGAGTTTTTCATTTTTTTATTTTTTATTTTCCCTCTAAAGCTATTACAGGGAAAGGAGGAATTGTGATCTCTAATTTTCTTTTGTCATTTTTAAAACCCTTAAATTCTTGAGTCTCTATTGCGTTGGGTTTGTCAAATGAATTATAATCTTATAACTTTTTTGAAGTCAAAACTGTTCCTGTGAGGTATAAGTTTTTTATGCTGCTTTTTAGGATATAATACCACAATGGAAAACTTGTAAAAAGCTTACCATTATGGTATTAAAAAATATAACTAACTAACTATTTAAAAAAACAACATTAATAACTATCATTTTGGGCTGTCCCAGGATTATTATCTCTTTCTAATTGTGGTATTGGGAAAAATTCTCTTCCTGCTGCATAAGAATTAAATTCAGCATCTCTAGCTTTTAACCATAATAGCTTTGTAGGGTTTTGCAACCATCCCCAGCGGCGGATATCATCAAAACGGTGCCCTTCAAGTGCAAACTCTAAGAAACGTTCGTGTGCTATTTGATCTCTCATTGTAACCTGAGTTAGACCTGGTTTTGCAGTAGCTAAATTAGGTAAACCCACGCGGCTTCTAACTGTTTGAATATAAGTATAAGCACCAGCAGTATTCCCTGTTTCATTTAAACACTCAGCGTACATTAACAATATATCAGCATAACGAAGTAAACGTTCATTGATTCCAGATCTCCAGTCGAATTCATCAACTTTTTGTCCGTCAGAGTTTTCATATTTTCTACAAAATAAATCGTTCAAATCTGCAGTATTAGAGGCATATTTTGTTGCGAAATTTTGTCCGTACAATTGCATACCACCTGGTTTGTTGTAAAACATCGTAGCATCTAAACGAGGGTCAACAGCCCCAGTAGTTGTCAATTCATCATGGAATTCATTGTATAAAGCCCATGTTGGCTGAACATCGGTAAATCCAAATCCTCTAGGTCCATAAGTAATGGCTCTTGCCGAAGTCTTTCCCCATCCAGAAGCTGGAGCTCCTCCCCAACCTAAGTCAACTCCACCTGCATCTCTACTGAATTGTACTTCAAATAAAGATTCTGAATTGTTTTCATTCGTCTCTGTAAAATTATCACGGTAATTAGATACTAATGAATAAACTCCTAAATCAATAACTTCTTTAAAAGTATCTCTTGCATTAGCAAAATCTTTGGTAAACAAATAGGCTTTTCCTAAGTATCCTAAAGCTGCTCCTTTAGTTGCTCGTCCTTTTTCTCCAGCATCCAAACCTAAGACATTAGTGTATGATGGAGGTAATAATTCAGCTGCCTTTTTAAAATCAGCAATAACCTGAGCCCAACCTTCTGCTTCTGTTTTTTGAGGATAAATTGCTGCTAACTCAGTTGGAACGGGTACTTTCTTAAACATGTTAACCGCATGAAACAAAAACAATCCTCTTAAAAAATAAGCTTGCCCCAAGATTCTGTTTTTTAATTCAGCATTCTCAAAATTAATAGCTGGCACATTTGTCAAAACTTGGTTTGCTCTAAAAATACCTTGATAATAGGTTTCATAAGCCCAACCATAAATTGCTGCATCACTAGGATTAGAATTGAATCGTCCCACATTAGCCATAGCTCCCCACGGACTGTTGCTACGTGTATCATCTCCTTTTAAATCTAATAACAAAGGAGTACTACGCATATAAGTACCATCAGTTAATAAACTACCATAAGCAGCATTTACCCCTTTTAAGGCATCTGAATCAGTTTTCCAAAAAGAGTCAACAGCACTATTATTAGGATCTACTTGTACTAAATCTTCATCGTTAACACAACTTGTTGCTATTATTGCTAGCGAAAAGAAACCAGCTAAATAATTATATATTTTATATTTCATTTTGATTCGTTTTAAATTGATTACAACTATTAGAAATTCACTTCAAGACCTAAAGAGATCGTTCTTGGATTTGGGAAAGAGCCATTATCATAACCTCTAGAGAATAATCCATCGCTATTAAAATCAGGGTCATAACCTCTGTATTTAGATATAATCCATAAGTTTTGTCCATTAACATATACTCTTGCTTTTTGAATCAAACTAATTTTACTTACTGGAATATTATAGCTAATCTCAGCTGTTTGTAATTTTATATAATTACCACTTTCTATAAAACGATTAGAATCCCTTCCGTTTGCATTAGCATCCTGTGTTGAAGGGCGAGGTACATCAGTATTGGTATTAGTAGGTGTCCAATAATTTAACATATCAGTGTGATGATTTCCATATTTTCCTGCCATCAAATCACGATACACTCCATTAAATATCTTGTTACCACCACTTCCTTGCCAAAACATGGTAGCACTCCAGCTTTTATACGAAGCACTAAGATTTACACCATAATTGTACTTAGGTATTGTTACTCCTTGGAATACTCTGTCGTCATCATTGATAATCCCATCAGCAGCGTCTGGTTTATGATCGCCATCTGTATCTACTGTCAATTGATCTTTAAATTTTATATCACCTACTTTTACATTCGTTTGCGTAGGTGCAGCATTGATTTCGGCTTGAGATTGAAAAATTCCATCAGTTTCCCATGCGAAAATTTCGCCTATAGATCTTCCTACTTGTGTTCTAGATGCGGCACCAGGGATAGGATTACCCGAATCAGTAAAGCCAATTTGTGTCACTTTGTTTTTTAAAGTACCAATATTAGCCGCAATGCTGTATTTGAATTCATGATGGTTATTGTTGTAATTCAAAGCAAATTCTACTCCTGTGTTTTCTACTGATGCAGCATTTGTTTTAACTAAAGCTGGAAAAGCACCAGAAGAATAAGGCAATGGTACATCAATTAATAAATCATTTGATTTTTTAAGATAATATTCTGCTGTAAATTGTAAGTCATTGTTAAGCATTCCCAATTCAAGAGCAACATTGGTTGTTTTAGTTTTTTCCCAGTGTACGTTAGGATCCAACGCATTAACTACTGTTGCACCTGGAGCTATTTGATTATTGAAATCATAACTAGCAAAACCATTCATGGTTGTAGCGAAGAAATATTGTGGAATAGTATTGTTTCCAATAATCCCATACCCTCCTCTTAATTTAACATTACTAACCCATTCCGGTAAGTGAATGAATTTTTCGTTGCTTAATTTCCAAGCACCTGAAAATGAGTAAAAATTAGCCGAATTGTTTTTTTGACTAAATAAAGAAGTTTTATCTTGTCTAAAATTAGCTGTAAGCAAATAACGATCGTCAAAACCATAATTAATTCTGCTTATATATGATTTTCCAGTAATAGTATATTCATATTCGTTGGTATTTGTATTATCAGCAAATTGTAATTTTTTAATATCCGTAGAATCATATCCAACACCCGAAGAAAAATGATTGTAATGATCATTTCTTTCTTGGATAGAACCAACCAATGCATCAACATTGTGCTTACCTAAAGATACATTATATGTAAGGATATTATTTATGAATGTTTTTGTTTGGTTTCCAGTAGCAATATTAAGTGTTGCTCTTTCTTTTGGAACTTTATAATACCATCCAAGAGAAAATTCAGGAGTATATTTTCGGTCAAACCAATGTACTTTATCATAACTAACATCTAGTTTGTATTTTAAACCTTTAACTAATTCTAATTCTGCCCATATATCTCCTATAAAATGATTCCTTTTTCCTGTGTTTGAAATTAAATTATTGTATCCTATAACATTTAGAGAGATTGCTCTTTGAGTGTCACTATATGTTCCTCCATAACCACCTAACCAATTATCATCATACACTGGCATTGTTGGAATAGCAGTCAACAAAGCTCCAATAGCCGATTCTCCAACCCAACTATTAAATGATTCTTTGTCTGATTCAGTATAAGCAATTTTTGAACCATATTTGAACTTGCCTTTTTTACCATTCAAATTCAAGTTCATAGAGTATCTTTCATAATCTTGTGGTGTCTCTAAATAAGAAGTATTTTTAAAGTAATCAATATTCATATTGTACCCAAGAGATTCAGCACCACCATTAAAAGTAAGCGAATGATTTTGAATTGTACCAGTACCATATGCCTCTTTTTGCCAATTGGTATTTACATTATTAATATAATATGGACTTGTAGGATCATTACCTGGAGCAATACTCAAACCATCATTTTGTTCGGCTGCTGTTGTAATTTTTTGATAACCTACTCTATCAGTTACAGACCAGTTTTTAGCTACATTTTGCACACCAAAAAGAGATTTAAATTTCACCTCCATTGCGCCTACTTTTCCTTTTTTGGTAGTAATAATTACTACTCCATTGGCTCCACGAACCCCATAAATAGCTGCAGAAGAAGCGTCTTTTAAAACTTGCATCGACTCGATGTCGCCTGGAGCAAAATCAAATGGAGAATCTACAATTACACCATCAATAACAAATAATGGGTTGTTGTTGCTAAAGGAATTAACTCCTCTAATTTTGATATTAACAAATCCGCCTGGTTCACCTGAAGATTGCACACTAACACCTGCTGCTTGACCTTGTAGCATTTTAGCAACATCATAACTAACTGCTTTTTTTGCACTTTCCACATTTACAACAGCAACAGAACCCGTTAAATCTGATTTCTTTTGTGTTCCATATCCTATTACAACAACTTCATCTAACTTAGCATAATCATCTAAAAGCTTAACTACAATATTAGTTTGATTCCCAACTTTAATTTCTTGATTTACATAGCCGATATAGGAAATTACAAGTACTGTATTGGGTCCAGGTACATCAATAGAAAATTTTCCATTAAAATCAGATTCCACACCATTTTTAGCTCCTTTAATTATAATATTTACACCAGGAATTGGCATACCATCTGAATTATTTATAACTCCTGTGACCTTTATTTGCTGTTGTAGCTTTTCTTCTGGTTTAGCTTTAGTTATTATAATTTTATTTTTTCCAGTAAGTTCAATATTAAAACCCTCATTGGCAAGGTTTTCACTTAGCAGTTTATTAGCGCTAATTGTTCCTTTTTTAAGTTTTATTTTTGGAACATCTTTAAACATATCTTCTTGATAGATAAATGTAAAATCGGTTTGTTCTCTTAAAAGGTCAAAAACTTCATCAATAGTTACAATCTTATCCTTATCAACAACAATTTTTACATTCTGCGTAAAAACATTTGTAGAGGTAAAACTAAAAGCAGTCGTACAAAAAAACAATATAAAAGCTTTCATACTGGTTAGTAAAAATTTTCTCTTTAAAAAGAAAAAATGGTTAGTAAATTCAATTTTCATATATTTGTGTTTATTGGTTAAATGTTAATTAATAATCTCATTAGGGGATAAAGTGCGTTACTGTCCAGGTATTACTTGTCCCCTTTTTTTTTATTTTATTATAATTTTTTGGTCTTTTATTTCATATTCATTTATAAAATTAGTTTTCTTAATTATTGACAGGATTTCTTTTATATTATCATTTTTACTAAGTACTCCATTGAATTTAACTTTTTCAAGTTCTGCATTCTGAAACACCACTTGAACATCATACCAGCGTGACATAACATTCATAATTTCTTTTAAATTTTTGCCCTTAAAACTAAAAATTCCTTTGGTCCATAAGACTTCATTATACGCATCAATTGAATTAATAACAATCCCTCCATTTTTAAGATTGATTATAGATTGCTGATTAGGAATTAAGTGTTTTTTTGAATTTGAATTACTTACTGTTACTTTTCCTTCTACTAAAGTGGTATATACGTTATCTTCATCTTTATAGGCTTTGATATTAAACTCCGTACCTAAAACCTCAACTTCTTGATTTTTATTTAAAACTTTAAACTTAGCGCCTTTATGTTCTGAGCTTGGTGATACATCAAAAAAAGCTTCTCCATAAATTAATTCTACTTCACGTAGAGTGCCTTCAACAAAAGCTACTGGAAATTTTATTTTAGACTCTGAATTCAACCAAACTTCTGTTCCATCAGATAATTTTACATGAAATTGTCCCCCTCTTGGTATTGTCAAATAATTATAAACCAATTCTGATTTTGCCTTTTTATTGTTATTATAGACTAATTCTTTCCCATTGCTAACCACATTATCTTTCTCATAAATTTTATCTTTTTCCAATACAACAGCCGTTCCATCTTCAAGAGTTAATATCGCCCTGTCTGATCCCGTTTTAATAATGTTATTCACTACAACTTTAGGCTCACTTATGGCGTTATTAACTAAATTCGCTCTGTAGAAATATGTTGTTGTTACTATTCCTAATACAACAGCTGCTGCTGAATAATAAATAATTTTACGTAGCTTTTTAAGTTTTCTTTCTTTGTTTTCTCTTGCAAATGCTTCCTGTAATTTGCTCTTTACTTTATGGGAATCAAATTCCTTCATATTATATTCGGTTACATAATTAATTTTAACATACAGATTAAACAACTCATTATTATTTGAATCCTGTATCCATATTTCTAACTCACTCAAATCAGATGCTGAAGCTTGATTGGTTAAAAACTTAACTATTATATTTTCTATCTTAGCACTTATCATTTCAATACTATTTTCTATTAATACGTGTGTTATTTACACTACCCTAACTTTTTTATGTTTTTTTTTATACATTGCACAAAAAAACAGCTAATTATTTTTATTTAACCCAATGCAAGAGGTATATTCTGACAACACGCAACTTATTCATGCTTTAAAAACGGGAGACCCAAAAGCATATACCTTCTTGGTAAATACTTATCATCATAAATTATGTGTTTATGCTTATAATTTTACTCATGACCATAATTTATCTGAGGATATTGTTCAGAATGTATTCATGCGTGTTTGGAACAAACGAGAAAACTTAAAACCAGATTTTGTAATTATTAGTTTTCTATATAGATCGGTTTATAATGAATTTATTGATCAATATCGTAGTCAAAAATCTGTTTATCCTTTAGAAAAAAAATATATTGATGCGCTTAATGCAATTGTAGAAAATGAAGACGAACATTCTCTTGAAAGCATCATAAAATTGGTAAAACGAGAAATTCAAAATCTCCCACCTAAATGTAAGGAAATCTTTTTATTAAGTAAGGAAGAAGGGCTCACTAATATAGAAATAGCGGAGTACAAGAATGTCTCTATTAAATCAGTTGAAGCTCATATAACCAAGGCTTTTTCTATATTACGTAACGCTCTTGGTGAAAATACAAACATCTATTTATTTTTAATGTTTAGATAATTTATCGGAATTTAGCTTATTTATATTTAAAATATAAATATCCATATGGCGTTTTATCTTAACTAATAGTATATCTAATTAATTTATGATACTTTTTTAGAAGTGAGTATATTTACAGCAAAATTAAACAATTAGGATGTTAAATAATTATAGTTCCGAAGACAAAGTCTTATTATCAGTCGATTGTATCATTTTTGGTTTTGATAGCGAAGGCTTAAAAATCTTATTAATCAAAAGAGATTTTGCTCCCGAAAAAGGAAAATGGTCTTTAATGGGAGGATTTTTAAATAAAAATGAGTCTTTAAATGGGGCAGCCATTCGAGTTTTGAATCGATATACTGGGCTTCAAGATATTTATATGGAGCAATTGTATGCTTACAGCGAAGTGGATCGTGACCCTGTAGATCGAACAATTTCGGTAGCATTTTATGCACTTATTAATATCGAAAACCACAATACTGCTATTATTCAAAATCACGAAGCGGAATGGTTTAGTATTTCTAAAATGCCTAACCTTATTTTTGACCATGACGAAATGGTAGATCACGCCATGAGAAGATTGCGTTATAGAACCTCAACAAAACCAGTAGGATTTGAACTTTTACCTGAGAAATTTACCATGCGTCAATTACTTGAATTATACGAAGCTATTTTAGATAAGGAATTAGACAAACGAAATTTTATTAGCAAAATCAATTCTCTTGACATCTTGGTAAAACTAAACGAAAAGGACATGTTGTCTTCCAGAAAAGGTTCTTATCTGTATATGTTTGACAAAGAAAAATACGATGCTCAATTATTGAATCATTTTGTTTTAAATCTATAATTCAAACTCAATAATTTCAAAAAATCCTATAAAAAAACCGTCTCAGTTAATGCGAGACGGTTTTCTTGTTTTTAGTTTGTTTTAGTTTTAGTATTACAAGATGTAATCGGTATTAATAAAGTTTGATTCTTTACTATTTAGTAATTCTTGTAATATTTCGTTATTGTAAGCATTGTCTTTAGAAGCTACAAAAGTTCTAATAGAGAATGAACGTAAGGCGTCAAATACACTTAATGTACCTACAGCAGAATCTTTACGACCTGTAAACGGATATACGTCTGGTCCACGTTGGCAAGAACTATTCAAGTTTACTCTACATACTAAGTTTACCAAAGCATCAATAAGTGGTGCAATAGTTTTAATATTTTTACCAAATAAACTTACTTGTTGTCCATAATTAGATTCAGCCATATCATTCAAAGGCTCTTGAATATCTTTAAAAGTCATAATTGGCACTACTGGTCCAAATTGCTCTTCGTGATACACACGCATCTCTTTGTTTACTGGGAATAAAACCGCTGGAAAAATATAGTTAGCAGAAAGTTCTCCTCCTTTTGCATTTAAAACTTTTGCTCCTTTTGCTGTAGCATCATCAATTAAACCTTGAATGTAAGCTGGTTTTTCTGCTTCTGGTAGCGGAGTCAATGAAACTGATTTGTCCCAAGGATTTCCAAAGATAAGTTCGTCTACTTTTTGAGAGAATCTTTTGTTAAACTCTTCAGCAATCGATTCGTGAACATATAATACTTTTAAAGCCGTACAACGTTGTCCATTAAAAGATAAACTTCCACTGATACATTCCGAAATTGCCAAATCTAAATCGGCATCTGGTAAAACAATAGCTGGATTTTTAGCTTCTAATCCTAAAACAAGACGCAATCTGTTTTTATTTGGATGTTGATCTTGCAATGCAATTGCCGACTTACTGTTTCCAATTAAAGCCAGGATATCTACTTTTCCAGATTTCATAATTGGAGAAGCAATTTCTCTACCTCTACCGTAAACAATATTGATAACTCCTTTTGGAAAACTACTTCTAAAAGCTTCTAACAATGGTGAAATTAATAATACTCCGTTTTTAGCTGGCTTAAAAATAACAGGATTTCCCATTATTAAAGCAGGAATCAACAAAGAGAAAGTTTCGTTCAAAGGATAGTTATAAGGTCCTAAACACAAAACAACTCCAATAGGTCCTCTTCGAACCATAGCATTTACGCCTTGACTTTTGGTAAAATGACCATTACTTCTATCTAATTGTTTGTAATGTTCAATAGTATCGTAAATATAATCAACTGTTCTATCAAATTCTTTCTCAGAATCACCTAAGGATTTCCCAATTTCCCACATCAACAATTTAACCACTTCTTGACGAGTAGTTTTCATCTGAGAAACAAAATTTTCCATGCACTTGATTCTGTCTACAACTTTCATTGTAGGCCATGAACCTTGTCCGTTGTTGTAAGCTAAACTTGCTGAATTAACAACCTCAGCAGCTTCGTCTTCGCCCATAAAAGGAATTGTTCCTAACAAAGTAGGTGCATATGCTTCGGTAGAAGAAATAGTAGAATAAACCTCAGTAGTTTTTCCCGTCCATTTTTTTAATTCTCCGTCAACTAAATACGTATCCTGGTGTAATAATTCTTTTATTTTAAACTCTTCTGGAATTGAATTCATTTAGTTTTAATTTTAGTTAGTGTTAGTGAAATTTATTAGAATTTAGGGAGCGACCACTTCTCCATCCCAATCCAACATACCTCCTAGTAAGTTGTAGGCATTATCAAATCCTAATTCATTCATAATTTCGCAAGCTTTACCGCTTCTTGCTCCCGAACGACAATAGATATAGTAATTTTTACTTTTATCTAATTTCTCAATTTCAGAAATAAAACCTTGACCTTTATGAATATCAATGTTTATTGCATTAGGAATAATCCCTTCGTCGCATTCGTCCTCGGTTCTTACGTCTAAAATCACTGCATTGTCATCTGCTTCGAGTTGAGCAATCCAATCTTCTTGTGTTAAATTCATAATAATGTTCTGTTTTTTGTAAAAATACGATGTTTTTAAATAAAACGAACCCTCCAAATTTGATTTAGGGAATATTTTAAAGAAAACGTTTTAGTAAGTTTATAATAATCACCAAATATTACAATCACTTAATGTTTTGTTAAAAAAATCTGCTTTATCCCTATTAAAATTGTAATATCTGCATTTTAGTAATTCCCAATTCAGCATAGAATACTTAGCAAAACAATCAATAACTATCATAATATGCCAATCAGTTTTGCCAAAGTCTTATTATTTTACCCAAAAAACCATCATATTGACAAGAAGTAGTGTCATTTTCAACAACAAAGGGTTCTAAATTTTAGCAAAGATTACTAAGGAAAAAACAATCACAATACTCCATAAAAAAATCCGCAAAGTAGTTTGCGGATTTTAGTTTGACAATCTAATATGAATAAACTATTATTTTATATCATCCTCCAATTTGTTTGGATTTTGTCTTGTATCAAAAACGGTAATAATCTCAATTTCATTTTTATCAATAATAATTCTGTAATAAAAAGTAGTTTGTTTTGTAACAACACATTTAAAAAGACCCTTATATTTCGAAGAATGTGGACAACTTTCTGGCTGCGCTGAAATCTGAGCTATTTTTGAAGTTAACTTTTTTATAAAATCATTTCGAACTTTTAAATTCCACTTTTCAAGAAGAAAATGGTTCAATTTTAAAAGCTTCTCTTCAGCTAGTTCAGACAAAAAAACTTTCATCAAGATATCTTTTTCAAAAAGTCATTGAATTCAACTCTTTTCCCTTTATTTAATTGTTCTATTCCTTTTTCTATTTCTTTTTGTTCGGAACCACTTAACTCATCCCAAAAATCAACAGCTTCCTTTTGAATAAAATCTTTAATTTTTTCAATGAACTTATCATTCTCAATATTGAGAATCATTTTTACTAGTTCTATTTTAGAAGTTTGACTATCCATGATAATGATTTATTAATTTCAAAGTTACAAAAAAGAAATCAGCTGTAATCGTTAATTTGCTATTCACTTTTCACTAAGAACTTTTCACTAAGAACTTTTCACTAAGGACTATTCACTAAGAACTAAGGACTTATTTACTAAAGACTAATGCTCCCCATAACCTACATCATCCATTTTACCATTAAATACTTTGTACTGAATGATGAAATAGCCAATAACCAAAGTCAAGGCAATAGCAAACCAATACACACCTACAGACAAAGCATATTCACCATTGGCAACATTATAGATAGTCAAAGATGGATTAACAGAATTAGTTGACGGCAATACTACAGGAAAAATAGAAGCGGTAGTCGAGGTAAATCCGCCGACTAGGAAAAGGCTCGAAAATAAAAATCCTGTTACGTCTTTCTTAAAAGTTTTAACTTTGAAAAGCCCAAATAAGCCCACAAAACAAATTATTGGAAAAATAAATAATATTGGATTATCCAGGAAATTATGAAAAGGCTCTTTTTCAATAATATGCCAAACAGAAAGTGAAACTATTACCAGTGCCAGCAACACAAAATTCATTTTGAAGATTACTTCTTTTAATTGGGTATTCAAAGACGAATTAGTTTTGTAAATAATCCAATTGGCTCCATGAATCATCAAAGCTACCACACTTACAACGCCCAAAAAAAGAGTAAACCAGTCAATAATTCCGAGTTGAGAATCTACTGGACTGAAACTAGGATTCCACAACGGTAAGAAGAAAAAATGAGGTTCTTGCGTAGAAACACCATTTGTTACCATACCTAGATTAACACCGCGAACTACGTTTCCTAATGCCATTCCGAAAAACAAAGCCAAAAGTAAACTAGCCATTCCAAAAGCTTTATCCCAAACTGCTTCCCACATCTGATTGTGAATTTGTCCACGCAACTCTAAACCTACTGCTCTAAAAATAAGCAACCACAAAATCATCATCAACGGCAAATAAAATCCGCTGAAAGAAGCAGCATATAAAGTTGGAAAAGCATAAAACAATACACCTCCCGCTGCAATCAACCACACTTCATTAGCATCCCAAAAAGGACCAATAGCATTGGTTATTGCTTTTTTATCTTTCTCGGTTTTGGCAAAAAACAAATGAATGATTCCTGCTCCAAAATCATAACCATCCAGTACCAAATAAGTAGCCAAAATGCCTATTAATACAACATACCAAAAGAATTCCATAGTTTATTTTTTTACTGGTTCTGGACCGTGATAAATAATTTTCCCAACTAAAATGGCAAACAACATCCCTAGCAGAGCATACAAGCCTACAAATCCCATCAAGGTAAACAAGGTGTTTCCTGATGAAACTGTTGGCGAAGCTCCATCGGCAGTGCGCAATAAATCATACACTAACCAAGGTTGACGACCTAATTCAGCCGTGTACCAACCCGTAATATTTGCGATATAAGGAAATGGCATCAGGAATAGAAAAGCCCACAAAAGCCATTTGGTTTGAAACAATTGTTTTCGTGTCAATTGAAAAGCCGCCAAGACCATCACTCCAATAAAAAGTGTTCCTAAACCCACCATGATATGATAAGCATAATACAATCCTGAAATATTGGTTGGATGTACATCTACAGGAAACTGGTCTAAACCTTTGACTTCAGTATCCCAATTCCCGTAAGTTAAGAAACTCAACACATTAGGAACTGCAATCTTATTATCCAATTTTTCATCTTTTACATCGGGTTGCCCAATAAGGACAATCTCAGCTCCTTTTTCCTCAGTATGGAAAATCCCTTCCATAGCAGCAAAGGTTACTGGCTGATGTTTTACCACATTTTTAGCTAAGGAATCACCTGTTGGCATCGCAACGATGATACTCGAAATCAATCCAAAAACGACTCCCGTTTTCAAAAACAATTTCCCGTAAGAAACATTTTTGTTTAGTAAAATATAAAAAGCTCCAATTCCTGCTACCACAAAAGAACTGGTAACCATAGAAGCTGCTTGATTGTGAAAATACGAAGGCCACAACCATACATTGGTAAACAAAGCCGAAAAATTAGTAAGTACAAATTTTCCGTTTTCCAGTACTTCGTAGCCCACAGGATGCTGCATCCAGGAATGTGTAGCAATAATCAAAAATCCGCTAGCCCATGAGCCCAAACAAATCAATAATCCTGTTACAAAATGCCATCGATGTCCGATAATTTTTTCGCCAAATAAAAACATTCCTAAAAAGGAAGATTCCAGAAAGAACGAAAACATTCCTTCCATGGCTAAGGTTTGTCCAATAATTCCTCCTGTAAGCTCCGAGAATTTAGCCCAATTAGTTCCAAACTGAAATTCCATTGGAATTCCTGTAACTACACCCATAGCAAAATTGAGTGCAAAAATGCGCATCCAGAAATGAGTAGCTTTATTATAATGTGGATCGTTAGTTTTTAAAAATTTCCATTTAAAATAAACAATGATTAACGAAAGTCCCATTGTTAACTGTGGAAACAAATAGTGAAAGGTAATGGTAAATGCAAATTGCATTCGGTCATAAAAGAGCATTTCTTCCATTGAAAAAGGAGTTTTTTTTGATAGCCCAAATTTAACCCAAATGCCTCGAAAATCCTTATAAAAGAACTATTTTAATTCACTTTTTTTCTGCTTTTTTCAGAAGCAAAAATTGAAATACTTTGTGTAACTTTAGTCATTGACATAGCCCTTTTCAAAGCTTTATGTTTGTTTTCACCAATTTAAAAGAATTCTTATGCAAATCGAACAAATATATACGGGATGTCTTGCCCAAGGAGCTTATTACATTACTTCAAATGGCGAAGCAGCAATTATAGACCCTTTACGCGAAATACAGCCATATCTTGATCGTCTTGAACGCGATAAGGTAAAACTAAAATACATTTTCGAAACTCATTTTCATGCCGATTTTGTTTCGGGACATGTGGATTTAGCAAAAGAAACTAGTGCAGAAATTGTTTATGGTCCTACGGCGAATCCAAAATTTGAAGCTATCATCGCCACAGATGGACAAGAATTTAAAATTGGAAAAATCACAATTCAGGCATTACATACTCCTGGTCACACCATGGAAAGTACCACTTATCTATTAATTGATAAAAATGGAGAGCAACACGCTATTTTCTCTGGAGACACTTTATTTATTGGTGATGTTGGCCGACCTGATTTAGCTCAAAAAGCAGCTCACATGACACAAGAACAATTAGCTGCAACCTTATTCCATTCGTTAAGAGACAAAATCATGACCTTGCCTGATACTGTAATTGTTTATCCAGCACACGGAGCTGGAAGTGCCTGCGGTAAAAATATGAGTAAAGAAACTATGTCAACCATTGGTAATCAGAAAGCAACTAATTATGCTTTAAGAGCCAATATGACCGAAGCTGAATTTATCAAAGAAGTAACTGAGGGTTTATTGCCACCACCAGCCTATTTCGGGATGAATGTAGCCATGAATAAACAGGGATATGAAAGCTTTGAATCAGTTTTAAACCACGGAATGAAAGCTATAGAAGCAAAAGATTTTGAAGCTGTAGCCGAAGAATCAGGAGCATTGATTTTAGACACTCGAAAAAATGCCGATTTTGCAAAAGGTTTTATTCCACAATCCATCAATATTGGTATCGAAGGTGATTTTGCACCCTGGGTTGGTGCTCTTATTGCCAATGTAAAACAACCCATTATTTTAGTTACCGAAAATAACCAAGAAGAAGAAACCGTTACCCGTTTGAGTCGTGTGGGTTTTGACAACATCATTGGTCATCTAAAAGGTGGTTTTGAAGCTTGGCAAAAAGCAGGATTGGAAGTGGATACCATAAACCGAATTGATGCTGCAACATTTGCCAAGGAAATAAAAATTGGCGAAAGCAAAATAATCGACGTTAGAAAAGAAAGTGAGTATTGTGCCGAACATGTCGAAGAAGCTTTTTCAAAACCATTAGCTTATATTAATGATTGGATAAAAGACATCAATCCTAAAGAAACTTTTTATATTCATTGTGCTGGTGGTTATCGCAGCATGATTGCTGCTTCTATTTTGCAGGCGCGTGGTTTTAGAAACTTTTCAGAAATAAAAGGTGGTTTTAATGCTATTGCAAAAACGACAGTACCTAAAACTGATTTTGTATGTAAAAGTAAAACAACAAACAGATAAACTATTGATTTTAAACAAATTAATCCGTAAATTTATATAGAATTTAGATACCTTCTTTAACCTTTTAAATTTTGGAAACTATGAAACATAATATGGGATCAACCGACAAAACAATCCGCGTGATTGTTGCTATCACTCTGGCAACATTGTATTTTACACATGTTGTTACTGGAAATCTTGGCATCTTTTTAGTAGCTGTTGCAGTAGCCTTATTAATTACTGTTTCTATTAATTTTTGCCCATTTTATACCCCTTGGGATATTCACACTAATAAAAAAAAACTAACACATTAAATCATTACTAAACAAGCCTGTGAATTAATTTACGGGCTTGTTTAGTAATGATTCTTATTCGAAATAAACTTAGTTTGAAACCAATAATCTTTCAACCAACCATCTAGTTAAAATTAGTTCTAAGTCGGAAATGATAATGGGTTTAGTGATATAATCATTCATTCCTGATTTTAAACATTCTTCTTTTTCTTCCACAAATATTCCTGCCGTAAGAGCAATGATGGGAGTAAAACGGTCTGTCTCTATTTCTCTAATTTCATAAGTAGCTTCAAATCCATTTTTATTAGGCATTTGAATATCCATTAAAATAATATCAAGTTGCTGTTTTTTATATTGCTCAATAGCTTCATCGCCATCAAAAGCTTCAAAAATAATACAATCGGGAACTATTTTTCGAATTAATATTTTAGCTAAAAGCATATTAATTGCATTATCTTCTACTATCAAAATTCTTTTAGCTCCAGGAATACTGCTAATTCCCTTCTTTTTATTTTCAATAGACTCAAGTATATTCTGCGAATTGGATTTTTCAAATCTAATTGTGAAATAAAAATTACTTCCTTTACCATACGTACTCTCTAATTCTAATTTCGAATTCATCAAAGCTAAAAGCTGATTAGAAATCGTTAATCCAAGTCCTGTTCCTCCAAACTGGCGACTGGTAGAATTATCTTCCTGTACAAAAGAATGGAAAATTTTATGCTGATTATTCGGTTGAATTCCGATTCCTGTATCTTTTACCGAAAAATTTAAGTTAGTGTAGTTGTCTTCAATAGGCAAAGTGGTTTCAATTTTTAAAAGTATTTTTCCTTTTTGAGTAAACTTAATAGCGTTTCCAATTAAATTAATTATAATTTGCTTCATCCGAAGCGAATCGGTAAAAATATGCCGGGGGACTTGTTCATCAATATGTAAAATCAAATCGATTTGCTTTTTACTAGCCTGATATTTAAATAAAGAAATAACCTGATTTAGCAAAGCAAAAAGATCAACTTCTTCAATTTTAAGTTCTAATTTCCCTGCTTCTATTTTAGAAAAATCCAAAATATCATTCACAATATCCATTAAGGTCGTTGCCGATTCATTGATGGTAAGCATATATTCTACTTGACTTTCATCTAAACGAGACTCCATCAACAACGAAGTGAAACCTATAATTCCATTTAAAGGTGTTCTAATTTCATGGCTCATATTAGCTAAGAAATCCGTTTTATATTTATTAGCTGATTCGGCTAATTCCTTAGCTTTTTGGATTTCTAAATTCATTTTCTTTTGTTGGCTCACATCAATAAAACTGATGACAACTTCTTGAATGTTTCCAGCATCGTCCAGCATTGGAAAACCGTTAACTAAAATCCAAACTACTTCTGTGTTTGTTGGTCTAATTATTCCTAAAGGAAAATTTTTAATTGGCTTTTTACAACTAATAATTTGGCTAACAGGATAATTTTCAATCATCATTTCTGAACAATCATCATTTAAAAAGTCCCATTTGAGTAAATTATTATTCTCTAATATTAATTCTTGAATACTATAGCCTAAGAATTCAGCTGCTTTACTATTGCATTTAATAATAGCACCTTCAGCATTATGTACTACAATTCCAGCCTCTAGATTACCTAATAACCCACGGTATCGCTCTTTGTTTTTATGCAATTCTTCATTGGCTAATATTTGCTCAGTAATATCTCTAGAAATAACTATAAAATGGAGTTCTTTGTTTTCGTCTTCCTTCATAGGTGCCAACGACAATTCAAACCAATTTTTTCCATTAGGAAAATCAAGGGTATATTGTTTTCCTCTGGAGAAGCCTTTTTCACTCGCTTCTTTTAAGGCTTCAAAACATACTCTGGCAGCATCAGCAGGCAGTACTTCGGTAACATTTTTCCCAATAAATAGTTTTGGCGGCATTAAAAACAAATCATTATCTGGTGAATGATAATTAAAAATTACTCCGTTTAAGTTTATTTCAAACATCATATCTGGAATGGCCTCAATAATGGCCTCCATCTTTTTACTGGTTTTAACAAACTTATCCTGGGCTTGCTTCCTTTCGGTAATATCGGTAATAGTACCTATGAATCCTATAATCTGATTCTCTGTATTCGTCTCCGGAGTTGCCTGCCCCATTACCCAAATAATGTTCCCGTCAGGTTTTACAAAACGATATTCTAAAACAGATCTCTTTTTATTAGCTACAACTTTTTTCCATTCGTTATACAATTTCACGCGATCATCAGGATGAATGGCAATGTACCAACCACTGCCCATAGCTTGCTCAAAACTAATACCTACAATTTGAGTCCATCGTCTATTAACATAAGTAGTTGCACCTGTCAAATCGGTTCTGAAAATTCCCACAGGAGAAACTTCGGTTAAAGTATAAAATCTTTTTTCGCTTTGAATTACCGCTTCTTCGGCCTGTTTTCTCCTCGCTTCTTTTTCAAAAAACTCTAAGGCAAAAGTAACATCGACAGCGGCATTGTCTAATAATCTAATTTCTTCAGCATTAAAGTAATTTTTCTCTGCTGCGTAAATCACAAAAATGCCAATGGTTTTATCAAACTTCTTTATAGGTATAGCAATTAACGAATGATACCCTCTTTTTAAAGCCTCTTTTCTCCAAGGTTTCATTATAGGATCATCTTCAATAGCATTACAAACTTGGTATTTTTCCTGTCTTACTGCAATTCCTACTGGACCCTGACCTATTTTTTCTTGAACTTTAGTACTAACTTTTATTTCTGACAAATACTGTTTATCATCTCCCCCTATGCATACAGGAATGACTTTTTGTGTTACCTCATCTATCATCCCAATCCAAGCCATTTTAAACTTAGCTGCCTCAACAGCCGCAGCACAAACTTCTTTAAAAAGTTGCTGCTCGTCTTTTGCTCTAACAATAATCTGATTGATACGGCTAATAAAACGATACAAGCGTTTGGCTTTATTCATTTTCTGCTCGGCATTTATTCTAGAAGTAATATCTGTAATTATACCATAACTTATTATAGTACCATCATTTTGAACATTAGGTGTAGTAGTCATTTCGTGCCAAAGCAAACCTCTAGAAGGATGAAAATAACGATAACTAATTTTTAACGGAATTAAATCTAACTGAGATTCACGAATACTTTTTAATACTAATTGCCTGTCATCGGCATGAATTCGTTCTAAAATTAGAGTTCCAGCATGATCTTTTTCATTGGAATGAAAACCGTAAATAACTTCAGTAGTATTACCTATATAAGGAAAATAAAAAGTGTCTGCTTCATTTAAAATCAAAGAATAAATTAAAACAGAGGAAGCCATTGTGTCTTTTTTAATCTCATTAAAAACACTATTTTTTATAGCAAAATCACTTTCTATTTCTTGTATCCTTAACTCTTGCTCTTTTATTTTAATGAGTAAATCTTCATATGTAGGTTTTGCCTCTTTCATACACTTAAGTATTATGTCAATCTATTTCAAGGTTAAATGTACTCAATTCTAATCAGAAAAATAGTAGTTTTTCAAACAAAAGGAATTCTAAAAATATCTTTTTTATGCTTAAATTTGGGCGAAACTGTGCAAAAACGACTTTTAACGAAGCGTACTCATTCGTAAAACCGCATCCAAAAAATGTTAGAAACACTTAAAAAACATTTAGAAAAATTCATCCTAATAAGCGACGAAGAATTTCTAGAGATTGCTCCTTTCTTTAAAACAATCACTGTTCAAAAAAAAGAAAATCTTTTAATTGAAGGTGCTATTTGTAAATCGCATTTTTTTGTGGTGAAAGGTTGTTTGAGAAAATTTTTTATCAACGAAAAAGGTGTCGAGCAAACAACTGAATTTGCTATCGAAAACTGGTGGATTACCGATAACATTGCGTACGAACATGGATTAGCAAGTCCTTTTTATATTCAGGCGGTAGAAAATTCGGAAATCATTTCCATAAGCCGTGAGGCACAAGACAAATTATTAGAAGAATTCCCTAAAATGGAACGTTATTTTAGATTTATCTATCAACGTGCGTATGCCGCTTCGCAAATGAGAATAAAATATCTCTATGAATTTACTAAAGAAGAATTTTACGATCAGCTTTGTGAACAACAACCCAAATTTGTTCAACGCATTCCACAATACCTTATCGCTTCTTTTCTAGGATTCTCTCCTGAATATTTAAGCGAAATCAGGAAAAAAAAGCGTTCTTAAACCAGTTTAAGTTTTTACTGTTTCTTATTGCAGAACTTTGTCTCAACAAAAATTTAAAAATATGACCACAAGAGTAAACATCAACGAAATCGAGCCACAAGCTTTTAAAGCTATGTATGCCCTAGAAGGCTATTTGGCAACTATTCAATTATCAAAAATTCAAAAAGAATTAATCAAAATTCGTGCTTCTCAAATTAATGGTTGTGCCTTTTGTATTGACATGCATACTAAAGATGCTCTTAAATACGGAGAAACTACCCAACGTATTTTTCTATTAAATGCTTGGCGTGAAACACAATTATTTTCAGAAGAAGAAAAAGTACTTTTAGCTATTACCGAAGAAATCACTTTGATTACTAACAAAGGATTATCAAACGAAACTTATGCTAAAGCCGAACAATTCTTCGATAAAAATCAAATTGCTCAAATTATCATGGCTGTAGTTACTATCAATGCCTGGAATAGAATTGCCATAAGTACTAATTTAGAACCTGCTCAATAAATTAGACAAAAAATAAAAAAGATACCCTGCTTGAAGTAATTTAAGCAGGGTATCTGCTTTTAATCAGGATACTAAAAAAGAATGGGTTTTATATATTTGCGAAGTACACCAAAATCAGAGTACAACTTGGAATACTTTTTGCTATTTCAGCATTTTTAAAAATCATTAACCAAACAACCAATAAATGAAAAACCTTATTCTTTGTGCTTCTTTGCTTCTTTCACTTTCTGTTTTCTCTTTGAACATTGATCCACAAAAAGTAACACAAAAAGAAATAAAAGCTGAAGCTCCATTTGGAACCACTAAAATCAAAATTCCAGATTTTAGCAAATGTAAAAAGTTTTCAATCACTGATTTTGGAGCCGTAAAGGGTAATCTTAACAAAACGTCTCAAGCTATTGCAAAAGCTATTGATGCCGCTAACAAAGCGGGAGGCGGAATTGTTGTTGTTCCTGAAGGAGAATGGCTAACGGGAAAAGTCCATTTTAAAAGCAACGTTAATTTACATTTAAACAAAGGTGCTTTACTTCTTTTCTCTGATAATCCAAAAGATTATTTACCAGCTGTACATTCTACTTGGGAAGGTCTAGAATGCTATAATTATTCGCCATTAATCTATGCTTACCAATGTAAAAACATTGCTATTACTGGAGAAGGAACTATCAAAGCAAAAATGGATTTTTGGAAAACATGGGCTGATCGTCCTACAGCTCATATGAACAGTTTAAAAAGATTATACAACTTATCTGGTCAAAATGTTCCCGTTGAACAACGTGTGATGGTAAATGATACTGCTAATCTTCGTCCGCAATTTATTCAGTTTAACCGCAGTGAAAACATATTAATAGAAGGTGTTTCTATTAGAAATAGTCCTTTTTGGACCGTCCATATGTATCTTTCCAAAGATATTGTACTTCGAAATTTAGATATTTATGCTCACGGTCACAATAATGATGGTTTCGACCCCGAAATGAGTCAAAACATATTAGTTGAAAATGTGACTTTCGACCAAGGAGATGATGCTATTGCAGTAAAATCAGGTAGAAATCCAGAAGGATGGCGTTCTAAAACACCTACAAAAAACTTAATTATTAGAAATTGTACCATAAAAAATGGACATCAATTATTGGCTGTTGGAAGTGAATTATCGGGCGGAATAGAAAATGTTTTTATCGATAATTGTGAGCTATTAGAAGGATCAACTACATTTAATCTTGTCTTCATCAAGACAAATGAACGCATGGGTGGTTATGTAAAAAATATTTATGTTCAAAATATTAAGGGAAGTAAAGTAAGAGATGGCATTTTAGGCATTGAAACCGATGTTTTGTACCAATGGAAAAACCTAGTCCCTACTGTTGAACGTCGCTTGACTCCTATTTCGGATATCTATCTGAAAAATGTTCACGCTAAAAGCGTAAAGTTCATTTCGAAAATTAAAGGAGAAAAGGAATTGCCTATCAAAAATATTTTTCTTGATAATGTCACTGCAGATAGTATCGAAGGCAAAGAAAAAAACATTAATGAAAACGTAGTTAACTTTAAACTAAAATAATTTTAAAAGCCTCATTTTTATGTTTTTAAAAAACAGCAAAAGAACAATTCTAACAATAGTATTTTTCAGCATTTATACTTTGGCTACAGCCCAAAAGGATAAAATTGATGCTATTTATTCAGGAATTCCATGGTTTGACAATAATGGAAATGTAGTTAGTGCTCATGGAGCCAATATTGTAAAGGACAATAATCGTTATTATCTTTTTGGTGAATACAAAAGCGATGACACTATTAATTTTACTGGTTTTAGCTGCTATTCTTCAGCCGATTTGTACAACTGGAAATTTGAAAGCATAGCTCTTCCTGTTCAGGAATCAGGTAAATTAGGACCAAATCGCATTGGCGAAAGACCAAAAGTGATGAAATGTCCTAAAACAGGAGAATATGTCATGTACATGCATACCGACGATCTTAAATATAAGGATCAATGTGTAGGTTATGCAACATCAAAAACCATTAATGGTGTTTATACTTTCCAAGGACCAGTATTATTTAATGGTCAGCCTATCAAAAAATGGGATATGGGTACTTTTCAGGATACTGATGGAAGTGGTTATATTATTACACATTCAGGGAATCTATACAAATTGAGCGATGATTACAGAAGCATTACAGAGCAAGTTGTAAAAGATATGACGGGACAATGTGAAGCTCCAGTCATTTTCAAAAAAGACAATACCTATTTCTGGCTAGGCTCTGGTTTGACTTCTTGGGAACGCAATGACAATTATTATTTTACGGCAACATCTTTAAAAGGACCTTGGAAATCACAGGGTATTTTTGCTCCTAAAGACAAACTTACCTGGAATTCGCAAACCACATTTGTACTTCCTGTAGTTGGCTCAAAAAAAACCACCTATCTTTTTATGGGAGATCGTTGGGCATTTCCACATCAAAAGTCGGCGGCAACTTATGTATGGCAACCGCTTTTAGTTTCTGGAACTACACTTTCAATTCCTGATTACAACGAAAATTGGCAAATTAATACCACAACTGGAAAATGGTCAACTCTAAAATTAAAAGGAAAAATAATCCAAAATTCAGACACTAAAAAAATTAAATATTCTGACAATTGGAAACCAAACACTTTAAAGGATTCTTTTTCTGATAATAGTTCTGATGTAACTGGCGCTTCTTTTTCAGTAAATTTCAATGGTTCCCAAATTGGATTATATGGTGTAGCCCGTCCAAACGGAGGTTACGCTCAAATTGAAATACAAGATGCTACTGGTAAAACAATTCATTCGAATCTAATTGAAATGTATTGCAAATTCGCTGAGTCATCATTAAAATACTTAAGTCCTATGCTGAAAAAAGGCAATTATAAATTAGTTGTAACCGTTTCAGGAAAACATGGAGTTTGGTATAAAAAAGATGGAACTGGATTTGGCAGCACAGGAAACTTTGTTTCGGTAGATAAACTAATCATCATAAAATAAACTTCAAAAATCTACAATTAACTAACAAATATTATAATTTTTTAATAGCAATCATTTAAAATGAAAAAACTACTGATTCTATCTTTTATCGCAATTATATCAGTTGCGTTTATTCAACCTAATAAAACCAATATCTGGTTAATTGGCGACTCAACTATGGCATCCAAAAAACCAGAAAGAGCTCCTGAATCTGGATGGGGTGTGGCTTTAGCCGAATTTGTTACTGATAAAGCACAAGTTCATAATCATGCAGCAAGTGGTAGAAGTACCTTAAGTTTTATTACTGAAGGCAGATGGACTATCGTTTATGACAGCATAAAAAAAGGAGATTATGTTGTAATTCAATTTGGTCACAACGACGAAAAAACAGAAGCAAAACTTCACACAGAAGCTTTTGGCACATTTAAAGATAACCTTCGAAAGTTTATAGAAGAATCTAGAAAAAAAGGAGCTAATCCAATTATTTGTTCTTCTATTGTCAGACGTCATTTTGATGGCAAAGGAAATTTAATAGACACACATGGAGACTACATAACTGCTGCTAAACAAATCGCAACAGAAACCAAAACTCCCTATGTCGATATGGAAGCCGCTACCCGAAAATTAGTTGCTGAAATGGGTGCTGATAAATCAAAAGAGATCTATAATTTCACTAAAAAGAAACAAGATTCAACACACGTAAACACAAAGGGAGCAGCTATTATTGCTCAATTATTTGTAAATGAAACTAAAAAACAATCACTTCCTATAGCTAAATTATTAAAATAAAGAAAATACAAAAATCAGACTAAAATGAAAAGACTACTTTTAATATGCTTACTCTGTTTTGTTCCGATGCTTAATTTGTTTTCACAAACGGATCCTGCCTGGGACGATACTGCCAAAAGCAATTGGAACAGCTCTTTTCAAAAAGTCGAAATCACTTCTTCTTTAGATAAAAAAATTCAAAATGCGTATTTGTATTCTTCCAAAAGCAAAACCAAAAAACCGCTAATCATCAGTTTACACACCTGGAGCGGCGATTACACACAAAAAGATCCGCTAGCCAATGAAATACTAGCGCGTGACTGGAATTATATTCATCCCGATTTTAGAGGGGCTAATAACAAATCCGAAGCAATGGTAAGTCAATATGTTATTGCAGATATCGAAGACGCTATTCAGTATGCGTTAAAAAACACCAACTCTGATCCCGAAGACGTCCATATTATTGGTGTTTCAGGAGGTGGTTTACTAACTCTAGCTGCCTACATGAACATCAAATATCCCGTAAAATCTTTCTCTGCCTGGGCTCCCATTTCTGATTTAGAATCTTGGTATTGGGAATCAGTTGGACGCAAACAAAAATACGCTGCCGATATTATTAAAGCAACTTCAACCGATACTGTTTTTAATGCTGAAGAAGCCAGACGTCGTTCTCCTTTATTACAATCATTTCCAAAAGACTTACGTAAAAATGCCAAGTTATATATCTATGAAGGTATCCATGATGGCTATACAGGTTCGGTGCCTATTACACAGTCAATAAATATGTACAATCGTTTGGTTGGAGAGCTTAAATACGGTTCATCAAAACTAGACGAAATAATGCCTAAAGCAACAGCTGATACTGATTTGGTAACTGAAAAGGAAATTATCAGTTTAGTAACCAAACAGTACAATCCTATATTCAACGATAAAAAAAAATTGTTTGACAGAAATATATATTTATCACGCGAATTTGGAAATATCCAACTGACTATTTTTGAAGGAGGTCATGAACAAATCTCACAAGCTTTAGGTCTGATTCCTGTTAAGAACACCGTTAATTTTAAATACAATATTCTAACATTAGGTGATTCAAACGGACAAAACAAAGGGGGTTGGGTTGACCAACTAAAAGAGATGATGCCTAATTCAAACATTGTCAATATTTCACAAAGTGGCAGAACCATTGGCTTTGATAACGGCAATAGAGAGAAATTAAATGCCTTAGCAAATGTTGATAGTTATTTAGATGAGGCTCAAAAAAATATTGGAAACAAAAAATACGATTTCATTATTCTTTGTTTAGGAACTAATGATACTAAAAGCTCCTACAAAGACAAACAAGACGAAGTCGTTGCTAATTTTGAAACCTTATTAAATAAAATAACGCAGCATTCGTTAAGTAAAAAATCCAAACCTAAGTTTATTTATGTGACTCCTCCTCCTATGAGAACTACAAATATACTCGATAAATACATAGGCGGAAACGAACGTATCGAGCAATTAATCCCTAAGTTCACAAAGATTGCCCAAGAGAAAAAGTTTAGCGTAATAGACATCTATCATCCTCTTTTAGGAATTCTTGATTATTATGCCGCCGATGGGATTCACATGGCTGCCCAAGGACAGGAAATCATTGCTGCTGACATTGTCGAAACTCTTTCAAAAATCAAAAAATAAAATACCTATTAAAAAGCAAAAAATCCCGTCTAGTTTTTAAAACGAGACGGGATTTTTTTATGTAATAAAACTAACTTTTGTAACAAGAAGTTATTCCTCATCTTCCGTAGCATGTGACTTCGAATAATTACGCCATTTCTCAATACAATCCTGAAAATCTTGTGGAAGTTCCGTATCAAAACGCATTAACTCTCCTGTATTAGGATGTACAAAGCCAAGTGTTTTTGCGTGCAAAGCCTGTCTTGGTAAAATTTTAAAACAGTTTTCTATAAACTGCTTGTATTTAGTAAAGGTGGTTCCTTTTAGAATCAAATGACCACCATAACGCTCATCATTAAACAAAGGATGTCCTATGTGCTTCATGTGCGCTCTAATTTGGTGCGTTCTTCCTGTTTCTAAAATACAAGAAACTAAAGTTACATAACCAAAACGTTCCAAAACTTTATAATGCGTAATAGCTGGTTTACCAATTTCAGGATCAGCAAAAACAGCCATTTGCATGCGGTCTTTAAGGTGACGCGCTAGATTCCCTTCAATAGTTCCGCTCTCTTCAATAACATTTCCCCAAACCAAAGCCATATATTCCCTTTCGGTAGTTTTTGCTTCAAATTGTTTGGCTAAATGCGTCATCGCAGCTTCGGTTTTAGCAATCACTAACAAGCCCGAAGTATCTTTATCAATACGGTGTACCAATCCCGGACGCTCGCTGCTATTCATTGGTAAATTCTCAAAATGAAAAGCCAAAGCATTCACTAAAGTTCCCGTATAATTTCCGTGACCTGGATGAACTACCAATCCCGGTTCTTTGTTTACTAACAACAAAGCATCGTCTTCATAAACAATATTCAACGGAATATTTTCTGGAAGAATATGATTTTCAAACGGCGGATGCGATAACATCACCGTCACTACGTCCAAAGGTTTAACCTTGTAATTGGATTTTACCGTAACATTATTCACAAAAATATTGCCTTCGGTAGCGGCATTTTGTATTTTATTTCGAGTAGCATTGGGAATCAATCCCATCAAATATTTATCAATTCTTAAAAATGCTTGCCCTTTAGGAACTTCAAATTTATAATGTTCAAATAATTCCTCTTCTTCTAAATCAATTGCTTCAATATTATTGTTCATTTGGCTTTTCTTCTGTTGTGTTTGTTGGAGTTGCAATTGTATCAGTTGCTATATCTTCTTCATAACTCGCTTTTCCGTCTCCTAAAACCAAGTCAATTTTAGACGATTTCAAAACTCTGTCTCCCGGTTTTATGTTTCTCCCTTTGCAACGCATCTCTAGCACCATATCTTTTCCAAGATTCGGAATATAAGTAATTGTACCTTCTTCTAGTCCTAATGCTTTTAATGTTGGCACTGCCTCACGATAAGTTTTTTCAATTAAATCAGGAACTTTAACCGATGAAAATCCTGAACTATTAATCTTAATATATACTTTTCTTCCTTCCTTAACCTTAGCTCCAGGCATTGGATCTTGCTGAACCACAGTAAACTTAGGGTAATCTCCTCGGTAATCTACACTATCAAGCAACACATAATCTAAATCCAGCTCGTCTAACTTCTCCTCTACTTGTTCCTCAGTTAATTTTCTCAAATCAGGAACTGTAATTTCATTTCCATGATCTGTAGTAAAAGTCAACCAATGCATAAACAGATATCCTAAAACGGCTATTATCAAAGCGGCAAGAAAAACTTGTGTAAAAAACGCGCGACTACTAAGGTATTTACGTAAACTCATAAATTTAATTTTTTCAAAGGTGACAAAGATAAAGCTATTTCGTTTCAAAAAAAATGATAATTTTGTTTAATCTAGCCCTGTACTAAGCTTATTTTTTTCAGGAGCTATTTCCCGCTATTCGTTGCAATCTTTTTATCCCGATAAAAATCGGAATAAAAAGGATTTCCACTACTATCGGGGCTAAAAAACAAATCGATTTTTACAATACAAACGAAACTAAATGAAAAACATTGCCATCATTATGGGCGGCTATTCTAGTGAGTACAAAATTTCACTTATTAGCGGTAACGTAGTTTACAAATTTTTAGACAAATCTAAATACAACGGATTTCGTATCCACATTTTTAAAGAAAAATGGGTTTATGTTGACGATACCGATACCGAATTCCCAATCGACAAAAACGATTTTTCGGTAAGCGTAAACGGAAATAAAATCAGTTTTGACTGCGTTTTCAACGCCATCCACGGAACTCCTGGCGAAGATGGTTTAATGCAAGCTTATTTTGAACTTCTTGGAATTCCACAAACTTCTTGCGATTATTACCAAGCGGCACTTACTTTCAATAAAAGAGATTTACTTTCGGTTTTAAAACCATACGGAATTAAAACAGCTATTTCTTATTATTTAAACAAAGGTGACATTATCAATACTGCTGAAATTATCAACAAAGTAGGATTGCCTTGTTTTGTAAAACCCAATAAAGCAGGTTCTAGTTTCGGAATCTCGAAAGTAAAAACCGAAGCTGAATTGCCTACTGCAATCGAAACTGCTTACAAAGAAGACAACGAAATCATCATAGAAAGTTTCCTTGACGGAACTGAAGTTTCTGTTGGTGTTATCAATTACAAAGGAGAAATCATAGTATTGCCAATTACTGAAATCGTTTCGGAAAACGATTTCTTTGATTACGAAGCTAAATACCAAGGAAAATCTCAAGAAATTACACCAGCCAGACTTTCTGACGAAATGACTCAAAAAGTAGGCGTAATTGCTAAACGTGCTTACGAAGTTTTAAAAATGAAAGGTTTCTCTCGTTCTGAATTTATCATTGTGAACGATGAACCACATATGCTTGAAATGAATACCATTCCGGGATTAACTACCGAAAGTTTGATTCCGCAACAAGCTGCTGCAGCTGGAATTTCATTAGCCGATTTGTTTACTAATGCTATTGAGTTAGCTTTAGTATAAACATTCATAATTAAAAACGTCAGTTCTAGTGTTTTTGTGTAATGGAATGAAACAAAAATGTATCGAGAACTTTCACACAAACTAGATCACAAAAATGAAAAAAGCTATATTTCCTGGGTCTTTTGATCCCATTACCTTAGGTCATGAAGACATTATCAAAAGAGGAATTCCTCTTTTTGACGAAATTGTTATTGCCATTGGGGTGAATGCCGAAAAAAAATACATGTTTACGCTTGAAGAAAGAAAACGTTTTATCGAAGAAACCTTCAAAGAAGAACCTAAAGTTTCGGTAATTACCTATGAAGGCTTAACTATTGACCTTTGTAAAAAAATTGGCGCTAATTTCATTCTTCGTGGTCTGCGCAATCCTGCCGATTTCGAATTCGAAAAAGCCATTGCGCACACTAACAGACATTTATCTAAAATAGAAACCGTGTTTTTATTAACAGCCGCAAGTACTTCTTACATCAGTTCGAGTATTGTTAGAGATGTACTTAGAAATGGTGGAGAATACGAAATGTTAGTCCCAAAAGCCGTTAGGGTAAAATAGTTTACGAAGGCAGAATTTCAGAACTAAGGATCAGGAACTAATTACAAGGAACTAAAAAATAAAAAAACAATAATGAGTATAGAAAGAGAATTAAACAAGCGTAGCGGATCAAAATGTGAACTTTGTGGAGCGACTGAAAATCTAAAAGTATACGAAGTACTTCCAACAAAAAAAGGTGGAATCGATGAAGCTATCCAAGCTTGTACTACTTGTATTGATCAAATTGAAAATCCAGGTAACGAAGATTTAAACCACTGGAGATGCTTAAATGATAGTATGTGGAGTGAACAAATTCCTGTTCAGGTAGTAGCTTGGCGAATGTTGAGTCGTTTGCGTTCTGCGGGATGGCCTCAGGAATTACTTGATATGATGTATCTTGAAGAAGATGTCTTAGAATGGGCAAAAGCAACAGGAGAAGGCGAAGACGACGAAAATAAAATAATCCACAGAGACAGTAACGGTGTAATCTTAGAACACGGTGACTCAGTAGTTTTGATAAAAGACCTGAAAGTAAAAGGTTCTAGTATGGTAGCTAAACAAGGAACTGCCGTTAGAAACATCCGTTTGGATCACGAAAATGCCGAATATATTGAGGGAAAAGTCGATGGTCAACAAATTGTAATCATCACACAATACGTGAAGAAAATATAGTTTACAGTCTCAGTATCCAGTCGGCAGAAGACAGAATTTAGAAAGCAGTTGCTAGTAGCAGTCGGCAGAAAAAAAACAGATTTCAAATTTAGTATGTTAAACATCTAATCTGAAATCTGTTTTTTATTTTTTAAAATCTGAAGTCTAAATTCTGATTTCTGAAATCTGAAATCTACTCCTCCACTTTCTTAATTACGTTTCGGGCAACCTGAATCTTATATTTCTTTCCTTTCATTTTTTCGTCTTGAATGTTATCCAGTAAATCTTTTACTTTACTGAATTTTACGGCTGCAAAAGAAATAAAATCTTTCACTTCTATCAATCCTAAATCACCTTTTTCCAGTTTCCCTTTTTGAGAAAAGAAACCAACGATATCTATTTTATTCAACTTGTTTTTCTTTCCTCCACTAATATAAATAGTTTGAAACTGTGGCGGCTTAGGCAAAGATTTTGCATTTTCTACTGAGAAAACTTCTGTATTATCATAATCTAGATAATCCATTTTTTTCTCTGATTCATGCGCAATAATATAAGCTGTTCCAGTAGCTGTCATACGTGCTGTACGCCCATTTCTATGGGTAAACTCATCTTCTTTTAATGGCAAATGGTAATGAATTACGTGGTTCATTTCAGGAATATCTAATCCACGAGCAGCTAAATCAGTCGTAATTAAATAGCTCACACTACCGTTTCTAAACTGAATCAAAGCGCGTTCACGTTCTTCCTGATCCATTCCACCATGATAATAGGTAGAATAAATTCCTTTTTCGTTCAAAGTATCACTGATACGCTCTGCAGCATCACGATGATTACAAAAAACAATTGCCGATTCTGATTTTAGCGAACAAATCAATTGAAATAAAGAATTCAGCTTATCTTTTTCTTTAGAAACAACCAGTTTGGTTGAAAGATTAGATTCTTCATCTTCACTTTCAGGAATAAAGTCTAAAACCGTTGGATTCACCACTCTGGTATATTTTGGAATCTCAATATCAGAAGTTGCTGAAACTAAAACGCGTTTGTTAACTTTCGATAATTTGCCAATGATAAAAGACATTTGCTCATGAAAACCCAATTGCAGAGACTTATCAAACTCGTCTAAAATTAAAGTTTGAATTTTATCTAAACGGAAAGTTCCTCTATCAATATGATCGGCAATTCTCCCTGGAGTTCCAATTAAAACTGCTGGAGGATTGCTTAAATTTTTAATTTCAGTATCGATTGAATGTCCACCGTAGCAAACATTTACCTTATAATCAGTACCCATTTTTTTCCAAACCTGTTCAATTTGCAATCCTAATTCGCGCGATGGAACTAAGATTAAACATTGTACCGAAAGAATTTCAGGTTGCAACATTTCTAAAACTGGCAGTAAAAAAGCCAGTGTTTTTCCAGAACCTGTTGGCGAAAGCAGTAAAACATTGTTTTCATTAAGGATGGTTTCCTGCGCTGCTTCCTGCATTTCATTTAGGCTTTCAATACCTAAATTTAAAAGTATATTGTTGGAATGGTGTTTCTTATTCATGCGGCAAAGGTAGTAAAAAAGTTCGCAGTCTTCAGAATACAGATTTCAAACGGCAGACATCAGTTGCTGTTAGTAGAAAAAAAAAGATTCCAGATTAAAAGTTTAATACTCATAATCTGAAATCTAAATTATGCCGTCTGCTTTCTGAAAACTTATTACTTTAAACTAATATTCTCTTCTTCAAACAATAATTTAATATTCTCATAAGAATTTTTCAATACTTCAGGAATATCAGTAGGATGAATCCAGGCTACTTTTTCAATTCCTTCTTCTAATTGTCCCTGCGGCGTTCCTTCAAAGTCAGAAAACATTTCAAACCAATGGGTGATTTTCAACTTATAAACCCCATTGCGTTTGAAAACATGGTAGGTTTTTTGTAATTTGTTGGTAATCTTTAATTGATTTACTCCTGTTTCTTCTTCCACTTCACGCATCGCAGTCTGCTCAATCTCTTCCTTTTTTTCAACTCCTCCCTTAGGTAAATCCCATTTTCCGTTTCGAAAAATAAATAAAACCTCCCCTTTTTTGTTGTAAACTAATCCTCCACCAGCTTTATTTACTGGGATTTTAGCCTTTAAGGTTTTCATAATCTCCTTTTCATCAGGATGATATAAATAAGCTTTTTGGATTTTATTTTGGAAAATTTTAACAATAATCTGCTCTATATCAATGCTTTCTAATAAAAACAATTGAAAATCGGTTTCTTTTGAGATTTTATTTGTCAAAAAAAGTGGTTTGTCGTTCACAAAAACTTTATACATTTGTACTATGATTTTTAATAAAGATACAGCCGAAAAAACAGCCGAATTGCTTTTACAAATAAATGCAATTAAATTGAATCCTGAAAATTCTTTTACATGGGCTTCTGGATGGAAATCACCTATTTATTGTGATAACCGTCTAATACTTTCATTTCCAGCCATAAGAAATTATGTTAGAGATGAATTTGCAAAAAATATTGAGAAACAATTTGGAAAACCAGATGTCATTGCTGGAGTAGCTACTGGAGCTATCGGAATTGGCATGCTCGTTGCTGAAAGTATGGGGTTACCATTTGTTTATGTACGTCCTGAACCTAAAAAACACGGTCGTCAAAATCAGGTGGAAGGTTTTTTACAAAAAGGCCAAAATGTAGTTGTGGTTGAAGATTTAATTAGTACAGGAAACAGTAGTTTACTTGCTGTTGAAGCTTTGCGCGCTGCTGGTGCTAATATTAAAGGTATGGCGGCTATATTTACTTATGGATTTGACGTTGCCGAAGAAAACTTTAAAAAAGCAAAACTAGACTTATACACCTTAAGTAATTATCAAAATCTTTTGAATTTAGCTGTAGCTAAAAAATACATTACTGAAAAGGACGAAAGTACCTTAAGAGAATGGAGCGTTACTCCTTCAACTTGGGGACAAGTAAGCACTAATTAAAAACAATATTATGAACTTAGAAAGTCCAAAGGTTAATGTTGAAAAATCGGCAGCGGAATTATTCGATTTATTGACAGACATGAAAAATTTCGAAAAATTAATGCCTGAAAACATTGCTAAGTTTGAAGTAATTGGAGATAATTCTTTTCTTTTTGGTTTAAAAGGAATGCCTGAGATCCAGTTGAAAGTAACCGAAAAAACAGCTCCAAATAAAATTATATTTGGTTCTGCTTCTGATAAAGTTCCTTTTACATTAATAACAAATATTGAGAGTATTTCAGCCAATTCAAGTGCTGTAAAACTAGATTTCGAAGGTGATTTTAATCCAATGATGGCTATGATGATTAAAGGACCTATCTCAAAATTCATTGAAACATTGGCTACCAATATTCCGAAATTATAATTCAAACTTTTTAAAATACTTATACAACCATTTTAGTTTTCGAACTAAAATGGTTTTCTTTTTTAAATAACCCTGACAGCATTAATAAAATTATCCCACATCCTTTTACAAAGTAAGTAAATCATTTTAAGATTTGGTTTCAAAAAATAATAGTTCAAAAACTTTTGTAAAACAAAATAAATTTCTTCAATTCTCAAGAAACTGAGTACATTTTTCCTCTTTCAAAAATTCAAAAAAAGACAACTTTTACAAAACAGACCCCTTATTTCTCGATACAATCCACAGTAAAAGCATAAAAACAAGACAAATACACATTTCAAAAAATAAAAAACAATAAACTCCCTCTGTTTTTTATAGGCAAAACCAAAAATAACATTACGAATACATCAAAATTATTGTAGCTAAAATTAAAAATAAGCCGTTATTTTAATTTGATTTTTGGTAATTGACAATTCTTTCAGATTTTGAATAAAAAAATATATTACACCCTGTTTTTCTAATCAAAATTCAATAAATTAACCATATTCAACAACAAAACTCAAAAAAACAACAACAATTCAATAAAAGAGACCAATTGAATAAAATAACAAATGGAAACCTTTTAACAAATTAAAAGATTCTTCAAAAAAAGACAATTAAGGACCTATACTATAAATCATTTAAAACCCATTTATTATGAAAAAAATCGAAGCCGTGATACGTAAATCAAAATTTGATGAAGTTAAAAAAGCTCTACACCAAATTGAGGTTAACTTTTTTACCTTTTGGGATGTTACGGGAGTTGGTAACGAAAAAGAAGGACACGTATATCGAGGAATTACTTACAGTACTACAGACATTCAAAGAAGATACATCTCTATTGTAGTTTCAGATCCTTTTTTAGAAAGAACCGTTGATGCCATCTTAAATGCAGCTGGAACAGGAATGGTAGGAGATGGAAAAGTATTTGTTTCGGATATTATTGAAACCTACAGAATCAGAACCAAAGAACAAGGAACAGATGCTGTTAACTAATTCATTTTTCTAAAAAATTAACTTCTCAAATATATATTTATGGATACGAATGCTGTATTAGACTTAATGTGGATATTGATCTGCGGAATTTTAGTGTTTTTCATGCAAGCAGGCTTTACTTTATTAGAAACTGGATTTGCCAGATCTAAAAATACTGGGAATTTAATCATGAAAAACTTAATGGATTTCTGTATTGGTAGTATTGCTTTTTGGGCAATTGGCTACTCTTTAATGTATGGAGACTCATTAGGTTCTTTTATTGGAACACCCAGTTTATTTTTTGATTCTGCTGCAGATATGCACAAGTTATTCTTCCGAACAGTTTTTGCCGCAACAGCAGCCACCATTGTTTCTGGAGCCATTGCCGAGAGAACTAAATTTTCAACTTATTTATATTTCTCACTATTTATGACTTTAATTATCTATCCTATTTCAGGAAGTTGGATATGGAACCCAGGCGGATGGTTAGCTCAAATGGGGTTCTCTGACTTTGCTGGTTCAACAGTAGTACATACTGTTGGCGGAATGGCTTCATTAGTAGCTGCTTCAATGATAGGACCGAGAATTGGGAAATACAATGCTGATGGAACAACAAATGCAATCCAAGGTCATAGTTTACTGCTTGGAGCATTGGGTGTATTTATCCTTTGGATGGGCTGGTTTGGATTTAATCCAGGATCTCAATTGGCCATCTCTGGTGATAACGCTTATAAAGTAGCAGCCATTTTTATTACAACAAACTTATCAGCAGCAGCCGGATCCTTAGCCGCAATGTTTTTAACCTGGTATATGTATAAAAAACCAGACATTTCTATGACGCTAAATGGTGTATTAGCTGGACTTGTAGGTGTTACTGCTGGTTGTAATTTAGTAAGCCCAGCAGGAGCATTTTGCATAGGTCTTATTTGTGGAATTACGGTCGTATTTGCTATTGAATTTGTCGATAAAAAACTTAAAATTGACGATCCTGTTGGAGCTATTTCTGTGCACGGTGTGTGTGGAGCTTTAGGTACTATATTAGTAGGTCTCTTTGCTACTGACGGTGGATTATTTTACGGAGGCGGATTTGCAAAACTTGGAATTCAAATTATAGGCGTAGTTGCAGTTGGTGCATGGGCAATAACCACATCATACATAGTGCTTTCTATTTTGAAGAAAACGATCGGATTAAGAGTTACTAAAGAAGAAGAAATTGACGGATTAGACATCCACGAGCATGGTACAAATTGCTATGTTGACAAATACTAATCTACTATCAACTTTACTAAGCCACAGCATTTATTTGTTGTGGCTTTTATATTTCACACAACTTCTTCTTTTCAACCACAGAACACTCCTAATACATTGCCAAACAAATTTTAAAAATTCACAAAAATTTGAGAGTCTCATTCTAAAAAAATACAAGATAAATGTTTAAATTTAACATAGAAAACAGTTTTTAAACAACATAAAACAACAGTATTAATTTAAACAGATATATCATGAGCTTATTGACAGACAATATTATACCTGGCGAACACGGTAAAGTTTTTGGTACTAATGCCAATGAAGAAATTGAATTAATAGAAATTAAAAACAATCTTTTAAAAGTGGATGGCGTTATCGAAATACAAATCAACAACGCTATTTTCCCTAAAGAATTTACTGTCTTCACCAATAAGGTTATTAGCATTGATGAAGTAGAAAAAGCCGTCAAAGCCATTGGTTACCATGCCATCCCAAAAGCATTGATTTAACACAAAGAACAACTAAAAAATACTCCTCTTAAAAGCCTCTCTTTTAAGAGGAGTATTTTTTTTGTCAAAATCATAGAAATGTTACTTTGTTATCGTAATATTGCAATATAAATATATAACGATGGGAATTACTAAAACAGAACATTTTACCGAAGAACAAAACGAACTAGCTATTCTGACTAAAGCTATTGGTCATCCAGCTCGAATAGCCATCATACAACATCTTTTAAAAGTAAATAGTTGTATTTGTGGAGATATTGTAAACGAACTCCCCCTAGCCCAACCTACGGTTTCACAACATTTAAAAGAATTAAAAAACGCAGGTTTAATCAAAGGCAATTTTGAAGGAAACGCTATTTGTTATTGCCTTGACGAAAAAGGATTTGAAAAATTAAAAATGTTTTTTCAAAATATTGAAAGCCATTTAAACAATAAAAATCAATGCTGTTAATTTTTAAAATTTAAGATCATGAAATTATCTGAAGTAAAAACAATATTAGACACATTAGAAAATGTGGTCTTCATATTACCAAACGGAACTTATCTTCCTGAACATTTCCACGTTACCGAAATAGGTTTAATTTCTAAAAACTTTATTGACTGTGGTGGAACAGTACGAAAAGAAACTGTAGTCAACTTCCAGTTATGGGATGCCAATGATTTTAATCATCGACTAAAACCCAAAAAACTTCTTAACATCATAACATTGTCTGAAAAGATATTAGGTATTGAAGATTATGAAATTGAAGTAGAATACCAATCTGAAACCATAGGAAAATATGACTTAGGATTTAATGGTAAAGATTTCACCTTATTAAACAAACAAACAGCTTGTTTAGCCCAAGATCAATGTGGAACTCCTAAAGAAAAACAAAAAATAGAATTAGCCAACATTTCAAATGAAACCAACTGCTGCACTCCAAACGGAAACTGTTGCTAGTTTACTAACTTAAACCATAAATATGATTTCAACACAAAACAAGATATTTTCAAAAATTGAATTACTAATCAGCAAGCTTAGCTCTGAAAGTATATCAGAAGAACGTAAGCTAATCTTGCAACCTCTAATTGATTACATTCAAAGCAAGCATAGTAATCAACAAGAAATTAGACTCAACTTTATTTGTACCCATAATTCCAGAAGAAGCCATTTATCTCAAGTTTGGGCACAAACAATAGCAGCTTATTTTAATATAAAAAATGTGTTTTGCTATTCTGGAGGAACCGAAGCAACAGCTTTATTCCCAATGGCAGCAAAAACTTTGGAGCAATCAGGTTTCCTAATTAAAACAATTGCCGAAGGACAAAACCCTATTTACAGTATCAAATACTCCGACAGTGCGCATCCTATAATCGGCTTTTCTAAAATCTACAATGATGATTTTAACCCTCAATCGGAATTTGCTGCAATACTAACTTGCTCCAGTGCCGACCAAGGATGCCCTTTTATTGCTGGTGCTGAAAAACGCATTCCAATTACTTTTGAAGACCCAAAAGCTTTTGACAACAGTCCGCAACAGGCTGAAAAATACACCGAAAGAAGTAATCAAATTGCAACAGAACTATTATACGTATTCTCTCAAATAAAACAATAAATGTCGGCAACTAATTGCACACCTCTTATAAAAAGAAAAAGATTAAGCTTTCTTGACAACTACCTAACGCTTTGGATATTCTTAGCCATGGCTTTAGGTGTAGCAATAGGAAATTTTATTCCGTCATCTGGTAATTTCATCAACTCTTTTTCTAGCGAAACCACCAATATTCCGTTAGCGATAGGCTTAATACTCATGATGTATCCTCCACTAGCTAAGGTAAAATACGAGCAAATGTCATCTGTATTTAAAAATACCAAAGTTTTAAGTGCATCCCTTATCTTAAATTGGATTATTGGTCCTGTTTTAATGTTTTTCCTCGCACTAATTTTTCTTAACGACTATCCTGAATACATGGTTGGCGTGATTCTCATTGGCTTAGCCAGATGCATCGCCATGGTAGTTGTTTGGAATGATCTTTCCGATGGAGACCGGGAATACGCCGCAGGACTTATTGCTTTAAACAGTATTTTCCAAGTACTACTTTATAGCGTCTATGCCTATATTTTTATAACATTACTCCCTCCTTATTTTGGCTATTCCGCTTTTGAAGTCAATATCAGCATTGCACAAATTGCAAAAAGCGTTTGTATTTACTTAGGTATCCCTTTTGCACTGGGAATCATCAGCAGATACACTTTAATATATTTAAAAGGAGAAGATTGGTTTCAAAATAAATACATTCCTGCAATTTCACCCATAACATTAATTGCCTTATTGTTCACCATTATTATCATGTTCAGCCTTAAAGGAAAACTTATTGTTCAAATTCCAATGGATGTAATACGAATAGGAATACCATTAGTTATTTATTTCATATTAATGTTTGTACTGAGTTTCTTTATCGGAAAATATTTTGGCGCTGATTATTCTAAAAGCACCGCCATAGCCTTTACCGCTACAGGAAATAATTTCGAATTAGCTATTGCCGTAGCGATTGGAGTATTTGGCATCAACAGCGGACAAGCTTTTGCAGGCGTCATTGGTCCTTTAGTAGAAGTTCCCGCCTTAATTGCTCTGGTAAATCTAGCCTTCTGGTTTCAAAAAAAATACTTTTTACCACTTAAGTAATCTTACTTAAAAATAATTTTTACACTTATAACAAAAGCATCAAACTAAGTATTAAATTCTATACTTAGTTTGATGCTTTTTTCATTCACCAATCGTATAAAACTATTTTTAAGTCAATTTTTATAACAAAAAGAATCAAAAAATAACATTTGATAAGCAAAACCAACTTGAAATTGATTGAGAATTTAAAAAAACAACCCCTATTTTTTACACATTTTATATTTTAACCCTTTGCTTTTCATAATATCTCAATTAACAAGCAAATTTAAAGATTAAGTATACGAATTAAGTATTAATACGTATATTTGCTTCGTAATACTTAATAATGATATTATGATTAAAATAATTGTAGTCGGAAACGGCATGGTGGGTTTCAAATTTTGTGAAAAATTCGTTTCAAAATCTGGACAAGAAAAATATCAAATTACCGTATTTGGTGAAGAACCGAGACGTGCTTATGACCGTGTTCACCTTAGTGAATACTTTGCAGGAAAAACAGCTGACGATTTATCAATGTCTACTGCAAATTGGTACGAAGAAAACAATATCATTTTAAATACTTCTGAATTAGTTACTGATATTCACAAAGAAAACAAAACCATTACGACTCATTTAGAGAAAACTCACTCTTATGATTATTTAGTATTGGCTACAGGTTCTTCTGCTTTTGTTCCACCAATCGAAGGTGTAGAAAAAGAAGGTGTTTTTGTTTACAGAACCATCGAAGATCTTGACGCTATTATGGCTTACGCCAAAAAAATAAAACAAAACGGTTCTACTGAAGCTGCTGTATTAGGTGGTGGATTACTAGGACTAGAGGCTGCAAAAGCAGTACGTGATTTAGGACTAAATCCTCACGTAGTAGAATTTGCTCCTCGTTTAATGCCAAGACAATTAGATAAAGGAGCGAGTAACATGCTTCGTTCTAAAATCGAAGAATTAAACATCAAAATTCACCTTAGCAAATCGACTCAGTATATTGATGGAGAAAGCGCTATTACAGGAATGATGTTTGAAGAAGAAGAACTTCTAAAAGTGGATATGCTTGTAATCTCGGCAGGTATCAAACCTAGAGACGAACTAGGAAGAGGTGCTGGTCTTGAAGTAGGGGTTAGAGGTGGTGTTGTGGTAAACAACAAAATGCAAACTTCTGATCCAAATATCTTCGCTATTGGTGAGGTTGCTCTATACAACCACATGATTTATGGTTTAGTAGCTCCAGGTTATGAAATGGCCGATGTAGCAGCTGAGCAAATCATGGAAGGCGAAAAAACAATGAGAGAAAGCATCGACATGTCTACTCAATTAAAATTAATTGGAGTTGAAGTAGCTAGTTTTGGTGACCCATTTATCGAACAACAAGAAGGAACTCCTATTGTTTACGAAAACAAATTAAGCGGAATCTACAAAAGAATCAATATCTCTAAAGATGGAAAAGCATTATTAGGAGGGATTTTAGTAGGAGATTCTAGTGATTACAATACTTTATTCCAAATTTTCAGCAACGGAATGGCAATTCCTAAAAACCCAGAAGACTTAATTCTAGGTTCAAGAGGAGGAGAATCTTCTTCTATGGGAAGCGCAATGGACTTACCTGATACTGCGGTAATCTGTTCTTGTGAAAACGTAACTAAAGGAAGCATCTGTTGTTCTATCACTGATGGAACTGCTGAAACTTTAGGTGATGTTGTAAAACTTACTAAAGCTACTACTGGTTGTGGAGGTTGTAAACCAATGGTGGTTGACCTTGTAAAAGAAGCTCAAAAATCATTAGGAAAAGAAGTTAAAGATGTAGTTTGTGAGCACTTTGCTTACAGCCGTCAAGAATTATATGATATTGTAAAAATCAATAAATTTACAAATCACAACGAAGTTTTAGGTACTGTTGGAAAAGGTGACGGTTGCGAAATTTGTAAACCAGTTTTATCTTCTATCTTCTCAAGTATCTACAATGACACTGCTAACAAACACGTTGTTGAACAAGATTCTAACGATAGATTCTTAGCTAACATTCAACGTAACGGAACTTACTCAGTTGTTCCTCGTGTTACTGGTGGAGAAATCACTCCTGACAAGTTAATTGTTTTAGGTGAAGTAGCTAAAAAATACAATTTATATACAAAAATCACAGGTGGTCAACGTATCGATTTATTCGGTGCTGAATTAAATGATTTACCTGAAATCTGGAAAATACTTATCGATAGCGGTTTTGAAAGTGGTCACGCTTATGGAAAATCTCTTCGTACCGTAAAAAGTTGTGTAGGTAACACTTGGTGTCGTTACGGAATGGATGACAGTACAACTTTTGCAATTGAATTAGAAAACAGATACAAAGGATTACGTTCTCCACACAAAATAAAAGGAGGAGTTTCAGGATGTATTAGAGAATGTGCTGAAGCTAGAGGAAAAGATTTTGGTATTATCGCTGTTGAAGGTGGATGGAACTTATACATCTCTGGAAACGGAGGAGCTAACCCTAAGCACGCTGTTCTTTTTGCTGAGCAAGTAGACAAAGAAACTTGTTTCAAATACTTAGATCGTTTCTTAATGTTCTACATCCGCACTGCAGGTCCATTAGTACGTACTTCTACTTGGTTAGAAAAACTAGAAGGTGGATTAGATTACTTAAAACAAGTAGTAATTGAAGACAGCTTAGGAATTGCTGAAACTTTAGATAAAGAAATGCAAGGTCTGGTAGATTCTTACGCTTGCGAATGGACTGAAGTTATCGAAAGCCCTGAATTACAAAAACGTTTCAAACATTTCACTAATTCAGATGATCGTGATGACAACATAGAATATGTTCCAGTGAGAGATCAAATAATGCCTACAGCTTGGTAATATTTTTCAAGAAAAAAATTTAAAAATATCAATCTTTTTCATTCTCTTGACTCCAAATTAAAAAGTCAGGAAAATGAAAACCAAAAATAAAGAAACATGGAAAACATACTAAACCAATATGATTCAGTTGCCCTTAATGATGTAAAAGTATGGTTCAACGCTGGTAAAACAGCTGACTTTCCTGCTGATGGTGGTGGATGCGTAAAATACAAAGGCAAACAAATTGCGGTAATCAATTTTGAGAGAAGAAACGAATGGTATGCTTGTCAAAATTTATGCCCTCACAAAATGGAAATGGTACTTTCTAGAGGAATGATTGGATCATCAGATGATATTCCAAAAATTGCTTGTCCAATGCACAAAAAAACATTCTCTTTAAAGGATGGAAGCAACCTAAGTGGAGATGATTTAAAAATTGCAACTTACCCAGTAAAAATTGTTGAAGACGAAGTATTGATTGGCTTTATGGATTAAATATAATATCTTTGGAGTATCAAACAAACACTCCAAATGACAATTACACCATTTCAACAAGCAAGCCAATGGATTGATGCTGAAAACGCTCAAGATCCAAACATAGAAATAAACGAATCCATAAGTTTTCCAAAAGAACTATTATACTCTAATAGAATGTTTGAAAAACTTATGGATTTTTTTCCTAATGCCTCTGAGGAAGTACAAATTGCTTCTAAAGCACAACACATTTGTCGTTGGAAAATAGCTAGAGAATCCTACCCAATGGATCGCGTAGGTTATTTAAAATGGCGCGAAGACTTAAAAAAATTCCACGCCAAAACTACTGCTGCGATTCTTGAAAAAGCAGGATATAATGCTGAATTTATCGCCAGAGTTTCTTTCTTAATCGAAAAAAAATTACTTAAAAAAGACGAAGAAACACAACTATTAGAAGATGTTATCTGCTTAGTTTTCTTAGAATATTACTTAGAACCTTTTGTTGAAAAACACGATACTGAAAAGCTGAAAAACATTATTCTAAAAACCTGGAATAAAATGTCTGAAAAAGGACATCAAGCAGCCTTAAAAATTAATTATAGCCCTGCCGATCTTCAGTTAATAAAAGATGCCCTCGGATTGTAAAACCAATCTAATCTTTACCAAAGATTTATATAATTTAGAATACAAACTATTGCGGTAATTAGTTCTTGACTACAATTTTTAGTCAGTACTAGAAATTCTTTTTACTAAGTTCAAAATGTCCTTAGCTTTCGCAGTCGAGCGTCAAATGTTTGAAGAATACGTAAAAAGAAAAGCTGTTTGATTCGCCGCGGCGGAGAGTTCTTTTCTTTTAGTATTCGAAAACTAATTTGACCGACGAGAAAGCGGAAGACTTGATTTTTTTGTTTCTTTTTTGATCAAGCAAAAAAGAAAATTATTAAGTCGTAATTTTTACTTTCGGTAAAATATAAATGATATCGCATCTCGATAGAAATTGTATCAAGAACAAGAAAAAAATTAGCATGACAAAAGAAGCCAAAGCGTTTTCTGAAAATCTTAATTTCAAAAAATTAAAGCAAATGTACATATTTGCTTTAATTACTATTGCTATTACCGTACTCTTGAGTCAGCTGCTTATTCAGCACAACATCAGTAGTCAGCTAAATGACTCTAGATTGATTAATAAATCTGGAAAACAACGAATGCTGAGTCAAAAATTAGCTAAAGAAATTCTTATATTACATTCTTTTTCTAACGACTCCAATCTTGATGATGAAATTGCCAATATAAAGAAAACACTGGCTCTTTGGAAATTTACCCATCTGGCTTTAGAAAAAGGAAACGACAGTCTTAATTTTCCCCAAACTAAAAGCCCAGAACTTTTAGTGTTATTCCAGGCTGTAAAACCAAATGTTGACTTTATTGATAATGCTACTCAAAAATACCTATCAGATCGTAACAAAGGGGTTTCTCGCAAAATAACCCAACGAGAAGTTCAAATTATCCTTGACAATGTAGCCGTCTTTCTCACTAAGATGAACCTCATTGTAAGCCAATATGAATATGAAGCTCTGGAAAAAGTCACCAGACAGCGCAACATCGAATACGGTATTTTAAGCTTTACCTTGTTGATTTTATTTTTAGAATTCCTTTTTATTTTCAAGCCTACCAATAAGAAAATTGAAATTCTAATCTCTAAGTTGCTCTCTTCCGAAAGAAGAGCAATTAAACTAGCACGCGATACCGAAGCCATTAGCATCGTCAAAGAAAATTCAGTAAAAGAATTAAAATCGCTGAATTTTGCTATGGAAAATACCCTACTGTATTGCCGAATTAGTCCTCAGGGAAAAATCATCCACATGGGTGATAAATTCTCTAAGTTATTACAATACAATCCCTCTTTTGATGCCGATAAAAGCTTCTCTAAGGCCTTAACTGCCGTAGAAAAAGAACAACTGGCAATAGACAGAATAATTGCCGATAAGCAACGAAGCGGCTGGCAGGGAGAACTAAATACCACTACCAGAAATGGGGATCCACTTTGGCTAGATATGTCGATGATTCCTGTTCGAATTAAAAAAGAAGAATCGGAAATATTAGTTATTTGTTTCAACATCAGCATTCGTAAAAAAGCAGAGATTGAAATCGAGCGATTGAACCGCGAAAATATTATTGAAAAAATAAACCAACAAAAGATTATTTCGAGTCGAATAGTTGAAAATCAAGAAAACGAACAAAATAGAATCGCCCGTGAAATTCACGATGGTATTGGACAAATGCTTACCGGACTAAAATTTAGTCTTGAAAGCATCAATTTAGACGACAAAGAAAAATCGGCTCAAAAAATAGAATACCTTAAAAAACTATCTCTGGACATTATCAAAGGAGTTCGTACAGCAACTTTTAACCTGATGCCTCCTGAACTGACTGATCATGGTATTGTTTCTTCGATTGCCAAACTAACCTTAGAACTTACCAAACTGACTGGTAAAAACATTCAGTTTTACAATAAATCAGAGTTTGACCAACGATTGGATTCCCTAATTGAAATCAACATTTACCGTTTGACTCAGGAAGCCATCAATAATGCGATAAAATATGCCGAGTCTTCACATATTATCGTACAGCTTTCGCACAGTAACAAAATACTTAGTATCACAATTGACGATAACGGAAAAGGATTTGACGTTGCAGCGGTTGAAAAGAAGAGAAATAGCGAATCAGGTATGGGATTGTTGTTTATGAAAGAACGTATTCAATACATCAACGGAAGAGCATTTATCAATTCGATTCCAGGTGAAGGGACAAGAATTACTTTTAACATTCCTATTTAAAACCGATATAAATACGTAAAAAATACGTATATTGCACAACTTTAAATTAAGTACGTAGATTTTTAAACAAGTAAGTTATGAGCGATATAATTCGAGTTGTACTGGCAGATGATCATTTTTTTGTTAGAGACGGTATAAAATCACTATTAGAAAGCGAAAAAAATATTGTAGTTGCAGGAGAAGCAACCGATGGATTAGAAGCATTAGAAGTAGTAAATACAGTTAAACCCGACTTATTAATTGTAGATATCAGAATGCCACATCACACCGGTATTGAGGTAGTTGAAAAACTGAGAAACCAAAACAACCCTGTGAAAATTATTGTGCTTTCTATGCACGAATCAGAAGAATATGTTTTAAAATCTATTAAAGCAGGTGCTGATGGTTACCTACTTAAAGGTTCAAGCAAAGAAGAATTCCTAAAAGCATTACATACTGTTGCTAATGGAGGTAAATATTTCACAGGAGATATTTCGTCTATATTAATCAATCAACTGACTAATTCTTCGACTTCTTTAGAACCTAAACCAGCTCTAACTGAAGACTTAACCATTACTAAAAGAGAAAAAGAAATCCTTACCTTATTATTGTCAGGTAAAGGAAATAAAGAAATTGCCGAAGCATTAGAAATCAGTAAGCGTACTGCCGAAGTACATCGTTTTAACTTAATGAAAAAATTAAAAGTTAAAAACCTGATGGAACTTTCAAACAAAGCAACTGAATATTCTTTGATATAAAACCAAGAAAAAGAACCATTTAGGTTTATAATTTCTTCTATTTAAAAATCCTATTTTTTAGTATAAACTAAGAAATAGGATTTTTTTGTACTAAAAACCAACGACTTACCAATAAATCAGTATAAAACACAGAAAATAAATTACGTAAAAACACTTATTTTTATGCTAAAAATACGTAATTATACTTATATTTGTAAAAATTTAAGTCTGATGAATAATACTGTTTCCTTAAGCCAGTCACACCGAATTTTATTTTTAAACACCTTGGCATTCACCATTTGTTTTGCCTGTTGGACTTTAAATGGTGTATTAGTTACTTATCTTGTAGACAAAGGCATCTTCAACTGGAGTGTGGTACAAGTAGGATGGTTGTTAGGAATCCCGATACTTACGGGAGCAGTAATGCGTTTGCCTTTAGGAATTCTAACGGATAAATTTGGCGGTAAATACGTATTCTCATTTTTACTACTCCTCTGCTCTATCCCCTTATTTTTACTTTCTTTAGCCGATAGCTTTTTAATGTTTGCTATTTTAAGTTTCTTCTTCGGAATGGTAGGAACCAGCTTTGCTGTGGGTATTGGTTATACTTCTGTTTGGTATCCAAAAGAATGGCAAGGAAGAGCCTTAGGTATTTTCGGGATGGGAAATGCAGGTGCAGCCATCACTACCTTTGTAGCTCCTTCGTTATTAAATCAATTCTCAATTTCCGACCCTGTAAATGGATGGAAATTACTCCCTATCGTTTATGGTGCTGTATTGTTCGCAACTGGAATTATCTTTTTAATTTTTGCTAAAAACAAAAAAATGGATACGCCTAATCGTACGATGCCACAAATGCTTTCTACTTTGAAAAAGACTCGTGTTTGGCGATTTGGAACCTATTATTTTCTAGTATTTGGAAGCTTCGTTGCCTTTTCGCAATGGTTATTACCAAACTTTATGAATGTATATCAAACAAGCTTAGTTATGGGCGGAATGTTTGCTACTTTATTCAGCTTGCCTTCTGGAATTATTCGTGCCTTTGGTGGTTATCTATCTGATAAATTTGGCGCTAGAAAAGTAATGTATTATGTTTTGAGCTCTTCGGTAATCTTAAGTGCCTTGTTGATGATTCCCAAAATGGAAATTACCACGGCTGGAGCGGGAATCATGGCTAAAAAATCAGGAATAGTTACTGAAGTTTCGGCAACAAATGTAAAAATAGGCAATACCGATATTCCTGTTGAAGAAAAAAAAGAAATTACATCTGATGGCAACAGTATTTTCCCTACCAAATCATCTTGGCAAAAAATCATTGTTACTCAAAACCAATTGGTCAATAAAAAAGAACTCATCGCTAAAGGAATTACCCATATTCGGTTTGATGCAAATATGTGGGTGTATCTAATATTGATAATCTGTATAGGTATATCTTGGGGAATAGGTACTGCAGCAGTATTCAAACATATTCCTGAATACTTCCCAACCGAAATAGGCATTGTAGGCGGAATGGTCGGTTTTCTAGGTGGATTAGGAGGTTTCTTTGGACCAATCATCTTTAGTTATTTACTAACCGTAACAGGAATTTGGTCAAGCTCTTGGCTGTTTATTCTTTTATTTTCCAGCCTTTGCCTGATTTGGATGCATTATACTATTAGCAATATCATGAACGAAAAACAACCTGTATTAGCTAAAACCATAGATAGAAAAAACTAAAAACAATTTCTAAAGACCGCCGTCTTTGATAATTGAATTAAGCTGTTAGCCTATGCTAGCAGCTTTTTTTTTGATTCTGCTTGTCATTTAAACTGTAACGAGCCACAGCGTGGCGGAATATTTATAGAAATTCAGAAGTATCTAATAAGTTGAGAGCTCCATTGGTGCGAAATAAAAAAAACAATAATAATTGAGTTCAGCCTGCAAGCTTAAAACCACCACAGATTAAATCCTCCTAATCCTTTTAATCAGTGGCAAAAAAAATTTCAGAATTTTAGCTATAATTTCAAACCTACAAATGATATTTCCTTCAAATATCAAACTTTAGCAAAAAAAACAGCAATTTTAATTTTATTCAAAATCCCAATAAAACAAAGGCTTTAGAATAAAATACGTATAAAAATTAAGTACTAATACTTAATTATTTTCACAAAACTGCGTTTTCGCAACTTTTTAGCCGATTACTGTCTCTAAATTTGTCAAAAAAAAACAAGTATTTATAAAACCTTCACCGATATCATTTTGCAGGCGCAAGCAAAATAATCAAACAAAAGGAGATACTAAATACAATCCATTTTTAAACAAAACAATTACAGATATGAAAAGCTCAAACTCATTATCAAAATCACACAGAATGTTATTTCTTAATACATTAGCCTTTACAGTATGCTTTGCTTGCTGGACTTTAAATGGTGTATTAGTTACTTTTCTTGTAGACAAAGGTATCTTCAACTGGAGTGTTGTACAAGTAGGATGGTTACTTGGAATTCCAATTTTAACAGGATCTATAATGCGTTTACCAATTGGTATTTTAACTGACAAATACGGTGGTAAATATGTATTCTCATTATTATTACTTTTATGTTCAATTCCGTTGTTTCTTCTTCCGTATGCAGATAGCTTTGCAATGTTTGCCATTTTAAGCTTTTTATTCGGAATGGTAGGTACTGGTTTTGCTGTTGGTATTGGTTATACTTCAATTTGGTATCCAAAAGAATGGCAAGGTAGAGCCTTGGGTATTTTCGGAATGGGAAATGCAGGAGCAGCTATCACTACCTTTATTGCCCCTTCATTATTGAATCAATTTTCTATCGAAGATCCTGAAAACGGATGGAAAATATTACCACTTATCTACGGAGCGGCCTTATTAGTTATTGGTGTAATCTTCTTAATTTTTGCCGAAAACAAAAAATTAGAAAAATCTACTAAGACTATACCACAAATGTTGAGCACACTTAAAAACGTTCGAGTTTGGCGTTTTGGAGCATACTACTTCTTAGTATTTGGATGTTTTGTAGCTTATTCTCAATGGTTGTTACCTACTTTCATGAACGTTTACCAAACCAGCTTAGTAATGGGCGGAATGTTCGCCACTATGTTCAGTTTACCATCAGGAGTAATTCGTGCCTTTGGAGGATATTTATCTGATAAATACGGAGCACGTCAAGTAATGTACTGGGTATTGGGTTCATCAGTACTATTAAGTGCCTTATTGATGATTCCAAAAATGGAAATCACTACAGCAGGTTCAGGAATCATGGCTAAAAAAGCAGGAGTAGTTACTCAGGTTTCAGCAACAAGTATTAAAGTAGGAGAAACTGATATTCCATTAATCGCTAAAAAGGAAATTGCAAGCGACGGAAGTGCAATTTTCCCAACCAAAACATCTTGGCAAGAAGTAGTTGTAAAAGAACACCAAGACGTAGCTAAAAAAGAATTACTAGCTAAAGGAATTACCGTAATCAAATTTGACGCTAACATGTGGGTTTACCTGGTTTTAGTAATCTTAATAGGTATTTCTTGGGGAATTGGTAAAGCAGCCGTGTACAAACACATCCCTGAATACTTCCCTTCCGAAGTAGGAGTTGTAGGTGGAATGGTAGGATTACTAGGAGGTCTAGGAGGATTCTTTGGTCCAATTATCTTTAGTTACTTACTAACAGCTACCGGACTTTGGTCAAGTTCATGGATATTCATCTTGCTATTCTCTATCATCTGTCTAGTTTGGATGCACGTTACCATCACTAAAATGATGAACAAAAACCAACCTGCACTAGCAAAACAAATAGAAACCAAAAGCTAAATTCTAGCTACATATAATACTAAAACCATCCTTGAATTTTATATTTAAGGATGGTTTTCTTTTTTGGAGCTATTTCCTGCTATCCGTTGCAATCTTTATTGTCCCGTTAAAAAAACGGCACAATCAAGGATTTTCACTACTATCAGGGCTAGGGATTCGTTTTCAGTACTTTATTTAATTTTAAAACACCTTATTTTTAGTAATTTTTAAAAGCAAAAAACATTTATTTTTTAACACGAAAAGTTAACAGCAAATGAAAAGCCTTTTGATGATTTGTAAGAATATTTTAATATATTTGAAAATAGATAAAACAAAATAAACCTTCGCCAACCTACCTAATTTTGGGTGTATATAAGAAGATTTGTTTCGCTTATATACTAGTTAGCGGATATACGCTCAAAAAACAGAAAAACAAACTTAAAAATGTACAGAGGAGATAATTTAAACCTAAACTCAAAAATTACTGAAATTGATGAACTTTATCAAATAGGTTTAACCCAAAATAATAAAGCAAAAAAATCATTAGAGAAAATCTAAATTCTTTTATATCAGAAAATGGAATAATTAGAGGTACCGATTTACAAAAAAATTGGTTTCCAGAAATTAAATCTCATATTTTTTTATCACATTCTCATAAAGACGAAAAAACAGCAATAACACTTGCAGGACTATTATATGAAGCCTTTAAAATTGAAACTTTTATCGATTCAACAGTTTGGGGATATTCAAATGAAATCTTAAAACAAATTGACAATAAATATTGCAAAAACATTGACCAAAAAACGTATAATTACGACAAAAGAAATTATTCAACAAGCCACATAAATATAATATTATCTACTGCATTAAATAAAATGATAGATAGTTCAGAATGTGTATTTTTTTTAAATACACCTAATTCAATTACTCCAAATTCCACAATTGATAAGACTGCATCACCTTGGATATTTTCTGAAATTGCCACAACTCAAATTATAAGAAAAAAAATTCCTCAAAGAATAACCAAACAAATAATCCATATGAGTAAACAATATTCAGCGGAAATGAAAAACTTAAATGAAAATTTTAGAATTGAATATGACCTTGAACTTTCACATTTGACAAACTTAACTGCTGATATATTTACAAAATGGATTGATAAAGATTCTACATCTCCCGAAAACGCTCTTGACAATTTATATTCTTTAATTCCATTAAAAACTAAACTCTTATAAATAATGAATGAACAAAAAATAAAACATTTAGAATTTATTCAAAATACAATTACAAAAATGGGTAATAACTCATTTTTAATTAAAGGTTGGCTTATCAGTATTGTTTCTGCATTATATGCTTTATCTGCTAAAGATTCAAATAGTAATTTTATAATAATATCATATTTAGCAATTCCAGTTTTTTGGCTTCTTAATGGATATTTTCTTTCCCAAGAACGAAAATACAGAACGCTCTATGATGCTGTAAGGTTAAAAAATGAAAATCAAATTGATTTTGATATGAATACAAAAAATTATAACAATGGAAGGAATACTATATTATCTTCTTTATTTTCTATTTCAATATTCCCTTTATATTTTACTATGTTTATAATTACATTAATAGTAATATTTAAAAATACCTAAATAAGTACATCCGCTAACATGAACTGTGTAAAAAGCTTCACATTCAAAACAAATCATAAAAAACAAGCTCTTTTTCTCTTTTTAGAACGAGATTAAGCTAGGTTTGTTTTTTCTACGAAATCCGTAACTTAGTGTATCACTAAATTGTAGGATTATGAAAGTCTTATATTTTTTAATATTCCTTTTAATAGCCCAGTCCTGTGCTACAAAAAAATATAGTAATATACATCAACTGCCTGAAGGGATAAAATCCGCTACCGAAGCAAAGTATCTGATAGTAAATAACCAGAAAAAACTTGAATATACAAAGCAAATGGTTTTTACCAAAAATGGTCGTATCAAATACTCAAAAACAGTGGATGCTTCAGGGAAACTATTGCAGGAAACAAAAAAGAAATTATGGTTTATAGTGGAATCCTATCCTGATAAAGAACCCTATTACTGCAAAACACGCTGGAAACCCAATCAAAGGGAACGTATTAGCTGCTACACTAGAAAACAATACAAGCAAAATGAAGCTATTTATCATTATAATACTGATGGAACTATTGATAAAATAGTAGATAATTTCACTACTTTCAACACCCAGTATTTTTATTATACTAACAACGAACTTTCTAAAATCAGTACCAAAGACAGGAATGATAAACTTATTGACGAACTTATAGTAAGCTGTACAGGCAAAGACGAAAAAGGAGCTTGCCTAACAGAAACTAGAATTTCTACTAAAACAAACTACAAGGAAGAGATCCATTTTTCTCCCGTTTATGATTAATTTATTATCTAAAACTATTTTAGGACGACTCAGCCCTTTACTTTTTATACAAGGTGACGCAGATGAATATGGGAGTTTAGAGCAAGTAGACAAAACAGTAAATCAAGTAAGTTGTGCATCTGAAAAACTGATCATCCCAAACATCGGACATACGCCACACAAAGAAGAACAAAACTGATACTCGAAAAAACCACTGATTATATTCAAGGATTAATAAAATAAAAACTGCTGTGCAACTTTCAAAATCCAAATAAACTGAGTTTTTAAAACCATAAAACTTTTCTTAACACAAGACAATTCTTTAGCTATATTTGAAAAACAAAATACAGTCAATAACAATTAAACAACCTTTAAAAAAGATACAATGGGATTATTTTCAGCATTACTTGGAAACGCAGGAACGGTTAGCCAAGAAGATTTACAAAAAGATTACGGCAAATTATTAATCAGTGGCGAGGAGATTGAACTGGGCTTCAAACTAATTAGAGATGTATTTATTTTCACTAACAAAAGACTTATTTTAGTTGACAAACAAGGCTTAACAGCCAGTAAAATTGAATACAAATCCATTTCATATAAAAGCATTTCAAGATTTAGTATTGAAACCGCTGGCACATTTGATTTAGACGCCGAATTGAAAATTTGGGTTTCTAGCGAACAAGTTCCAAGCATTAGAAAACAGTTCAACAAATCAGTTAACGTCTATGATGTACACAATGTTTTAGCAACACATGTACTAAAATAAGTATAACTTACTTCTCGAAAATACAGCTAAAACAACAAAGGCTGTCTTAAAGTTTACACTTTAAGGCAGCCTTTTTAAATAATCAATAACTTACACTTAGAAAAACAAGAAACTAATAATAGTAATTCTTTTTTTTGTAAATTTATGTACTATGTATTTTTAATCTTACTAATTTCTTTGATAAAAAATAAGAATTATTGCTGAACAATCTAAAAAATCATAAACCTTAAATTAAATTCAGAATGGCAAACGTATCAATTTACCTCAACTTTATGGGCAACACAGAAGCTGCCTTTACTTTTTATAAATCAGTATTTAAGACTGAATATGAAGGATCAATTATGTATATAAAAGATGCTCCTCCACAGGAAGGAATGCCGCCATTATCCGAAAAAGACTTGAATTCGGTAATGCATGTTTCTTTACCTATTCTAGGTGGAGTACGAATTATGGGAACAGATATGTTAGAAAGTATGGGACATACATTAAAAATTGGTAACAATACAACTATAAATCTAGAACCCGACTCCAGAGAAGAAACCGAAAGATTGTTTAATCTATTGTCTGAAAGTGGTTCAGATATTGCTCCATTGAGTGATCAATTTTGGGGCGCTTTGTGGGGTTGTTGTCTGGATAAATTTGGAATTCGCTGGATGTTTAATTATGTGGAAAAAAAATAATCTAGCACAATGAACACAATAGGCTATTTTGAAATTCAATCATCAAAACCCAGTAGAGAAATTGAATTTTATAAAAATGTATTTGAATGGAACTTTGTTAGAGAAGAACAGCTACCCATAGAATATTACCGAATTGAAACTAACAGTATCAATGGTGGGCTTTTGCTTCGACCTGCAAATATACCTCCTATTGAATGCGGGACAAACGCTTTTACTTGTTCTATCCAGGTAAGCAACTTTGATGAAACAGCTAAGAAAATAATAGAGAATGGCGGACAAATTGCAATGCCAAAATTTGCCATTCCTAAACGTTGTTTTCAAGGTTATTTTATAGACTTGGACAACAATGTTTTTGGGATTTTTGAAGTAAACGAAAATGCCTTATGAGAAATAGAAAAAATTGATTTCTAAAAGCTGATTAAAATGAAAGAATCGAATGACTTTATAAATGTCTTACCTCCAGATTTAATCAAATTTGTTTTGGTTGTGCTTTTTTCATTATTAATTGGCCTAGAGCAAAGAAGACAATTTTTAAATTCAAATATAGGCAGTCGTTTTGGTACTGACCGGGCATTTACGCTTATTGGCATACTCGGTTTTATACTTTATATGATGTCACCTACAACCCTTATTCCGTTTCTAAGTGGTGGATTTGTTTTAAGTATATTTCTTGCTATATTCTATTTCATCAGAGGCTATCATCAAAAAAAATTCAGTTTAACGTCAATAATTGTAGCGCTCATAACTTTTTGTCTTGCTCCAATTATTTACACACAACCTGATTGGTTAGTGATTTTAATAGTGGTTTCGGTTTTGATATTAGTCGAAATCAAAGAAGCCTTATTTGATTTTTCAAAAAAAATAGATGATAATGAATTTATCTCTTTGGCCGAATTTCTGGTGATTGCTGGCGTCATTCTTCCTTTACTTCCCAACGATGCCTTTTCTAAAACTATCACTATTTCACCCTATAAATTTTGGTTAGCCATCGTTGCCGTTTCTGGAATTTCTTATTTCAGTTATCTGCTTAAAAAATTCGTTTTTCCAAAATCAGGAATTGTGCTTACAGGTATTTTAGGTGGACTTTACAGCAGTACCGTCACCACTTTTATATTAGCTAAAAAAAGCAAAGAATTAGACGAAGATTATAAAATAACAGCAGCGATAATTTTAGCCACAACCATGATGTTTATACGTATATTCATCCTTGCTTTGTTGTTTAATAAACCTATAGCCATGGAACTGGCTCCCAGTTTCAGTTTTTTTGCTGTAGTTTCTACTTTCATTGCACTATACTTTCTTTGGCTAGATAAAAAACAAACTAATAAAACAGAAATAAAACAAAAAATAAATTCGCTGTCCAACCCTCTTGAATTTAAGACCTCTTTGGTCTTTGGGATTCTCTTTATTGTATTTGCGCTACTTACAAGTTTTGTCAACCAACAATATGGAACCTCGGGTATCAAGATTTTGTCTTTTGTAGTTGGTATCACGGATATTGACCCTTTTATTATCAATATTTTTCAAAGTAAATGGAGTATCACTAACGACGTTTTAACTACAGCTGTTATCAATGCGGTAACAAGTAACAATGTTTTGAAAATGATTTATGGTATTTCATTATCTAAAAAAAACATTCGAAAACCCATTTTTTTTGGCTTTAGTATACTTATAATTATCGGCTTGGTAGTTTCATTTGTTTTTTAAATGCTGTAAAAAATAACAAACAAAAAACAATAAAAAAGGCTGTCTTAAAGTTTACACTTCAGGACAGCCTTTTTCTATTTATTAAGCTTGAAAATTATCTAGAATAATTTGGAGCTTCTTTTGTAATTGTTACATCATGTGGATGACTTTCGTTGATACCACTAGCCGTAATGCGTACAAAACGTCCTGTTTCTTGCAAAGTAGCAATATCTTTAGAACCACAGTACCCCATACCAGCACGAAGTCCTCCTACGAATTGTTGCATACTTTCGTTCAACTCTCCTTTATATGGTACACGACCTACAATTCCTTCTGGAACTAGTTTCTTAACATCATCTTCTACATCTTGGAAATAACGGTCTTTAGAACCTTCTTGCATGGCTTCAACAGACCCCATTCCTCTATAAGATTTGAATTTTCTTCCTTCAAAAATGATAGTTTCTCCCGGAGATTCCATTGTTCCTGCTAAAAGCGATCCTAACATCACACAATCAGCACCTGCAGCGATAGCCTTAGGAATATCTCCTGTATAACGAATACCTCCATCAGCAATTACAGGAACTCCTGTACCTTTTATTGCAGCAGCAACTTCAAGTACTGCAGAAAATTGAGGAAACCCAACCCCTGCAACAACTCTTGTTGTACAAATAGAACCAGGTCCAATTCCTACTTTTACACCATCAGCACCATTTTCAACTAAAAATTTCGCTGCCTCTGGAGTAGCAATATTTCCAACAATAACATCTAATTTTGGAAATTTAGCTTTTACGGCTTTTAATACATCTACCACACCTTGAGTATGACCGTGAGCAGTATCAATAATTACAGCGTCAACACCTGCTTTTACAAGAGCAGAAGCTCTTTCAACAGCATCAGCAGTAACACCTAAAGCAGCTGCTACACGCAAACGTCCGTATTTATCTTTATTAGCGTTTGGTTTTTGATTTAATTTAGTGATATCTCTAAAGGTAATTAAACCTACTAATTTATTGTCTTTGTCTATTACAGGAAGTTTCTCGATTTTGTGTCCTTGTAAAACAACTTCAGCTTGTTCTAAAGAAGTTCCTTCGGCAACAGTTACCAGGTTTTCACTAGTCATTACCTCAACAATTGGACGCGTACTGTTTTTTTCGAAACGCAAATCGCGATTAGTAACAATTCCTTTTAAAGTTTGATTTTCATCAACTACAGGAATACCACCAATTCCGTATTCTTTCATCGCTGCTTTAGCATCAGCAACGGTAGCGTTTAATTTTAAAGTTACCGGATCGATAATCATACCTGATTCGGCACGTTTTACTTTTCTTACTTTGGCAGCTTGCTGCTCAATAGTCATGTTTTTATGTAAAACACCAATTCCTCCTTCTTGTGCCATAGCAATAGCCATAGAACTTTCGGTAACTGTATCCATAGCTGCAGATACAATAGGAACGTTAAGTGTTATGTTTCTTGAAAATTTTGTTTTGATACTCACCTCGCGAGGAAGCACATGGGAGTAATTAGGAACTAATAATACATCATCGTAAGTTAAACCTTCGCCGATAATCTTTGAGTTGTGTGCTATCATGTTGCAATTTCTAGTTGAATTGCGTGCAAATATAGCAAATTATTTTGATTTATAAAATTGAAAAAAACAATAATTTTATTGCTTGCTGTTTTGTATTCCAATTTGTTTTTTGCCAAAGCAATGCAATAGCCCAGACCTGCCTGCCGACAGGCAGGTAGCAATGGAAAGCCACGAAAATTAAAAAAACGAATTTTTCTTGTTTTTAAAAAGCGACCAAAGGAAGCTTTTTGAAAAACTTAGAAAAATAGTTTTTTAATGGAGCGCTTGTAATGGATAGCTGGATTTAGCTCCTAAAATTATTGATTAGGAGGCTCGTTACTGTCTTTGAAGATGAAATTAAATCCAAATTGAAACGAAAGACTCTTAGCCTTTGAAACATCGTGATATGCTAATAGATTATCGCCCATAAAATACATATTGAACCTACCCAAATTAGCAGATAATCCCAAACCAATGTTAGTGTACGAATAGGAATCTAATGTATATGTTGCTTTAAGATGTAGATTATTGGAAATATTTCGCTGATAAAAGCCCGTTAAAGCGGTAATAGGCAATCTTGGCGTGCTCATGACAAACAACTGTGCTCCTACAGCGTTTTTATAGCGTCTTTCGCCCGCTATGCACACACAATCCTCATCGGTTGTCATTCCATAAGAATACTGATAAGAAGCATTTAATTTCACCGGACGCAAAGTGGTGTATTTATTGTATACACTGTCTAAAGAAATAGCATCTCGAAAATCATCATAAACACTATTGGGATCGTTGGTAGAGGAAAAATTAGGATTTACGCCTTCGTATTTATAATAGCCGTTATAAGTATAAGTCTTAACATCTTTGCTGTGATGCACAAAACCAAGATCGATAATACTGGCTGTAATTTGGGTATTTTTTTGAGGATAATAAGTAAATCCTAAATCGACGCCCAAGCCTAAATCACCTCCAAACAAGAGTTGCTTTCTAACATCAGTAGCTGCATCTCCATTGTAATTACCATCGGTATATTTTGAAATTCCCGAAGTATTTAATGCTAAATGTGAATCGATAATTTGTTCGTACATCGTAGTGTTAGCTGGTTGCGTAACAACATATCCTGAATTTCTAGTTGAAGTAGCATTGAAACCACTAAAATAGATTTTACCTCTTGCCCCTACTATCAGCTGATCGGAAATATTTTTATGATAGCCAAGATGTAAAACCGTTAGCACTTCGGTTTTCAAACTCAAATCGGACAACTTAAAAGATTTACCTATATAATTTTGATTTCCATCCAATGCCAAAATAGCCAAATCCTTGGGCATATAACTCCAAAAATCAAACTCCTGATACATTCCAAACGAAAGATAGCCTTTGTCTTCAAGCCAATCGCCCAGTTTAATTCCGCCATTAAAGATTTCAACTTGCTCGTTTACTGCTGCATGATCGTGTCTTGTACTTTCATAAACTACTTTTCGTAGTTTCTGATTAAAATCGACTCCATCATTGGCAAATAAATCATAGGCTGAAAATCCTGTCGATCCTATTTTAAATGACATTCCCGAAAGTAATGGCACACCAAAATAAAATTTGTATTTAAAATCGGCTCCTGGATTTGTCATTAACGACTGAGGAACTGAGGTGAAATTATACAGCAACTGCTTGTTTTGAGAAAAACAGTTCACGGCAACAAACACTAATAAAAACAACAGTCTTTTTCTCATTATATTGATAAATATACTGTTGCACTTGAACGAAATTTAAAACTCCCTGTACTTGTAGAATTTAAAGCAGGACCAGCTTGCATTTGCAAGCTAAACCCCATATTTCTAGATCTTTTAAGCAAAGCTAGGTTAGCACCTTCAAAGAGCACCGTTTTGGTAACTATACTTTCAGTTCCCGAATAAGCAGGCACATCAAAAGGAATCGTGTACAGCACTTGTTTATTAGCATCTAATAATACAATTTGGGCTTTAAAAGCTCTATTTATAGTATTGGTAATTTCAAAATAAAAACTAGCTTTTTGCAAATAACTATTAAAGTACTTGTCTCTAAAAACATCAAAGTTTTCAACATCAAAAGCCATATTATATTCGGAGCCATCAGCAGCAACAAAATCAGTTGCTGGAACATCAAAATAACTCAAATTCCCAACAACCACTGGTGTTAGTTTCAAATCGTTTGCTTGATTAAAGTCTAAATCACTGGTACAAGAAAAACAACTCACTATGAAAAGTGCAGCACAGATTATTCTTTTTAGATAACAATTATTCATCTTATTAATTAATAAAAGGTACCAAATAACTTCGACGCCTCATTATAAGCACTTTCAAAACTCAATGGATTCAAATTTATATTTTCTTTATTTGCCGTAAAATAAGACAATAATTTCTCAGTAGGCATATTTCCTATCAACTCGTCTTTTGCCATTGGACAACCACCAAAACCCTGAATTGCTCCGTCAAATCTACGACAACCTGATTGATGAGCGGCTTCTATTTTTTCGAACCATTTATCATAAGTGGTATGCAAATGCGCTCCAAACTCAATTTGGGGATATTTAGGAATTAAATTAGAATACAAATAACGGATAACCTCAGGCGTAGAACTCCCGATAGTATCCGAAAGAGAAAGTATTTTTATTCCCATAACGGCTAATTTCTCAGTCCATTCACTTACAATATCTACATTCCAAGGATCTCCATAAGGATTCCCGAATCCCATAGACAAATAAGCTACGACTTCTTTATTATTCTTATCGGCAATTTCCAGAATTTCCTGTAAACTAACAATCGATTCGGCTATGGTTTTATGGGTATTTCGCATTTGGAAATTTTCGGAAATCGAAAAAGGAAAACCAAGATAATGAATGGCTTCAAATTGCGCTGCAGTTGCCGCTCCTTGCGTATTGGCAATAATAGCAAGCAACTTGCTGGTAGTTTTTGATAAATCCAACAAATCTAAAACCGCTGCCGTATCCTGCATTTGCGGAATGGAACGTGCTGAAACGAAGCTACCAAAATCGATAGTATCGAATCCTACTCTCAACAAAGCCTGAATGTACGCTGCCTTTCTTTCCGTAGGAATAAAGCTTTTAATACCTTGCATGGCATCGCGCGGACATTCGATAATTTTTATTGGCTCCATAGCTTTCAAAGATACTAAAACTTGCCATGTTGCAAAATTTAGAGCAAACAAAAATTGGTCTTTTGTTTCGTAAAGATTCACAAAGAAAACCGCAGAGAAACTCAAAGAAATACTATATTAGAATTCTAACCTAAAACAGAAAAATCGTGACAAAAATATTTTTTGTCACGATTAGCACTTTAATCTACGTAAACTATTTTTAGAACAAAAAGCTTAGCGAAACTCTGAGTTCTCTTTGCGAATCTCTGCGTAATAATCCAATTTAGATTACAAACGACTTAAAATCTTTTTATTAATGGCTTTTACCAAGGCTGGACCTTCATAAATAAAACCAGTGTACAATTGTACCAAACTAGCTCCTGCCTCTAATTTTTCGATAGCGTCTTCGGCAGTATGAATTCCTCCTACTCCAATAATTGGAAAAGCTTTATTACTTTTTTGAGACAGAAAACGAATTACTTCAGTTGAACGTTTTGTCAATGGTTTTCCTGACAATCCACCCATTTCACTTTTATTTTCCGATTGTAAACCGTCACGAGAAATGGTAGTATTGGTTGCAATTACACCTGCAATTTTAGTTTCTTTTACAATATCAATAATATCTAATAATTGCTCATCGGTTAAATCTGGAGCGATTTTTAACAATACTGGTTTTTGCTTTGGCTTAGCCAAATTTTTATTCTGTAAAGTCTGCAACAACTGTGTCAACGGCTCTTTGTCTTGTAGCTCACGAAGATTTGGAGTGTTTGGCGAACTCACATTCACCACAAAATAATCAACATAATCATACAAAGCATCAAAACAGATTTCGTAATCTGAAGTAGCCTCTTCATTAGGAGTCAATTTGTTTTTACCAATGTTTCCACCAATTAAAACTCCAGGATTAGATTTCAATCTTTCGACCGCTTCCAAAACACCGCCGTTATTAAACCCCATTCGGTTAATAATTGCTGAATCTTCTCTAAGACGAAACAAACGCGTTTTCGTGTTTCCTTCCTGCCCTTTTGGTGTTAAAGTTCCAATTTCGATGAAACCAAAACCAAAGTTAGACAACTCCTTATACAACTTAGCATCCTTATCAAAACCAGCAGCAAGACCTACAGGGTTTTTAAATTTCAATCCAAATACTTCGGTTTCTAATCTTTTGTCATTTACTAAATAAAGCGATTTATAAATAGACGAAAAACCTGGAATTTTAGAGGTAATACGAACTAACGAAAACGTAAAGTGATGTATTTTTTCTGGATCAAAACAAAAAAATAGTGGTCGGATAAGCTGTTTATACATAGGATTTTAATTTGTGCTGCAAAAATAGAATTATCTAAGCGAATAAGAAATAAATGACTGTATTTTATTTAAGCAAATAAAAATCCGTTTTTATCCGTTAAATCTGTGTCAGCTACGCGCTATTAACGCAAAGTTTCCTTACTTTTAAATAAAAAATAAACTACATACAACATGAACATGAATATGAATATGAATAAAAACTGGCATCAACAACATTATGAAAGCCTACCATTTGGAAGCCGAGTAGCAGACGCAGTAGCCAAAGGCATGGGTTCCTGGCGTTTCATAATTATTCAAACAGTTTTTGTAATCATCTGGATGGGATTAAACCTTGTCGCTTATTTCAACCATTGGGACCCCTACCCTTTTATCTTACTCAATCTGGTATTTTCTACTCAGGCAGCTTATGCTGCTCCTATTATTATGATGGCTCAAAACCGTCAAAATGAAAGAGACCGTATTCAGGCTCAGGAAGATTACAATACAAACAAAGAGGCAAAACTGGAAATTGAAGCTTTGGCAAAAAAACTCAACTCAATTGAAGTCGATAAATTAGATAAAATAATCAGAATCTTAGAAAACATGCAATAAGTATTGCTCTGCTATCCTTTAATCCTATATTTGCTGCCCAATAAAAAACACCTCTTTATGCAAGATATTATTGATCGTTTTATAAGTTATGTAACTGTGGATACTGAATCCAATCCTAATTCAGAAACGACACCAAGTACCGAGAAACAATGGGTTTTAGCCAATAAATTAGTAGCAGAACTAAAAGCCATTGGAATGCAAGACGTAACAATTGACGACAAAGCTTACATCATGGCTACTTTGCCAAGTAATGTGTCGCATGAAGTTCCTACAATAGGATTTGTTTCTCATTTTGACACTTCGCCTGATTTTTCTGGTGCCAATGTAAATCCGCAAATCATTCGCAACTATGATGGCAAAGACATCATATTAAATGCAGAACAGAACATTATTTTATCGCCTAACTATTTCAAAGATTTATTACAATACAAAGGACAAACCTTAATTACCACTGACGGAACTACACTTCTTGGTGCCGATGACAAAGCGGGAATTACTGAAATTGTTACCGCAATGGAATTCCTTATCAAGAATCCTGAAATCAAACACGGAAAAATCAGAATTGGGTTTACTCCCGACGAGGAAATTGGTCGTGGAGCACATTTTTTTGATGTTGAGAAATTTGGCGCAAAATGGGCTTATACAATGGACGGAAGTCAAATAGGCGAATTAGAATATGAAAATTTTAATGCGGCTGGAGCCAAAATTATTTTCAAAGGAAAAAGCGTTCATCCAGGTTATGCCAAAGGAAAAATGATTAATTCGATGTTGATTGCTAACGATTTTATTAGCGAATTACCTGCTGACGAGATTCCAGAAAAAACGAATGGATATCAGGGTTTTTATCATGTTCACCATTTAACAGGAAGCATTGAAGAAACCGTTTTGGAATTGATTATTAGAGATCACAACAAGAAGAAATTCGAAAAGAGGAAAGCTACAATCGAAAAAATTGTACGCAAAATCAACAAGAAGTTTGCCAAGCAATTTGGAGAAGACATCGTGATTGCCGAAATCAAAGATCAATATTACAATATGAAGGAAAAAGTACTTCCAGTAAAACATATTGTAGACATTGCCGAAAAAGCGATGAGAGAATTAAATATCAAACCGATTATCAAACCGATTCGCGGTGGAACGGATGGATCTCAACTTTCGTATATGGGGTTGCCTTGTCCAAACATCTTTGCTGGCGGACATAACTTTCACGGAAAATACGAATATGTTCCTGTAGAAAGCATGCAAAAAGCAGTAGAAGTAATTGTAAAAATTACCGAGCTAACCGCTTTACCAAATTTTGGTCTAGAAGAACCCAAAACGAAAAAATAATTTCATCCTCAACTTATAATTAAACCACTATTTAATAAAAACAAAAAAGTCCCAATATTGGGACTTTTTTGTTTTTATTAAATTACTAAATCTTATTTTTTAGCTAATGCAGCAGACATTTCCATAGAAATAGCTGAACGCTCCATTTTTAATTTTCCAGCCATAGTTTCAATAACTACAGTGGTATCAGCTAATTCAGCCACTTTACCGTGAAGACCGCTTTTAGTAATTACTTTATCACCTACTTTCAAGGTGCTTTCAAATTCTTTTTCTTGTTTTGCTTTCTTTTGTTGTGGTCTAATCATAAAGAAATAGATAACCACAAACATTAGGATAAACGGCGCAAACTGACTTAATTGACCCATAATTTTAATTCTTTTTTTAATTTATTTACTATTACATTAAACCGCGACCGGCTTTAATCATTTTTTTACTTGCTTCTAAATCTTTAGCTAGATTATCTAAAATTCCGTTGATGAAAATACTACTTTTAGGAGTAGAATATTCTTTGGCTAATTCTAAATATTCGTTCAAAGTTACTTTTACAGGAATAGATGGGAATTTTAAAAATTCGCAAATAGCCATTTTCAAAATAATAGTATCCACCTCAGCAATTCTATCACTATCCCAGTTAGGTGTTTTATCTTCAAATTCTTTTGCTAAATCTTTTTCGTTCAAAACTGTTTTTCTGAACAAATCTTTAACAAAATCTTTATCTTCATTGTCCTTGTACAATTTTGGCACTCTGAAATTATCTTTTTCGATAGGTTTCATAGTTTTCAACTGCTTAATGATATGAGTGTTTACCATCGGGATATCATCAATCCAAGTCAACTTATCATCTTCTAAAAACTCATACAATTTCTCATTTGGAACAATAACTTCGGCAAACAAATCCTCAATCAACTGTCTGTCTTCTTCAAATGAACGTTCTGGATTACTCATGTATTTTTGATAAAACGAGCTTTCTTTAATTGCGTTTAACAACAACAAAATATAATCCTCGTGCAAATGCCAGGCATCAATTTTTCTCGTTTCTAAAGCAATGCTTAAAGAATTGTTTTCAGCAAGGATTTCGAAAATACTATTTTTAGTAAATTTTTCGTTTGGATTACGTTCAGCAGCAGTAGCTAAATGTTTTAAGCTAGATTTATGTAAAAACTCAGTTTCTTTTTTACATATTTCTAACAAAGAAGAAATCATTGTAAGGTATAAATCTTGAATACTGTCGATACTATAAAAAAGGAACTTTTCTTCTTTTTCCATATTATCAGAGCCATTTTGATGCATCGCATAAATGGTTTGCATAACTTTAACGCGAATATGTCGTCTATTTACCACCTTGTAAGAACTTTTATAAAATTAGTCTGCAAAAATAAGGATTTCCTTTTTCAAAATAAAATTAAATCCCGCAAAAAACGGATTGCTATTTCATTAATGAAAAGTTAAATACCGCCTGACAACTAACAAGCACAAATAATTATTACTATTAAAGCTATATCTTTGTTATTTATAAAATACAGCTCAGTCCAGAAATGAAAGAATTACTCTATCTCAATAAATATTTCATCAAATACAAATCTCGTTTTATTTTAGGAATTGTATTTACTATTGTTGCTCAAATATTTTCTTTATTTACACCTAAACTAATCAGTAAATCTTTTGCTGCCATAGAAAATTTCTCAAAAGACAAATCGATTCCTAATTCGGTTATCCAAGATCAATTGACAAACAATATTCTACTTATTATTTCCACTACAATTATTGCTGGTTTCTTGACTTTTCTGATGCGACAAACTTTGATTGTTATGTCTCGTCATGTTGAATTTGATTTAAAAAATGAAGTTTTCAGACAATACGAAAACCTATCTCAAAATTTCTATAAAAAGAACCGTACTGGAGATTTGATGAACCGTATCAGCGAAGACATTTCTAAAGTAAGAATGTATGTAGGACCTGCGGTTATGTACACAATCAATACCATCATTCGTTTTGCGGTAGTAATTATTTTCATGTATAGAGTATCGCCATTGCTAACTTTATATACGCTTTTACCATTGCCTCTTTTATCGTATGCAATATTTAAATTAAGCACTGAAATCAATATCCGAAGCACCACTTTTCAGCAATATTTATCAAAAGTATCTAGTTTTTCTCAAGAGATTTTTTCAGGAGTCCGCGTGATTAAAGCTTATTCACTAGAAAATCAGCACCAAAACAACATGACTGATTTAGCTTTGGAAAGCAAAAGTAAAAGTTTGGATTTAGCCAAAGTGCAATCCTTATTTGGCCCTTTGATGCTAGCCTTAATCGGAATAAGTAACTTGGTGGTGATTTATTTTGGCGGAATTATGTACATCAACGACAGCATCAAAAGCATTGGTACCATTGCCGAATTTATCTTGTATGTCAATATGCTTACTTGGCCAGTAGCTTCATTAGGCTGGGTTTCATCAATGGTTCAGGAGGCCGAAGCTTCTCAAAAAAGACTAAACGAATTTCTAAAAATAGAACCTGAAATTAAAAACAAAAATTCTGAAAAATCTACCATCGAAGGAACCATTACTTTCGAAAACGTAAACTATACTTACGAAGACACAAATATCAATGCGCTTAAAAACGTTTCGTTTACAGTACACAAAGGAGAAACTTTAGCAATACTTGGAAAAACAGGTTCAGGAAAATCGACTATACTATCGTTAATTTCCAGAATGTATGATGTAAGCCAAGGAATAATTAAAATTGATAATCACGAAATAAGCACGCTAAACTTATTTGATTTACGAAACAGCATTGGGATTGTGCCACAGGACGCTTTTTTATTTTCGGACAGTATTAAAAACAACATCCGTTTTGGTAAAGAAGATGCCGAAATTGAAGAAGTTATGGCTGCCGCCAAAAATGCTGTGGTACATGACAACATCATGGGCTTCAACAAGCAGTATGACACTATTTTAGGAGAAAGAGGAATTACACTTTCGGGTGGGCAAAAGCAACGTGTTTCTATTGCCAGAGCTATCATTAAAAACCCGCCTATTTTATTGTTTGACGACTGTTTATCAGCAGTTGACACGGAGACCGAAGAGGCGATTTTAAACAACCTAAGCAGCATTTGCAAAGACAAAACAACCATTATTGTAAGTCATCGTGTTTCTTCGGCAAAAAATGCAGATCGAATTATTATTCTCGAAGATGGAAAAATTATTCAACAAGGTTCTCATAACCAGTTAATAAATGAAGAAGGCTATTATGCATCGCTTTATTTAAAACAACTTTCTGAAAAAGAATTACTATAAATCTTGCTTAATAAATATATTTTTATCATTTTTGGTTTCAATTAACAACCATATTATTGTATAGAACGGATTATGAGAGAAAATGACATGTTAGAAAAAGAAGAAATCTTTTCTAAAGTTTTACGTGCAGGAAGAAGAACATATTTCTTCGATGTGAGAGCTACAAAAGCTGATGATTATTATATTACAATTACCGAAAGCAAAAAATTCACCGAAGAAGACGGTTCGTTTCATTTCAAAAAACATAAAATCTATTTATACAAAGAAGACTTCGCAGCATTTAGTGAAATCCTTGAAGAAATGACTTCTTATGTTTTAAATCACAAAGGTGAAGAGGTAATCTCAGAAAGACACCAAAAAGATTTCAAAAAAGAATATGCTACTGAAAGAGTAACTGCTGACGGAGAAATTCCTGAAACATCTAATTTTACCGATATTGATTTTGATGATATTTAATTATCATATCATAATTAGAGGCTAAAACATAATAATATTGAGTCCAAAAATCATTCGGTTTTTGGACTTTTTTATTAATAAAAATCAGAGACTATGAATTTAACTACAATTAATTGGCAAGAAATCGTAAACAAATATTTAAACGAATTCAGCCAGCTCATTATTCCTTGGTTATTAACTAACGGTGTTAAAATTATTTTTATCATTACAGCTGCCTTTTTCTTGAACAAAATATTGAAACGTTTTATAGAAAAAGCAGTGCGAATCGCCGTTAGACCCAGTCGTCATTCCTCTAAAGAAGCTGAAGAAAAAAGAGAAAACACCTTAATCCAAATCTTTACAACTACTGCTAAAATTAGCATTTTATGTATTACTGGCTTAATGATTCTGGGGGAATTTGGAATCCAAATTGGTCCCATCTTAGCTGCTGCGGGAATCGTTGGTTTGGCTTTTGGATTTGGTGGACAATATCTTATTCGAGACATTATTTCGGGGCTTTTTATTATCCTTGAAAATCAATACCGCGTTGGCGATGCTGTCAACTTAGATCTTGCCAGTGGAAAAGTAGAACAAATTAGTTTAAGAAAAACCACCTTAAGAGACATTGACGGAACTGTACACCACATTCCGCACGGAGAAATAAAAAGAGTATCCAATCTTTCTACCGAGTTCTCTCGCATCAACCTAAACATTGGTATTAGTTACAACAGCGATTTGGAACATGTTATTTCGGTAATAAATAAAATTGGTAACGACCTGGCTAACGAAGCACAATGGAAAGACTATATTATTCAAATACCGCAATTTCTTCGGATTGACGAATTTGCTGATTCTTCAATTGTTTTAAAGATTTTAGGCGAAACCCTACCTGATAAAAAATGGGAAATAACGGGCGAACTAAGAAAACGAATCAAAATTACTTTCGACAAAGAAGGTATCGAAATTCCGTTCCCACAATTGGTAATCCACAAAGCCGTTGAAACTGCCGAAAAGAAATAACAGTATTTCAACCTGAATTGAATCATATCAGGCTTTAATCAAAATTTATTTTAGAATTTGTACCTTAGTAACTCGCATTTTTTAATCAAACAAAAACAATATGAAAACCCCAATTGTATCTGTAAACTGGCTTAAACAAAACCTTCAAGATCCTGAATTAATTATTTTAGATGCTGTTTTAGACATTCCTCCTCACGATTTACAAATTATAGGAGCACGTACTTTTGACATTAAAAATAAATTTAGCGATACTTCTGTTCCTCTACCTAATACACTTCCTAAGCCAGAAGCCTTTGCTGCCGAAGCACAAAAATTAGGCATCAATAAAAACAGTAAGATTGTAGTTTACGATACCAAAGGAATCTATTCCAGCCCTAGAGCTTGGTATCTATTTAAAAGTATGGGACATGAAAATGTCTGGGTACTTGACGGCGGAATGCCTGCTTGGATAAAAGAAGATTTACCAACTGAAATAGTCACTATCCAATCTTATTCAAAAGGCGATTTCGAAGCTAATTTCAATCCCGAAATGTTTAAAAACAAAGAGCAACTTTTAGAAAATATCAGTAGTAAAAAAGCAGTAGTAATTGACGCTCGTTCATCTGATCGTTTTCACGCCGAAACAGAAGAACCTCGCGAAGATTTAAGGAGCGGACATATTCCTGGCGCTACAAATCTACCTTTTGCAACTATTCTAAAAGATGGAAAATATAAATCTAAAGAAGAATTAGAACAAATATTACCTCATCAAGATCAGCCGCTTTATTTTTCTTGTGGCTCAGGAATTACAGCTTGTATTGATTTAATTGCTTACGAATTAATTGATTCAAAAAATCCAAAAGCAGTTTATGACGGATCCTGGACTGAATGGGGACAAGACCATAGTTTACCTATAGAAAAATAAAAGAGATTTTATGTTATCCTATTCGCAAACCGTTTTCAATTTTGAAATCAGGAGCTAATAGGATAACATCTCCTTCCTGCCCTACTGCGCCTAAGACAAGACATTCGCTCATAAATTTCCCTATTTGCTTTTTAGGAAAATTAACTACTGCAACAATCTGCCTGTTTATGAGTTCTTCTTTCGCATATCTTTTAGTGATTTGAGCCGAAGTTTTTCTTATTCCAATAGCTTCGCCAAAATCAATAGTCAATTGAAATGCTGGCTTTCTCGCTTCTGGAAAATCATTAACAGCCAATATTGTTCCCACATACATAGCTACTTTTTCAAATTCAGCCCAAGTCAGATTATTTTCCATATTAATTATAAATTATTCGAAATTCAAATTTACTTTTTCCTATTTAGATAGCCAATCAATTTCACTAACTTTAAACTCTGAAACAAACAACAACAAAATGGCACGAACTCCATCTAACATGCTTGATTTAGGAACTCAAGCTCCTGAATTTTATTTAAAAGACACCAAATCCAATACCGAATATTTTTCCTTTGCCGACTTAAAAGGAGAAAAAGGTACATTGGTGTTTTTTATTTGTAATCATTGTCCTTTTGTGCATCATGTTATAGAAGAAGTGGTTCGAATTGCTAATGATTATAGAGTTCAAGGAATGGGCATTATTGCCATTTCAAGTAACGATGTGGTGAACTATCCACAAGACTCCCCTGAACTGATGACCGAATATGCTTTCGAAAATAATTTTGAATTCGCTTATTTGTATGACGAAACACAGGAAGTTGCCAAAGCCTATGATGCTGCTTGCACTCCCGATTTCTATTTATTTGACAAACAAGACAAATTAGTCTATCGCGGACAACTGGACGACAGCCGTCCTGGAAATGGAATTCCGTTAAGCGGAAGTGATTTACGTGGTGCTATTGATGGCGTTTTATACAACCGAATCATCAATCCAAATCAAAAACCAAGTATTGGCTGTAATATCAAGTGGAAGAAATAGTCTGCAGAAGGCAGTAGTCAGTTTTCAGAAAGCAGAAAATAAAAAATCCCAAAGTTTGCACTTTGGGATTTCTTTATAGTTATCAGACTGATTACTGATCACTGAATACTGTAAACTATTTTACATCCATTAATTCAACGTCAAATATCAAAGTAGCGTTTGGTGGAATTGCTCCTCCTGCACCACGCGATCCGTATCCTAAATGAGATGGAATTACAAAACGTGCTTTATCTCCAACTTTCAACAAAGCAATACCTTCATCCCATCCTTCGATTACTTGTCCTTGACCTAATCTAAACTCGATTGGTTTTTTTCTTGGGTAAGAAGAATCAAAAACTTTTCCATTCTCTAAAGAACCTTCGTAGTGTACAGAAACTGTTTTTCCAGACTCAGCTTGTTTTCCTTCTCCTTTTTGAATGAATTGGTAACGCAAACCGCTTTCTGTTTTTTCAAAACCAGCAGCTAATTTTTCCATTGCTTCTTCAGCAGCAGCTTTTTCATCAGCAATACGTTTTTTACGATTTCCTTCAAAAGATCTGAAAGCCTCAATAGCATTCCATTTTTGAGCTTCTTCACCTACTCTAACAATTTCCAAAGTCTCTAAAGCATCACCTTGAGCAACTGCATCAACAATATCCTGTCCTTCAACTACCTGACCAAAAACAGTATGTTTTCCATCTAACCATGAAGTTGGTACGTGAGTAATATAAAATTGAGAACCATTAGTTCCAGGTCCTGAATTAGCCATTGCTAAAACTCCTGGCTTGTCATGTTTTAAACTTGGGTGAAATTCGTCATCAAATTTATACCCTGGATCTCCTGTTCCTGAACCTAGAGGACAACCTCCCTGAATCATAAAATCAGGAATTACTCTATGAAAAGTTAATCCATCATAATATTTTGTTCCTTGAGGTTTTACTTTGTTTTCCAAGTTTCCTTCAGCTAAAGCTACAAAGTTACCAACTGTTCCAGGAGTTAAATCGTGAGTTAATTTTACTAAAATGCTTCCTTTAGAAGTATTGAATTTAGCGTATATTCCGTTTTCCATTGTTGTTATTTTTTTATTGTCTGCAAATTTACAAATTAAATTAGAGAATGTATCAATGTGTAAAACAGAAAATTTGAGGCAGAAACAAGCCCAATCGAATTCGAAAAAAAATTTATGTTTTATACTTAATAAGTCTATTAAGTACTACAAAGGATATTAATAGTAAATATCCAGAATAATATTGCTTTTGGAAGCATCAATTAATTTTTCAATTCTTTTATAATAGGTTTCATTTACCATAGGGCAACCTAAACTATTACATATTATATTATTCTGTTCTTCATAAGGTACCTTGTCGTATTTATGCAGTACAATATTTCTCGAAAATGCATTATTGTTTGTCTCTTCAAACCCATGTAATCTATAGGATTTACCGTATTGACCAATATAACTTTTGCCTATATAATAGTTCCCTAATGAAGTACAATAGGAATAATCTTCATTGCTAAATTTTAAATCTCCATAAAACCCAGAACCAATACCATGTGCAACCAAGCCTTGATCAATAACTTTATCGTTTTTTAAGTCGTAAATAAAAAAGCGATTTTTCCCTGACATGATTCTCATATCAAGTAGAAAAGCAATTTCATTATTGTATTTTGGATTAGTTTTTACTAATTCTTTTATTCTTGCAACTTGTTCGAAAATTCTTTCTTCGGTAGTAGTATTTAATGATCGAATTATAGCAGAGGTCGTTTTATCTTTTTTTAATCCCATTCCAAAACTACAGAACACCATAATAGTAAGCATCCCTAAAATCACTCTTTTCATTTTTCCTTCTTTATTTTTAGATTCAGCAATTAGCATTCTTAAATCAATCATCCCCCAGTACAGATAAAAACATAACATACTGTACAACAAACAAATAACAGCACAAATATATCACTTTTTTAAATTCAAAAAAGAATATTAACTAATAAATAATACTCTTTCAAAGAAAAACAATATTAAATAAGAATAGCCTGATTTCATTAATACTCATCTCAAATAATTTATTCAAAAACATGACTTACAATAACTTATAAAAATATCATTTGACTAAAATTAGGATTCCTTCTTTTCTAAAAAGAGAACATTCAAATAAATAACTAGATTAGCTCCTGAAAAAAAACTTTGTACCTTTGCCGTTCTTAAAAAAGCAACATGAGAATTGATATCATCACCGTATTACCTGAATTATTAAGGAGTCCTTTCGAAGCTTCGATTATGAAACGCGCCATAGACAAAGGTTTAGTTGAAGTTCATATTCACAATTTAAGAGACTACACTACTAACAGACAAAAAAGCGTAGACGATTATCCTTATGGTGGTGGAGCAGGAATGGTCATGACGGTACAACCTATTGACGACTGTATTACGCATTTAAAAAGTCAAAGAGAATACGATGAGATTATCTATATGTCGCCTGATGGAGATACTTTGAACCAAAAAATGGCCAATACTATGTCGATGTATGAAAACATTATCATCCTTTGCGGACATTATAAAGGAGTAGATCAAAGAGTTCGCGATCATTTTATTACCAAAGAAATTTCTATTGGTGATTATGTTTTAAGTGGAGGAGAATTAGGAGCTTTGGTTTTATCAGACACTTTAATCCGATTAATCCCTGGTGTTTTAAGTGACGAAACTTCAGCATTAACCGATAGTTTTCAAGACAATTTATTATCAGGTCCTATATATACTAGACCTGCCGAATATAAAGGATGGAAAGTTCCAGAGGTTTTAACCAGCGGAAATTTTGCCAAAATTGACAAATGGCGTGAAGACATGGCTTTCGAGCATACTAGAAACCGCCGTCCGGATTTATTGGAAGATTAGTTTGCAGTAAACAGTCTCAGTTTTCAGTCTCAGTATACAAATAGTTTCGTTATTTTTTAGTTTTCGGTTTTTAATAATTAGCTTTATATCTCAACCAGTAATTTAAACGAAACTATATGGATTTCAAAGAACTATTAGCATATCAAAAGTCCTTTGAGCAGGCAATGGAAATTTTTCACTTATCAAAATCATTTCCTACAGAAGAAAAATATTCGCTCACTGATCAAATCCGACGTTCTTCTAGAAGTGTTTCAGCAAACATAGCTGAAGCATATAGAAAAAGACGTTATCCTAATCATTTTATAAGCAAACTGACCGATTGTGATGCTGAAAATTCAGAAACGAATGTTTGGTTAGAATTTGCATTAAAATGTGATTATATTACTATTGACACTTTTAATTCTCTGAATACCAAAAATATCGAAATTGGAAAACTCTTAAACTACATGATTAACAATCCAGATAAATTTGGGTGTTAAATATGATTTTCAGCCTCAGGTTTTAGTATCCAGTCTCGGTGTCTACTGTGACTGAAAACTGTGACTGAAAACCGAGACTAAATAATTCATAATTTATATTTTATAATTCATAATTTATAATTACTTTTGCACCCACATTTGATTAACCTCTGGCGATACCCGTGAATGTTAGTCCGATTTTAAACCATAATTAGCAATTAAAATGGCAAATTTAGTAGATTTCGTTAATAGCGAATTTGTTACAAGAAAAGATTTCCCTGAATTCGGAGCTGGAGATACTATCACAGTTTACTACGAAATTAAAGAGGGTGAAAAAACTAGAACTCAGTTCTTTAAAGGGGTTGTAATTCAAAGAAGAGGTACTGGAAGTACTGAAACTTTTACAATTCGTAAAATGTCTGGTGCAGTAGGTGTTGAGCGTATCTTCCCTGTTAACTTGCCAGCTTTGCAAAAAATCGAAATCAACAAGAAAGGTGCTGTACGTAGAGCTAGAATTTTCTACTTCAGACAACTTACTGGTAAGAAAGCAAAAATCAAAGACAAAAGAAGATAATTCTTTTTCTCTTTATCATAAAAGTCCCGTCTCGTTTCAAAAACGAAACGGGATTTTTTTTTTACAATAAGTCCAACAAATAATAAAAATCACCTTAAAATAAACTACAATTCTTTAAAAAAATAACATTTTAGAGTTTTGTAGTTAGTTCTGCCGTAATTCGGCTATTTCTATAACAAACGGGACTGTATTTTGGTCTGATTTACATATCTTTGCACCGCTTTATTCAAAGCAAACAATACATTTCACATTCTTCGCCGAAGAGTTACGATTATAAAATAAAAAAAATGACACAAAAATCAAAGATTGTTTACACATTAACTGACGAAGCACCTTTGTTAGCTACTTATTCGTTTTTACCTATTGTTGAAGCTTTTACTGCTACTGCAGGAATTGAAATTGAAACAGAAGATATCTCTGTTGCTGCTCGTATCCTTGCTAACTTCCCTGAGTTTTTAACTGAGGATCAAAAAGTAAAAGATTCTTTGGCTGAACTAGGAAAACTAGCTACTTCTCCAGAAGCAAACATTATCAAATTACCAAACGTTTCTGCATCGGTTCCTCAATTAAAAGGAGCTATTGCTGAATTACAAGCTCATGGATACAATGTTCCAAATTTACCGGAAGATCCACAAAATGATGCTGAAAAAGAAATCAAAGCTAAATATGCTAAAATATTAGGTTCGGCTGTAAACCCAGTTTTACGTGAAGGAAACTCTGACCGTAGAGCTCCTAAAGCAGTAAAAAATTACGCAAAAGTAAACCCACATTCAATGGGAGCTTGGTCTGCTGATTCTCAAACATCTGTTGCTTCTATGGAAAGCGGTGATTTTTACGGAAGCGAGCAATCACTTACTGTAGCTGAAGCTACTGATGTAAAAATCGAATTTGTTGCTCAGGACGGAACAGCTACTGTTCTTAAAGCAAGTACTCCATTAAAAGCAGGTGAAATTATTGATAGCTCAGTAATGCACTTGAACGCTTTAAAATCTTTTGTTGCTAAAACAATTGCTGAAGCTAAAGCTAAAGGAGTTTTACTTTCTGTTCACTTAAAAGCTACGATGATGAAGGTTTCTGACCCAATTATCTTTGGAGCTATCGTTGAAGTTTATTTTGCTGATGTATTCGCAAAATACGCTGCATTATTTGCTGAACTTGGGGTAAACACTAAAAACGGTTTAGGTGATGTTTATGCTAAAATTGCAGGACACGCTCAACAAGCTGAAGTAGAAGCTGCCATCAATCAAGCAATTGAAAATGGACCAGCTTTAGCTATGGTAAACTCTGACAAAGGAATTACTAACCTTCACGTACCTTCTGACGTAATTGTTGATGCTTCTATGCCAGCAATGATTCGTACTTCAGGTCAAATGTGGAACAAAGAAGGAAAAGCACAAGATACTATCGCAATTATTCCAGACCGTTCTTACGCTGGTGTATATACTGCTACTATTGATTTCTGTAAAAAACATGGTGCTTTTGATCCAACTACAATGGGAAGTGTTCCTAACGTAGGTTTGATGGCTCAAAAAGCGGAAGAATACGGATCTCATGATAAAACTTTCCAATTGTCAGCTAACGGAGTTGTTCGTGTTGTTGATGTAAACGGAAACGTTTTGATGGAACAAGCGGTTGAGGCTAATGACATTTTCAGAATGTGTCAGGCTAAAGACGCTCCTATTCAGGACTGGGTAAAACTAGCTGTAAACAGAGCTCGTTTGTCTAGTACTCCTGCTGTTTTCTGGTTAGACGAAAACAGAGCACACGATAGAGAATTAATCGAAAAAGTAAATCTATACTTAAAAGATTACGATACAACTGCATTAGATATCCGTATCTTAAACCCAATTGCTGCAACTGAATTTACTTTAGAAAGAATCATCAAAGGACAAGATACTATCTCAGTAACAGGAAACGTATTACGTGACTACCTTACTGATTTATTCCCAATCCTTGAAGTTGGAACTTCTGCTAAAATGCTTTCTATCGTTCCATTAATGAATGGTGGTGGATTGTTCGAAACTGGTGCAGGTGGATCAGCTCCTAAACATGTTGAGCAATTTGTAACGGAAGGTTATTTACGTTGGGATTCATTAGGAGAGTTTTTAGCTTTAGGTGCTTCATTAGAGCATTTAGGACAAACTTTAAACAATGAAAAAGCAATTATTTTATCTGAAACTTTAGATCAGGCAAATGATGCTTTCTTGCAAAATGATAAATCTCCAGCTAGAAAAGTAGGTCAAATTGACAACCGTGGTTCTCACTTTTACTTAACTTTATACTGGGCTCAAGCTCTTGCTGCTCAAACTAAAGATGCTGACTTGCAAGCTATTTTTGCTCCAATTGCAAAAGAACTTACTGAAAACGAAGCTAAAATTGACGCTGAATTAATTGGCGCTCAGGGAAAGCCTCAGGAAATTGGTGGTTATTACCAACCAAATCCAGCTTTAGTAAGCAAAGCAATGCGTCCAAGCGCAACTTTAAATGCTATTTTAGATAAAATTTCTGCATTAAAAACTGCATAATCGTTTTTATCCTAATATTCTAAAGACAACTCGAAAGGGTTGTCTTTTTTTTTGGAGCAAAACAATAGGCTTTTTCAGAAAGATGGATTCCCGCTATCCGTTCTAATCTTTTTGCCCCGATGAAAAATCGGGACAAAAAGGATTTCCATTTCTATCGGGGCTAAAATCAAACATAGTACTTCTTTGCTATCATTTACAATTACATTCGAATCCAATTTCAAATAAAATTTAACACAAATATTTTTTTATAAATAAGCGAACATTCATTTATAATAAATACTTTTGCATTGTAATTCAAAAGAGAATGAGAACTAGAGACAGCAACAAAGAAGAAATTGTAAAACAAAAAGCCATCGAATTGCTGGTCGAAAAAGGCATCGAAGGCTTCAGCATGAATCGTCTGGCTAAAGAAAGTAATATATCTGTCGCCACATTGTACATCTACTATTCGGACAAAGACGATTTAATTCGAAAAATCGGAATCGAAATTGGCACCAACTTCTTTACCGAAATGACGAATGATTTCATGCCAACAATGTCTTTCAGAAAAGGTTTGTACAAACAATGGGAAAACAGAATCAGATTTACTCAAGAATTCCCCACAGAAGTAGCTTGCTGGGAAATCTTAAGTCATTCTAGTTATGGCGAATCCATTTTAGAATCAAGTCTATCCGATTTTAAAATTATTATGAAACAATTTTTCAAAAATGCAATTGAGAAAAAGGAATTAGTTCCTGTTTCGAAAGAAGTATTTTGGAGCGTTGCTTACGGCCCATTATACTCATTATTACGTTTTGAACGAGATGGAAAAAACTTTGGAGGAGGTCCTTTTAAACTCAATAAAAAAACAACTGACGAAGCATTTGAACTAGCTATAAAAGCATTAACACCGTAAAATAAAAACTTATGGAAACTGATTTTAACAACATTTTGATTTTTGGTACCAATATCAAAACCGAAAAAGACAAGCAAATTATTAGCGATATTTTGAATGCTAACCAGGAAATTGAACAATGGCACATCGATTTGGAAGACATCGATTCGGTATTGCGGATTGAGACTCAAACCTTAGATGCCGAACAAATCATTAAAATGATTAACGAACAGGATTTTAAATGTGCTGAATTAAGCGAATAACAAAATGAAAGACACAACAACTCAGGCAATTCCTTTTACTTCATATCAAAAATTTGCCGTATTTATTTTAGCCATTACCCAATTTACGGTAATCCTCGATTTTATGATCATGTCGCCATTAGGTGATATTTTAATGAAAACCATGCAACTAAAACCTTCCCATTTTGGTTTAGTTGTATCGGCTTATGCTTTTAGCGCAGGAATATCAGGATTACTAACCGCTGGCTTTGCTGATAAATTCGATAGAAAGAAACTACTACTCTTCTTTTACATTGGCTTTATATTAGGAACCATTCTATGCGGTGTAGTTACATCTTATCCTTTATTAGTTGCGGCTAGAATCATTACGGGATTATTTGGTGGTGTTATAGGTTCTATTTCTATGGCAATCGTAACCGATTTATTTTCGATGCAGCAACGCGGTCGTGTGATGGGTTTTATCCAAATGGCCTTTGGCGCAAGCCAAATATTAGGTATACCAGTTGGTCTCTATATCGCTACAGCTTGGGACTGGCATGCCCCGTTTTTAGGAGTAGCAGCAATGGCAGTAATCATAGCTATTTTAATTGCATTGAAACTAAAACCACTTACGGAACATCTTAGTTCACAAAAAGAGAATTCCGCTTTGCAACATCTAATTCATACAATTACAAAAAAAGAATACCGAATAGGATTTTCTGCCACAGCCATTCTTTCTGTTGGAGGTTTTATGCTAATGCCTTTTGGTAGTGCCTTTGCCATTAATAATTTAAAAATAACTAATGAACAACTGCCGCTTATTTTTATGATAGCCGGAATGTCTACCTTAATTATCATGCCTGTTATTGGTAAACTGAGTGACAAAATAGATAAATTCAAAATTTTCGCTACAGCCTCAATATGGACTGTCATTATGGTTGCTGTTTACACTAATCTTGCTGAAACTCCGTTTTGGTTAGTAGCCATCACCAATGTTCTTATGATGATGGGTGTAATGAGCAGAATGGTGCCTTCGACAGCCTTAGTAACTTCAATTCCTGCCAAAGAAGATCGAGGCGCTTTTATGAGTATCAACTCCTCTTTACAACAAATTTCAGGCGGAATTGCCGCTGCCTTTGCAGGAACAATCGTGGTTCAAAAAGACAATTTTAGCCCATTAGAACATTACAACACCTTAGGTTACATCATAATTGGAATATCTTTGCTTTCAATTGTTTTACTGAGTCGGGTAAACCAGCATCTGAAAAAAAATCCAGAACAGGAATCAAATACTGTTTTAAGCGTTTCAGAAATCTAAAACAATACTAAGTCAAACAAAAAAAAATATGCGCAGCAAAAGAATATTCGCCTTTTTCTTTTTCCTTCTAACTCCTTTCTTAGCTTTCTGTCAAGAGAAATATACCTTAAGTGGGATTATTACCGATGCAAAAAACAACGAAACCCTAATTGGTGTCAATCTTTATTTTCCTGATTTAAAAATTGGAACTACCACTAACGAATATGGTTTTTATTCCATAAGTGTTCCAAAAGGAAATCAGAATCTAAACATCAGTTATATTGGCTATCAAAACCTTCAAAAAGTCATTTCGCTTACCAAAAGCAGTAAGATGAATTTTGCTCTTACTGAAAACGGAGAAATGCTTAACGAAGTAGTTATTAGTGATAATAAAGGTCGTACAAATACGCGAACACCCGAGATGAGTGTCAATAAATTATCGATTGCAGCCATCAAAAAAATGCCTGTAGTTTTAGGTGAAGTAGACGTTATCAAATCGATTTTGTTGTTACCAGGAGTAACTAATGCAGGCGAGGGTGCTTCGGGATTTAATGTTCGTGGTGGTGGCGCCGATCAAAATTTAATTCTTTTAGACGAGGCTACTATTTACAATTCCTCTCATGTTTTTGGCTTCTTTTCGGTTTTTAATCCCGATGCAATCAAAGATTTAAAACTCTATAAAGGAGGAATCCCTAGTCGTTTTGGAGGAAGAGCTTCTTCTGTTTTAGATATTTATCAAAAAGACGGAAACAGTAAAGAATTCCACATGAATGGCGGAATCGGATTAATTTCGAGTCGTATTCTTGCCGAAGGTCCTATTGTAAAAGATAGGGGCTCTTTCTTAATTGGCGGAAGAGCTTCTTATGCGCATTTATTCCTAAAATTATCGGAAGATCAAAAAGACAACTCCGCTTATTTCTATGATTTAAATACCAAACTGAGCTATAAAATTAACGACAATAATAATATTTATTTATCGGGTTATTTTGGTCGCGATGTCTTTAGCTTAAACAAAAGTTTCAGTAATACTTATGGAAATACCACGCTAAATTTACGTTGGAATCACCTATTCTCTGATAAATTATTTTCGAATCTTTCTCTTATTTACAGTGATTATTACTATGGTTTAGACTTGGATTTTGTAGGTTTCAATTGGGATTCAGGAATCAAAAATTACAATATCAAATATGATTTTAAAAACTATATTTCCGATAATTTCAAATTGAATTATGGTGTCAATGCCATCTACTATAACTTCAATCCAGGAACTATAAAACCTTCGAATACAAAATCAGGAATAAATCCTGACCAACTAGACCGAAAATATGCTTTTGAACCTGCTCTTTACATCGATGCCGAAAATAAATTGACAAAAAAACTGGCTATTAACTACGGCTTGCGTTATAGTCTATTTTATCGTTTGGGGAATTCAACCATCAATTTATACGAAAACAACAATGCTGTAGTTTTCAATTCGGATTTTCAGATTTACGAAAAAGCAACTCCAATTGGAACACAGTTCTATAGCAAAAACAAAACCATCAAAAGCTTTGATAACTTAGAACCGCGTTTTGCTATTTCGTACCAACTCAACGAAGACCAAGCCGTGAAAGCGAGTTATAATAGAATGGTTCAATACTTACAATTGGTTTCTAACACTGCCTCTCCTACTCCTCTGGACGTTTGGATGCCTAGCGACAATTATATCAAACCTCAAATTGCCGATCAGGTTGCCATTGGTTACTTTAAAAACATTCGCAACGGAGATTATTCATTGGAAATAGAAAGCTTTTACAAAAAAATCCAAAACCGCATGGATTATATTGACGGTGCCGATTTGATTGCTAATAAAGCCATTGAACAGGTAATTCTAAACGGTCGCATGCGCGCTTATGGTTTAGAATTTATGCTGAAGAAAAACGAAGGTCGTTTTAATGGTTGGATTTCATACACCTTGTCGAGATCAGAACAACAAACACCAGGTAGAACTTCTGAAGAAATTGGTATCAATAACGGAAAATGGTATAGCTCTGCTTACGACAAAACCCATAATCTAGCCATAACTTCGGCTTATCATTTGAATGAAAAATGGGATTTTGGAGCTAATTTTATTTTACAATCAGGGCAACCAGCGACTTATCCTGATGGTAAATACAATTATCTGGGTGTAGATATTCCTAGCTATGGTTTGCGCAACCAAAATAGATTGCCAGCCTACCATCATTTGGACATTTCGGCCACTTTAACCCCTAGAAAAAATCAAAATAGAAACTGGAAAGGCGAATGGGTTTTTAGCATTTACAACTTATACAATCGCATGAATGCAGCTTCTATCACTTTCAAACAAAATGAAGATACCGCTGCTAACGAAGCTGTAAAAACATCCATTTTTGGGATGGTTCCTGCGGTGACTTACAATTTTAAATTTTAAAAATTCCTTTCGAAAAAAAGATACGAAAATGAAAAAAATACTCTTTCCCCTTTTACTACTCTTGATGACTTTTTTGAGTAGCTGCGAAGAAGTAGTCGACTTAAAATTAGACACTGCTGCTCCTCGACTGGTTGTTGAAGCTTCAATTATTTGGATTAAAGGCAGCTCAGGAAATGCTCAAAAAATAAAACTAACTACCACAACTGCTTATTATGAAACTGCAATTCCTATTGTAACTGGAGCTAACGTCAGGATTACAAACAGCCAAAACAGGATTTTTACTTTTGTAGAAATCCCCAATACTGGCGAATATGCTTGCACGGATTTCGTTCCTAAAATTGGTGAAACTTATACACTAACTATCATCAACAAAGGAGAAACTTATACAGGTTCTGAAACATTTCAATCTCTAGCTCCAATTACTCGAATTGAGCAAAACAACCAGGGTGGTTTTACAGGAAAAGACATTGAAATCAAAGCTTACTTTAATGACCCAGCAAATGTAGAAAATTACTATCTCTACCGTTATGAATATTCTAACGAAACAACTGTAACCTACAATGTTGATGACGATAAATTCTTTCAGGGTAACGAATTTTTCAGCCGTTCCGAAAACGATCATCTTAAAACAGGCGATGTTGTTGAGCTAACCCATTTTGGAATATCTAAACGTTATTACAATTACATGAATATTTTAATTAGTATCATGGGTAGTAATTCAGGCGGTCCATTTCAAACTCCACCTGCTACTGTTAGAGGAAATATTGTCAATACGACCAATCCTAAAAATTATCCTTTAGGCTATTTTGCTCTTGGCGAAACGGATATTCGCCGTTATGTTGTTCAATAAATGCTAAGGTTAAAGCCCAAAAAACATTCAAAAACAATTGGCTATATTTGCTAACAATAATCGTTAATCTAAATCTACACTCCTTTGTCATCACATCATATTGTTCGCGACGATCAAGAACCTGCTTTAATCATTGCCAATGGCGCTGCCTGTAATCCCGAATTATTAGGGCAATTACTCGAATGGTCGCCGCTGGTAATTGTATTGGATTCTGCCATCGAGCGCGTGATGGAAATGGATATCAAAGTCGATGTTTTACTGGGTGATTTTGACCGGGATTTCGATGCTAATTATTATAAAGAAAAGCAATATCCGCTGGAAATTATACACACTCCAGACCAAAACAAAACCGATTTAGAGAAAGCTTTCGATTATCTGTTCGAAAGAAATATTCCTGCGGTAAACGTGGTTTGGGCAACAGGAAGAAGAGCCGATCATACCATTACCAATCTCACCAATATTGCTCGCTACCGAGACAAACTGAAAATTGTAATCTTAGACGACCATTCAAAAGTGTTTTTGTTGCCAAGGAAATTCGAAAAATGGTACACTGCTGATACGCCTATTTCCTTAATTCCGATTGGACATGTTAGCGGAATTCATTCTGAAAATCTATTCTATCCATTAAAAGATGACAGCTTAACCATTGGCTACCGCACTGGTAGTAGCAATCATGTAGCCAAAGATGGCATAGTTACTATTGAACATTCCGAAGGCGATTTATTGCTAATGGAATGTATGGATTAATATTATAAAGCTCATCAAATCTTTACAAAAAGATCACATCCAATAAAAATATGAATTAAAAAACAACCCTAAAATAACATCTAATTCATTATTAAATAACCTTTTAAAAGCCTTCTTACCGATAAGATTTTGTACTTTTGCAGCGAAATTAAAAATAAAATGTCCAAAGCAATTACGGAGAAGACCAATTTACATTCGAGAAACCAACATCGATCAAGCTATGATTTTAATTTGCTAATCGAAAATTGTCCTGAATTAAAATCTTTTGTTTACATCAATGAACACGAAATCGACTCAAGCGATAACGAACAGGCGAAGCAAACCATCGATTTTAGCAATCCAAAAGCAGTAAAAACCCTAAATAAGGCATTACTAACTACTTATTACGACATTAAAAACTGGGATATTCCCCAAGATTACCTTTGTCCGCCTATTCCAGGCAGAGCCGATTACATCCATTACATTGCTGATTTATTAGCAGAAACTAACAACGGAATCATTCCAACAGGAGCTGAAGTAGAAGGTTTAGACATTGGTGTGGGAGCGAATTGTATTTATCCAATAATTGGAAATTCAGTTTACGATTGGAGTTTTGTAGGCACTGACATTGACGAAAAAGCCTTAGCTAATTGTAGTAAAATAATCGAAGCCAATCCGCAACTGATTGAAGTAATCAGTTTGCAACAGCAATTAGAATCGCGTTTTATTTTTAAAAACATCATCACGCCCGAAGACAAATTTGCCTTCACCATTTGCAATCCGCCTTTTCATAAATCCTTAGAAGAAGCCAGCAAAGGCAGTCTACGAAAAGTGAATAATTTAGAAGACACCAAATCAACCAAAGCGGTTTTGAATTTTGGTGGTCAAAATTCCGAATTATGTTGCGATGGTGGCGAACTAGCATTTATCACCCAAATGATTTACGAAAGTGCCAAATACCCAATGCAATGCCTGTGGTTTACCACTTTAGTTTCTAAACAATCGCATCTTAAGAGTCTTTACAAAACCTTAAACAAAGTCAACGCTGGGCAAATAAAAACCATTGATATGGCTCAAGGCCAAAAAACCAGCCGCATTCTTGCCTGGACTTTTTTAACTGAAACTCAGCAGCAAAACTGGAAATTTGAAGCTCAAAAGTCAGAATTTAGATTTTAGATTTCAGTTACTTTTCTAACGCAAAGATTCTCAAAGTTAACCCGCGGAGAAACTCAAAAGAAAACAAAAAAACTGTGTACATCTGTTACATCAGTAGCATCCGTGTGCCAATAAAATACTTCTGAATTACTTTATTCGTTTTAATTTCGATGAAAAACAACTAAATAATTTAAGAAAAGTTGTATATATTTGACAATTATAACTGTTATGAAATGACAAATACGGAAAAGAAACACGAAAAAATATTATTCAAATACCACAGCAATGTCCTAGATGAACTAACAGTAGAATCTATGTGGGCTGAAATAATTGACGAAGAAATGGGAATTTACAAATTAGATAATATTCCTTTTTATGGTCCTTTAATAGCAACTGACGATATATTTTATGCTGAATTTGATAAATCAGAAGAAATGTTGGTTTATAAAAAAACCATCCAATGTTCAGAAAATTCAATTGTTTTAGTAGTCATAACTCAAAAAGGCTTTGATAAAGAAATTCTCCGAAACCTTTTTAAAGAAATGAATTGTGAATCAGAAGGGCTTAATGATTCCTATTTTTCGATGGAAATTTTAAAAGAAACAAACTATTCAGAGATAAAAAAAATGCTGACTGAATATCAAAATGATAGGGTTTTAGAATATGCAGAGCCTTGTCTCTCAGAAAAACATCAAACAGACTTAACATAAAAATACCTCATGACCACCAACAAAAAAAACTTAACCACAGAACAAGCCGAAGCACTAATCAAAATCTTAAAAACTCGTTTTGAGAAAAACAAAAAACGTCATGAAGATTTAGATTGGAATACAATACAAACCAAGCTGGAAGCTCAACCTGAAAAACTCTGGTCATTAAATAAAATGGAAGCTTCTGAAGGCGAACCTGATGTTATTGGCTATGATTCAAAAACCAACGAATATCTATTTTATGATTGCGCAGTAGAAAGCCCTAAAGGACGTAGAAGTTTTTGTTACGATCGAAAAGCCTTAGACGCAAGGAAAGAAAACAAACCAAAAGACAATGTAATTGATGTGGCTGCCGCTATGGGAATTACTCTTTTAACAGAAGAAGAATATCGTGAGTTGCAAAAATTAGGCAATTTCGATACTAAAACATCAAGCTGGATTGCAACACCTTCAGACATTAGAGGATTGGGAGGTGCTATCTTTGCTGATTTCCGCTACGGAAAAATTTTTGTCTATCACAATGGAGCAGAATCTTATTATGCAGCCAGAGGTTTCCGTGGTGTATTGAGAGTGTAATTTTTTTCTAACGCAAAGATTCGTAAAGGTAATCCGCAAAAGAACTCAAAGAAAATATTTAAAAAACTTAGAGAAGCTTTGTGCTCTCTCTGTGAATCTCTGTGAAATAATCTTTTTCTAACGCAAAGACTCGCAAAGTTAAACCGCAAAGGAACTCAAAGAAAATATTTGAAAAACTTAGAGAAGCTTTGTGCTCTCTCTGTGAATCTCTGTGAAATAATCTTTTTCTAACGCAAAGATTCGCAAAGGAACTCAAAGAAAACATTTAAAAAACTTAGCGAATCTCTGCGCCCGCTCTGTGAAACTTTGTGAAATAGCTAAAAAAATCCGTGTACATCCGCTACATCAGTTTCATCCGTGTGCCAATGACATCAACAAATTGTCATTGGCAATAAACTTTGTAACTTTGCAATTCTAAACTTTGCCTCGTAACAAATGAATTTCCAAGTCGTATCAGATTACCAACCTAAGGGAGACCAACCGCAAGCCATTGAAAAACTAACTCAAGGCATCATTGATGGCGAACAATTCCAAACTCTTTTAGGAGTTACAGGCTCTGGAAAAACCTTTACGGTGGCAAACGTGATTCAGGAAGTGCAACGCCCTACTTTGGTTTTGGCACACAACAAAACCTTGGCGGCACAGTTATATTCGGAATTCAAACAGTTTTTTCCAAATAATGCGGTAGAATATTTCGTTTCTTATTACGATTATTACCAACCCGAAGCTTTTATGCCTGTTACAGGGGTTTTCATCGAAAAAGATTTATCTATCAATGAAGAGCTGGAAAAAATGCGTTTAAGCACCACCTCTTCCCTACTTTCGGGTCGAAGAGATATTCTGGTAGTGGCATCAGTTTCTTGCTTGTACGGTATTGGAAATCCCGTAGAGTTTCAGAAAAACGTAATTGAAATTGAAAGAGAGCAAGAAATCTCCCGAACCAAATTATTACATTCTTTAGTACAAAGTTTATATTCCAGAACCGAAGCCGATTTTACCCCTGGAAATTTCAGAATCAAAGGCGACACGGTGGAAGTTTTCCCAAGTTATGCAGATGATGCATACCGAATTCACTTTTTTGGCGATGAAATTGAAGAAATAGAATCTTTTGATGTACAATCTTCTAAAGTCATAGAAAGATTCGAAAAACTGACTATTTATCCCGCCAATATGTTTGTGACTTCGCCCGATGTATTGCAGGGCGCCATTTGGGAAATCCAGCAGGATTTAGTCAAACAAGTGGATTATTTCAAAGAAATCGGCAAACACCTTGAAGCAAAAAGATTGGAAGAAAGAACCAATTTCGACCTAGAAATGATTCGGGAATTGGGTTATTGTTCAGGAATCGAAAATTATTCTCGATACCTTGATGGCAGATTAGCAGGCACCAGACCGTTCTGTTTATTGGATTATTTCCCAAAAGATTATTTAATGGTTGTGGATGAAAGTCACGTAACCCTTTCGCAAGTTCACGCCATGTTTGGTGGCGATAGAAGCCGAAAAGAAAATTTGGTAGAATATGGTTTCCGTCTTCCGGCAGCCATGGATAACCGCCCATTGAAGTTTGACGAATTTGAAGCGATGCAAAATCAGGTGATTTATGTTTCGGCAACACCAGCCGATTACGAATTACAAAAAACCGACGGAGTTGTAGTGGAACAAGTCATTCGTCCAACAGGTTTATTGGATCCTATTATCGAAATTCGTCCGAGTCTGAATCAAATTGACGATTTAATTGAGGAAATTCAGCAACGTTGTGAGCTTGACGAACGTGTTTTGGTTACTACTTTAACCAAAAGAATGGCAGAAGAATTAGCTAAATATTTGACTAAAGTGAGTATTCGTTGTCGATATATTCATTCGGATGTAGATACTTTAGAACGAATTGAAATCATGCAGGATTTACGTAAAGGTATTTTTGATGTATTAATTGGTGTCAACCTACTTCGTGAAGGATTGGATTTACCCGAAGTTTCGTTGGTAGCCATTCTCGATGCCGACAAAGAAGGTTTCTTGCGTAGTCATCGTTCGCTGACGCAAACCATTGGTCGTGCAGCTAGAAACCTGAATGGAAAAGCCATTATGTATGCTGATAAAATTACGGCCAGTATGCAAAAAACCATCGACGAAACCGATTACAGAAGAACCAAACAGATTAACTTTAATACTGCTAACAACATCGTTCCACAGGCATTAAACAAGAAAATCGAAAGTGCCTTTACCAAAAATCCATTGGTAGAATATGAATTGGGACATACCATAAATACCGCTGCCGAAGCCAAAAACGAATATTTATCGAAAGACGAAATTGAAAAACGCATTCGCGAAAAGCGAAAATCAATGGAAAAAGCCGCAAAAGAACTCGACTTTATGCAAGCCGCTAAATTGCGTGATGAAATTAAAAAATTACAGGAACAACTAGCTTAATAAGCTGATTCATCCTGAAAAATTTTCCATAAAGCATCATCGGGAATAATGGTATTTGGGGAATTTTTCACCTTTTTAATTAAAAGCTTAATAGCATCGGTATCTAATCCCATACTAATTGCAATATGAATAAGTAAATCTGGATCTTGCTTGTGCAAAATACCATCATTTTGAAAAAAGACAAGTAACTGATAGAATTGTTTAATTCGATTCAATTTCATGTTCTCTGGTAAAGCTGGTAATTCCTGACTTAATAAATCGATGAATCCACCCTTTCCATAATTCAATTCATTAGCTATTAAAAATAAAAAATCATAGCCTTTTTTACTCAATTGACCATCAACTGTCGCAAAGGCAATCATCTCTAAAAGTAATTTCTTCTTTTCTTCGCAAGCTTCCATATCGTAAATAATTTTAGCTAAATTATCATTTTTTATGACAATAACCCAAAGATACATAGCAAATCAAACAATTTGATTAAAAAATCATATTTTTTTTCCAACATAAAAAAGCTGAAAAAGCTAAAAAAATCACAGTTTTTAACTTTTGGTACTTAGTTTTACCAAACTACCTAAAGCCCTTTTTACAGAAAACACTTTTATCGTTATTCTTTTTTATGATTTATTCAAAATGAGATTAAAAAAATCCGAAAATCAAAATTCTGCATCTTCACTAAAAAATATTCATTTTTAAAGCTTAATTTTATCATAAAACGAGACTATTATGGAATTGATTATTAGAGAATACGAGCTACAATTAAAGCACACATTCACAATCTCTAGAGAATCAATTGATATTCAGCCCTCCTTAATTGTTCAATTAAAAAGTGGCGGATTCTCTGGATATGGTGAAGCAACTTCGAATCCTTATTACAACATTAGCGTGCCTATGATGAAACAGGATTTGGAAGCGATACAACCTCTCATAGAATCTACTTTAGATGAAACTCCTGAAGATTTTTGGGCAAAAGTACATCCTTTTTTAAAGCATGATATGTTTGCATTATGTGCACTAGATATGGCTTACACGGATTTGTATGCCCGAAAAAAAGGAATGAAACTACATGAACTTTGGGACTATAGCATCGAAAGAAATCCTTTGACTAATTACACCATCGGAATCGATACTATTGACAAAATGGTGGCTAAAATGAAGGAATTACCATGGCCTATTTATAAGATCAAATTAGGAACCAGCGAAGATATCGCCATAGTAAAAGCATTGAGAGAACATACCGATGCCATTTTTAGAATCGATGCTAACTGTGGCTGGACTATTGAAGAAACCCTTAATAATGCTGTTGAGTTAAAAAAACTAGGCGTAGAGTTTTTAGAACAACCTCTAAAAGCGGACGACTGGCATGGACATGAAATTATTTTTAAACACTCCGTCTTGCCTATTATTGCTGACGAAAGTTGCATTGTAGAACAAGATGTTGCCAAATGCTACAATCATTTTCATGGTATCAACATCAAATTAGTAAAATGCGGTGGTTTGACTCCTGCCCGAAGAATGATTCAACAAGCTAAAAAACTGGGCTTAAAAACCATGGTAGGCTGTATGACGGAATCTTCTGTTGGAATTTCGGCTATCGCTCATCTTCTGCCACAATTGGATTATGTTGATATGGACGGAGCACTGCTTTTATCAGAAGACATTGCTAGTGGTGTACTAATAGAAAATGGAAAAATAGGCTATTCAGCATTAAACGGCACTGGTGTTGTTTTAAAGTAACAATGAATGAAAATAACTAAATTTCCAGATCGCGTCTTGAAAATAGACCATGAAAAATATTTATACTTTGGCGGGACAGCTTATTTAGGCTTACCGCCAAATAAAAAATTTCAAAAAATACTCTTCAAAAATATTTCGCGTTGGGGAACAGCCTATGGAAGTTCCAGAAATGCCAACATTAAATTAGCCGCTTACGAAAAAGGAGAAAATTTCCTGGCCGAATTCATAAAGGCTGAAGCTGCGGTGACCGTTTCCTCAGGAATGTTAGCGGGAAAATTAGTTATTGAGACTTTACAATCACAAACTGATGTCTTCTATCATTTTCCGGATATTCATGTTGCTATAAGCAAAGCGGAAAGCCTACCTTTTTTTATAAAAGACGAATTAAATCCTCGTTTGCTGGATGACAAATCTGAAAAAATTACAATCTTAACCGATGCTGTTGCTACTAATACTGTAACAGCGGTAAATCTTTCAGCTTTAGAAAAAATCCCATCTCACAAAGAAATTACTATTGTTATTGACGAATCACATTCGCTAGGGATTTTAGGAACTAATGGCAACGGCATATTTTCGACAATAAGCCAACCGAATATCAAACGAAAAATCATGGTTTCCTCCTTAGGAAAAGCTATGGGCTTATCAGGTGGCGTTATTGCCAGTGATGCTGATTTTATTCATCAAATAAAAGCAAACGATACTTTTGTATCCAGCGCAGGCATGAATCCCGCCTTTGTCCAAACTCTTGCCGATGCTAAGGATCTTTATCAAGTTCAAAACAAGAAATTAAAAGAGAATCTACACTATATCGAATCCAAATTACTTCCTAACCAGGATATTATTTTTGATTCAAATTACCCTATTATTTATCCTAAAATCGACAATATCAATACTATTTTGGCTTCAAATAAAATTATCATTACCAATTTCAAATATACCGATGAGAATTATTTGAATCGCATTATCATTACCGCTAATCACAAAAAGAAAGATATAGACAAAATAATTGAAATCCTCAATCAATACCAAAGCAAAGATGAGTAGCCAATGCTATAATAATGTACCTTTGTAAAAAATAGTAAAATGACAAATAACGATATCTTTAAAAAATTACGCGTAGCCTTAATGTTACGTGACGACCAAATTGTAGAAATACTAGAATTAGTTGATTTTAGAATTTCTAAATCAGAATTAGGTGCTTTTTTCCGTGATGAAAACCATCCAAATTACATGGAATGTGGTGACCAAGTATTACGTAATTTTTTAAATGCTTTGGTTATTCATTTACGCGGAACTAAAGAAAATCCTAAAAACCCAAATGATGTTTTAGCAAAACACAAGGCTGAAATCCCAAAGAAAGAAAGCTCAAAAGAAAGACCTGAATTTAAAGCTAGTCCTAAAGACAGTGAAAAAGCAAGAGGAGATCAAAGTCCGTCAAAATCGGGTTCAGCAAATAAAAAACCTGCTAAAAAACAATTTCCAAAAGGAAATAGCAAAACACCCGTTGTAGAAAAAGTAAAATACAACTTTGGCAAAAACAAAAAATCCTAAGATTTCTTTTTTTACAAATTAGAATCAACATAAAAACAGAAAATCCCGTCTCGTTATAAACGTGACGGGATTTTTCTTTTAAAACTTTTAAACTACTTGGTAAACTTAACTAGAAAAACAAGACCTCTTCCCGCTACCAATTCTTCAGCCAATAGCTTTTGATAATTTAAAGTATTTTTAATGTAATAGTTTAAATCGCTATTAGTAGTATCAGTACTCATCACCACAATCTCGTGCTTTTCGTTGATTGCAATTCTCACCTTTACCACAACATCCTCGTCCAATCCTATAGAGCTTGGAAACGTATTTAACATCTTAGTTAGTTCTTTATAAGTCTCATCAAAATTTTTGGCTGTACTAGGAGACTTATCTGTAGCAAAAGCTGTTCCCATAAATAAAGTAACAATTACAGATAAAATTAATTTTTTCATGATTTCTTTGTTTTTAATTACAGCTCAAAATTACTTCAGATTTCAAGATAAAAAACAGAAAAACAATTAGTTAACCTAAAGATAAAAGAGGCTGTTTTATAATTTTTACGGGCTATAAAAACAATCTGCTCAAAAAATAAGAGCCTTCTAAAAAAGAATCTTTAAAATTTCATTATTCACACAAAAACAGACAAATCACTATAAAAACCATCAATTACACCGATAATTTTAACTTAACATAGATATTCACTATAAACTTAAATTGACTTAAAATCATTTTTTTGTATCTTATCAAATCCGCTAAAATTTGCAGCTAAAAACAAATTGAAACAAAACTTCGAAGAACTAAACCTAAAAAAATGAGACAAAAAAATCCCGTCTCATTCTAAAACGAGACGGGATATTTTATTTTGTTTAACTTTTAAAAACTACTTGGCAAATTTAACTAGAAAAATAAGTCCTCTTCCTGCTGCTAATTCCTCAGAAGATAGTTTTTGATAGTTTAAGGTATTCTTGATATAATAATTTAAATCGCTATTAGTAGTATTAGTACTCAATACAACAATTTCATGATTCTCATTGATTGCGATTCTCACTTTTACCACAACATCTTGCTCTAAGCCACTAAAATTTGCAGAGGTATTAAGTAAACTTGCTAATTCTTTATAAGTTTCATTTAAACTTGCTGGAGCATCTAGAGGTTTATCGGCTGCAAAAGCTGAAGATAAAAATAATGTAACAACGACTGACAATATTAATTTTTTCATGATTTCTAAGTTTTTAATTACTATTAAAACTGCTTTTTATTTCATTATAAAAGTAAGGAAAACGACTACTTAAAAAACATCTAATTCACTGACACCTTCACTTTTGGGAGTTGTGAAAATCATATAAACAAAAAATAGGAGGACAATAAAAATAATAAACTTAAATTCCACTATCTTCACAAAAACAGCTTTTTCAAAGAAAAATAACCAGTAAAATATATAAAAACACAATGAAAATTGAGAAAAATTCATTGAAAAAACATCAGCTAAACTGAATTCTAACGCTAAAACCTGAAATTATCCCTCAGGTTTAACGGCATCCTTATTCTATATATAAAGGTTTATACAGAACTTAAATTGATTTATAATTCAAAACAAAAAGAAGCTACACAGAACTAATTTGTTTACAGATATTAGTAGAGGGTAAACCTATTACAAGCTCTAGAAGAATAAATAATAAAGACTCTTAAACAATTTCAATACACAAAAAAAGCCTATCTCGAAAAAAACGAGACAGGCTTTGTAATATATAACTAAACTTTTTATTAAGAAAGTGCAGCTTGTACTTGATCAGCAGCTTCTTGAAATTGTACAGCTGATAAAATTGGCATACCTGAATTATCAATTAATTCTTTTGCAATTTCAGCATTTGTACCTTGTAAACGAACAATGATAGGCACTTTAATAGCGTCACCCATGTTTTTGTAAGCGTCAACAACACCTTGAGCAACACGGTCACAACGAACGATTCCTCCAAAAATGTTAATCAAGATAGCTTTTACGTTTGGATCTTTCAGGATAATACGGAAAGCTGTTTCAACACGTTTAGCATCAGCAGTACCACCTACGTCAAGGAAGTTAGCTGGTTCAAAACCTGCATATTTAATTAAATCCATAGTTGCCATTGCAAGACCTGCTCCGTTAACCATACATCCTACAGAACCGTCAAGATCCACATAGTTCAATCCTACTTCTTTAGCTTCAACTTCGATTGGGTTTTCCTCACGAACGTCACGCATTTCAGCAATTTTTACTTGTCTGTACAATGCATTATCATCGATGTCAACTTTAGCATCAACAGCCAAAATTTTGTCATCAGAAGTTTTTAATACTGGATTGATTTCAAACATAGAAGCGTCAGAACCAATATATGCTTTGTATAAAGCGTCGATGAATTTCACCATTTCTTTAAGAGCATTTCCAGAAAGACCTAAGTTAAAAGCAATTTTTCTTGCTTGAAAACCTTGTAATCCAACAGCAGGATCAACTTCTTCAGTAAAAATTAAATGAGGAGTGTGTTCAGCCACTTCTTCAATATCCATTCCTCCTTCAGTAGAGTACATAATCATATTACGACCTGTTCCTCTATTCAAAAGTACTGAAACATAAAATTCAGAAACTTCACTTTCACCTGGATAATAAACATCCTCAGCAACCAAGACTTTGTGAACTTTTTTTCCTTCAGCAGAAGTTTGAGGTGTTACTAATTGCATTCCAATGATTTGTCCAGCAATTTCAGCAACTTGCTCCAAGTTTTTTGCTAATTTTACTCCACCACCTTTTCCACGTCCACCTGCGTGAACCTGTGCTTTAATAACGTGCCAACCTGTACCAGTTTCAGCCGTTAATTGTTTTGCAGCAGCAACAGCTTCATCTGCATTATTAGCAACAATTCCGCGTTGAATGCGAACTCCGTAGCTAGCTAAAATCTCTTTTCCTTGATATTCGTGTATGTTCATAATATAGAATTTGTCTGAATCTGATTTTATTTTATTGAATAAGTTCGACAAAAGTAGCAAAAACGAAACTTAAAATTGCAAACTTTTTAGTGATTTAAAATATCTTATAAATAAAGTTAAAAAAAAATGGTTTTTGCGTTATTTTTTCATCAAAAAAAAGATTTTCTAGCGAAAAAGAGAACCAAGAGACGTTTTTGTATTGAATTTTTCAAAATTGAATTTGAAAAAATCAGAAATAATTGTCAAAATAACACCTTAAAAATAAGTTAAAATTAACAATTTGCTAATACTTAGCACAAATAATGCAATTATTATTATTAATTATACCTTTTTCTATTATTCCTGTAAAAGTAGCTCATATTCACTTCAATCAATGGATTATATTTAATGAAATATCTATTTTTGTAGAAAAAATTATCAAGCATGAAACTTAAAGAACAAGGCCTTTATTTGCCAGAATTCGAGCATGAAAATTGTGGAGCTGGTTTTATTTGCAACCTTAAAGGTGAGAAAACGAATCAAATTATACACGACGCATTAGAGATTCTAGTAAAACTAGAGCACCGTGGTGGTGTAAGTGCTGACGGAAAAACGGGAGATGGAGCTGGACTTTTGATTGATATTCCACACGAATACTTCAATAGAGTTTGTGATTTCAAATTACCTGCTGCACGTGAATATGCTGTTGGAATGGTATTTTTACCTAAAATCCAAAATCAATACGTTTTTTGTAAAGACATATTTGAAAAAGAAATCAAAGCACAAGGACTTACTGTTCTTGGATGGAGAGAAGTTCCTGTAGATTCAACTCAATTAGGAGAAATTGCAGCAGCTTCTGAGCCAACTATCGAACAAATTTTTGTTGGTCAAAGTGAAGCTATAGACGAAGCTACTTTTAAAGCTAAATTATATGCTGCTCGTAAAATTACAGAACATGCTATTGCGAATTCTAAAATCTCGCAAAGTTCTTATTTTTACCTACCAAGTTTATCTACTACTACCTTAATATATAAAGGTATCATTATGCCTGAGGATATCGGGCCATATTATACTGACTTACAACAAACGGATTTAGTAACTCGTTTGGCATTAGTTCACCAACGTTTCTCTACTAATACAATGCCTACTTGGGAATTGTCTCAACCATTTAGATACATGTGTCAAAATGGAGAGATCAACACTTTAAGAGGTAACGTAAGTAGAATGCGTGTTCGTGAAGAAATCATGAAAAGTGATGTTTTTGGACCACAAATCGAAAGATTATTCCCAATCATTTTACCAGGAAAATCAGATTCAGCTTCTATGGATATGGTTGTTGAATTATTAACACATACTGGAAGATCATTACCAGAAGTAATGATGATGATGATTCCTGAGGCATGGGAAAAACATAAAACCATGTCAGAAGAAAGAAAAGCATTCTACGAATACAATGCTTGTATCATGGAGCCATGGGACGGACCAGCTTCGGTACCTTTCTCTGATGGAGATTACGTAGGAGCTTTATTAGACCGTAATGGTTTAAGACCTTCTCGTTACACTGTAACTAAGAGTGGTAAATTAATTATGGCATCAGAAATTGGTGTTGTAACTGTTGATCCAGAAGATGTAGAAAGCCACGGTAGATTAGAGCCAGGAAAAATGTTCTTGGTAGACATGAACAAAGGACGTATCATCAATGATGAGGAAATCAAAAGCAAAATTGTTTCTGAAAGACCTTACCAAGAATGGTTGAACCAATACCGTTTGAACTTAAAAGACGTTCCTGCAACTACAATCGCTTGCCCAATCGAAACTATCGATTTACCAACAAGAGAGCGTTTATTTAACTATACATTAGAAGACATCCAGGATATGATTACTCCTATGGCTCAAGCTGGTAAAGAAGCTTTGGGTTCTATGGGTATCGATACTCCACTTGCTGTATTATCTGATAGACCACAATTAATCCCTAACTATTTCAAACAATTATTTGCTCAGGTTACTAACCCACCTTTGGATGGTATCCGTGAAGAAATTGTAACTGATATTAGTTTAGCATTAGGTCAGGACAGAAATATTTTTGATATTTCTAGCAAACAATGTAGAAAATTAAGAATTCAAAATCCGGTTATTTCTAACGATGACTTAGAAAAAATCAGAAATATTAATATTGATCATTTCAAAGCTGAAACTATTGAAATCCTATATTCTAAAGATAAAGGTTTAAATGGTTTAGAAAATGCTTTAGAAAATATTATCACACAAATTACAAAGGCAGTTGACAGAGGAACAAACATCATTATCTTATCTGATAGAGGTGTAAACAAAGAATTTGCTCCAATTCCTGCTTTATTAGCTTGTTCTTATGTTAACCACCAAATGAACCGTTTGCGTAAGCGTTCTTACTTCGATATCATTATCGAATCAGCTGAACCACGTGAGCCTCATCATTTTGCAACTTTATTTGGCTACGGAGCAAGTGCAATTAACCCTTACATGGTTAACGAAATCATTCGCGTACAAGTACAAGAAGGATTCATCACTGGAATTAGCGAACAAAAAGCAGTTGACAACTTCAACAAAGCAATTGGTTCAGGTATTTTAAAAATCATGAACAAAATTGGAATCTCTACTTTACATTCATACAGAGGTTCTCAAATTTTTGAAATTGTTGGTTTCAACTCTAAATTCGTTCAAAAATACTTCCCTTACACCGCTTCAAGAATTGAAGGTATTGGATTGTATGAAATTGAAAAAGAAATTAACGAAAGATACCAATATGCTTACCCTGATAACTTAATCGCTAACCGTTTAGGATTAAACATTGGTGGTGAGTACAGATGGAGACGTAACGGGGAAAGACACATGTTCAACCCTACTACTATTGCTAAATTGCAACAAGCAGTACGTTTAAGTGATCAAGATAGCTATGATGTTTACGCAAAAACTGTAAACGATCAAGCTACGAGTTTAATGACTATTCGTGGTTTATTTGAATTCGATAACCTTGACCCTATTCCATTAGACGAAGTAGAACCATGGACTGATATCGTAAAACGTTTCAAAACTGGAGCGATGTCTTACGGATCTATTTCTAGAGAAGCACACGAGAATTTGGCTATCGCTATGAACCGTATTGGAGGAAAATCTAATTCAGGTGAAGGTGGAGAAGATAGAACTCGTTTCCAACCAGATGTAAATGGTGACAGTCGTAACTCGGCTATCAAGCAAGTAGCTTCTGGACGTTTTGGAGTAACTTCTCACTACTTATCTAGTGCAAAAGAGATTCAAATTAAAATGGCTCAGGGTGCAAAACCTGGAGAAGGTGGACAATTACCAGGTGAAAAAGTATTGCCTTGGATTGCATCGGCTCGTAACTCAACTCCTTTCGTAGGATTGATTTCGCCACCACCACACCACGATATTTATTCAATTGAGGATTTAGCACAATTAATCTTTGACTTGAAAAACGCTAACAGAGAAGCACGTATCAACGTGAAATTAGTATCTGAAGTTGGTGTTGGAACAATTGCAGCTGGTGTTGCTAAAGCAAAAGCTGACGTTGTATTAATTGCTGGTTATGATGGTGGAACTGGAGCTTCTCCTTTAACTTCATTGAAACACGCAGGTCTTCCTTGGGAACTTGGATTAGCTGAAGCACAACAAACTTTAGTATTAAACAACTTAAGAAGCCGTATCGTTGTAGAATGTGATGGTCAATTAAAAACAGGACGTGACGTAGCTATTGCTGCTTTACTAGGTGCTGAAGAATTTGGTTTCGCTACTGCTCCACTTGTAGCTTCTGGTTGTATCATGATGCGTAAATGTCACTTGAATACTTGTCCAGTAGGTATTGCTACTCAGGATAAAGAATTACGTAAAAACTTCAAAGGAACTCCTGAGCACGTTATTAACTTCTTCTACTATGTTGCTGAAGAATTAAGAGGTATCATGGCGTCACTTGGATATAGAACTTTAGAAGAAATGGTTGGGCAAACGCACAAAATCAATTCTAATAAAGCAATTACACATTATAAAGCTAAAGGACTAGATTTATCTTCTATCCTACACAGACCAGATGCTTACAGATACAAAACTGTTCGCAACACTGAGAAACAAGACCACGGATTAGAAAACGTAATGGATTTCCAAATCCTGAAAGATTCTCACCGCGCTTTATACAGAAAAGAGAAAATGACTTTAGAATATCCTATTAAAAATACCGACCGTTCAGTGGGAGCTATTGTTAGTAATGAGATTTCTAAAATATATGGTCACTTAGGTTTACCAGAAGATACTTTGAACATTAATTTCACTGGTTCTGCAGGACAAAGTTTAGGAGCATTTAGTGCACATGGATTAACTTTTACTGTTGAAGGAAATACAAATGACTATTTAGGTAAAGGATTATCTGGAGCTAAATTAATCATCAAGAAACCAGCTAAAGCAACTTTCATTGCCTCAGAAAACATTATCGTAGGTAACGTTTGTTTATTTGGAGCAATTGAAGGAGAAGCTTTCATCAACGGTATTGCAGGTGAGCGTTTCGCAGTTCGTAACTCAGGTGCTACAGCAGTAGTTGAAGGTGTGGGAGATCACGGTTGTGAGTACATGACTGGAGGAAAAGTAGTAGTTCTTGGTAAAACAGGAAGAAACTTTGCTGCAGGTATGAGTGGTGGTATCGCTTATATTTATGATCCTGAACACAAATTCAAAAATGGTTTATGTAATACTGAAACCATCGAATTTGAAACAGTTGAAGGAAGTGAAGCTGAGGATTTGAAAATTTTAATAGAAAGACACGTTGCGTACACTGATAGTACAAAAGGTATCGAATTATTAAATGATTGGAATACAAGCTTAGAGAATTTTGTAAAAGTAATGCCTACAGAATACAAAAAAGCATTAAAGCGTTTGGAAACTGAGGTACAAATGGTAGAAGAATTAACAGCATAATACAATGGGAAAAGTAACAGGTTTTAAAGAATTCGAAAGAAAAGATGAATCATACACAGCAGTACAAGAGCGTGTAGGACATTATAAAGAATTTACAGTTCCTTTGAGTGAAGCTGAAATTACAAAACAAGGATCTCGTTGTATGGATTGTGGTATTCCATTTTGCCACAGTGGATGTCCGTTAGGGAATTTAATCCCTGATTTCAATCACATGGTACACCAAGGTGAATGGCAAAAAGCTTCTTGGATACTACATTCAACAAATAATTTTCCTGAATTTACAGGTCGTTTATGTCCTGCTCCATGTGAAAAAGCATGTGTATTAGGAATTATTGAAGAGCCAATTTCTATTGAAAATATAGAAAAAAATATTGTGGAGCGTGCTTTTAAAGAAGGATGGATTAAACCACAACCACCAAAAACAAGAACAGGAAAAACTATTGCTGTTGTTGGTTCAGGACCTGCCGGTTTAGCAGCTGCACAACAATTAAACAGAGCAGGACATACTGTTACTGTTTTTGAAAGAGACAATGCTATTGGTGGATTATTACGTTACGGAATTCCTAATTTCAAATTAGAAAAAGGAATCATCGACAGACGTATTGCTATCCTTGAAGCGGAAGGGATCACTTTTAAAGTAAACACTAATGTAGGTGTGAATTACGATATCAACGATTTGAAAGCATTTGATTCTATCGTACTTTGTGGTGGTGCTACAGAAAGAAGAAGCTTACCAACTCCTGGTGCTGATGCTGATGGTGTGGTTCAGGCAATGGATTTCTTAACTCAACAAACTAAGGTTGTTTTTGGAGAAAAGATTGAAAACCAAGTAATGGCTACTGGTAAAGATGTAATCGTAATTGGTGGTGGAGATACAGGTTCTGACTGTGTGGGTACATCAAACCGTCACGGTGCAAAATCAGTAACTAACTTTGAGATTATGCCAAAACCTCCAGTAGGAAGAAGCGAATCTACTCCATGGCCATATTGGCCACTACAACTTAAAACATCTTCTTCTCACAAAGAAGGTGCTGAAAGAAACTGGTTAATTAACACTAAAGAATTCGTTAAGGATGCTAATGGTAAATTAATCGCTCTTAAAACTGTAAATGTAGAATGGAAAATGGTTCCTGGACAACGTCCTGAATTAATTGAAGTTGCAGGTTCTGAGAAAACTTGGCCTTGTGATTTAGCTTTATTAGCTTTAGGTTTTACAGGACCAGAAAAAACTTTAGCAGAGCAATTAGGTCTTGAAACAGATTTTAGAAGTAATTACAAAGCAAACAATTACCAAACAAATATTCCAAACGTATTTACTGCGGGAGATATGAGAAGAGGACAATCATTAATTGTTTGGGCTATTTCTGAAGGTCGTGAGGCTGCAAGAGAAGTGGATTTATACTTAATGGGGACTACTAACCTTCCTACTAAAGAAGGTGGAGATTTACCTGCATTGTAATAATAATAAACAATTAAAAAAGGCTATCCGAAAGAAATTTCAGATAGCCTTTTTTGTTTTTCGAATATTTACAAAGAAACAAAATGTGATAAAAAAATTTAAAAAACTCACATAAGGTTTATAATATAACTTATTGTTAGAATTTGTTAGAATTATATTTATCCATTGTAGTATCGATAAAGAATAATAAATTTGTGTAAAAATAATAGCAATGCAAGCAAAAGACTTACTTCAATTAGCCGAGCAATTTGGCAGTCCATTATATGTATACGATGCCGAAAAAATACAATCGCAATACAATAGATTAACTAAAGCTTTTTCTAAAGTAGAAAAATTGCGTATTAATTATGCAATGAAAGCTTTGTCTAATGTTGCTATCCTACAACTTTTAAAAGATATGGGTTCAGGATTAGATACTGTATCTATCCAGGAAGTACAATTAGGTCTTCATGCAGGTTATGCTCCAGAGAGAATTTTCTATACTCCAAACGGTGTTTCTTTAGAAGAAATTGAAGAAGTTCATGCTTTAGGAGTTCAAATTAATATTGACAATTTATCTATCTTGGAGCAATTTGGTGCAAAACACCCAACAGTTCCAGTATGTATTCGAATCAATCCTCACGTTATGGCTGGTGGAAACGAAAACATTTCGGTAGGTCACATTGATAGTAAATTTGGTATTTCTGTTCACCAATTACCGCATTTAGTTCGTATTGTTGAAAACACAAAAATGAACATTGTAGGTATTCACATGCACACAGGTTCTGATATTTTAGATATCGAAGTATTCTTATACGCTGCTGAAATTTTATTTGATGCTGCTAGAAACTTCAAGAATCTTGAATTCTTAGATTTTGGAAGTGGATTTAAAGTACCTTACAAAAAAGACGATATTGAAACTGATATTGAAGAATTAGGTAAAAAATTATCTAAAAGATTCAATGCTTTCTGCGATGAATACGGAAAAGATTTAACTCTAATTTTCGAACCAGGGAAATTCTTAGTGAGTGAAGCAGGTTTCTTTTTAGCAAAAGTAAATGTAGTTAAACAAACTACTTCTACTGTTTTTGCAGGAATTGATTCTGGGTTCAACCATTTAATTCGTCCAATGCTTTATGGTTCACAACACCATATTGAAAACATTTCGAATGTAAAAGGAAAAGAGCGTTTTTACTCTGTAGTGGGATATATTTGCGAAACAGATACTTTTGCTAGCAACCGTAGAATTCAGGAAATTGCCGAAGGTGATATTCTTTGTTTTAGAAATGCAGGAGCTTATTGCTACTCTATGTCTTCTAACTACAATTCAAGATACAAACCAGCTGAAGTATTATGGATTAATGGTGAAGGACACTTAATTAGAGCTCACGAAACTTTTGAAGATTTGTTGAAAAACCAAATTTCATTACCAGTTTCGGTGGCAAAATAATAAAATCAAAACTATAAAAAAAGGGACTTTAAATTTTTAAAGTCCCTTTTTTATTTTACTTATTTTCCAAAATCTCAGTCAACACATTCGCTTCTGTTCCGTTGGGGAAAGTAACTTTAATTTTTTGAGCAATTGTAGGCGCAATTTGAGTAATTACCTTTTTATCAAAAGATTCTCCTTTTTTAATATTCCAACCATAAAACAACAATGGCACATGAGTATCATAAGAATAAGGAGTTCCGTGAGAAGTTCCTGTTCCTCCATAGCCTCCGGGTTTATCAAGAATTACTAAATCTCCATTTTGTTTTGAATCATAACCCTTTGAAATGAAACCTAAAAAATAATCTGATCCTGAAGCAGTAAGTATTTCCTCTTCCGAATACACTCTTTTTATATGCGCAAATGTCATTAAGTACTCTTTGAATAAAACTTTAACTTTAGCTAAATCAACCCCTTTTTCTTGAATTATTTTTTTATCAAAAAATAGATTATCATTAGAATAATTTAATACCACATCAACACCAAAAGTTGTTTTTGAAAAGTCCCGAAGTTTATCTACTAATTCCTTTTGACCAATAGCATCAACATTATATTTATTATCTTTTAGAAAATTTGCATTCTCCCCTGCAGCATGATCCGCAGTTAAAAACACTAGATAATTCCCTTTGCCTACTTTTTTATCTAAATAGTTCAAAAAATCAGCAATTGTTTCATCTAAGCGCAAATAAGTATCCTGAACTTCTCTTGAACGTGGTCCTGTTAAATGTCCAACATAATCGGTTGATGAAAAACTAAGTGCTAAAAAATCAGTTATAGCATCAGCTCCTAAATTTTCACTCGCAATAGCTTCTTTGGCAAAATCGGCTAATATATTATTCCCAAAAGGAGTTGACTTTATCACCTTTGCTCCTTTTGCTGCATACATCTCTTTTAAAGCATACGGGAAAACAGGCTTTTTACTTCCGAATAAGAGCCCTTCATACGGATTATCATCAACTAAACTTTTATCGTAAACCGATTCCGCTTTAAGCAAAGTCCAATCCTTATTTAAATATTCTTCGTAATGTTTCTTAGCATTAAATTCAGAAACCCAATTAGGCAATTGCTTTCCATAAAAAGTACTGGAAATGAAATTCCCCGAGTCGCTCATCCAAAAAGCCCAGTTAGCAAAATGCCCCGCTGGAAGTATAGCCCCACGATCTTTAGCACTTATTCCAATCACTTTTCCTTTAAAATTAGTAGCTAAACGCAATTCGTCAGTAATGGTAGTACTTTCTAAATTAACTGGAGACATTTTTCCTTCCCCCGAATCTCCTGTTCCTAAAATACTAACCGAAGCATCATCAGTACAATATTTCGATTTACCTATAGACTTATCAAACCAAGTATTCCCGACAATCCCATGAATAGCTGGCGTAGTCCCTGTATAAATAGAAGCATGACCTGGTCCTGTATAAGTAGGCATATAATTATAATGAGTGTTATGAAAAACATAACCATCATTCATTAATCTTTTAAAACCATTAACTGAAAAATCATCCGAAAAGCGATAGAGATATTCCATCTTCATTTGGTCTACAACAATCCCTACTACTAATTTAGGCCGTTGTTGTGCATTTCCATTAAAAATTGCAATTGTAGAAAACAATAAAAAAAATTTCTTCATGATAAAATTATATATGAAATCCAAAAGTACAAATTAAACGCAGACTCTATATTAGGAAATTTTTATAAGGAAATCTAAAAAATGACAATCAAAAATATTTTTAATTCAAACAAGATATAGACAATCATCACTTAAAAGAACAATATATTTTTTTAACTCTACTTCCTTCATTTAACCTCACTCAACTCATTCAGAAACATAGAATATACAATCGAAATAATTTCAACCTTTTTAGAATAATTAATCATATGTCTAACGAATCAATTTAATAGTATTTTTAATTGTTTTTTTTACACATAACAGTACAGGACAGTATAGGACAGTTTAATAAACATTTAACTTTATTTTTAGAGTTCAAACGTTGTAACAACAGTTTGAACTCTAAAAATACCCTGAAAAATTAACTATTTAAACCAAATTTTATGAAACAATCTTTAATGAAATGTTGCATTTGTATTTCTCTCTTTTTAACTGGTTTTCTTTCAATGGCACAAGAAAAAACAGTCTCGGGAAATGTAAAAGAAACAAGTGGTCTTCCTATACCAGGAGTTAGCGTACTTATAAAAGGCTCCAAACTAGGTACTCAAACCGATTTTGACGGTAATTTTAAATTAAGGTCAAAAATTGGAGATGTATTGGTATTTTCATTTATCGGAATGAAAACCACAGAAACAACTGTAGACTCTAGAGCTAGCTATAGTGTAATTTTAAAAGAAGATGCTGCAATTTTAGAAGAAGTAGTTGTTATTGGATATGGAAAAGTAAAAAAATCAGATTTAACTGGAGCAGTATCTTCTGTAACGGGTAAGCAATTAGAAACTGTTCCTGCAATGACTGCGGCTCAAGCCTTACAAGGAAAAGCTGCTGGTTTAAATATTGTAACTGCAAGTGGAGCTCCAGGTGCTGGAACCAATATTACAATTCGAGGAGGAACATCGATTACTCAAAGCACGAAACCTCTTTATATTGTTGATGGATTTCAAATGGATGATGCTTTGAATGTTATTAATCCTAATGATATTAAAAACATTGAAGTTCTAAAAGATGCTTCGTCAACGGCTATTTATGGTGCTCGTGGTTCGAACGGTATTATTGTAATTACAACCAAATCTGGAAGAAAAGGAAAAACAGCAGTTTCATACAACTCTTTTGTTTCATTTGACGAGCTTTCTAAAAATATCGATATGATGTCGAATACTGAAAACTATGTGAAGTATCAATATGAATTGGCTGTATTGCAAGGTAAACCCACTTCATATAGTAATATTTATGATAATAGTTTAGGAACAGATAATCCTAATTTTTATACAGGAGCATTTAGTCGTATTCACAGTCGTTATGCTTCAGCTCCATCCCTTAATTGGCAAAAAAAAGTATTTGGCGGAACAGGTTACACTCAAAATCAAAACATAAACGTAACTACTGGTAATGAAAAAACTCAAGCTTTTTTGAGTTATAATTTTAACGACCAAGAAGGTATTTTAGCCAATCATAGCGATCAAAGAAATTCATTACGTACTAAAATTAATTCAGAATTAGGAAAAGGAATTCGTTTAGATCTTAGTACTATGTTTACCAATACAGTAACAGATGGCGGTGGTGCTTATTCAGGAATTAAAGATGTACTCTTGCAGCCAATTAATGGTGGAACTTTGTATACTCAAGACCAATTGTTAAATACACAAACCTATGGCAATTATTCCGCTTTAGATTCTGCGTATGATACAGAGAATCCATTGATAGAAAACCAAGCGTCTCAATCAGACAAACGCAACCGTGTTTTTCTTGCTAATGTTGGAATAGAATTTGATCTTTTTAAACATTTTACTTGGCGTACTGCAGGTCAATATTCTTGGTCAAACAGTAAATCTACCTCTTTTTCAGATGAAAATTCTAGAGGTGCTTTGACAAATCCAGTTAATGTAGGAATTAGTGGTAGCATTGGTAATTCAGAATCTTTTGGTTACCAAATTGCAAATACATTGAACTATAATAAAACCTTTGCTGAAAAACATGATCTAAGTGTTTTATTAGGTCAAGAGATTACATATAATGAATCAGAAAGTAATAACATAAGCCTTATAAAGTTTCCATTGCCAAATTTCGGATTAGACGATATTTCTAATGCAACTGTATCCGACAAATCAACAGGACATTCGCACTCTGGTATATCTTCTTTCTTTGCTCGTGTAAATTATACTTATGATCAACGTTATTTATTGACAGCAACTATACGTACCGATGGTTCATCAAAATTTGCTGAAGGCAACCAATGGGGAGTATTCCCTTCTGTATCCGGTGCGTGGAAAATTTCAGAAGAAAGTTTCTGGAAAGATCATAAAATAGCAAATACCATCAACAGTCTAAAGCTACGTGCTGGTTATGGTATAACAGGTAACAATGGTATTGGAGATAATTTGTATATTACTACAGTAGCACAAACGGATTACCCAATTAATAATACACCAGGAAATCCTGTTTATGTTCCAAGTTCTACACTTGGTAACAAAGGTTTGCAATGGGAAACTTTAAATGCCACTAACCTTGGTTTAGATATTTCATTCTTCAACAGAAGAATCGATCTTACAGCGGAGTGGTATAACAATGAGATTGCTAATTTGTTATTAAAAAGTATCATTCCTTCTTCAACAGGATATGCAAACCAGTACCAAAATGTTGGTACAATGCGCAACCGTGGTTGGGAATTTACTTTGAGTACTGTTAATATAAAAAGTAGTGATTTCCGTTGGACAACCGATTTGAATTTTGCGTTCAACAAATCTAAAGTACTTGGTTTAGAAAATGGTCAAACTCAAAAAACTTTTGCTGTAGGAGGTAATCGATCTGGTTCAGTAACCTACTATGCAAATGTTGGAGAACAATTAGGTGATATGTATGGTTATGTATACCAAGGCGTTTATACAACAGACGATTTTACACAAAACACCAACGGTAGCTATACTTTAAAACCAGGTGTTGTTAAACCATCTACTGGAACTGCTAGTCCTGGTGATGTTAAATTTGCAGCTGATAACGCAGCAGGAGATCAATTTACTAGACAATTGGTAAAAATTGGCAATGGTACTCCTGATTGTATTGGAGGTATAACCAATACCTTTACTTACAAAGGTTTTGATGTAAATGTGTTTATGAATTTTAGTTTCGGAAATGATATCTACAATGCTACTAAACATAGTTCTAGCCCGTATGCTCTTTTTCAAAATACACCTTCAGAATTTGGAGATAATTACTATCGTTTAATAGATCCTTCAACTGGAATAAAAGCAACTACACTTGCTCGTTTGGAAGAATTGAATCCAGACCAAGGATCACGTACAGGAGCTTTAAACCTTGTTAACTCAGGCTATATTACTTATCCGTCTTCTTACTATGTAGAGGATGGTTCTTACCTACGTATTGCACAGATAACATTCGGATACACTTTACCTAAAGATTTTTCTGATAAAATAAAAATGACTAGAGCACGCTTTTATTTAACAGGAAATAATTTATTTACTTTTACTAAATATTCAGGTTTTGACCCAGAAGTTTCCGCTGCTGATAAGGATTTAGTGGGAGTAACGCCAGGTTATGATAGTTCAACTTATCCTCGTTCAAAAAGTTTAGTTTTTGGACTTAACTTAACATTTTAATACAAAATATACATCATGAAAAAAATATCTATTAAATTGTTTAAAGCAAAAAAGACATTTATAATGTCGATACTTATTCTGTTACTTAGCATGTCATCATGTCAAGATTACTTGGATATGCCATCTTATAATACTGTTGATACACAGTCGGTTTTTGATACTGAACTGACAGCTGATATGTATGTTCAAGGTTGCTATCGTGGTATCATTCACTCTGAATTGTTTTATCAGTTGGGAGCAGGTGAAACAGTAACTCATTCTTGCGAAGATGGAACAACGAATAACTCGAAATACAACATTTGCAACTATTTTTACGATTCGACTACACCTTACACGGTTACAACGATTTTTAAAGAGCAATACCGCATTATTGAATCTACAAATATTGCCATTAGCCGATTGGCTAAAATGCCTGAAACAAATAAAACTAAGGCATTGTTGGGAGAAGCAAAAGCAATCCGTGCT